>JBOHGD010000041.1:0-42295 GCA_050699955.1 Pseudonocardiaceae bacterium | reverse complement strand
GCCCACGTCTTGGCCGACGAGGGCAGTGCACCGCACGCCATGGTGGTCACGATGTGCGGACTCACGCTGCCGGACACGACACCGGTCGCTTCGACACCCCCGAGCCTGGCCGTGTGCGTGCTCTGCGAACACTTCGGAACACCCCCACCCCCACCACCGGAATTCTCGATGCGCCCGGCACCGAACAGCATATGAACTCGGCCGGTCGCCGGTTTCAGAGCACCCCAGACCGCCCCAGCTCCCGACGACCGGCCGACACCACACAACCGACCAGCGTTCCGATAAAAAGGGCGCAACCCCCACAACTCAACACCCCCTGATCGACCGCCCGCCGACACCGGTTCATTCCTCCCCTGCAACCGGCCCGGCATCCGATGGCGGTCACCGGTCGGCCGCTGCCAACTCCCCCCTGTCAGCGGCCGACCGGTCCCCTCCCTCGGAATCGTTCATACAGAGCAGCTGATCTCGTCCCCCACGGCCAGGGCGGGCACACGGCCGCGGCACCCGTTGCACAGAGCCGCTGATTGAGGCCCGAATGGCTGGTTAGGCCGCGATGCGGCGCAGGTGCTCGTCGAGGGCGCGGAGGGCTCTGCTGTTCACCGGTCGCTGTGCGGCAGCGCGGAACGCGCGCAGCCGAGCTGCGCCGAGGGCGTAGGCGGCCTGGTGCAGGAGAGTGGCCGCCTGGGTAGCACAGGAGCACGCGGCCGCAAGGTCGCCGCTGTGCAGCTCGACTGTGGCGAGATCGACCAACACCAGCACCCGGTCCCGGCGGACGGCAGGGCGGAACTGGTCGAGCGCCGCGGTGAGCGCGTCACGGGCACCGCTGTCATCACCAGCTCGCAGCAGAACATGGCCAGTGGCGGCAGCCAGACTCGCGGTCATACCGTCGGTCGACGACGCCGAGTGAGCGCCGCCTGCGGGCAGGGCGGCGCGGGCCCGGGCCAGTGCCTCGCGCGCCGCGGCCAGCTCGCCCCGGTCAGCACGGATGGTGGCCTCCAGGGTGGCCAACCAGGAGGCGAGAGCCGGACGTGAGTGCGCGCTCTCGGTGGCCAGACTGACGTGGTCGAGCGCGGTGGTGGTCATCCCCTCGGTAGCAGCGAAGTGCGCGGCGTAGCCGTGCGCGACGGCGGTGAGATGCTCGTCACCGGCCTCGCGGGCGCTGTCGCAGGCCAGGCTGTAGTAGGCCCGGCCAGACATCGGGTTGCCGAGGTCGTCGGCGGCCAGACGCCCAGCCAGGATCGCGACCCGGGCCTGGTTGCACAGCAGCCGGCGACGCTCGGCAGCGGCCGGGTCGCGGCGCAGCGCATCAGCGGTCATCCGCAGGTGCGCGGCGACCGGAGTCATCAGCGCGGACGGGTCCGCGGTCTCGTACAGGGCGCGATACCGATCGGCGAGGTGCTCCAGGTCGGCGAGGGTCGCCGTGGCCGCACGGGCGTGACCCACCGGGTCAGTAGCCGCCGGGTCGAGCAGGCCGAGCACGGTACGGCGGGTGGTGACCGCCTCCTTCCAGACGTGCAGCATGTGCGGGGCCAGCGCACCACCCGCAGCACCAAGCTGATCGAGCAGCTGCGCGGCGTGATCCACCATGCTCACCAGCGACTCATCCCCACCAGATGACAGGCTCCGAGCGGCGACCAGGGGAGGGGTGTTCTTCAAGCCGAGCTGATCCGCGGTGACACCGAACATGCGGCACAACAACTCCCGATACCGGGAACTCACTCCTTTGACGCCCCGTTCCCACTTGGCGACCATGTCGGCGTTCACCGCGACATGCTCCCGGTGCTCCATCCACGCCAAGTGCGCCAGACGATCCGCCAGCTCCTGCTGAGTCCAACCCAGCTGCACGCGATACTCACGCAGTCGCGGGCGCTCGGAGCCGGCTGACACGACTGAGCACCCCCTTTAGGCTGGACGACCAGCAGTGCTGGCTGGTTGCGTGTCAGGAAACGCCAGGGAAGGATTTGCTCACAACGATCAGCAAATGGTCTTGTTCGGATGAGGGAGTGGAGTCGTGGTGGACGAGCCGAGCGGCAGCGAGTCGCCCGGCAGTCGCAAGCGGCGGCCAGGGCGTCCACCCAAGATCACGGATCCGACAAGCTCAGCGACTGCGGCGCTAGGCGCTGAACTACGACGGCTACGAACGGATCGTGGGCTGACGTTGGGACAGCTTGGTCGGCTGGTCGGGTACTCGTGGCAGCACCTCGGCGCGATAGAGCGAGGTTCTGCGGTGCCGTCGGAGCTCGTGGTGTCAGCGTGCGACGCTGCGGTCTTCGCGAATGGCCGGTTGGTCTCGATGTTTCCGGCTGCGATTCGGGAGCAGGCGCGGGTACGACATCAGCACGAGGCGACCAGACGCCCGGGTCGGCTGATCGATCCCATCGGGGCGAGGGCTCGGCAGGTATGTGACGAGGACGGCCTCGATTGGGAACGGCTGGCCGATGCGGCTCGTCGGCCTTCGCGGTTGAATCGTGCGGTTGTCGAGGACCTTGAGCTGATCACTGATAGGCAGCGGCGGCTGTATCACGAGCTGTCCTCGGCAGAGATGATGGTGCACGTCCAGGCACATGTCGGGCTGCTGATGTCTCTTTTGGGCAGTCCGCAGCCGGACAAGCTACGGCACAGGGTCGCTTCGGCAGCTGCGGAAGCGGCAGGCTTCGCGGCCTGGTTGTGGTACGACCTGGGTGACCTGTACACGATGAGTCACTGCTATCGGCAGGCGAGCCTGGCCGCAGACGAATCGACCAACATCGGCCTGCGGTCCTACATTCTGGGCTATCAGGGTCTCGTCGCGCGGGCACAGAGCCAGCCGGATTCCGCGCTGGAATTCATGGACCAAGCACGACAGACTGCCCAGCAGTCCGTCTCTGATCCAACGCAGTCGTGGCTGACGGTCTTGACCGCAGATGCACTGGCACGAGTTGGCCGTTGTCACGAAGCGTTGGCCGCGCTGGATACCGCGCGTTCGCTGCTGGCGGGTCAGGATAATCGGACTGATGAGTGGATGTACGACTTCGACGAGGGCAGCCTCGCTCTGCACGCGGGTACCTGCCTGCTCGTAGTAGGGCGACCAGACGACGCGGCAGCGGCGTTCACTGACGCGCTGCGCTTGTTGCCTGCGTCTTGTGAGCGTCGCGGCGCAGAGATCCAACTCGGTCTCGCGGCCGCGCGGCTGGCCTCCGGAGAGGTGGAGGAAGCGCAGCGATTGACGTTGGCTTCTTTGGCTACCTTCGCTGCGCAGGGTTCGGTTGCGGGCCTGCGTCAGATTCGGGAGCTGCGAGGAACGTTACAGGCCAGCGGCCATGTCGGGGCCGTTGAGGCGATCGATGAGCGGGCGCGTGCATTGGGGGCGCTACCGGTGTGACCGGGCCACTAGCCGGGTTGGATGTTCCCTCGGTTGATGCGGTGCAGTTCGTCGGGGGCAGAGTGTATTGGATCGAGGGCCGGGCGGATAGCCACGTTCTGGTCCGGTCCTCACCCGGGTCGGCCGGTGTCGAGGACGTCTTGCCGCCAGGTGTGACGGTCGCGTCCTATGTCCATGAGTACGGTGGTGGCGCCTATCTGGCCACTGGTGAGGGTGTCTGGTTCGTCCGGGCTGATGACCAGCAGATTTGGTGGGCTGCTCAGGCGGGGTTGCAGGCGGTCACGACGGCACCTGCGCGCGGCGAGGACCGTTACACCGATCTCCGTGTGACCGCGTCGGGGCTTCTCGTCGCGGTTCGTGAGCGCCACCGCGGCGGGTCGGTCACCAACGAGTTGGTGATGCTTGCGGCCGACGGGTCGGCGGCCCCGTGGCCGGTGGCGCAGGGCTGGGATTTCTACTCTTTCCCGCGACCGAGTCCCGACGGAACCATGTTGGCCTGGACAACGTGGCGCCACCCGTTGATGCCCTGGGATGGCTCGTGGCTGTGGATAGCCGACATTCGCCAAGACGGCACGCTCGGCGCTGCCCGGCATGTTGCCGGTGGCCCGGACGAATCGGTGTTTCAGCCGGAATGGAGTCCCGGCGGTGTCCTGCACTTCATATCTGATCGCGCTGGCTGGTGGGGCCTGTACGCCTGGCCCCCGGACGGGGACGTCGTCTCGTTGGTTCATCTTGAAGCGGCGGAGCTGGGAACGGCTCAATGGGAATTTGGGTACTCCACCTACACTTTCCTGGATAACGACCGGATTGCTCTCCTAGCGCACCGGGGCGGAAGCACCCAGCTCGCCATCTGGCACGGCCACCGAGCCGAGGTGCGCGCCCTCACGTTACCCTATACATCAATAAAGCCGTATCTGACGGCGCATTCCGGGCGAGTCGCACTGATCGGTTCGGCTCCGAACCGGATGCCTACGGTCGTGGTGGCTGATATCGCCAGCGGGACGTCGAAGGAATTGACAACAGCGACTGGAATCCCGCCAAGATCGCAGGTGCCCAACCCGGAGATGGTCAGTATTCTCGCGCGGGACGGCAACCGGGTATATGCCACACTGCACCGTTCAGACACCGCACCGGCACCGGTGCCCGTGATCGTCCGCGTTCACCCGGGACCCACCTCCAACACACCCCTGAGGTTCGACCCGTGGGTCCAGTTCTTCGTCGACCACGGATTCGCCGTACTCGACGTGGACTACCGGGGCAGCACCGGTTACGGCCGCACCTACCGAAACGCGCTGCGCGGCCAGTGGGGTGTGCTGGATGTCAGCGACTGCGTCGATGCCGTCCGGGCGGTCGGGCAAGACGGATCCCTTGATCTGAACCGGGCCGCCATCAGTGGCGCCAGCGCAGGTGGCTACACCGCGCTGCGGGCCGCGACGAACACCACACAGTTCCGGGCCGCCACCGTACGGTCCGCTATCGTTGACCCCGCCGCATGGCGCACGGTCGCACCGAAGTTCCAATCACATCACGCCGACCTTCTCCTGGGACCGACCAGCACGTGGCGGGACCGGTCCGTGCTCCGCCCCGGTGTCACCGCCCACTGTCCCATCCTCGCCTTTCACGGTGACCGCGATACCGTCACACCACTTCGCCAAGTCCGGGAACTCGCTGCCACACTCGGCGAACAGGTATCACTCGTGGTGTACTCAGACGAAGGTCACGGACTGAGCCGACCCAACAACATCGAACACGCGGCCTACACCGAGCTGGCACACTATCGAGCAGCGCTCGGCAGCTGAGTCTCCCCCGCCGAAGAAGGACGCATTTCCCATATCCCCGGTCCAAGCCGTCTGGTTCGACGTCGGAGAGGTTCTGATCAACGAGACCCACGAATACGACACCTGGGCCGACTGGCTCGACACTCCCCGGCACACCTTCTCGGCGATGTTCGGCGCGGTGATCGGTCGCGGCGGAAGTACTTCATGAGGCCTATCAGCACCCGCTGGGACCAGGTGCACTCTGGCCAGGCGGGCCGGCCATCGGCGGCGCCCGGTGAGTTGTTCGTCTACGGCACCCTGGTCATCGACCAGGTGATCAGAACCCTGATCGACCGAGTACCCGCACACGAACCGGTCACCGCGCACGGTTGGCGGGTCGCCCGACTCCCCGACCGCCCCTACCCCGGCCTCGTGCCTGACGGCGGACGCCTCTACACCGACCTCACCCCCCGCGAGTGGGCCACACTCGACGCCTTCGAAGACCCCACCTACACCCTCACCACCATCGACGTGCACCCCGGCCCACGCTCAGCCCTGGCCTACATCTGGCCCGCCGAGCACCACCGCACCCTCTGGAGCCTCGACGACTTCAGCGCAACCGGTCTCACCCACTACCTCGAACGATGCGCAGCGTGGCGTCAGCGTTACGAGCAGAACCACTGAACGTGAAGGGCAATCGCATGTCCGGGTATGGCGACGTGACGCTGCTACCCTGCGGGTATGTCTGGCGAACAGATCACCGTGAACGTGCCGCCTGACGTACTGGCAGACGCCCAAGGTGCCGTCAGCGCCGGCGTCGCGGAAAGCCTGTCCGCGCTGGTTACCGACGCGCTACGAGACCGGCTCAGCCGCACCCGCGCGCTGACCGAGCTGGCCTGGGTCCTCGGTGGCCCCCCACCCCTGCAGGCACGAGCTGCCGTCCGCAGCAACTGGGGACTACCCGCGCCGGCCGACGTGGCGTGATCGGCGGTCGGGTCCTCGACACGACCGCCCTGCTCACGTTCGCTCGCGGCACATCCGTCTACGCCGCAGCAGCAATCTGGACCGCAGTCGAAGAGTCCATCGTCCTGATCGTGCCGTCTACCGCAGTCGCCGCCGCACTCACCGACCTGGCCGTCGAACCCCATCCGGTGTTCGACGTCCTGCTCCACCTCCCGGTCACCGTCATCGACAACCTGGACGAAGCCCGAGCCCGGGCGATCAGCCAGCTCGGCGGCCACCAAGCCGACGCACACGCTGTCGCCTGCGCTCTCGACCGCGGCTGGCCGCTGATCACCGCCAACCCAACCCACTACGCACGATATGAACAGACCGGCGTCACCCTCGAACCACTGCCCTGAGAAACGCATAGACGATCAACGACCCGCCGCGGGATACCGCAGGAAGCGGCGGCGGAGCTCGTTGGCCGGACCGAGGAATGGCTGAGCAAAGTCGAAAACAACTGGATCGACCTGGACCGGCTCCCGGTGGTCCGCCGCTTGGCCGACACCCTCGACGTGACCATCGGCGACCTGGTGAGCGAAGCCCACCCTCCTGGACTGGACCACTGACAAACGGCATGCAGACCGTGCCCGCACTGCGTGCTGTCCTGATTCGGCACGGCGTCGCCCCCACACCGTGATCCTGTGGGACCTGACTCCGCTGGCGAATCTTCACCGGAATGCGATAAGGGAGACATGTACACGCACCGGCGGGTCGCTAGACCAGACGACGTAGAACTTCCACGCACGGGCGTGCCCTATCAAGACACATGCGCAGGCCGATGAGGCGGCGTTGCCCCGGTCAGGGCCCGATGATCGAGACTCTCCGCGACGGCGTCCTCACGGTATCCCATCCTATCTCGCCAGAGGTGCCTGACAGGGCGGGTGTGACGAGGTTGTCGGCAGGTCGTCGGTAACGTGTTGTGACAGGAGCTGTCCTCAAATGCCTGATATGCGGACGGTCTGTTCGTATTGGATGTCGTGTGGCCGTTGTCTACGGGAAGGCATTCGTCGAGCCCGACCCGCTCGGCGTGCGCGACGCCCTCGTCAAAGTGCCGTAGGTGACTCATCGTCGGCGCTGAGAAGATACCGCCCTGCCAAGTCTGGATCACACGCGTGATTGCTCGCTGATCAGGTTGATCGCTGTGCGGTTGGCCTGGGAACACGTTCGTAGAGCCGGTCCTCGGCCTGCAGCATCTCGCGCTCGACGGCCTCGCTGACGTTTCGGTTGTCGACGAGTACCCCGAACTCGACATTGCCGTGTTCCGCGCTCCAGGAGAAGTTTGCGCTGGTCACCAGGAGAAATCGGTGATCGATCACGAGGAACTTCGCGTGGTTGCGGACACTGCGACCATCGAACCTCTTCGTCCGCAGGACGGCCCCTGGTTGTAGCTGCGTCGCTACCTCGGTGGTGGTGGGTGACCAAGGTTGGGGCTGCTGATCCGCTGCGGTGGTGTCGAGGTACACCCGCACGGTGAGTTCTGGCCGCAGTGCTGCCCGACGCAGGGCTGCCCAGAGCCCTGACGAGCGCTGGAAGTTGAATGTCGAGCAGGTGACGGACTGTCGGGCGTTATCCACGAGGTGGGGCACCGAGCTGGTGAGCCGGCCACCTTGGGCGAGGTGGCCGGGCATGGTCCAGAGTGGGTCAATCGCCGTGACGGTTGATCGTGCTCCTTCCACGGCCCTGAGCACGGCGATGAGCGGGGACCTGGAGCCGCCACCGGCTTCCACGAGCGACCTGATCGGCCCGCGGCGTCCGGCGGAGACAGCTTTCAGCGCGGCCGTCAGCGTGTCGCCGTCGGCCAGTCTGTCGGCGATCTCCTTGGCTTCCGTTCCGGTGAGGAGTTGCCCAAGTTGCCTCGCCGTCCTGGCGTCAATCGATTCGTCCGAAGAAGCCAATACCGCTCCCGGGCAGATCGACGAGGAACCGCCGGTCCAGAAATCGGTTGGCTCGTTCACAGGAGGTCTCTGACGCCATCACGCAGCAGTGGCAGGCGGCCCCGTGCAAGAAGTCCTCGGGGTCCTGTGGCGTGCGCATCGCGCAGATCGGGTCTGACGAGCATCGAGTTGCCCGGTAGAGGGCGGTGGACACGACTCGTTCCAGGCGAACGGGTTCGCTCAGTTGCACGAGTCCGCCGAGGGTTCCGTCGCTGTCGGACGCGGTGGTGCAGAGGAGCAGCCCCGCCGCCGCAGACCTCCCGTCGGCCTCGGGCCATGCGTAGAGCCGCTCGCTCAGGCTCGCTGCGGAGTAGCCACACGTCATGGCCATCTCGCGGATCAGTACGTGGGCGAAGGTGTGGACGAGCCAGTAGCGGGGTGGCTTGAGCCGGGAGTCGGGATCGACGATCTTGGCAGTGTCGGAGAACCGGCGAGAGAAGTTGCGGCGATGCGCAGCACGGTGTGCACGCCACAGGTCCGTCTCGTGCACTCGTCGCTCCCAGGACTCGACTGCCCGCTCGTCGAGTTGGAGGAAAATGCCCTCGCCCCGGTCCTCGGTCGCGACTGTCCAGGCCGGCCGGGGGGTCCTGGTCAGCGGAGCAAGCCGTTGCGGCAGGTCGCCGACCCGATCCAGGTCGTCGATGCGCGTGTAGCCGACGAGGGCGTTGACCTTGCGTAGCCGCTCGACTGCCAACACTCTGGTGATCTCCGGCCGCAGGTCGGGATCGCGGTCGCGGGTGGACAGAGTCAGACCGCTTGCCTCGTCCTCGTGCCGGGCGCCGAGCGGGTCTTTCAGCAGGTATCGCCATTCGGGGACGAGCAGGTCGACCGGATTCCACGTGCGGAGCTTCTCTTCCTGCTCCTCGATGGTGACGGGCGGTGCCGACGCGGTGGCGACAGCTCGGTTCAGCTCGTCATCGGACAGCGCGGTGACGTCGACCTTACTGCTTTCGAGAAGGTCTCGAAGCATATCGAGATTGTGGCGGTACTTGGCCAGCTTCTCGCCAAGGGCAATCCGGATCCGGTCCGCGAGATCGCTGTCCTGCTCCTGCTGCGACTCCGGCATCACAATGATCGATTGTGTCGCCGGGAACCACAGGTTCGACGCGCCGACGAGAATCAACCGGGTCTTGTTCGGGCAACCCTCGGGTTCGAATGCGTCCAGGTGTGGGTGGCGGCCGCGGCACCGGGGCAGCTTGAGCTTCCCCGCCTCGCCCTGTGCCTCGTTCATCGGCCTGCGCTGGTCGCACGACGCGCAGTGGATGACTGCCGACGCGCCCTTCCCGGCAGTTCGGTCGATCATCTTCAACGCCGGGAACTGCGCCTTCGTACATTGTTTCCCGTGGTGGACCCATAGTTCGTAGGGGAACTCGTCGAGATGCCCGTCGACGCAGGCGAGTAGATAGCGGGCGGGGACCGCGGTGCGACGGGCCGCCTTGCGGGTCTTGTCTCCCGTCCGCCCGGTGCATTTGGCGTGTTCGAAGCAGGCCAGGTCGGTGCGGAAGGGATGGGTATTGCGGTAGTCGAACTGCGACACCATGCCGAGCATGTCGCACCCGGTGCAGCGCAGCCATTGCGGGAACACGCGTGCCGGCACCCCGAGGTCGTTGCCCTCGATGGAAAAGCTGAATTTTTTGGGCTGCCACGGATGCGGGCGCAGCTGCACGTCGGGGGAGCGCAGCATCATGCGCACGACTTCACGCAATCGTGGTGCACGGATGCGCGGAATACCGTCGCGCCGGTTCCAGATCCGGTCCCAGTCGTCGAGTCCGGTCGGCATGATCGTGAACTGGGGCAGATCCATGATCGCGCCGGGCCCGTAGGTGTAGAGCAGGGACGAGGGGCGACCCGATCCGACCTTGGCGCGGTTGTGCTTGGTGGCCTGCTCCGCTGCCTTCTCCGCATCGCCCAGCGGATCCACCGCGGTGGCGGCGTCGTAGACGAACCGCGCGTCGACGGTCATGACGGCTCCTCGGGCAGTTTCCATTCCGGTGCACCGGGCGGCGCAATGTAAACGAGGTTCTCCTTGATGGGGCTGACCAACAGGTTGATCTCCGGTTGCACCTCGCGCATCGAGTTGGCCACGACGAAGGGTGCGCTGTCCCTGCTGTCGGCCAGCGACCGGGCATTCTCCGCGCTGATCATGAGCGGGCCGTGCCGCGCGTCGTCGGTGACCCGCTCGTACACCAGCGACTTGCGCAGGTCCTCCAGGTGTTTGCGCCGCTTGCCCCACTGGTCCAGCCGGTTGTGCAGGCGTTGCCGCGCCCGGTCCGCGCAGTCCTCATCGGACGCGCGCTTCACTCGGTTGGTCAGCGCGTCGATCAGCTCGAGCGCGAAGTCCCGCTGCGCTTCGATCCGGCCGGCGTTGTGTTCGGGTGAGAGCCCCTGCGCCTGGACGGCTTGCAGGACCCGCGTGGCGCTGACGAGCACTCCGTCGAGGCCCCGTTCCATCGATGTCACCGAGAACGGGGTGACCGACAGCGCCTCGACCTGGGCGTAGAACGTCTCGTGGTAGTGCCGGAACTGCTCGAAGTGCGCGAGATCGCGGGGGCGAGCCCAGTTGCCGAGCGAGACGACCAGACCAGGGCGCTTCGGGTCACGGCCGACCCGGGAGGACGCCTGGATGTACTCGGCGGTGTTCTTCGGCTGGCCGACGACGAGCATCAGCCCGAGCCGGGTGACGTCGACGCCGACCTGGAGCATCGACGTGGCGAGGATCGCGTCGTACGGGTTCGCCTCCCGCGTGGGCACGGGTTTCTTGGCCTCCCGCAGCGCGCGCAGTTCCCGCTTGGCGGCGGTGGAGTCGAAGCGTGGGTCGAAGGCCACCGCCATCTGGTCGAGGGTCGCGGTGATGTCGGCGCTGGCGACCCGCGAGGTGAGTTCGGCGACGTGCAGGGCGCCGAAGTTCGTGCCGGTCCGGCTCGGCAGCAGCGACCACGGCCGGCGTTTGGCCAGCGCGGTCTGCACGTCGTCGCCCAGGTACCGGGCCATACCGGCCAGCTCGCGGGTCGCGCTGAAGTAGCCGACCAGCGCCAGGTAGGGGTCAGCGGCCGCACCGGAGCGGTCCAGCAACAGTTGTCCGGCGGCCATCAGGATTTCGGCGACCCGGATCTCCGCTGTGGTTAGCCGAACCCCGGTGGTGCTCAGACCGAGGTAGCGCCGGCCGGGGAACTCCTCGCAGACGGGTTCTTCCTTGGAGAAGAACGTCATCCCCGCGTCGAGCACCTGCGGGGGGAAGATCGTGACATCGCGTCCGTAGAGGGCTCGTACCTGGTCGGGTGCGTTGCGCGCGGTCGCGGTGGAGGCGACCAGCAGCGGCCGGACGGGATCGCCGTCGGCGGTGCGCCACGCGGTCATCACGTCGATGGCGACTTCGAACATGCCGACCGTCGTGCCGAGCGCACCGGTGATGAGGTGCAGCTCGTCCTGGATGATCAGATCCGGCGGACGCAGCCGGGAGACCGGGCGGACGGCCGCCGCGGGCAGGCCGTTCTTCGCGGGGTGCTTGCTGCCGTCCTTGATGTCGCAGTGCCGGTAGTCGGGGTGCACGAAGCCGTGGCGCGCACAGTGTGTGGACACGTAGCCGAACACCGACGCCGCTTCGCCCTCCCGGGCGATACGGGCGAACTTGTCCACCGTGGCGATGAGGAACTCCGGCGTGAGCCGGTAGATCTCCTCGTCGACGGTCAGCACGGGCAGCCCCTCAGCAACCACTCCGCCTTCGGCGAACGGGCACCCGGCCAGGTCGTCCCCGCAGTGGACGTACACCCGGCGTTTCGCGTCATCCGCCCGGACGTCCCGCGTGCCGATCTTGCTGCCGCACCAGGGGCAACGCTGGATCTGCAACACGGTGAGCCGGTATCCGCCGCCCGCGTTGGCCTTCGTCAGCTGGGCCGCGGCCTCGTCGTAGCGCTTCGGGCTCACGTCGGTCCCGACCCACAGCCCGATCCGGAACGGTTCGCTGCCCCACGTGGCCGGGTCGGTGATCCGCGCCAGCTCCGCCGCGCAGACCAACGCGGTCGCGCGCTGGAACTGCTGGGCGGTGAGCAGCCGCAGCGTGTACCGCATCAGCACGGCCACCCCGGTGGTGCCGTCCAACGGACCGTCGGGTGTCGTCACGATGCCCTGTCGCCGCCGGATGGCGAAGGTGTACGCGGCGAGGCCGAGGTACGCCTCGGTCTTGCCGCCACCGGTGGGGAAGAACAGCAGCTGTGCCTTGGCGAGATCACCGGAACGTTTCCCGGCGGCCGGATCGGTCAGCAGCGGGAGTTGCATGAGGACGAAGGCGAGCTGGAACGTGAACCACGAATGCGCCTTCGGGCCGTCGGCGAGCACCGCGGCGCGGGCCTGATCGATGCCCATCTTCGGATTCGCCGCGCGCAGCTGGGCGACTTGGGACTGGATGCGTTGGTCGGCCATCACCTGGTTCATGAACCGGAAACAGCGCAACGCCTCGTCGTCACCGAGCAGATGCTCCAGGCCGTCGGCGAGCTGACGCGCCACCTTGCGCGCTTCGCTGACCGCGTCCTGGCCTTCGCTCCGCAGATGCTCCGGCAACGCGTCGGCTTGCTGCTGCTGCCCGTCGATCCAGGACTGGTAGCCCGCGACGATGGGTGCCAACCCGGCGCGGAGCTCCTCCGGGCTCGCCGTTCCCAGCGCCGTCATGTCCAGCAGCGCCGTGCTGATCTCCTCGGCCGTCGTCTGCGGTGTCTGGCAGGTCGGCAGCCACGTTGTCCAGACTTCGCTGGCCCGGCGCGCGTCCTCGGCGACCTTCCAGTCGACCGAGCAGGTGCGCCCGATGGCGAACTCCAGCCGGTCGCGGTACTGGAGCTTGAGCCGCCGCAACTCGTCGTCCCGCTCCGAGCGGGTGTCCTCCAGCGCGTCGGTGACCGGCAGAAACATCGCCGCGCCGTCGGCGCTGACCGCGAGTTTGGTCTGGTAGAGCCACGCGTTCACCGGGATCTTGCGGGGTGTCTCCCGGTCGTTGCACAGCGCCACCTCGATCAGGCGACACCCGCGCCTGCTGTCGTCGTGCCGGTCGATCCGCAGGACCACCGTGTCCTTGAGGCGGACCGTCGTGGTGCTTGCCGGGTCGAGGTCGGCGACGGTGACCGTCGTGGTGATCTCGATGGGGGCGCGCTGGTACCGGCGGCGGAAGGTCTGTTTCTCGGCCTTCTCCTGCACCGGTTCGTACTGCCCCCAGGACGCGGTCACGGTGAACGAGTCGAGGTCGTCGGGGATCTGGCAGCGCAGCCCCATCGACGCCGGGATCATCAGGCCACGCCTCTGCGGCTCGTCTTCGGCGGTGTCCTCGTCCGCGCCCGCGCCGCTCTCGTCCACGGCGGTGACCGGCACGCCCCGGCTCTCCTCGGCGTCGACCGCGTCACCGACATCGGTCGCAGCCTCCTCGGAGTCCGCTTCCTTCGGGTCATCGTGACCGGGGGTCAGCCGCACCGGCGCGATCCGGCCGACCAGATAAGCAGTGTCGGGTACCCCGTCCAGGACCTCCTCGGGGCCGTTCGCCGGGCCGAGCAGTTCGCGTTCGAGGATGTCGACCAGGTTCTCCCGCGCCGTCCACGACCGCCCGTCCGGCTCATGCACCAGCCGGTACTCCGGCCGCTTGTCCTGGGGGTGGCTCATCTGGACTCCAATGGTAGGTCGACCAGCTCGATGCCGATGGCCAGGACGCCGAGGGCTTCACGCTCGGGTGGATAGATCTGGCGGATGTTGGCCAGCTGTTCGTCGCGGGTGGCGAGCGGGTTGACCGAGGTGACGGATTCGTGGTCGAACATCTCGTCGAAGCTGGTGTATCGGACGATGCGGGTGACGCGCGTGAGGACCTGGTCACCTTGGCAGCGGAACCGGATCAGCGAGCCTTGCTTGATCTTTTTGCGACTGGAGTCGTTAACCCGGATTTCGGTGGTCTTGCGGCCGGTGGCGATGAGGTCGAAGTAGCGCTTGTAGATGCCCATCTCGTGGGCGCGGAGGGCGGGTTCGGCGGGACGTGCGGTCATCAGTCGGCCGAGCTCCTTGACGGTGAACGAACGGAAGAAGTGTTTGGGATCGGTGAGCAGTTCACCGACGAGCCAGACCAGGGCATCGACGTAGTCGTCGGTGCCGTCGGGCCAGGCGTTGGTGTCGAGCATCCAGGGCTCGACGTCAGGAGGCAGGGCGCCTTTGCCCTGTTCACGCAGCAACGACTTGGACAGCTTCGCCCCGGTCGGCGCGAGCACTTGGGGCGTGAAGATCCGCGTCGGCATCTGCGCTGCCGGGGTGGCAAGTGCGCCGAGGGCGCCGTCGACGAGTTGGCAGCCGAAGGCCCAGTCGCCGCCCTTCATCATCACGTGCAGCGTGTCACCGTCCCGGCCAAGCGCGCGTTCCTTGACTAGGTTGCGATAGAGGGTGGCGAGGTCAAGGTAGGGCTGGTCGTCCTCGGGGTCGATGTGGGTCTCGTAGGTGCCGTGATCGAGGCAGACCGCGGTGAACGTGGCGCCGTCCTCGTCGAGGCGGGCGAGCTTGGTCCGGTCGGCGCGCTTTTCCGCCCACCCGCACTCGGGACACGGGATGCGGATGTGCACGGTGCCGTGTGAGGGCGCCATCCACCATCGGAGGTTTTCCAGCCGCTCCAGGGTGCGCAGGAATTCCGCGCGGAACCCAGGGGTGGCCTGCTGGTCTGTGTAAGTCTCCACCGCGTAGTCGGTGTCGGTGGCCTCGGACAGGGAGCTGAAGAACTCGCTGTAGTAGGTGTCGATCAGCGCGGCGATCTGGTCCTTGCCCAGCGCGTGGTAGTAAGTCTGCTGGTAGGCGTGGTGTGTCTCGGGGTCGAGTACGACCTCGTGTGGAGCGTTGTCCAGTGCGCCGAAGCGGACAACGGTGTCGATGGAGAACTCGCGGCGGGCGGTCTTGGCAAGCAGGAACGCGGCAGTCTGCACCAGGTTCGTCCCGAGGTGTGGTGCGCCGTTGATCTGGGTGCCGACCACGAACTCGATCCGCGCCGGCCGCGTTGCATGCACGCGGGGCCGCAGGAGATCAATGGTGCGCAGCAGCGCGTTTGCCAGCACACTGTTGGGCGACAACAGCAACGACGGTCTCTCAGTGCGGCTGGGTGCGGCCATCGTGGTCACGCTCCTCGGCTGGGTTTGGGCAGGCGCAGGTTGGCGCAGATGAGGTCCAGCCGGGCAGCGGCGGAGTCGGGAGCGATGAACACTGGTTCGTAGCCGGTGTCGTAGTAGCCCTGCACGATCAGCTCGTGAACGCGGCGGATTTCCCGGTCTTTGGCCCAGACGATGTCGTCGGGGTCTTCGAAGGTGTCCAGCGGGTCGAGCACGAAGACCGCGTCGTAGCGATAGAGCCGGGTGGCCTCCTCCAGTTGCGGGGTGGGTCGCAGCCCGAAGAATCCTTCCCAGCCGAAGCCATCCGGGATGCCCCGGTTGTAGAACCTGATGCCGTGCTTGTGGCTGGTGTACTCGGCGATGAACGCCTCGAGCACTTCCAGGGAGTACTCGCGCCGGTCCTCCCGGCGCAGGTGCCGGCCCAGGCGCTCGCGGTGCTTGCGGTAGATCTCCCGACCGGGTTCCTCGGTCATGCAGGGGATTCCGGCTGCATGGACGGCCTCGATCAAGTCGTCCTTGCCGGACGAGGGGCCTCCGGTGATGACATAGCGGTATGGGTAGCCGGTGGATGCCGCGTCGAGAGCGGCAGTCAGGCCGGGGTGGGTGGTAGTCACTGCGGTTGTCCGTTCTCGTCTGAGGTGTCGATGGGGAGCGGGTCGAGGAGTCCGTCGACCCAGACGTCGCCCAGGCCGGTCTCGTTGTGCAGGGCGTGCACAAACTGCTCGCGGTCAGCGCCTCCGACGGCGGCCTCGGTCAGCCGAGAGGCCTGCGCCTCGGTCAACGCCGGTGTCCAGCCCGCCAACGTGATCAGCTGGTCCACTGGCATCTCCTGGGTGTAGGCGCTGGTGTAGCTGATCGCCACCGCGCGGGCAGCGGCCCAGCGCCAGGCCGCGGTCACCGCGGCATGGGTCAGCTCGATTCGGCTGGCCCGTAGGCTGACCAGCCGCTCGACCGCGAGCAGTTCGGCGCGAGCGGCGTAGAGCGTCGACCACAGCTTGCTGAGTTGTTCCTCGTGCTCGGTCACCTCCCAGGCGAACGGATCGGCTGGGATGGGTTGCCGCACACTCGCCGAGGCGAGCCGAGGTGCGATCATCGGAGAGCGGGTGAACCGGTCGGCGTCGGCAAGCAGCTCCCCTGCGACCCTCTCGACCAGCTTGGGTTCGACTCGCTTGCGGAAGTGGTGCACCTCGTGGCCGGCCTCGGCAGCGGCCAAGCCACGGCGAACGGTGAGATTCTGACCCGGCTCAGCCGGCGGCAGCCCGAACAACGCCCGCGCGGCCGAGGCGTAGCGGACGTCCGGGAACCGGGCCAACAGTCCCCGCAAGGTGCCGTCGAGGGCCGCCGTGAGGCTGGCGTCGTCGGCTGGGTCCACCGCCCGAGCCACGATTCCCCGCAGGTCCAGCAAAGCCGCGTCCACCCTCGACGGAGTCACCGGCATCCCCTGCTTGATCAGCCGTCGCAGACCCGCGACCACCTCAGCCACGGCTGGGCTTTTTCTGGGCATGCCGGTAGTGAAGCATAATGCCCAGAAAAAGCCCAGCCTCTGGTCTGGGGTGTGGCGTGTCTCGTCGCGTCGAGCACAGCTGGGCACGACGGCCCGACCTCGGCTACCGCTACGACCACAACCAAGGTTCTCCTGCACTTATCGTAGGTGTCCGGCCTGTAGAAACGTCTTTAGGTCCCAAACGCCCCTTGATAAGTGACATACTGGAAAATTCGAAGCTGAGTCCTATAGCGCGGATCCTGGGGAGTATGATGTGTTCCATGCCCTTGACGTCCTGGGCCGCTCTCAACGCGGAACGCCTTCTGTCGCCGCTAGGGAATCGATGGCAGCACGTCCGACAAGTTGCGCAGCAAGCACGCCGGGTAGCGAAGGTTGTTCCGTCGGCTGACCGTGACCTCTTGGTGGCAGCAGCTTATCTACATGATGTGGGATACGCGCCTGCCCTAGCGGTAACTGGGTTTCATCCCCTGGATGGCGCGCGATGGGTACGGGACCATGTGCCAGGTGGACGCTTGGCACGCCTTATCGCTCATCATTCATGCGCTATCCACGAAGCGCGAGTCCGGGGATTCCATGACGTGCTTCTTGCAGAATTTGAGCCGGAGGAATCGGCTACCTACGATGCGCTAGTGTTCTGTGACATGACTACCGGGCCGACCGGGAAGACTGTTAGTTTTGAGGAACGGACAAGCGAGATCCTTGAAAGGTACGGGCCGGACCATGAAGTAAGCCGTGCCCTGAAATCGTCCCGTGCGTGTCTTTCATCGTGTCATGACCGCACGCTTGCGCGTCTTGAGGATGGCGTTGTTCAGCCGATATATGGTTCGGTGCGTGGTTCTAGATAGTGCTGGATACGCAGCCGTATCGACGGGTGAATTCTCAACTGCTGGATAGCCTCAGGCGGGACGAATCTAACCTCGGAAGACTCGCTACTAGTTCTGATCGCGCCACCAAGCATCCGCGTAGTAAAGCAGATCGAGAACTCCTGACGAACCTCACCGTCATCGTAGGCCGCTACGTGATTAGGGTCAGAGTAGATTCCAACCAGCCCGGTGACCTCGCAATCTAGCCCGGTCTCTTCCTTAACTTCGCGTGCTGCCGCGTCTCCTAGCGACTCGCCCGGCTTGATACCACCACCGGGAATGGACCAATAGTTGTTATCAGTGCGGAGGATCAGGAGCATTGCGTTTCGGTCGTCAGTCACGATAGCGCTCACGGCTGGCACGATACTATTTGGCTTGGGCGCATGAGGATCATTAAGGTAGTCGATACGCGCCATAGTATTCGTTACCTTTCCGGGTGAAGCGGGCGACTGTCAGTCCAGATTCGCTCGAAGCATTCGACATATGTATCAAATAGCGGGCCGTCCTCAATCTGCCGTAGATGGATTACCGGCGCACGGAACGCGGGCATGCTATAGATATGCGGGTTAACGAGCATCTGATCATCGAATCGCAGAATCGAGTTGTATAGCACGGTGGAATGAAACGCAATGCTCAGGTTTGGACAGTCGATGATCGGGCGATACCACGCAAGTGCATAGTTGATTCGCGCTGCCAGGCTGTCGCCCACGCCTTCCTCGGCACCACGTGCGCGGACCTGCGGCGATTCCGGGTCACCAAATACAAGGCGCACCTTGACTGATTCCTCACATTTCTTCTGGATCTCTTGAGACCATGCCGGATTCGCTTCCGGTAGATGCAGTCCTGCCCTTCGTAATCCACCGCTCTACGGTCTTGTGATCCACCGTGAGCGCGTCGGCGAAACCCGACACGGTCCAGCGGTTACGAGCCAGCGCCATGCGAGGCCGCTCGTTGGCCATACGGACCTCCCAACGTCGCTAGGGGACCTTTCCATCGTAGAACGTCCTTAGTGTCCCCTCCTGGCGGTTCCCGCGTCCCGTCCCGGTGGGTGAACCTTGGGCGGACAGGACAGAACCATAGCTGGGGCTATGTGTCTGTGCGGTCGTCGTGCTCATGACGAGCATCTGACCACCGGCGCTGGTGTGACGGTGCGCAGCCCAGAAATCTTGTATGGTGGACCACACACGGTGATCGTCATGCGCAGGGAACCGGGTGGAATTCGGGGGAGGTATGGCCGATTTTGAAATAACATGGAAACCTATAGTGCAAATGACCGATGGCGGAACACGGAGATTAGCCGTGCACACCCTCCGCGCTCATCAATTCTAATGTGGGGACGGGTCCTGTGCTCGGGTGTGGAAGCAGACTCCGCTATTTTTGTGCGGCCGCAAGGGCGCGCTCCCATGGTAGCTGTCGAGCACTGTGCCGCCGGTGCGCGGTGGGTGTGGCTCGAACTCACCGGGCCCGAACAGGACGCGCACGCCCGCCTGGCGTAACTCTTCGACGCTGCGGACGAATACCTGGTTGGCCGCCAGCCCTTTGGTTGACGAATGGCAGGACCACGATGTGTGCGCCGCGCCCGGTCAGCTCGGCAAGCTGGTTGAGCACGTAGCTGTCGGCGATACCGGCGGCCCACTTGTTGATCGTGTTGTAGGTCGCCGGGGCCACAATGATCGCGTCCACGCGGGGCAACGCTTCAGCATCGGAGGTGCGGTAGGTGGTGCGTCGTGGGTGGCCGGTCAGCTCAGTCAAGGTGGGGACGTCCAGGACGTGCTCCACCGCCGCCGGGGTGGCAAGGCAGTACACCGACCAGCCCTCGGCCTGAGCCAGCTTCACCATGACATCGATACGGCTGGCTGAACCGGCAGCACAGATCACGAGGTACAGCACACGCGCGCTCATGCCGTCACGCCCGCTCGGGTCGCCAACATGCATGCTCTGTTAGTAAGAGTCTTGGTTGTAGTAGGGCACTTGTTCTAACTGTGTGCTAGTGGCGAAGCGGTTCCCCGTTACCTGCATCAGTGGCCTCACTTGCGCATAGGGTACTCCTTCGGAGTCAAGAAATCTGGGGTTGAACCAGACCTGCTGCACTTGCCCGAAGATGAGTCCGTGGTCACCGCCAAGGTCGAGTCTTTCTATCGTGTCACAGTGCATCCATCCAATTCCATCAGTGAGGACGGGGCCGTGCGAGGATGTCTCATGGTCGAATGCCAGACCAGAGGCGACGAGTTTTTCTTCGGGACTTACTGTCGGATAGTGGGAGTATCTAGCTGCAAGTATCCACACGCCTTTCAGATGGTCAATGAGTGGAACGGAGAGCGCGAACCCGTCTGCGGTCTGCAGGACTTCGTAAGTCCACCACTGTTTGTGGACTGCTAGGAGAATGTGCTGCGGATCGGTGGACACTGAGGTCACATTGGAGACGGGAATGACGTTGGGCACGCCTTTGTGATCGCGAGTGCCTATCAAGTACGCGATTCGGGGGGCGAGGAGTCGATGTGCCTTCGCAACGGAACCAATCATGATCTGCCCTAACTGCCAGCAGCAGAGCAGAAATTGTGGATAGCTTCTTTGAGGTCGCGCGCGGCGGGTATGTTTGCACAAGCTTCCGAGCGCAACTGCAGACTGAGCCCGTTTAGTGCTTGGACTATTTGAGGGATACGCAGCTCCATGGGTATCTCAAGGACGGGAGCGAGTGCATCCTGCGATCCCTCTGGTCCGTATTGATTCAAGTGAGCTTGTGCAAGATACACTTGTGAGAGTGTCATAGTGACGGGCCAGCGTCGACCTGTTGCCGGACTGTCATATAGGTTGATGGCTGCAGATGCCGAGCGTTCGACGGCTTGCCAATCGTGCATGTGAGCAGATGTGGCGGCATTATAGTAGTGCTGGCGAGCCGATGAGAATGTGAATACTTCGCCCAGGTCGCGCAGGCTATCTGTGGTAGGTGTGTGCTCGCGTTGATCATTAGTGGTATGAAGAATCTTGACCGCCTGCTGATGTTGGCCGCTTTGCGCCAAGGCTCTGGCCTCCAGTCCGGCCAGGCGTATAGCGCCAATGCCACTTCGTCCGGCGGCTTGTGCTTGCTGTGCGTGGTAAAGCACCTCGTTAGCAGAGCCCCACCATGAGGCGATCATGGCGCGAGTGCAGTACACCCAAGTGTGCAACCCGGCATGACCGGAGAGTTCAGCGAAGGTGAGTGCCGTACGTGTTTGGATCATGGCCGCTCCTGGTTCGGCCAGATCATGCGAGATTGATGCCAGCAGAACACAGGTACACCCGAGAAGGAGATGTAGTTCTCTGGCGTCTCCTGGTCGTTGCCCGTGCCTGTCAAGTAGCACATACAGCCGGTCTCGTAGGATCACCAGTTCGGAGAGGATGTGACTCAGGTTAGAGGTCACGACGTAGTCGGTGGCGAGTCGGTGTAGATCGTGTCGCGCCTCATCGAGAGTACGGTCCGCAATCTTCGGTGTGTCTATGGCGCTCTGCAGGACAGCGGAACTGTGGGCAGCATTCAGGACCAATTCGCGTAGCCCGATGGCTTGCTGCGTTAACTGACCGAGCGGTGCTGCGGCGCCGATGGCTTTGAGAACTTGTCGGCGCTTCATTCTCTCCCCTTGGCTCTGGCAGTGTTCATCGACGTTGCTGAATGAGGAGAATAACGGCATAGGAAAGGCGATGGCCAGTTCCGTCGGTGCGGTCAAATCTTGCGGGTCATCTTTGTATGCAACATCTTCGTCGTAATTGTCCGAACCTTCACATGCTGATCTTAAGTCTTTAGTCCACTCATATGGTTCGAAGAGCTGTCGTGCTGTGTAGTCGGGGAACATCGCTTCGAGGACGCTGCAATGAGCCGGGTTCGGCAGTCCGACTTTTTCGCCGGATACCCATGCGTAAAACTGCCGCTCAGTCGGATGCTTACCGATCAGCGTGCTGTCGACACTACGTGCAGCGTCATCGTAACCCTTGCAGAAAATGCGGTAAGCTTGAAGATGCCACTGCCGCAAGAGCTCCTTGAGTAAAGTTGTTTCCTGGTCGTTGTCCGGTGGCGCGCAGGGCTGGAAGAGTTCTGGCGCGGACCATCCGGGAAACATCGCCTCTAGTACCGCGCAATGCTCAGCCCTCGGCGCGTCCTTGATTCTGCCCGTCACCCAGCGCTTGAACGTCCGATCGCTCGGATACGAGTTGGCCAGCGACGAGTCCAGCTTTTTCGCGGACTTGACGTAAGCTCGCTTGAACATCGTGTACGAATGCCAATGCCGTTCCCGCAGCAAGACTTTCAGCATCGTTGGCGCGGACAACGCCTTCTCCGGCGCTGCAGGATCGGTATGGGGACCCGGTTCGGTCCCGCCTGTCCCTGCTGTCATCGCTGACCCCCTCACGTGCCGGTTGACCGGCTCACCGAGGGTAGCCAGTCCACGACAAGGACTATCCACCATCCCTCTGGACGGTATGTATCTGGACTGGGGCAGCGGTCGAAGCATCGGTCTCGCTGCTGGCGAGCCGAGCAGACTCCCGGCTCCGCAACGAGAGGCGGCGCCCGGCCCCGCAATGTCCCCACGACGGCCCGTAATGGCCCCGCGGAGGCCCACCTGTTCGGCCATCGGGCAGTGATGGTTACGCAGCAACGACCGCGATCAAGGAGGGATCACTGTGCCGGCAACCGTGGCGGTGAGAGCAGCCAATGTGCGCGACAAGGCTCGGGTTGTCGCGATGACTGATACCCGCACCGTGGTCGCGCATCTGGTCACTGATGAGGCGGTGGCAGCTGGTCGTCGTGCCGGGCGCTACGTCGGGGTGTGCGGTGCGGTGGTCGTGCCCGGCAGCCTCCTGGAGGGCACCGATCGGGGCTGCCGGTCCTGCCAAGACTGGGCGGCGGCGCAGTGAGCCCGGTGAATGAATGGCTGGCACTGCTGCGCGTGCACGAGGGTGGCGTGACCAAGCTGGATGGCCACTACCTGAACCACGGGCGGCCAGTCGCCGGCTACGTCGCGGACGCGCTCGACGAGCTGATCCGCACCGAGCTTCTGGCGCTCGCCCGACCAGACCCCGCCGGGGTGCAGCAGGTGTGTGTCACCCACGCTGGGCAGATCCGTTATGCCGAGCTGAACAGCAACGGGGTGCGGGAGGCTCGTCGTGGCGGCCGATAGCCCGGACCTTGTGATCGCCAAACGGTTGCTCGATCACGCCAAGGCGCGGGGTTTCCAGTTCCAACGGGTTGCCGAAGGCCCGGACGGTGCGCTGCTGGGCATCCGGCGCACGGGCGAATGGGCGGACACGCTCTATCTCAATGGGTTCAGCCGGGATTGCTACACGCTACGCGAGCGCACCATCTCACTGCTCGTACCAGGACACGCGCTGGTGGATCATGACCCATGGAACACGCTAAGAGCGGCAACGGAAAAAGGGCGGACCAGTGAATCATGAAATCGGCGTTTGTGACCCATACCAGGGTCCAGTACACCACCTCAGACGGGCGATGCCTGCGCGGTGAGGTCGCCGGACCCGACCAGACGTACTTTCCCTCCCCCGGCGAGGTATTCGTGTCATTCGCTGCCACCGGGCGCACCTGCCTACTACCCGTCACCGACCTCACGATCGAAGGTGCTGACCTGGATACCGAGTATGACGGGGCAGTGACCGAATGAGGGGACGGGAGATGAAAAGTGCGCAGTGAAGCGGAAACCGCGACTCGCGCTCGAGTATGTCGACCAGGTTCTCCCTCGCCGTTCACGACCGCCCGCCCGGCTCGTGCACCAGCCGGTACTCCGGCCGCTCGCCATGGGGGTGCTCACGTGCTTTCCGGTACTCTCCCGTTTTAGACACCACAATGCGGGTTCGGCGACGAGCAACTGGCCGAGGGTGTGGACCATAGTAGGGCCATCAAATCGTCGGACCCGTCTGGCATCGTGGCTGCACGCCGAGCCGGACGGAGTCAAGTGGTGGACGAGCTGCCCCGCACCCTGAACTACACCAGTGCCGGGCGCCTGCTCGAGCAGCACGGTTGGACCCGCGAGCGAGGTGGCAACCACCAGATCAAGATGACCGAGTTTGGTCACCGTCCGATCACGCTGCCGATCAACAAGCGGCAGGACTACCCTGTGGGTTTGAGTCAAGCGATCCTTCGGCAGGCCGGGCTCAAGGAGGGGAGACGAGGATGACCGAGCGCACAGTCACCTACACGGCGACCATTCACGACGACAGCGACGGCCTCTGGGCCGAAGTTGCCGAGCTGCCCGGTGTCTTCGCTACTGGATCCAACCTTGCTGAACTCTCTGCGGCGCTGCGGGAGGGTGTCGAGCTTTGCCTGTCGACTCCTGGGCACCCGGTACGGGTCGGGAGGGTCAGCAGCACCACCGAACAGCGGACGACGCTACATCTGATGGCGGGTTGATCCTCCCTGCACGGTGAACGAGTCGAGGTCGTCGGGGATCTGGCGGCGCAGCCCCATCGACGGGGGGATCATCAGGCCACGCTTGGGCGGCTCGCGGTTGGTAGACGTTCGGTGTACCGGCACAATGGACATATGGACAGCGTCGGTGCAGCTGAGCCCGGAGGCAGGCACCTCAGGTACGTCGACGTGCGCCCGTACGCCCTTCCCGGCTCGTTGGACGAGCTGACCGGTCCGGTCCGTGGTGATGTGACGCTGCCGAGGTCCTTGGCGTGGGGACCGCGACGCACATTCGATGTCGGAGACTCTGATCAGCGTCGGCTGCTGTACGAAATGGCGGTCCAGGAGGCGAACTCCGTAACCGACCTTGCCGAGTACCTGAATCGCGGGTTGCTGGCCGAACTCTGGCCGCGACTGACCTTGCCGCAACGATGCCGCCGAGCGTGGGAAGACCGGTTCTCCGAGCTCACCGGCCGCGCGGTCGCCTGATCACCGGTGGACCAACGGCACGCCGAACTGGCCCGGATCGGACTCGCGGCGGTGGGGCGGTACGGGTTCGCCCTCGCCGGGGGGTACGCACTGTCAGCCCATGGTTTGATCGACAGAGCCAGCGAGGACGTCGACCTGTTCACCAACCGTCTCGAACCCGACGAGTTTCACCGGGGCTGTTGAGGCGATCACCGAGGCATACGCCCAAGCTGGGCATGCAGTCGATGTCGTACGCCGGGCCGAACTGTTCGCAAGACTGCTCGTGGGCGGCGACGACCCGGTCCGAGTCGAACTCGCCTACGACTGGCGAGGCAATCGGCCGGCACTGCTCGACATCGGCCCAGTCTTGGATCGCGACGACGCGGTAGCAGGGAAGATGCTCGCCTTGTGGGGGCGGGGACAGACCCGCGACTACATCGACGTCCACGCGGCGCTGATTTCGGGCGCCTACTCCGAACCACGCTCTTGGAGCTGGCGGCCCGTGCCGACGACGGCTTCGATCACAAGGACTTCGGGCGCGTGCTCACCGCGGTGGCCGACCGTCCTGATTCCTCGTTCGCCGACTACGGATTCGACCCAGCTGGGCTCTGCGCGCTGCGGGACCTACTCCGACACTGGGGTCAGCGACTCATCGAGCCACGCGATGATCATCCATAGCGGGGATGACCCTCGGCTGTAACCGCGCTGACCTGCGCTCATTCGTCGGCTGCTTCCTCGTCGGTGTCCATCGGGGGCAGAGCCTTGCCCTGCGTCGCGGCCCGGCGGTGGTTCTCCTCCAACAGGCGGTCCAGGATCTCGACGCGCGCCGTCGGGCTGACCGTCCACCGCAACATCTGCCGGTAAGTGTGGAAGCCGTGCTCCAGCGGCACATCGCCCCAGCCATAGGCGTCCATGACCGCATGGTCGAGCTCGACATGGATCTCCCGCATGCGCGCCACATCAGCATCAGCGGAGTTAGGGGTGTTGGGATCGTTGACCAGGTTGTACAGCTTGGTCAGCCCGAGATCCCGTCGCACCATGATCTCCCGCCGCTCGGTGTCCAGCGTCCTGCCCATTTCGGCCAGCCGATCGGTCGGCTCCGGCCGGGAGAAGGTCTCGAAGACACCCGAAGGCGTATAGCGTGGGTCCTTTCGTAGCCCAGACCCGTACTTGATTGCCCACATTTAATGAGGGTTCGATGACAATACTGCCTGATCAGCAAAAGAATCCGTCGCGAACACGACGGTGGCCTCGCTTGGGACAGGACCTTTGGCAACTCGACAAGGCATCAACGTCACTGAATGTCTCGTCAAGACCAGCATCTGATCCAGCGCCACAATCGCCTTCCGCATAGATGGTCTGGTGTTCCAGAACTTCCACCATTCATTAACCATCCTCGGATACTTGGTGACGTCGTTCTTCGCGCGCACTGATCGGACATGTTGCTCGACGTGAGTCCATGGTTCACGGAACTGCCTTGCATCCTCCTTGGCTCGTTCTCCAAGGTCGATGACCCAGCGGGAGGGTGATGTGTCCGGTCGGGAGTTGAGATCTTCGCCGTTGAGGTAGGGAAAAAGCACCTCCGTATTCCTCGGGCTGGCCTCGATCCAGGCGGCGGCTTCTTCGGGTTCCAGCACGAAGCCCATGCCCAAGACGATGCACCCCTGGAACGCGATCCCGGAATTCTCTGCGAGCCGAATCGGCGGGCCGTCGACGCGCCCGGCAGGCTCCAATAGCGTCGAGATCCGTTCCACGACGACATCATCAGCCACCCGTGGCACCGCTGCCGAGATCGCTCGGCGGCTGCCCCAGACTGCCGCATATTCCAAGTTTGCGCTGGCGACCGGCCACGAGCGACTCTGGATCGAACGGACGATGGTGAAGCCATCGGCGACCATTCGGTCGAGCCCGACTTCGCGAGTCTCGCCTTGCGCGAGGGAGTTCGTCGCGATAAGTCCTAGATTTCCGTATCCGGTCAGTAGCGATATGGCACGCAGGAAGAAATAGGCTACGAGGTCGGCGTTGCCCTTCGATCCCTCGGATAACATATTAACTAGCCACTCGCGCAAGTTGGATCCGATAGCCGGTGAAATCTTCTTTCCGCCAAGAAATGGCGGGTTGCCGATGATGGCGTCGAAGCCGCCGCGTTCCATCACGTCGGGCACGGCCAGAATCCAGTGCAGGGGCCTCCAGTGCTCGTAGTCCGTGTCGACGGTCGGGGTGAGACCGGCGTCGAGGATGCCTTCGAGCATGGAGCGGTCCGGCTCACCGTCGGGACCGGGGTAAGCGTGTTCGACGGCGATGCGGAGATTCTCGTACGCCTCGCGCAGTGCCTTTCCCGGTTTACCACCCAGCCGCAAGCCCGCCGCGACCACACCGTCCGCGACATCCGTCAACTGCCTGGTCAACTCCCGGTAGGCCCGCCACTGGCGGCGCTTAGTCGTCGCCGAGCGCTGGGGATCTTTGTCGTCGACCTCGGTCGCGAGTTGCCGGCGCAGCCGAGCCGCCTTGGTGAGCACACCATCCACGTCCAGCTCGAACAGGCTCGGATCCCTCGCGCTGTCCGGGTTGATGTGCTTGAGCTTGAGCTGCCGGACGTCGGTCAGGCCGAGCAGCGAGTTGCCGTGCAGGACCTTGTCGTCGACGAAGGAGAACGGCAGCTTCGGGTCGAGCGAGACCAGCCACAGCGAGAGCTTGCACATCTCCACGGCCATGGCGTTGATGTCGGCACCGTAGAGACAGGTGGCCACCACGGTCCGGATCGCCCGGACGGAGAGATCGTGCGGGGTCCCGTGGGCGACCCCGTCGCGGTGCCACGCCTCGACGAGGCGGGCGGCGAGGTAGCGCGCGGCGGCGACGAGGAAGGCGCCCGAGCCGCAGGCGATGTCAGCGACTTTCAGGTCCAGGATCCGCTCCGAGGACACCGGCACCCAGCCATCCACGGTCTGATGTGGACCGGGATCGAACACGAGTGGTTCCAGGGCGTATCGGACGACCTCCTCGGCGAGCGAGCGGGGCGTGTAGTGCGCGCCCGCTGAGGCGCGCGACGGTGTCTCGACGACGAGTACGCCGCCCGGTACCACGACCAGCGGACGGTTGCGCAGGTCCCGTCTGATGATCCCGATGAACGGGCGCAACCTGTCGCGCAGAGCCGCGTCGGTGGTCACCGCGCGCAGCGCGCGTTCGGCGTCCTCGACCTTCTCGTTCTCGCGGATTGCCTTGGCCAGCGCGGCCTTGGTCGGTGCCATGGCCCCAGGCTGATGCTCCTTGGCCCAGGCAAGGATCTCGTTCGCGCGGGAGGTGTCCCCGTGGAAGGTGACGAAGATCCCCTCCAGGTCGGTGAGCGGGATCTCGGGCTCCTCACCCGGCTTGCCGATCAGGCCGACGGTGATCTCGTCGACCTTGGCGCAGGTGTAGCCGAGCAGGCCCTCGTAGATGTAGCCGATCTGCTCGACGTCGATGTCGCGGAACGAGATCCGCCGCGCCGGTTGCCCCTTGAGCTGGGCGATGTGCACCGCCCGCAGGACTTCGAGCATCACCCGGTCGCTGACCGTGATCGCCAGGGTACCGCGCTGTCCGCGTGCGGTGAGGAAACCGAAGCGGGCGGGGTCGAACAGCGAACCGCCATAGGACGGCAGGCGCAGGTCCTCGAACGACGCGCCGTGGTAGAGCGCCTGAGAGGTCGCGAGCAGGCGGTGCCAGGTCAGGTGCGTGGCGTCGAGCGCGTCATTGCCCTCCTCACGCGCGCGGGCGTCGAGGGCGTCCAGTTCGTCACTGATCCCGTACCCCATCGCGAACAGCCTGCTCTGCGGGAGCAGGCCGCGCTCCTCAGCGAAGAGCAGGAACACCACCCGCATCAGCACCGTCACGGCCGCTTCGTACACGTCCGCCCGCTGGGCGGGCAGCGGGTCCGGCGTGGTTCCCAGCGCCGCTTCGGACAGCGCCTGCACCAGCAGTTCGACCGCGCGGCGCACCTGCGTACCCAGCGCCTCGGTGATCTCCTCGGCGGCGGCGACCGAGGCGCCGAACAACTCCGTCAGCCGGTCCTCGGGCTTGCCGCCCAGCAGCCGGCGGCGCTGGAGCAGTGCGATGAACGCGTTGCGCACCTGCGGTTCTTCGATCCAGGTCTGGGCGTCGACGATGCCGGCGGCGACCATGGTCTGCGCGCGGGCGCTGACGATGGCCCACCACCGCCCGTCGGTCACCACCCCCACCGGGACCGTGGCCGCTCGCAGCAGTTCCTCCATCCGGTCGATGGGGCTGGCGGCCCAGCCGTCGTCGAGCGGATCACGCAGCGAGTCGACCGGGTCGACGACCAGAACCAGCGCGCCGGTCGCCTCCCCGTGGGTCAGCGCGCCGTCCGGTCGCACGGTGACGGCATGGTTGGGCGACCGGACTGCGTTCCCGATGCTGGGGTTCCCGGTCGTGCTGGTGACGTAGGAGTCTGCCCAGCCCAGCACCTCGCGCAGGACGACGTCCACCCAGACATCGCGTGCTTCGCGGTAGAACTCGACCGCGGCCGGGTCGTCGCGGTGCTTGTCCCAGTTCTCCCACGCCTTTTCCCACGCCGGCTTCGCGTCCTTCAAGGCCGCGACCGCATCAGCGTCGGGTGGCGGCATTCCGTGTTGCCACACACGTTTGAGTGCCGGCACGGCCAGGAACGGGCCGTCGGTGTCCACCAGTTCCAGCCACGCGCGGTGCAGGTCGGTGGATGATGGGGCGAAGGTGCGGCTCACGGCTGCACCGTCCCAGCCTCGGCGTCGGCCGGGGTCAGCGCGAAGACCACGGCGGCGGCGGACACGTGCGGCTTGATGTCGCGGTAGCGCTCACCGATCGCGGTGATCTCGCGTTGTTCCTCGTCGTCCAGGCCCGCCAGCCGGTCCTCCATAGCCCGCAGGTCATGGCGCCGCTGTGCGTGCTGGTCGTCGGTGAACAGCGCTTGCTCCTGGTCGGAGATCTCGCGCGCGAGCCGATCGCGCGACTCGCGCAGGTTGACCCGGAAGGCGCCGAAGATCTCCCGCGCCCTGGTGATATCGGTGTCCCGGCGGGTTTCGAGCGCTTCGGTGACTTTCTCCTGGCGGGACTCGGCTTTGCGGGCCATCGCGGTCAGCAGCCGGGTGCGCAACCGGGAGTCTTCGGCGTTCCACTCCTGCGCCAGCGCGGTCCGAGCCGCCACCCCGGCGAGGACCAGGCTCTCCGCGTCGAGAGCGTCGTCGAGGACCTGCTCGACCTTGGCCTCCGCCATCGCCTGGCCACGCACCCGGATGCCGGTGAGGAAGACCTCCTCGTGCAGGCGCAGACCGCCCCGCCCGACCAGGACCAGCCGGGACACGGCGGCGACGCAGGACTGCGGCAGGCCGTCGACCACGACCGCGGTCACCCGGTTCACCGGCGCGTCGACACTGAACAACGCGCTGCGCAGGACACGGGTCGAGCGCTGCATGAGCGCGTGACCAAGATGAACATGGACAAGATCAGTGACCTGCGTGGCCTGATCATCGAACGTGATCGGACGCGGGACCCCCGGCTCCAGCCGGGTGTCCAACCCGCGCAGCGCGGGTTGCCAGGCTGAGCCGAGGCCCGGAACGGTGAACACCTGCGCATCGGTGTCCGCATGGCCCACCTCCACCAACGGCGGCTGCGCGGTGAGCGCCAGCGCGGCGTCCACCACGCGTCGCGCGTTGCCGGGCGTCAGGTGCATCTCCACCTTGCGTTCGGCATAGGTGCGTGACAGCTCGGTGAGTCTGCGGTTCAGCTCGATGCCGCCGGCCAGCGCTCGAGTGATGATTGAGTTGCCGTCGTCGGGCGCGGTTGGTGTGGCCTTGCGCGAGGTCGCGGTGGGGCTGAAGTGGTTCTGCACGTCGGCGCCGATGACCTGGTTGACCGAGCCGAGATCCTGGGCGACGTTGCCGACTTTCTCCGCGATGCGGCGCATGAAGTCCAGGTCGGCGGCGTAGGTCGTGGATGTCGATTCCGGGGCGAAGTGGCGGATCTCCGGCGTTTCCCGTTGCCCGTACCGGTCGATGCGGCCGATGCGCTGCTCAAGCCGGGACGGGTTGAACGGGATGTCGAAGTTCACCAGCCGGTGGCAGTGGGTCTGAAGATCGATACCTTCGCCCGCGGAGTCCGTCGCGATGAGCACCCGCACGTCGTACTTGGCCGGGTCCTCGGTGAACTGGGCGCGGATCTTCTCCCGTTCCTCGGCGGGTGTCGAGCCCTGGATCGTCGCCAGGACATCCCGGTAACCGCATTGGGTGAGGACCCGCGCGATCCAGTCCAGCGTGGTGGCGTACTCGGTGAACACCACGACTCGCTCGTTGGTCCACGTCGCGGCGTCCGGACGGCAGATCGCGTCGAGGAACGTGATCAGCGCCTCCAGGCGGGAGTCCGGCCGGTGCTCGTAGCCTCGGCCCCACTCGACGAGCGAGGCGATGTCCCGGCTCGTCGCCGTCACGAGCGGATCGGAGCCCTTGCTCTGCCGCAGCGCGGTGAACTCGGGATGGTCGGCCTCGCCTTCCTCCTCATCCGACTGCCCGCTGCCCAGGACTTCCTCGTAGTAGGCATCCTCGTCGTCGAGCTGGAGTTGCCGACCGGTGACCGCGGCCTGCTCGTAGAGCTCCAGCGTGCGGGCGAACGACCATGGACTGGACAGGAACCGCTTCTTCAACAGCATCGCCACGATGTCGCCCGAGCGGCGTTTCCCGTTCGCGCGTGCGCTGTCGGTCAGGATGCGGTCCAGCGTGGTGAACTGCCGCTGCTCATCGGCGCTCGGGCTGAACGGGAGCACCGTGAGCCGGCGAGGCTTGAACTCCTTGTCGGTGAGTTCCGCTTTCAACCGCCGGACCGCGATGTCCCGCAGCGCCCGCTCGTCGAGGTTCGCGCCGCGGCTGAACCGTCGCCCGTCGATCATCTCCAGCAACGCGGTGAACGATTCCAGATAGCCGTTGTGCGGCGTCGCGCTGAGGAACAACCGGTGCTCGCACTTCTCCGCGAGCGCTTTGGTGGCTGTTGTGCGCTGGCTGTCCACGGCGTAGCCGCGTCGACCTGGGGCGGTGGTGGGACTGGCGGGAGCGATGTGGTGGGCCTCATCCACGACCAAGATGTCGAAGGCGAACCGTCGTGCCGTGGCCGTGTCCCGGACGTCGGCGAAGACGTCGCGCAGCAGCCGCTGCGCGCGCAACGTCGGCAACCAGGACATGCTGACGATGACGCGAGGGAACAGCCGGAACGGATTGGCGCCCAGCCCGTGGCTGCGGCGGACCCGGGCCATGAGCTCGCTGTTGACGATGACGAAGTCCAGGCCGAACTTCTCCCGCATCTCGTCCTGCCACTTAATCGCCATGCCCCGTAGGCAGACGACGATGACCGACCGGGCGCGGTGGCGCAGCAGCAGCTCCTGGATGACCAGACCGGCCTCGATGGTCTTGCCCAAGCCCACATCATCGGCCAGCAGAAGGTTCGTGCGCGACGACTGCAGCGCACGGCGAAGTGGCTCGAGCTGATACGCCTCGACGTTGGCGCCGCTGCGGAACGGTGCCTGGAAGGAGTTGGCGTCGGCGGACGTGACAGCGCCCCAGCGCACCGCGTCCACGAACGCCGCCAGCGTGTTGGGGTCGTCGAAGGCGTCAGCGCCGATGTTCTCCGGCAGGCCCTGGTCGGGCGCGACGGTGTGCCCGACCTCCACCTCCCAGACGATCGCGAGTTCCTGGCCGAGGCGGTCCTCTTCGAGGGACTGGAGGCTCACCACGTGCGTGAGCCCCGCCGTGCCCTCATCCGCGGGGCTGCGCGGCAGGCCCTGCTGACGGACGTCGGCCACCGCCCAGGTGGAGCCGCGGACGTTGACCACTTGACCTGGCTCCGGTACCGGCGGCAGCGAGGTCGAGTCGGCTGCCGCCGCACCTGCGCTGGGCTGATGGTCGCTGGGCTGATGGTCCGCCGCGATCGTCACCTGAGCCTGCCCCTGTCATCCATCACTTGACCGCCGGTCATCCTGCCCTAGTCTCCTTGCGTGTCGAGCGTTCCCGATCGTGTGCTGGGCCTGATCGAGGCTTCGGGCCTGAGCCGTCATGCCTTCGCGCAGCGGATCGGGCTCGACGACTCGAAGCTGTCCGAGTCCATGAGCGGTGCCCGCCGTTTCTCCTCGCTGGACCTCGCGCGCATCGCGGAACTGTGCCAGGTCACGGTGGATTGGCTGATCACCGGGGAGGAGCCCCCGCTGGCGGTAGCGGCCAGGACCACGAGCGGCGATGCCGGTGCCGTCCTCGCCGCGGCGAAGCGCTACAGCACGTTGCGCGAGGACATGGCCTCGCTCGGCTACCGGCAACCGTGGCGACCGATGACGGCGGGGCTTGGCGGCACGGGCGGCTACATCGCGCAGGGGCGCCGGCTGGCGCAGGAAGCCCTGGCCCGGGTCAGCCAGGCGGGCCGCTCCACCAGCGACGGCAATCTGCTCGTCTTGACCGAAGACGTGTTCGGCGTCGATGTGGCCGTCGTCGAACTCGGAACCGGCTTCGACGGCCTGGCGGCCTCGTCCGACGACGTCAAGCTGATCATTCTGGCCACCTCGCACGTCCCGGCGCGGCAGCGCTTCACGCTCGCGCACGAACTCGGCCACCTGCTCGCGGGTGATGATCAAGACGTCCACCTCGACCGGGACATCTTCGACAAATCACAAGCGAAAGATCCCAGTGAGATGCGCGCCAACGCCTTCGCGTCCGCGTTTCTCATGCCTGAGAACACTCTCCGGGACGCGGTCGGGTCGACCGGCCTCACTGAACAGACTTTCGCCGCGCTCTCCTGTGAGCTGATGGTGACCCCCTCGGCGCTTGCCTATCGACTTCTTCACCTCCGGTTGATCGACGCCGGCTCCTGCGATCGTTACAACGCGATCACCGCAGCCAAGGCCGCGATCACGATCGGCCTCGGCGAACAGTTCGCTCAGTGGGTCGCCGAGGCGGGCACACCACGTCCGCCGGGCCTGCTCGTCCGAGACACCTTCGCCGCCTACGAATCCGGCATGGCAACCCTTCGTCCCTATGCCAATCTACTCGGAACCGACGTCGACGATCTTCGGCAGGCGCTGGAGTCGGAACACGGAACCCATGATGCGTCATGACGGAGTTCCTGTTCCCGGACAACACGGTCCTCTGCAACTTCGCCGTGGTGAATCGCCTCGACCTGCTCAGGTTGGCGCTTGGCGGGTGTGGGAGATGGACTGAGGCTGTGGCGTACGAGGCAACCAGATCTGCCTCCTACGTACCTGCGCTGAACGGATTGCTTGCGGACTGTTGGCTGGGCGAGGCGATCGAGATCAGCTCGGAGCCCGACACGCAGAAGATCGAAAGAATCCGACGCGGGGTCTTCGGTGGTACTGACGATCAACCGTTGAAGCACCTCGGAGAAGCCCAGACTTGTTACGTGATCACGAACTGGATCGAACTCGCTGGTTCATGGTGGATCTCGGATGACCGGGAATCCCTGCGCTACGCGCGCGCCCAGCGGATCACGACCCGCGAGACGGCCGACCTCGTCAAGATCGCAGTTGTCAACGGCGACATCGACGCGCGGGACGGCCTCACCTTGCTGCGGCAGATGGTGGACCTGGGCCGACGGCTTCGGCTTCCAAACTCGGTCGCAGCCCTGCACCGCTGACGCGATCGACGAAAAGCGACGAGCGAGACAGGCTGAGGCCAACATTCAGCCCGTGTGCTGAAGCGCACCGACCGGTTCCCGTCGGGCCGGTGCGAGTGCGGTCATGAACTGGCTGGCGCGGCCGATCTGGGGGTGGTCGAGCGCTACGGGCAGCACCGCACATCGCAGGGCAACTCAAAAGAGCCTGACACGCTGGCTGACCAGCCACGACGCATCACCGGCGGCGACCACGAACCGTCACAAAGTAACGGACCGAACACCCGTCCAGTTGGGTTCGAAGGTCGTGGCTCCTTCCGAAGCCCCATCGAGTTGGTCGAGTGGTGTCTCGAGGAGCAGTCGGCGGACAGTGGCGCGGATCGGCGCTGTGGCGAACTTCTACAGCAAATCGATGTCGAGGTCAGGGGCGATCCGTGCAGCCAGCCGGGGTCGGCGGTCAGCACGGGCCATCCTCGCTGGCGGGCGATGTGGACGACATGTCCGGCCAGGGCGTCGAATGCGTTCGCTTCGAGAAGCAGCCGTCCTGCACACGGTACCTTTCGGCTTACAAGCGAGGGATCTGGTACAGCAGCGAAGTACAGCAACACAGGCAACCCCGCAAGATCCACCATCGGACGTCGAGACCATCCCTGGCCACATCGGCACGGGATCACACGCACAATCGCCACGGGGTGGGGTCGAGTTCTTGGTGATCACTACAGCTCAATCACCTCGGTGACACTACTCGACCAATCCAAGGAGTCTCGCCTTCTGCTGGCCAAATTCCTCGTTGGTGAGGATGCCGGAGTCACGCAGCTGAACGAGCTTGATAAGCTCGTCGGCAATGAGCGTACTGCTCGGCTGAAAAACAGGCGCACTTATCGGTTGGGCGGCCACGGTGGTTTGGAAGTCTGGATGCACCCGAAACCAGGATTCGATCTTTTCCGCGACGCCGTGGTTGACGCTGACGGACGCCAGTTCGGTTCCGTTGCCCATGATTCGTAACGTGCGCTCGAGCATTTTCGAGCCTTTGGTTACTGAGAAGCCACGGACCTCGGAGATCCGCACCCGAAATGCCTGGGACAGAGTAGCCGGCTTCCTGTACGAAGCAGTGCCGTCTCCGTTGTCAATCATACTTCCCGAACCCATGCCCAGTCCGTGTTGTGTAGCCATAGTGGTTGTCCTTCCGATGGCAGCACCGTGCTGTTGCCACACATGTCGAGGATCGTGGGATGTTCGTTACCAGGGATTGACTATCGCCACGTCACCCTGGGCCAGGAGTCGCTGACGGAGACCCCACCATGTGGCAGCCGTGTAGTAACGACCTCAACACAACAGCTACAGCCCGACATCACGTCCAAAGATCCTTCGAGGTAAAACACCATGTGCACACTGCGGCCTACGGTCCTCCGGAGACTTACAAGTGGAGGCTCCAGCAACCTTGATCAAGTGGGGTTGCCGGGAACATGGAGGGAACATGCCCGGCAACATGAGCCACCACCAAGCCGTGGGTCCCGAGATATATGTAGAGGTCAAGCGGCACTCCTCCTGACTGCCTGGTAGTACACGGGCAGCGGAAGCGGCGTTGACACGGCAGAGGCCTTCGTAGCGCATATCCGACCGGTGATGCTGCCGAATTTTCCTCTACGGGGTGACTGTGATTGCCGGACGCATCGGGGATCAAGACCGATAAAACTACTCACCTGTAATTTTCTGGACCGCTGCGAGCCGTCCCTGGCAGTTCGGACACTCCCCGTGTGGCCAAGTGTGGAGCACGGTGCGCGTCGCCCCCGTACAACCTCTGCCGGAACCCAGTCCGCGAACAGGGGATGCGCTGTCACAAGCACAAGGGTCAGCCCTACGGCGGGACGAAGCCGCAGACGAGACGCTCACCTCAGCGAAGCCGGCCACCAGCTCGGCAGCCACGAGTCAGTAGCACACGACAGTTGCATATCCCGGTGCAGCGAGGGCCGAGGAGAGGGCAGTACGAGGCTCCTCGGCGAGCTCAGCCTGAGAACCTGTCTACGCGGGAGCAATCCCGGGTCGAGCAGGCTGTGGCCTTCTGCGCCGATGTTACGACCAGCAGCTGGCAAGATGCGGTTACAGAGCAAGCGCTCGGGTGCATCACGGACAAGACCTGGCAGCGCTTGTTCGATGGTCATCGGCAACGGGAGTGCAAGGTCCTCGCTGACATGGCAAAAGGGGTCCTCGATGGCAAGAAGGCGCTACATGATCTCATCGGATCAGTGGCAAGCAGGGTTGCCGGCTGGTTGGGCGGTGGAAGCGTCGAGCAGGCAGTAGCGCGAGAACTGACCAAGCGGATACCCATCCCCGTGGTCGATCAGAAAGCCGCTGTCGTTGCTCGGGGCTTGCAGATGGTCGGCATCGTGCTCTGTCTCAGCGTAGGGAGCCACCTCAGCCAGTGTCAGAGCTTCATCGACCTAGCGTTGGTCGAATCGAAGGAACGGGTCAAGCAGATCCTAGTTGGAGCGATGGATGACTGGACGAATCCCAGCCCCGCGATGATCGCTGCATGGGGGCGGGCACGGTCGTTGTAACAGCCTTACGAAGGGCGCAACGCTCACTGAGGCACAAGCTGTCATGCACATACTCGCCGATGATCATCACGAGTCTCCCCGAAAGTCCGGTGAACTACAATCAGTAATTAACAATGGCGAACGACAACAACGGCGCTGTGTAACAACGCTGCAAGTGGACCGGCACCGAAGCAGGCTGATCCAGCTCAGCCCTTGGCGTCGGAAGCATGTGACCCACGGCGCGATTTGTCCGACTGTTCAGATGTTGGCACCCTTAGTACGGTTGCAGTCGCCGCAGAGTAGCTGCAGGTTCTCTAAGGTTGTCGCTCCCCCAAGAGCCACCGGAATGATGTGGTCATATTGCAGGTCAAACCGGGCATCACACTGGACGCATCGACCACCGTCGCGTTCATACACGGCACGGGCCAGCTCACGAGGGATCGGGCCTCGACGCTGACGGGTCTCAGTTCCGGTGTCGTTGCCTTGTTGCTGCTCGTCGACACGGAGCAACATGCGTGCCCTGTCCAAGCGGGCTTGTTCGCGACGCTGGCGGTCACGGACCAACGCCCGTACATCGTCCGCGTCGTAACCCGCAGAGTCCCAGTAAAACTCGCCATCAAACCACCACCAAGTGCGCGGACCGTGTGACGTTATTCGCACTGGTTGGTTGGCCTGGGCTCGCTGCCACCGAACGTGCTCCTGGTCGTTGAACTTCAGCAGTCGGGCAGGAGGACAGCCGGTGGCGGTGAAGAACCAGCGCTTGCGGAACAGGAAGCCGCCCCGGTCGTAAAAGATCAATGCGTTACCATCGGCGCGGAGTTGCCGTGCCAAACCCGGTTGGGACGCGGCGGGCGAATGGTGGGGTTGCCGGCCACCGCCGCATCCGCAGCAGTGATAACACGACGAGCACCAGGAACGCGACAGTACCGACATTGACCAGCGTGACTATGTCGTGAATGAACGCAGATATGGTGACCTCCAGGAACGGATGAAACGTTCACTAATCGTCCGCCGCCGAACACCTGGAGTCCAGACCCCAGGCCAAACCCGCCCACCCACCGGCGGCCGCCCCGTGACAGCGACCCAGGCCCAGGCCACCACCTGACCCCGACACCGACGGGCACCGCTCATTCGCCGGTGACCGCCCAGTCACAGGGACCCAGGCCGGGCGACTATCGACCCCTACACCGGCCTGTCAGCAGTTGTAGGCGCCTGCGTGGGGGTTTCCGTCCCCAATCGCCACCAGAACTTCGTTGATGCTGTTCGGGTTGAAGGCCTTACCGGAGCCATTGGCGCTGTCCGCGTGGCCCGAGTAGAAGACCAAGTCCGCTTTCGACGGGTTATCGGGCCAGGTGGGGTTCGCCGCCCGCACTGCTGCAGCCAGTGTCGCCGAGGTGTAGACGATGTGCTGGCACGAGCCGTTTGGTATCTCCGACAGGTCGTTGTTCATTCCCGGGAACGGGCCCGCAGCCTGGGCATCTGCCGGTAGCAAGGCGGCGACAGCGACCCGTGCCACCTGCTCAGTCACGTGGCTAGCAAAGTAGACATCGACGCCCACGATGTGCCCGTGCCACACCGGGTCAGAGCCGTCGCCGATGTTGTTGTAACAGGCCACGCCACCTGAGCCAATCCGCCACCCGTCCAGGGTTCCGAGGGGAAGCTTCGTCTCGCCCTCTGCGGTGCACTCACTTTCGGATACCCGTTGGTAGGTCCGATCCCAGTAGGAAGCCGGGTCAAGCAGCCCCCGAGTGGCAGCAGAATGTCCCGGGGGTGGGGCGGCGGCTGGTGCCGGTGTGGCAACCACGGTCGCGGGGTCTGACCCGGCCGGAGCTGCAGCAGCGGTGGGTGGTACAGGGGACCCAGTGGGAACCGACTGCGGAGCCGGAACGGGTGACGCGGCAACTCCGATTGTGACCAGCACAGCGATCGGCACCGCGATACTGGACATGATCACGGCCGAGCGACGGCGATGGACCAGCCCAGCTCCAAGAGCGACGGCACCGAGGATGAGGCCTACGAACGGGATAAGGGAACAGGGCAGCGCAGCGATAGCAACGGCCTTCACCCACTTACGACCGTTGGCTCCGGCAGGCGCTGGCGCCACGGCCGACTCAGGGGTAGCGATAGGTGGAGTGGACACACACGTCTCCTGAATGCGAAGGGATCGAGGAGACAGTCACCGCTCTGGCCCCGCGGCGGTTGCTGCATGTGTCTGTCACCGACGACATTTCGCCACTGTGACGCGCCGTGTTACAGCGAGGCATCGGCGGCTGAAGGCATTGGGTACCAGCGCTCCACGCTCTACGAGATGGCGGCCGCGGCTGGCCCAGCCAGGACGAGGTAGTAGTCGAGCGCGGAGCGCAGCGAGGACACCTCACCGATCACCCCGCCCGAACCAGCGGCACGTGGGCGGCCAGCATGATCAATCTGCCGTTTTGCTCGGCGCTTATGAACCGCTACCGCGCCCCACAGACGCCTACCGGTGATGATCGATAACAGAGTGGGCGGCTGCTGACCAGCACCGGAACCAACGACAGAGCACGATGGCGCAGGTGATTCTCGATCAGCGGGCTGGGGGTTCGAGTCCCTCGCGGCGCACTCATCACAGTAGGTCGGAGCCTGTCTCTGACGTCTGCCACCCTCCCCGGAAATCGAACTCGGCGGAAACCCGACGGAAACCCTGTCCGGGAGGGGTGTCCGACGGCTTGTCCTCCGCTTCCACTCGGCCATCATGGAACGATCAAAGTCACCCGCAATGGTGGTCAGTGGGTGGCCCGCTGCCGAGTCCGGGACCTCGACGGTGGCACCCGTCGTGTCGCCGGGGGGGATCATCACGAACCGCCGCCCAGCGAGCTCTGCAGGGCGAGCTGCGCGAGCGCCGCGGCGAGCGCTCCGAGCTGCTGCGACTACAGTCGCGGTTCTCCGATGCGGCGGCCTTGTGGATGGGGAAGATCACCGAACGGCGGGAGGACTCCACCGCCGACGCCTCCCGGCACTGGCTCGACGGCCTGGTCCTGTCAACAGCGGCTGAAAATTGAACGGCGGGCGACGAGGCACCTGCTCAGTGTTTCACCCGTCGTCGACAGGTCCGCCCCCAGCCGCGGTCGGGCACGGCGGACAAGACAGTGATGGCGTCTCACGCAGGCGCTATGAGGTCACGCCGCCCGGCGGTTCGCGTGCAGACGGCGCCACCAACCGAGCCGACCGAATCCTGCCCAGGACAGCAAATCTCGCGTCAGTCTCCGGAGGGTCACACCTGACCGGCAGCGCCACCTACATCCTCATGCTCACTGTCTCCGGGATAGCCCGATCGGAGCAGCGGCTGCGGTCCGCGTCGGCCTGCGTGCCATCCCGTCGACCTCCCCGAGGGCTACCCCGCCATATCTAAGGGGGCAGTCCCGAACTTGGCCGCGCCGTTGCCGGCGGAAGCGTGCCCCCTTGACCCGGCGTGGTCGGGCTACGCACTGTCGACGGGATGGCACGATGGCCCCCCGCTTGTAGGTGGAGAAGGCGAAACACCCGCGCGTACTGTCTGCCTGCTGTTACATAAGAACCGCTCAGGGCCGCGCCGCGAGCTGGCCGCCTTCACCGGGCCCCGGGGTAGGGCGGATCGGCGCGCACAGACCCGCTCAGCGCACCCGGCGGGGGTGGGTGACACCCGCCCGGGCACCACCCACCCCGCACTCCCCGGTCGGGGCGTATTGAGCTGGATGGGGCGATTCCGGTTGCGGAAGGTGGGGAGCACAGATCTGGGGGTATCGTCTGGCTGAACGGAGGTCCGGGCTGCGGGGCGGACCCGGTGACAACGGGCCGGTCAGCCCAGGGCCACGGGGGTGGAGGAGGCAGTGACGATTACCTGCTCGTTCTCCAGGGTGTACGGCCGATGAAACGGTTCGATGACACCCTCCGCACGCCGACGGTGAACGGTGATGGCGTCGTCTCGATCCTCATAGCCGGTGGGATCGATCTGCCCGTCATCGACGAACTGGTCACGGAGTCACTGCGAGTCGACACCACGCGAGTGCGGCTCGACCTGGCCGGGATCACCGCGGTTGACGCGGCCGGGGTCGGGGCCTTGGCATACATTCATGAGAACCTCCGCGCAGGAGGCTGCGTGCTCGAGGTGCACCGGGCCCCGTCGGGTGTCACGGACCGGCTGATCGCCGCAGGGATCCTCGCCGATCCCGCCAAGACCTCATCCGACGGCACGATCCGGGCGCTGGCCCGCTTCGAGCGACGGATGCGCGCCCATCCGACCCCGACGGTGCAGTACGCGGCGGCGATGGAGGCCGCGTACCAGCTCACCGACGCGGACCTGGGAAACGTCCAAGTCCTCGACCGCATTACCGGATACCTGCACATCAGGGAGCAACGAGGGTTCGGCGAGCCGTTCATCGCATTCTTCGACAGCGTCGCCGACCACGGATCGGCCTGCGGCGCGGCGCTGGCGAACCGAGAACTGGTGCTCGTCGACGATGTGGCGGCCAGCCCGGTATTCGCTGGTACACCAGCCCGCGACGTGGTGCTCGACGCCGGAGTCCGCGCCGTGGCATCCGTGCCGTACCTCGACCCGGCCGGACGCCCGGCCGGGGTGCTGTCGGTCCACCGTCGCGACCCGGCACCACTGAGCCGCAGGCAGCAACTACTGCTCCGCATCATCGCCGAGCGGCTCGGTTCGTCAACGAACACCGAGTGCAGAATCCGTTAGGTCCCTTCGTCGCGCGGTTCCCGCCCCGCGCCAGGCCAGCGCACCGTAGGCGACCAGCGGAGAACACGCCACCGGACTGATACCCGCCGAGGAGTGTCAAGAAACATCAGGAATTGGTTCTGGCACGACGTCCGTGATGACACACTCAGATGATCACGAACCGTGGGCGTAGTTGGTCATGGTCTGAAGATTCTGCTGCCGCATCTGACTGGTCTGCGTGTCGTGCAGGTTGACCATTGGGGCTCGGCCGTACGGATCAACGCGAGCGTGAGCGCGCCGGAGGCGACGTGTCGGTAACCGCATGTCTCGCAGGGCTTTCACTCTGCAGCCGGCCTGTCCCCCGGGGGCCGGCCCAGGGCAACGTCAAGATCACTCTGCGTTGCCCGACTGTAGCGGAAAGTATTCATCGATAGCACAGTGCATCCGGCAAGAACCTGCTCTGAGCTGGGCTTTCATGCGCCGTCCCATTTCACAGTCTGCCACCTAGCGTGACGAGCTCTATACAACCGGTGATCTTGACGTTGCCCTGGGGGCCGGCCGCAAGCGTGGAGTCAGCGACGTGCATGTGCGTGCCGTACTTCACGGGGGGACAGAATTAGGACGGCATGTCACGGCGGGCGCGCGCAGCGTCCTGCCTCAATAGCGTACAGGGTAGTTCACAGCAGGTCGCATCAATTTTCCTCGCGCTCGCGGTGGCGGGTTGCGGCAGCTTCCTTAGCCGCTTCCTCGGCGATGCCGAGGCGTTTTCGTGTAGCCGCGCCTTTGAGTGCAGATTTCCTCTGATTCTCCTATACGCATGCGTGTTTCTGCACCCTTTCTCGCGCTCTCTTCGCGGGGCGGTTGCGGGATGAAACCCTAATTCCTGCCATGACGTTTCGGAAAGGTTAACGTTGTAGTATTCGGGTGCAGCGCTTCTGAGGGGAAACTGAACGCGCTGGTCACGGGTGGTTGACAGGGCGTGATGACAAGCAGGAGGGGCTCCTTCTGTCTATGTTCTTGGGTGTCTGACCAGAACACGAGAAGGAGCC
>JBOHGD010000040.1:0-42347 GCA_050699955.1 Pseudonocardiaceae bacterium | reverse complement strand
TTCCTCGATCAAGCGGCTGCTCATCAAGCACCGCTACCCCCCGGACCAGCAGCCCGGCGCGATCAAACTCGTACTGGAGCAGATGGAATCACTGGCCCCGCGATACGCAGCCGACCGCACATGAGCCACAATCTCTAGCTCTGCTGCATTCCTGCGACAATGCGGCGACAGAGCGTGATAAGGGGGAGGAGAGCACTGGCGTGGCCGAATCGGAGAAGATCAAGGCAGCTCGCTGTGCCCTCGGCCGACAGCACGCGGCCCGTAACTTCTGGCAGCGCTGCGATGAGTTGCTCAAGGCTGACGATGTCCTGGTCAACGGCTACGACGCGCTTGAGGCGCTGATCTATCAGGAACGTGGGCAACGCCATATGCCACCTGCTGCGCCGCTGGAGCTGGCGCCACCCGCCCAGGTTGCTGAGGTTCTGGCCCATCTGCGTGAGCAGTGGCATCTGCTGGTCAAGACCGACAATTTGCTTGGTCCGCGTCATGCTCTCGCCGGCGTGCTGGATCAGATCGCCATTATTGAGACCCTGCTGCCTTCCACGAGGGACGGAGTTCGTACTGACGTTGCGCAGCTCGCCGCACGGTATGCCGAGTCGGCTGCCTGGCTATATGAGGATACTGGCGACATGGCCCGAGCCCGTTACTGGACTGGCCGAGCGATGGAGTGGGCGCATGAAGCTGGTGACCCGCTCATGCTGGCGTGGACGTTATTCCGCCGTAGCCAGCAAGCGACCGCTGGGCATGACGCAGGCCAGGCCATTGGCTTGGCGCGAGCAGCCCGGCAGGACGGCGGCCAGCTCCCGGCACCGATGCGAGCCGCGATCCTCCAGCAGCAAGCACAGGGCCACGCCCTTGATGGTGACGAGCTGACCTGTCAACGACTGCTCGACGAGGCACACGCGTGGGCCGTAGCCGATGATGCCGGCGACGCTCGCCGCGGTCACGGCTCGTTCTGCACTGTCAGTTACGTGGAGATTCAACGAGCAAAGTGTTGGCAGATGACCGGCAAGCCGACGCGGGCCGTTTCGCTTTACGAGGGGCACTGAGCAAGCTACCGGCCGTCTACCAGCGTGACCGGGGCGCGGCGCTGGTGGTCTGGCCAAGGCCTATGTCGCTGCTGCCGAGCCGGAGCAGGCAGCCATCGTTGCTATGCAGGCCCTGCGCATCGCGCAATGCTCTGGCTCAACCAGAACGCTGTGTGACATCACCGCTGTGGGCCATGCGTTGAGTAGCTTCCAGGCTCTTGCTCCGGTCAAGGCACTGCTCGACTCGCTGCCGTAGCTGTGTGATGGTCACTGAGGTTGAGTTCGATGCCATGCGCCGAGCCATCGCGTTGTCGGCCTTCGGCCTCGGTTCTACCGCCCCGAATCCACCGGTCGGCTGTGTCATCTTGGACGCTCAGGGCAATATCGCTGGGCAGGGCTATCACCAGCGTAAAGGCGAGCCGCACGCCGAGGCTCATGCCTTGGCTGCCGCCGGTGGTCGAGCTGACGGTGGCATCGCCGTCGTCACCTTGGAGCCATGCAACCATCAGGGTCGCACTCCTGCCTGCCATCAAGCCCTGATCGACGCCAACATCGCCCGGGTGGTGATAGCTCTCGTCGATCCCACTTCTCGTGGCGATGGTGGTGTTGCCAAGCTGCGATCCGCCGGCGTTGTCGTCGACGTCGGTGTGCTGGCCGAGGAGGCTCGGTTGGTTCTCGGACCGTGGCTCAATTCGCTCGGGACCGGTAGGGCGCACGTCACCTGGGTGTACACCGTCACCGGTGACGGTCCCGCTCCCGCACTGGACAGCACATCACAAATACTTGCAGCCGACGTCCAACTCCTCCGCATCCAGAATGATGCCGTTCTCTACGCAGACGACCACGTCGAAGAAGGCGCACCCAACAGCCACGGCCAGGGAATGCTGGACCTCACCCGCACACCTCCCCGCGCCGGACCGCCGGCCGTACTGGCCGCACTCCACGCCGGCGGTGTCCGGTCGATACTCATCAATGGTGACCGCCGCTGTGGCGAGCGGTTCGTACAGGCCGGACTGGTTGACCAGATCGTCGCGTACCTCGCTGTCGAAGGATCGTCGACAAGACCACGATCTGGCGGCTACGACGTCTCCTGGTCACTCTTACCACCAGGATTCGCCATCGCCGACATCGCGCGTCTGGATACTCACGTCAAAATAACCGGCATCCGAACCGATAAGATCGAGTAACTCGTTGCTTTCGGCCATGCCCCTCTCTGCAGATTCCCGACGTTGGGTCGTCATGGGCTGGCTACACCTACTGTTGAAAGGATCGCGAACCTGCGTCCGCCTGAGCGAGCCCATGTGGAGTGCCACATCGACGGTCATCGGTGCTACGGCGAGCGGGGAGTCACTTGCCTGGATCGAAGACAGCAATTCCCGGGTCGTCGCCTCAGTCGCGGCCGTAGTCGCTTGCGGCCCAGAGCTCATCGGAGATGGCGTCGAAGTCGTCAATGGTCAGCGTGGTTCGGCCCGGCTTCGCGGAGTCGTACGCCGCGGTTACGACAGACGGTCGAGGACTTGTGCGCCGAGGTTTCGCAGGGGCGCGGCGAGGGCTTCGTATTCGTCGCCGTCCTCGGTGATGTTCAGATAACGGCAGAGGGCGAAGAGCAGGGCTATGTGACCGCTGTGGGTATCCAGTACCGGCTCGAACAGTCGGCGTATCCGTTGGGCTGTGGGCGGATGGGGCAGGCTGTTGCAGTACAGGGTGGCGGCGTCATAGCCCGCCGGGGCTCGTCGCCAGCATTCCCAGTCGAGGATGCACAACTGCGGGCCGGTGAGGTTGCCCCAGTGCAGGTCTGCGTGCGCGGTGGTCCAAGTGAGCCCGGTGAACGTGTCCTCGTTGAGGCGGACGTCGAAGTGTTTCCGCACCCCGTTGGTAGTGAATCTGAGCGTGTTGACCGGGTCGGTGGCCGGGACGGGGTGTGCGGCCAGTGCGGCGAGAGCCTGCTGGAGATTGGCCCACCAGGAGTCGGGGAGGTTCGGGTCGCGGTCCAGGACGCTGTCGGAGGTGATAGTTGTTCCGGGGGCCAGGGTCATGACTTCGCCGCGCAGGCGGCAGCCCTGCCGGTAGTCGTCCTGGTTGTGCCAGTCCGCGCAGCGAAGCACCTGAGGTTTGGGTACGCCGTTGATGGTGTTGGCCTCGACGTTGCCGTCCCATCGACAGGCGGGCTGGTAGTCAGGGTCTTCGAACACCACCCGCAGCCACACCTCTCCGTGGTCGTCGTCGAGTGCTCGGACACCGGCTGAGCGCAGGTCGTAGGTTTTGACCACTGGCCCCCGGGGGGTGACGTTCAGCTGCTGGGCGGCCTCGGCCAGGTGACGTCCCAGCCAGATCCTCCGTTGTTCTATCGCTTTCTCGATCTCGACCGCATCCAATGGATATTCCTCTGATCTCGCAGTGGGACTGGTTACGCTTTCTTGGTGAATTCGTCGTCTTTGAAGTGACTCCCTCCCTTACGTCCCCACTCTGCTGCTGACTGGGATGATAGGGCCTTGCTTCCTGGGGTGCCACCGGCGCTCGGCGATACGCGCCGCTGGTTAATCATGTCTACCCAGACTGGATCAGTGGTAGCGGCAAGCCGTTCAAGGATGGTCATGGCCGTCTGCTCCTGTCTCCATAAGGTCCGCGAGTGCCAGAACTGGCGCTTGGAATGACGTCCTGCAGTGCTCGGTTTCGGTAGCGGAAAATATTTCGTGCTCGAAGTACCTGTTCCCGGCGTGGGCGCCCTGACAGTAGGTGAAAAACTCGCAGCTCGCCTTACAGCGTTCCAGTCCCACGATGAATTCTTGCACATAGGCTAGTGTGGGAGCGCGCTCCAGGATTGTGGATAACGGGTCGCTGTGGACGTTACCGGCGATGAAATCATGGTAGTGGGGGTCGCTGACCCCGAGCAGTTCAGGCGACAACAGGATGACGTCGCCGTTCCAGCCGATCGTAGGGATCAGGTCATGCTGAGCATCGGAATCCCGGACGGTCGGGTCCAGTGCCAGAAAGCCCAGCAACCGCTCGATCTCTCGTATCTTCATTCCAGGGTTCTGCTGGCTCCAGGTGAAAGTGTGCCGCCAGAATTGGCGGGCTTGGTCCGGAGTTAGGATGTCACCATTGGCGTTCGCTGATTCTCGTGCTTCAAGATTGAGTCCGATCCAGGAACATCCCAGTTCCGCCAGGAAGTCGAGCACCTCATGCGCCGAGTTCACATTGTCGTGATTGACCACCGATAAGGCAGTAAAGGGGATGCCGTTCTTCTTCAGGGTTGTGATGCCGGACATTATGTGATCGAATGCCGGGTGTCCTCCTCGATCGACACGTTGCCGGTTCGCTGATCTGGGGCCGTCGATACTGACTCCTACAGCTACATCGTACTGATCAAAGAACTCACACCACTCGTCGGTAATCAGTGTCGCGCCGGTCTGTATCTTGTGTAGAATATATCCAGCCAGCCGAAGTGGCTCGAAATTGTCAAGTAGCTGGCTCAGCTTTGCGCGTCCGAGGGCGAGGGTTTCCCCGCCGTGCCACACAACTTCTACAGGCTTCCGTGACGACCATTGCGGGACAATTCCCGAAGCGACGACACGAGCAGTCGCTGGCGACATTTCTTGTTTAAGGTGTCGTTGCGGCAAGTAACAGTACGTGCAGGCCAGAGGGCATAAGCTCGTAGGCTGCAAAACGATAGTTCCGGGGTCGCGGACCAACCAGTGCTCTGCTTTCTCGCGCCAGCCAGGATGAGACACGCTCGGCATCGCCCGGCCCAGCGCCAGCCACTCGTTCACCGGGCTCATCACGGGCCACCCGGACCGTCGCCCAGCCCGTCGACCAGCTTGTGCACGGCACCGCAGGTCAGCCGTACCGCCCCCTGGTCCATGCCGAACGGGTGCACCATCCAGCCCGCACCGTCCTGTACGAACAGCATCGTGCACGGACCCCCACCAATATCGAGTTGACCTTCAACGGCGACCCGCCTGTGGTCGGTCTGACTGATCCACTTCTCCGCCATCGCGGCTGCACCCTCTCCCTGCTCGGTGCCCTGTGACTGGTGGTACGCTACGCCATAGGCATCCTCTACTCAAGGTTAGTTTTGACATAATAGTGCGAAGGCTGGCCTCATCTGCCATCGTGTGACCGTCCATCATGTCGATCGAGAGGTTTATCATGCGACTGGAGAGACTTGCCAAGGACCAGAACAGTGGTGACAAGGGGTGCCCATCCTTCTGGGACGATCTCGACAGCACAGACTTCGTCGTACTGGGTACTGCTGTTGACACCGCGGGCATGGAGAACGTCCTGCCCGGCGAAGCCGCGATCCGGATCAAGCGAGAGATCGTCTTCGAGGCCATGCGCCGGTACGGAGGCCGCTGATGCCACCCCGGCCGTCAACCAGCACGGCCGGTTTCGACGATCAGTTCGAGCAGGCCCAGACCAGCATCTTCCGGTTGGAGACCTTGCAGTCATACGGCAACTCCGGCGAGGACCCGGCGTTCGAAGCGTTCCTCTCCGGTCGTCCGCACCTGATCACCGCGGGCAAGCGGGAGTGGATCTCTCTGGTCCGGGATCGAGTGTCTGCGGGCTGTCGCATGCATCGGGTGCATGTGATCACCGAACCGCTGACGGATTATCTGCGGTTCGAACTCACCTGGGGTTATGCTCCGAACGTCGAAGCCGGGGAAGACATCGGCGTCATCCCGGTTGCCGACGGTCAGCCCTGGCCCGCGGAGCTTCCGCAGGCGACCGACTTCTGGCTGTTCGACGCCAGCGTGCTCTACGGCATGTGTTACGGGCCGGATGGGACATGGCTGGATGTCGAGCTGATCACGGACCGGGATCAGGTGGCGCAGGCTTGCCGCTGGCGCGACGCCGCGCTGATACTCGCCATGCCGTGGCGGCACTACGTCGACCAGCGGCCGTCGCTCGCCAGGCACGTGGAGGAGATACCGCAGGTTTCCTGAGCCGGGGATTGCCGTGCTGAGTCCCCATCGTGCCCGGCTGGCCGCCCGGCTACGCGAGGTTCGTGCTCTGACCTACCGGTCCGGTAGCCAGTTAGCCCGCGCGGTCGGCTGGCAGCAGTCCCGGGTGTCCAAGATGGAGACCGGCAAGCAGCTGCCCAGCGAAGAAGATATCCGCGTGTGGGTGACCGCCAGTGGTGGTAGCGACGCCGTCACGGCCGAACTGCTCACCTTGCTGACCACGGCCCGAATCGAGTACGTCACCCATCGCGATGACTCCAGATCCAGCGGTGGCCAGGCAGCCATGCAAGCCGAGGTCTCCGACCGCGAGGCACGGGTTACTCGGATCGCCGAATGGCAGCCGGGGATGGTGCCGGGGCTTGTGCAGACCGCAGCCTACGCGAGGGAGTTGCTGATCCGACCAGGCCGCGCGACTCTGCTCGAAGAGAACGACGCAGGGTTCGAGGCGACAGTTGCCGCGCGGGTGAGACGCCAGGACATCCTGTATCAGCCCGGTCGGCGTATTCAGATCATGCTCGGCGAGGCAGCGCTTCGGAGCACGCCGGGCACCATCGAGACTCTGCTGGGTCAGTTGGATCGGTTGGCCTCGGTGGCCTCGCTGAAGACAGTCGAACTCGGCATCGTGCCGTTCCCCGCGATGCCCGTCATGCCGTTGTCCGGCTTCTGCCTGCACGACGACCACGTTGTGTACGTGGAGACGTTGACCGGTGAGCAGCAGTTGTACGAGCCAGATGAGGTTGCGGTCTACATCGAGGCGTTCGAGCAGCTCCGGGAGTCCGCCGCAACCGGGCCAGATGCTGTCGCCCTCATCCGGCGCGTGATCGCCGAGTTCCAGGAGGAAAACCGATAGAAAGTAGTGGACACGCATCCAGGCCCAGCGTCACCTTACGGTCATGCGCCGCGACATGCGCACCGACTGGACGGTGCGCGACGACGTGCGAGCCAAGCTGCGTTCCTCGATCAAGCGGCTGCTCATCAAGCACCGCTACCCCCCGGACCAGCAGCCCGGCGCGATCAAACTCGTACTGGAGCAGATGGAATCACTGGCCCCGCGATACGCAGCCGACCGCACCTGAGGCCGAGACGCCAGCACCGCAGCACCGCAGCAGGCGACGTAGCGCCCGAGAAGCCGCCCGATCGAGGAGCTACAGCAGACCGGCCCGGCGGGCGATCCCCCGCAACTCCTCGTCGGCCGCATCCCGGCGCGAGTGCCTCAGCAGCACGGCCAGGGTGTCGCGGACGAACGGGTTCCGCAGCACGTGATGCGGCGAGATCCTTTCCGCCCGGCGCAGCGCCATCACCGCGTCACCGCGCCGTCCACCCAGTTGGGCCAGTGCGCGGCCGTAGTGGCACCAGATCTGCGCCCGGCCCACCGCGAAGGGATGACGCTGCGGCTGTACGTTCCCGGCGATGCTGACGACGCGGTCGGGCTCATTCGCTTCGAGCGCCATTCCCATCCGGTGCAGCCCGACGTCGGCCGGTGCGTGCACGAACCCCGAGGAGTCGGCCTCGGTCACCGCGCCGAACCGCTCCGCGATCTCCGCGGCCTCGGCGACCGGCGCGGCCGCATCGTCCAGACGGCCGTCCAGTGCGGCTGCATGGCCGTGGAGCAGGTTGATGTTGCACACCAGACCGGCGGTGTCGGCGGTAACCGGCGGCAGCGTCAGCGAGTTCAGCTCCACCCGCGCCAGGTCGAACGCCCCACCGGACTCCAGCGCGTCCACCACGCCGAACCCGGCCGCCGCGAGTGCGGGGGTCTCATCGCGCTCCTGAGCCAGACGCCGGGCCAGGAACACGACCCGGCGCACCAGATGAGCAGGCGCAGCCGTATGGGCCAGCCACAGGCGAGTGACGTGCACATGCAGGTAGACGACCACGTCGAGCAACTCGCCGTGGCCGGTGCCGGTGGCCAGGGTGGTGTGCAGATCCCGGATCAGCCCAGGCAGCTCGGTTGCCACCTCGGTGAACCGGCACTCCCGACGCCGGCGGTGCAGGTGACGCACCCGGTCCCGCAGCACCGCCACGGGCAGTACCAGCCCACCGGGCTGGCCGACCTCGATCGCGTCGAGGGCGAGCCCTACTGCCTCGGTGGCCGAGTCAGTGTGCCCGTTGGCCGGTGCGGGAAAGGGCAGCCTGGTCAGCTCCGACACGGAGGTCTGCAGCACCTTGGCGAGGGCGTAGAGCTGGCTCAGGGTCGGGGACAGCAGGCCGCGTTCGATCCGGTTCAGGGTGTCCTTGCCCATCCCGGCGAGTTCGGCGACCGGCCGCAGCGCCATTCTCCGGTTGTCGCGGACCTGCCACAGCGCCCACCCGATCGCGCGGGCTTCCTCATCGTCCATGAAGGACCACTCCTCACCTGCTCCCCACCGATGCCCCGAGGAGCCAACGCGGGGCGGGCACATCTCGGCAGGGAGGTGGCTCCAGGCTACCCAGGGCATGATCAGCCCGGGCCTGAGACCACTAATCGGCTGTGCTGCTTGTCGATGACCAGCCCGGCTGCCAGCTCCTGGTCTGGGGTGCCTGCAGGGCAGGCGGTGATCACGGGTTGTGCTCGGCACTCGCCCACGACAGTGCCGCAAGAGGCGGCGACATCACCGACGAGGATCACACCGTGCTCTCGGTCAGCCAGCACCTGACGACTCGTGACTCCCCGCGGATACGTCAGACGCTCAGCCAACGACTATCTGATCGGCGAACTCCACTCGTCGCGCAATGCTGAACAGTTCGGTACAGCTCGACTCCCGAGGGAAACCGTCCACTACCCGGTGATGCACGTACTGGCGGTGTGCCACCTCGGCCAGTTGCCGGAAGACGTTCATGTCGATCTGTTGCTGTGAGCCGAAGCACTTGAGGGCACGCACCTCGGTGGAGTGTTCCCGATTTTATTGACACCCATTTAGGCTGCCAGATCGGTTGGTTTTCTGTATCCTAACTCGTATTCTGTGGGTGTCAAAGCTCGGCGGGTGGTGTTGTGGTTTACGTTCGGGTGTCGGTTGTCATGGTGGTAGTTCGGTAGCGGTCCTCGAATTCTTGGACGCTGCGGTGGTTCGGGTGGGCGGCCAGTGCGCGGCGCACTGTGTTGATGCGTTCGAGGCTGAGGGCGCTGTGCAGCGAGGGGAGGGTCTGACCGAGCAGTTCGCAGGCCCGGTCGAGGTCACTGTGGGGGTTGCCCTCCGTGGGCAGGTAGGAGGCGGCGAGGGCGGTGGTGCACAGCACGCGGCGGCGCGTGCTGTTACCGGAGGAGGCCAGCGCATGGGGAGCGATTCGCTGGACGTCGCCGGTGCGGCCGAGATCACGGGCCATGTACAGCCTGTCTGCGGTCAGGTGGTCGGCGGTGAAGGGCTTGATCCATGTCCGTTCACCGGTGGGGGCTGCCCGGCCCAGTGTTCGTTCCGCGAGGGTGCACGCGTGGGCGCTGGCTCGTTGGTCGCCCCGCAGGGCGTGCGCCCTGCCCTGCGCTGCGGCGCAGCGCGCTGCGGTAGACGGTGAGCCGCAGTCCAGTGCGGTGCGGTACCCGGCGGTGGCCAGCTCCAGCGCCTGCGTGGGGTTCCCGAGGCGGTGTGCCTGGGTCGACATGTCGCCAAGAATCTGTGCGCCCAGCGCGCGGTTCCCGCTGGTCTGGGCCAGCCGCAGGGCCTGGATGAAGTAGCGCTGGGCGAGCCCTTGTTTACCTGAGTCGTAGCTCATGAATGCGCACAGATCGCAGAGTCGTGCGGTCGCGGCCATCAGTTCCCGGCCGGTGGCGTCGCTGTAGGCGCCGTGCAGCAGCGGGAGTACGACCTGGTTGACGTAGTGCATCAGGGTGTCGCGGGCGTAGCCGCCGCCGAGCCGCTGGTCGGCGTCGGTGAACGATTCGCTCATTGCCCATAAGGCGTCGATGTCGCTCTGGCCGACGGCGCGGCCGGGTCGTTCCCCGAGCATCTCGTCGTGGCGGTTGGACAGCCATTCGCGGATCGGTGCGGCGAACGCCGACGCGACCCACGCCGTCGACAGGAGAACCGAGCGCCGCTCCAAATCCGCCCTCCACAGCTTGCCGACCACCTCCACGGTAGCCGCTGTGCTGGCGGGCCACACCAGGCCCAGCTCAGCCGGGATGGATTCGCCGCTGCCGCTCGGGGTGCTCAGAGCTGCGGTGCGGGTCGCGCGCTCGTGTTCGACGTGTGGGCAGAGCCGTTCCAATGCCCCGGCGGTGGCCAGTGCCTCGTCCAGGCGCTGGGCGAGGGCGCGGCTGGGGAACCGCTGCCCCTTCTCGACCTTGCTGATCAAGGCGCCGCTGTCATGGGTCCGCTGGCCGAGCCCGGCTTGGGACAGCTCGCGCAGCGTTCGCCAGTGCCGTAACTCCGCACCGAAGAAGTGCAGCGCCGATTCCAGTGGCGTCAACTCTCGCGGCGCCCGCCCCATGACTCGTTGCCTCCCAGCCCCCGTCGCCTCGCGTGCGCCCGTCCTGGGCGCGGTGTGGCACCGGAAATGTAGCGGGAATGACCGGAACGTGTCCTGGATACCGGATTCGTACAGCCGCCCTGTCCGAATTCGCACCCTGGCCTGCGGGCCGATCCCCGGCCGTCGTCGAGGTGGGCAATTCCCGAACTGAAATCCGCAGGGCCGGCTGGTCGGCCGCGAGTCAGAAGGTGTGTCATCGTGTTCAGCAGCGGCCCCACCGTGCGGCAGACCAGTTATGCGCTCGGGTGTGAGTTGCTGCGTGGGGTGCTGTGGCCGGTGGTGGCCTCTGGGCGTGTTGGTGAGGGTGGGGGGTTGTCGGTCGAGCAGCGGGCGTGCGCCGGGTTGTTCGCGCTCTTGCTGGATCATCCGATTGATCGGCGGGGTCGGTGCCGGTCGTGTCGCCGACCGGGTGCGGTGTTCGGAGGCCGGTGGCGCCGCTGTGGGGTGTACCGCGCGGCCGGTCACTGGCTGCACCAGCCTCATGTCGGTCTTCTGCTCCGCAATCTGGCCCACGAACTGGGCGCACCCCAGCCTCCGGCCCTCTCACCTCCGCCGCCTCCTCCCCGCGGCGAGAGCCCCGCGGCGGGGTGGCCGGATTCGGATCACGGCGGGGCCGGGGAACTCCCCGATCGCCCCCGTCCCCGCCGTGGCCCACTGGACGAACCGCCGTCCGGCCCAGGAATGTCAGTGCTGGTCACGGACAGTGCGCTGTGCCCGACGTGAACAAGGACGCCGATCCGGTTGTGCCCGAGAGGCAGGACGCCGGGTGTGAGCGCGGCGGCGTGCGGAACTATCCAGGCGTGCGAAAGTCAGGACCGCTACCCGTTACCGTCGTCGCCGACGAACTCAGCAACTGTCTACGTCAGTTACTCGGCTGCCAGAAACGGACCGACGTATTTCACAAGTTTTGATCGAGACCGGTCTTACCCTCACGGCTTGACGCCTCCCCCGGCATACCGGTAAACTACTACTAAGCTCTCACCCTTTCCGTGCTCTGGCGTGTATCGGGAGGTCAAGGCAATGACCGTACCCGACATTGTCCGATGATGATCAGCCGGAGCGGTTTGTCGAGAAATTCCGTGATAAGCCGGGTGACCACACGCGCGTGGCGTGATGATGATTTTCGTATACTACTGTTCGACAATCCTCGGGCGGCCTTGATCGCGGAATTTGGGAGTGTGCCCACAGGCTTCGAGAATGCAGTCTTCCGGCCGCGTGAGGTCGATCGTGTCATTGCCCGGCGGACTCGTGACGGTAGACGCATCCTGGTACGGCCGAAGCGGGGCGACGAGCCGTTGAGTGTGATCGTCCGCCGAGTGTTCGGGGTCCCTGAGCTCATCGTGGTCTTCTACACCAAGCGTTGTCGGTACCAATGTTCGTTCTGTACACTGCCGCTGGCTTCCGCGTACAGCGACGTATCCTTCGATGACGTGAAGACCCAACTCGATCGGGCGTTGGATTTCGCCGGGGCCGACACAGCCGCCATCGGGCAGGTCTCCCTGGGCAATGAGGGCTCGATCCTCGACGAGCGGACATTTCCGCGCGAGCAGCTGGATTACGTGCTGCGGACGTGTACTGGGTTGCCTGCAGTCGGGGAGGTGGTGCTGGAGACGCGGGGCGAGTTCGTGACCGAACGAGTGCTCGACGACCTGCTGGAGTGGACCGCACCCGGACGACTGACCCTGAAGATCGGACTGGAGAGCGCCGATACCGACATCCGGGAACGCGTCTTGCGCAAGCGGATGAACCTGGGGCACTTCGAATCGGTCGTCCGGCTGCTGGGCCGCAAGGGTGTCGGGTTGGCATCCTACGTCCTGATCAAAGCCGACCCGGGTCACTCCGACGAGGCCGGGAGGGCGGATGCAGTCGCGACCTGCGAATACCTCAAGGCGCTGTGCCGCGACAGCGGGACCAGACTGACGCTTCGGGTCAACACCATGTACCGCGCGGCGAACTCGACCTGGGCGACCTGGGCTGAGCAGCAGGGGTGGACACCGCCGTCCATCTTCGACCTGGCGGAGGTGATGCGGGCCGTGCTCGACGATGACGTCCGGGTCTACGCGGGACTTTCCGAAGAGGGCCTGGCGACGCCGGACGGGCACTACGAGGTGCGGGACGACTTCCGACTATGGGCGCTCACCGCGCTCGAACGGTACAACCAGACCGGCGACATCGGGTTGCTCGACGCCGTGGCGACCCATCGTCGCGGCAAGTAAGTGCGGGCTCCGAACCGACCATGGGGTGAGGCCATGTCGAAATTCGACGGACACGTTCGCGACGTCGGTGAGATTCCGGCGGAACTGCGCACCGCGCTGGTCCACAAGATGAGCGACAATGCGCACCTGTGGCTGGTTAACGATCCGCGGTTCCTTACCGCCCACCCCGATTCACGGCACATCGTCTTCAAGTTCCCCAACTTATACCCGCAAACTCATCTCAGCGCTTCGCGCACGGCCCTGTGGGATGACTGGGCGGAGTTGCTGACGCCCGTCATCGAGGTCGTGCGACAAAGCTATGGGTTCGTCGGCTGCGCCACGTCCAAGGTCATGCTGTCCAGTCTGCTGGCCCACGCAAAGGTACCGCCGCATGTGGATTCCAATCCCTCCTCGCTCGTTCCGCACAAGGTACATGTCCCCCTGACCACTAATCCGGACGTGACATTCGTCATCGACGGCGAGCGGCACCATCTCGCGCTCGGCCGGGCGTACGAGATCAACAACCTGCTGACACACAGCGTTGAGAACGCTGGGGATCTCGATCGGGTGCATTTCATCTTCGAGATCTACCCCACCGGCGTCACGACCTCCGGTGCCACCCGATGACAACTGAGACGTCATCCCGCTCGCCGGCTCACCACGCGGATCGAGGGCCCTCGCTCGACCCTCTGATCGAGATTTACCAGCTCGACTCGGAGAACATGATCCTGAAGGCCGACGAGGATTGTCTGAGAGTGTGCGGTCCCGCAATCTCGGACCTGATCCTGGCGCTGGACGGCACCACGTCGACCACGATGTTGTCGCGGATCCATGGCGCGGGACGAATCGACGAGGTACTGCGCATTCTGGGACGTCGGGGCCTACTCGCGTGCACCGACCAGCCGCCCGGTCGGTCTCCGTCGACCGCGGACCCGGGTGTGCTCGGACGCGGGATAGTCGCTACTTGTCCCGTAGCTCGCTGGTTCGCCTCGGCGCTGGGTTCGGTCACTCATCCACTGCGGGCGGACGTGCGAATCGTCATCACCGACTCCTACCTCCGGCCCGAGTTGACGGCGTCGGCCGAAGAGGGCCCCTGGCTGTTCGTCAAGGTGGGTACCGGGTCGGTATGGGTGAGTCCGGTCTTCGCCGAGGGCCGAGCGCCCTGTTGGAACTGTGTGCGCAACCGCATTCTCGCCAGGGACGACAGGCTGGCCCTCCTGCTGCACGGCGGGTACCGCCAGGTGACTCTCACCCCCAGTTCATCACCCATCACTGGAACGTTCGTGCGGGAATGCGTGGTGGCCGTGGCGGACCAGATTGAACGGCAACTGACCGAGCGGTGGGATGCGCCCCCGCTGGGGTGCCTTGTGCGCATCACGCGGGTCGCTGACGTGTCGGTGCATCCGGTTGTCCCCTCTGCGACCTGCGTTGTATGCGGGCGATCGACGACCGCCCGGACTGGCGGGAGAATCCCATTCCGAACGCCCAGGCCAGCGAGCCGGGAAGCCGACCTGTGGCACACGGTCCGGACCCGGCTAGGTCCCCTCCTCGACCCGATCACCGGGGTGGTCAGCGATCGCCACGTCTACCCGGCCACATCGGACAATGCCGTCGCGGTGGCGGTCGCGACCTATGCGAACCCGTCGCCAGGACAGTCCTGCCCGGTCACGGTGAGGGCGTCGTCGGGTTCGCTCATGCGACAACCCGCCATCACTCGCTTCGCGTTCGGCGGCGGATTCCGTGCTGACGACGCACGAGCGCGAGCCGTCCTGGAGGCGGTGGAGCGGTACTGCACGAGCGGACAGGACGACGAGTCGGACTGCTATGCCAGCCTGGCGGACCTTGGCGACTCGGCCTTCCATCCCAACGATCTGATGTGCTTCGACGCGAGCCAACTGGCCCGCGGCCGGTCGGCGACGCAGACTCCCGGTGAACTGCGTGCGCCGCTGCGCTACACGGAGGACATCAGACTTCGTTGGTGCACCGCTGTGTCCCTGACCGGCGTCGAACGCTGGCTCCCAGTGGCGTACTGCTATCGCGTGCCGGAGGCTGATCCGGACTCCGCCTACTGCGTGTACGACAGCAACGGCAGCGCGGTCGCCTTCTCCATGGACGATGCCATCGTCTCCGGCTTCCTGGAAGTGGTCGAACGCGACGCCGTGGCGATCTGGTGGTACAACAAGGTGGGTCGTCCGATCGTGGACGTGGAATCGTTCGGTGACGAATTCTTCGCCGATGTGGCCGTTCGGCAAAAGGCCACGGGCAGTCGGCTCAGTGTCTTTGACGTGACCGGCGACCTGGACGTCCCCACCTTCGTGGCGATGTCAGTGCGGCAGCCCGGAGACATCCCGCGTTTCGGCTTTGGGACGCACTTCAACGCGCGCAACGCGCTGCGCTCGGCGCTGGTGGAGCTGGGCCAGGCCATCCGCTTCCACGCGCAGGAAAGCCGCAAATGGGCCGGTTTCGACTGGTCCGGGCAATCCCACCTGACCGCACCGGAGGGGCCACCCCGACTAGCGGAGCACTACTGCGATGCCGGGGAAACACCGACGGTCCGCGAATGCGCGGCTGTTGCGGCCGCAGTGGGCGCCGAGGTCTTCGTCCGGGACTGCACCCGGGAGGATATCGCGCTGCCCTGTGTGAAGGTGGTCGTCCCGGGCTTGCGCGGCATACGGCCTCGATTCGGGCCGGGCCGACTCTTCGATGTCCCGCCTCGCATGGGGTGGCTGGCCGAACCGCGCGCCCGCACGGAACTCAACATCGAACACCTGCGGTCCTAGGAGACACCATGATGTTCCCGAATTTTGTGGTGATCGGCTCGTCGAGAAGCGGCACGACGTCGCTGCACCACCACCTGAAGGAGCATCCGCAGGTCTACGTGACATCCGTGCTGGAGCCCCGTTTCTTCGCCTTCGAAGGCGACGACCTCGACTATCACGGCCCTGGCGATCACCTGCTGAAAGGGCGGGTGGTCACCACTGTGGCCGACTACGTCGCACTGTTCGACGACGTCGTTGCCGAGACTGCGGTCGGCGAAGTGTCGCCCGCCTACCTGTCGAGCGCCAGTGCGCCACACCGCATTCGCCATTACGTACCGAATGCGAAAATCATCGCGATCCTCCGGAACCCGGTGGAGCGGGCGATCTCCAGTTTCCGGCTCGAACAGTTGGACGGCCTTGAGACGGCGCCGTCCCTGGCCGTCGCACTGGACTTGGAGGCGGAGCGAGTGCGCGCGAACTGGTCCTATGTATGGCGATACGGCTATCGCGGGCGATACTATACGCATCTGTGCCGCTATTTCGACCTGTTTCCGCGAGAGCGGATCAAGGTCCTACGGTACGAGGACTGGGACAACGATGGTGGCGTCATTTTACTGCAGGAAATATTCGCCTTTCTCGGTGTCGATGACAGGGTGCTGCCCGAGCGTGCCGTACGCCTGAATTCCACCCGAGCGGATCGGTTCGCGACAAGAGGAATCCCGCGCTTCGATCCCTCACCGGAGTTGAAGGCTCGGCTCGCCCGCTTCTATCGGGACGAGATCAACCGGCTCGAGGAACTGGTCGACCTGGACTTGTCGACATGGCGTCGAGAACAATATTCCGTAGCCGCGCCGTGTGGGCTGATGGAAATTTCCGACGAGCCCGAATACAGTAGACAGGGTCGTTGACTGCTCCCGGGCGAACCTCTACAGTGAAATTGAGAAGTCTGGAATAATCACCGAAAGGAGTAGTCGATGGATAACGAGGAGCGCAACCTCGCCAAGACCGACACTGTTGATATCCCCGTACCATCGGAAGAACTGCGACAGTCGATCGAGGTGGGGGACTTCGTGCAGGTCGAGGAGATCCCGAAGGACGCCGACCACTTCTTGGCGAGCTACCGACGCTGCTAGTGATCGTCGACGTCGTCGCGCCACCGCCTCCTCGCTGCCCGTTGGCGAGGAGGCTTCTCCTGCTTTGCCTGTCCAGAGAAGGACCACACCGTGGCTTGTCTGAAGGACGAATTACGGTTTTACGCCGCCAAGGCCCGCGAGTTCCGGGCACGGCGCGTGGACCCGGGCTTGACCGACCATCCCGGGTATCTGAGCATTCTCCGGCGCGACGGCATCGTGTTCGTCGAGGACTTCATCGGGTCCGAGCGCATCGCGCGGATCATCGATGAGATACGAACGCGAACCGATCTCATGGGAGATCGCTTATCCCCCGACATCGTAAAGCGCAACGCCCGCTACCTCCTGATCGATCCCGCAGCACGTCTGCCGTCCACCCGGGTTTTCTTCGACAGCGCTTTGGTGAGTGGACTGGCTCGGGCCTATCTGTCCAAGGACGCCATACCCGACCGCCCCGCGGTGCAACTCAAGGCGGACATCGGCGAGAAGAGCATCGTCGACTTCTACCACATCGATGAATGGCGTTACCTGCTCTCGGCCTTCCTGCTACTGACCGATGTGGGTCCCGACGAAGCTCCGATGATGTACCTCAAAGGCAGCCACCGGCCGCGACCCTGGCGAATCCGCAAGGAACAGGAGTTCTACTTCTACTACGACCGTGGCGACGCGGGCGAGTACGCGAACGAGGAGAGCCCGTACTGCGGGTGCTACCTGCCCACGGAGGTCCGCAGACTGCGGGAGCGCTATGGCTACGAGTCGGTCACTTGCACCGGCCGAGCGGGCACCCTGATGCTATTCGACAATCTCGGTCTGCACCGGGCGTCACCATTGCGGAGAAATTCCCGGCTGCTCCTGTCCAGTTACTGGATGTTGCCGCGCTCGGCCTGACCCAGAGAGACACCAGCCGCAGTGCCACACCTGGTGTCCGGACCGCGTCATATCTTCGGCGGGCACTCCACATGGCAGAACTTCAGCCCATTGGTCAGCGTCAGCTGGACGGCCTGGGTAATCATCAGCCGGGACTTGTTCGCTCTGCCGCCTTTCAACACAGGAGCACTCGCGTAGTAGGAATTGTAGATCCCGGCGATGTCGAGTAGCTGGCGGACCAGGATCGACGGGTTGTCCTCGTCCGCGGCCTTGATCACCTTGTTCGAGAATTCGAGGATCTTGGAGATCAGCAGTGCCTCCTGGTCACTGAACTCGAAGGTGTCGATTTCAGAGAGATGCGGCACGGGTTTGTCGTACTTCCGCAAAATTGCCCGGGCTCGGCAGGCGGAGTAGACCACGTACGGGCCGCCCGACTTCTCGAAATCGGCGATGATCGGCGCCAGGTCGCCGCGAGCGATGCTGACCGGGCCCTTCATGTCGCGTTTGAGGTCGTTGAAGACGACCGAGCCGACCGCCAGTTGTTGGGCGGCCTCGTCGAGTTCCTCTTCGGTCATGGTGCCGTCCTCGGCGGACTGCGCCCGGAAATGCGTGACCGCGGCAGCCAACAGCTCATTGACCCCGGCCACGCTCTCCCGGCTGGAGAGCTTCTTGCCGGTGGCGGCGTCGACGTAGAAGCCGAAGTAGGTGTGCTTGAACGCGGGCTTGGTGGCGGTGGCGAGGCCGAGCACCTGCGCGGCCTGGAACAGTCGGGCGAAGTGGACGCGCTGTTCCTGCCCCACCACGTAGTTGATGTCGGTCGGGTCGAAGATCTCCCGCCGGAGTTTGATCGCCCCGATGTCGCGCGTGGCGTAGATGCTACGGCCGTCGGACCGGCGGATCACGAGCCGTTCACCGCTGGTCAGGGGGACCACGATCGCCCCGATGTCCTTCTCCAGCAGGTCGACGGACTTGTCCCGCAGCTGTGCGGTGATCTCCTCGGCGGTCACGGCGCGGTCGAGTTCCGCGACCTCCTCGCAGACTCGCTGTTTGGTCATCTCGAAGGCCGTGCCGTTGCCGATGGCCTGGTCCACCACGGAGTTGCCCGCGTCGAGATAGAAGCTTTCCCCGATGACGAAGTCGATGTCGATACGGAGTGCGGTGTAGAAGGACTGGAAATCCGTCAGGCTCCACTCCACCATGCGCCGCCACAGGGCGACCTCGTCGGCATCGCCTTCCTCTAGCTTCTGGAAGCGCTCGTCGGCGGCGGCGACGAATCCCGCATGGGCCGCGCGCAACTCGTCCGTCGTGCTCGCCCCCGGGAAATAGCGTGCGAGGATTTCGCGTTCCCGCTCCTCGACGGTGGCCAGGCCCTCGCCCGCAGCCACGGCCCGTTCCAGGGTTCGCCGAATGGCGTAGATTTCCAGGAGCCGTTCATTGTCCCCCAGCGACTCGGGGAAATGCGGCCCGAACCGGCGGAAACCTTCCAGCATGAAACCGAAGCCACCGAAGTCGTTGATGTGGTTGACCCGGTAGACGGCTGCTCCACACGCCTCGTAGAGATTACTGAGAACCTGGCCGATCATCGTCGAGCGGAAATGGCCCGCATGCAGGACCTTGGCCACGTTGGGCGAGGAGTAGTCCACGATCTGCGCCCGATCGGCGCGAGTGTCGTTCTGCCCGAACCGCTCGGCCAGGTCGATGACCGACTGGACTCCTGCAAGGAACCAGCGGTCGACGAGTCGTACGTTGACATAGATTCCCTTGCAGGTCACCTCGGCCACCACATCGACGAGCCCCGGACCTGTCAGGGCCTCGGCGATCCAGGGAACATGCGACCCGATGTATTCCTTGGCGCCGTACCTCTTCAGCAGACCAGTCAGTCGAACAGCGAAGTCGGCGCCGAACTTCGAGCGATCAAGGAAATCGAGCTCCCAGGTCACGTCTGCCTGCCCGGAATGCTCGCGCAGAGCCTGTGTGATCCGTTCCTGCAGCCGGGTCAGCGGATAATCGCCGAAACTCGGGACCGACGAGTCCGCCCGCCGCTTCCGGACGATATCGCGAAGTCCTATCACCTCTTGACGGACAGCTTCGTTGTACTTGGCCAGCTCATTCATGCGGCGATCCTATCCTAACGCTGTGAACGCCGTGGCTTGCGGCGAAGTCGATCACAGCCAGGCCGCCGCGTTCTGTCGCGATAGACGTTGAGCAGCACGCTCTCGTCAGCCAGTAACGTCCCGGGAATGATCTCAACACGGCGATGATTCAGCCATGGTAGACGACGCCAGGCCGGTCACTCGTGCTGAGGGGACCCGTCGTCGAGGTGGGCAATTCCCGAACTGAAATCCGCAGGGCCGGCTGGTCGGCCGCGAGTCAGAAGGTGTGTCATCGTGTTCAGCAGCGGCCCCACCGTGCGGCAGACCAGTTATGCGCTCGGGTGTGAGTTGCTGCGTGGGGTGCTGTGGCCGGTGGTGGCCTCTGGGCGTGTTGGTGAGGGTGGGGGGTTGTCGGTCGAGCAGCGGGCGTGCGCCGGGTTGTTCGCGCTCTTGCTGGATCATCCGATTGATCGGCGGGGTCGGTGCCGGTCGTGTCGCCGACCGGGTGCGGTGTTCGGAGGCCGGTGGCGCCGCTGTGGGGTGTACCGCGCGGCCGGTCACTGGCTGCACCAGCCTCATGTCGGTCTTCTGCTCCGCAATCTGGCCCACGAACTGGGCGCACCCCAGCCTCCACGGCAACTTGGCCGCTGGTGAGCCGACCACTGGCCTGATCCACCGCACACGCCGAGGCAGGCGCCCCCAAGTGTCTGGGGGGACGGCTATCGTCCGGCCGTGGCAACTCGTGAGCTGTTCGGCCTCGGCTGGCTGGGTCTGCCGGAGTCCTTGCAGGAGGCCCTCCGGCATGGTGAAGTTTTCACCCGTCGGTGGGTGGTCGAGACCATGCTCGACCTGGTCGGGTACACGCCGGATCGGGATCTTGCCGACCTGCTTGTCGTGGAGCCGGCCTGCGGTGCCGGGGCGTTCCTCGGGCCGATCATCGAGCGCCTGAGCGCGTCGTGTCGCGCCCATGGACGTTCACTGCCTGACGCGGTCCACGCAGTCGAGGCGCTGGACCTGCTGGACCACAACGTGCGGTTGAGCCGGGATCTGGTGACCCGCCGGCTGCTCGCCGATGGCTGGCAGCCTGACCAGGTCGCCAAGGTTGTGCGCGGCTGGCTCCGGCAGGGTGATTATCTGCTGCGGGATCCAGGGCCTCGCCCTGCCGACTTCGTGGTCGGCAATCCGCCGTACATCCGGCTCGAAGATGTCCCGGACGCGCGCATGAGTGCCTACCGGTCGGCCTGCCCCACCATGGGCGGCAGGGCGGACATCTACGTCGGCTTCTACGAGGTCGGCCTGCGGAGCCTCCGGCCTGGGGGCCGGCTCGGCTTCATCTGCGCCGATCGCTGGATGCGCAACCAGTACGGTCGCGGACTTCGCGAACTGGTGACCCGTCGATACAGCATCGAGCTTGTGCTGACCATGCACGATGTGGATGCTTTTCACGAGCAGGTTTCGGCCTACCCTGCCATCACGATCATCAGGAACGCTCCGCAAGGCCAGGCCATTGCCGCCGACACCACCCCAGCCTTCGGCCCCGGTGAAGCCGAGGAATTTCGGGCCTGGGTGATGAAGCCGGATCAGACGTTCACCAGTGCGCCGTCTTATCACGCCGTGCGGCTGCCGCACTGGTTCGCCGGGGAAGACTCGTGGCCGACGGCATCCCCGGCGCGTCTGACCGTGCTGGACGATCTCAGCGCTCGGTTTGGGCTCTTAGAAGATAGGTCCACCGGCACCCGGGTCGGCATCGGTGTCGCTACTGGTGCCGACGAAGTCTTCATCACGCGCCATGGGGAATGTGCGGACGTGGAAGAGGACCGGCTCCTTCCGCTGGCCATGGCCCGTGACCTGGCCAGCGGTACTCTCAATTGGAACGGTGCCTACCTGGTGAACCCATGGAACGCTCAAGGCGGTCTGGTCGATCTCGTCGACTATCCCCGCCTGGCGAACCACTTCGGTGAGCACGGTGACGCGCTGCGCAAACGCTACGTCGCCAGCAAACAGCCCCACCGCTGGTACAAGACCATCGACAAGGTCGATCACCGGCTGACCAGGAGGCCGAAACTTCTGTTGCCGGACATGAAGTTGACCATCCACCCAGTACTTGACGAGGGTGGCTTGTACCCGCACCACAATTTGTACTACATCGTCTCGGACTCGTGGGATCTGAGAGTGCTCGGTGGCCTGCTTCTCTCGAAGATAGCTGAGGCGTTCGTCGCCGCCTATGCGGTGAAGATGCGCGGTGGCACTCTGCGGTTTCAGGCCCAGTACCTACGCAAGATCCGCGTACCCGACCCGTCGGAGATCAGTGCGACGGATCGGATCGCTCTGGCGGATGCGTTCGACCGACGTGACGTGCAGGCCGCCACGCGGGCCGCACTACGTGCCTACGGGCTCGCCGAACTTCCTGATTAGAAGGAGGACCCTTGACGGTCAGCCGCCGAGACTTCGAGGACGCTGTTGCGGCGTATTGGGGGGCCAAACAGGCCCAGAACGAGCTGTCGGCGATCAAGAACAAGGTCGGAACGGGCACCGCAGGCTCCGTACGGAGCGGGAAGCACTTCGACACCATCGCCGCGCTTCTCGCTAAGTTCTTCCTCGAAGCCGGGTACCCTCCCGATGCGATACGAGTTACCAAGAATCAGGGGCTGGAACTTCCCGGCTACTACCGCCCACAGAAGCAGTGGGACCTTGTCGTGGTGCACGAGAACACCCTCGTAGCAGCCTTCGAGCTCAAGGCGCTCGGCGGACCCTCGTTCGGCAACAACTACAACAACCGGGTCGAAGAAGCACTGGGTAGTGCGGTTGATCTCCGGCGCGCGGCCCTGGCGAGCCTCTTCCCCGGCGAAAGGCCATGGCTCGGCTACTTCTTCATCATGGAAGATGCGGCAGGTTCACGCTCCCCAATCCAGGCGGCAGAGGGCGCCATGCCGGTCGACCAGCTTTGGAAAGGAAAGTCCTACCAGGACCGGTTCGCGATCTTCTGCGAAAGGCTGATGTCGGAGGGCCTATACGACGCTGTGTGCTTCATTACTTCTTCTTCGGACAACCCGAAGCCCATCGAGCTGATGAGAAGCCTCGACTGGCGGCACTTCTCGGCGGCAATCAGGGCTCGGCTCGCGTATCTCCAGGAATTGGGACTTCCCTGAGCGCACCTGATCGCTCCTGGTTCTCACGGACCAACTCCTCGGCGAGACAGGAATCCGCACCGAGACGCGCTCGTTGCCGGCGCGTCGTCAGGTGCCGGGGTGTTGGCAGGCATCGGGGTGTTGGCAGGTGCCGGAGTGTTGGCAGGTGCCGGAGTGTTCGCGCGTTCGAATCTGCGCAGTCGCAGGCTGTTCGACACGACGAATACCGAGGACAGTGCCATGGCACCACCGGCGATCAGCGGGTTGAGCAGGCCGAACGCCGCCAAGGGCAGAGCGGCGATGTTGTAGCCGAAGGCCCAGGTGAGGTTGCCGTGGATGGTCCGCAGGGTGCTGCGGGCGAGTTTGATCGCGTTGGGCACGGTGGCCAGGTCGTCGTTGACCAGGATCATGTCGGCGGCACCGAGTGCGACGTCGGTGCCGGAGATCACGGCCAGGCCGAGGTCGGAGCGGGCGAGCGCGGGCGCGTCGTTGACTCCGTCGCCGACCATGGCCACCGAGCGTCCCTGGGCCTGCAGTGTCTCGATCATGGCTGCCTTGTCGTGCGGCAGTACCTCGAAGATCACCTCGTCGATGCCGACCTGAGCGGCCACCGCGCGGGCGGTGGCCTCGCTGTCGCCGGTGAGCAGCACCGTGCGCAGCCCCAGCCGGTGCAGTTCGGTGACGGCCGCGGCGGCGGTGGGTTTCACCGTGTCGGCCAGGGCGAGCACGCCGTCGACCGTGCCGTCCGAGGCGACGACGACGGTGGTGTGTCCCTCGTGCTGCCACCGGGTGCGGTGGGTGTCCAGTGCGGCCGGGACCTCGACCCCGCGCTGGGCCATCAGCCGCGCCGAGCCGACCAGCACCTCGTGGCCGTCGACCACGCCGCGGGCACCGAGACCCGACAAGCTGGTGAAGTCCTGCACCGCGGGGGTGCTCCCGAGCAGGTCGCGGGCCAGCGCGCTGATCGCGGCGGCGACCACGTGCTCGGAGGCGTCCTCCACCGCACCGGCGTGGCGCAGCAGCGTCCGGGGGTCGGTGCCCGGCGCCGGTTCCAGATCGACCACCACCATCCGGCCGGTGGTGAGGGTTCCCGTCTTGTCCAGCACCACGGTGTCGATCGCCCTGGCCGACTCCAGTGCCTGGTAGCCCTTGATGAAGATGCCCAGCTCCGCCCCCCGCCCGGCGGCCACCATCAGGGCTGTCGGCGTGGCCAGACCCAGTGCACACGGGCAGGCGATGATCAGCACCGCCAGCGTCGCGTTGAAGGCGTGCTCGACCGACCCGCCGGTGACCAGCCAGCCGAGGCAGGTCAGCGCCGCCAGCCCGAACACGATGGGCACGAACACCCCGCAGATGCGGTCGGCGAGCCGCTGGACGGCGGCCTTGTCGCGCTGCGCCTGTTCGACCAGCCGCACCAGCTGAGCCAGCTGCGTGTCCCTGCCCACCCGGGTGGCGCGCACCACGAGCCGGCCGCCGCAGGCGATGGTGCCGCCGATGACCGGGTCGCCCTCGGACACCTCGACGGGTGCCGACTCCCCGGTCATCGCGCTGGTGTCCACTCCGCTGTGGCCGGACAGCACCTCGCCGTCGGTGGCGATGGTTTCGCCGGGGCGGACGATGAAGTGATCGCCGACCCGCAGGTGGGCGATCGGGATGCGGTACTCCTGCCCGTCGCCACGGCGCACGGCCACGTCCCGCGCCCCGATCCCGGCCAGCGCGCGCAGCGCACCGCCGGCCCGCCGCTTCGCCTTCGCCTCGAACACCCGGCCGGCCAGGAGGAAGATCGTCACGAAGACGGCGACATCGAGGTAGATCGAGCCCCCGGGCTGCAGGAGCAGTCTCCAGCCGTTTTCGCTGGATGGCCCGGCTGAGTTCTTGAAGAAGATCGTGTACACCGACCAGCAGCTGGCCGCGATGATCCCCACCGACACCAGAGTGTCCATCGAGGTCGACCCGTGCCGGGCGTTGACCACCGCGTTGCGGTGAAAGGGCCAGGCACACCAGGCCACCACCGGCACGGTCATCACCAGCAGCACCCACTGCCACCCGACGAACCGCAACGAGGGCACCAGCACCATCGTCATGGACAGATCCCCCAGCGGGACCCCGAGCAGTACCGCCACGACCAGCCTGCGCGTCAGGTACCGAACCGAGGTGTCAGCCGGCTCGGCGGCGGTCGGCTCAGGCTCGATCGGCGCGGCGTGGTAGCCGGCGTGCTCGACCTGGGCGATCAGCTCCTCGACTCCCACCGCCGCGGACGCCTCGACGCTGGCCCGCTCCGTCGCGTAGTTCACGCTGGCCTGCACGCCGTCGAGCTTGTTGAGCCTGCGCTCCACCCGGGCGGCGCAGGCGGCACAGGTCATGCCCCCGACCGAGAGCTCGATCGACCGCACCACCGATGACGACTGATCGATCGACGAAGTCTGTGACATAACCCAGGCTCACCCTCCTGTGATCACCACTATTCGCTGGTCAAGCCACTGCACTCTAGTTCGTGTAGGCGGTGGCCCTTACCACCGGTCGGCGGAGCAGCAGGGCCAGTGCGTAGCCGCCGGTCGCGACGGCGATGATGGCGAAGCTGGGCGGCAGGGTGTCCACGGTGTAGCTGAGCGCGAGGCCGGCCCAGACGTCGGCCACGGCGATCCCGGCGGAGAGCAGCAGGGCGTGGTAGGGGCGGCTGGTCAGCTGCGCGGCGGTGCCCGCGGGCGCGGCGAGCAGCCCGAGCAGCAGCAGCGCACCGACCGTTTGGCTGGCTTCGGCGGTGGCCGCTCCGACCAGGGCGAGGAAGCCGAAACCGAGCAGCCGGACCGGGACGCCGCGAGCGGCGGCCACCGCTTCGTCGATACTGGCGAACAGCAGCGGCCGGGCGATGGCGAGGACACCCACGCAGACGGCGGCGGCGATCAGTGCGGCGGTGAGCGCCTGCGACCGGTTCAGCCCATAGATCGATCCGAACAGGATGGAGACGCCGGCGCTGCCGTTTCCGCTGCTGCGGGTGGTGGTGTACAGGGTCAGGAAGAACACTCCGAGGCCGAGGATCCAGCCGAAGACGCTGCCGATGACCACGTCGTCGGCTCGGCCCCGGTGGCCCAGGGCGCCCATGGCCAGGGCGACGGCGATGGTCGCGGCGAACAGCCCGACCCGCAGGTCGATGCCCAGGGCCAGCGCCGCCAGCGCACCGGTGAAGGTGACGTGACTCAGCGCGTCGCCGGTGAAGATCTGGGCGCGCAGCACCAGGAAGTAGCCCACCAGACCGGCCGCGGCCGCCACCGAGGTACCGGCCAGCAGGGCATGGATGAAGAACGGCGGCCAGGACGAGATCATGACGGCACCTCCAGAGCGGTGCCGGCCTTCGGCAGGCCGTGGCGCGCCGCCTGGGCCAGGAGGTAACCGGCGAAGGCGAAGCTGGTGACATAGAACCCGATCGGGACGGCCGAGTAGTAGGCCACGGTCAGCCCCAGCCAGGTCACCAACACTCCGATGAGGACTGTCAGGGGCAGGCTCACCGCCGGGCGGGAGCTGACCGCCTGGGCCGTCGCCGCAGGCATCACCAGCAGGGCGAAGACCAGCAGCACACCGGTGATCTGGCTGGCTTCGGCGGCCGCGGCACCGAGCAACAGCAGGAACAGCACCGACAGGGCGCGGACCGGAACGTTGCGGGCGGCGGCGACGCCGGGGTCGATCGAGGCGAAGGTCAGCGGCCGGGCGATCACCGCCAGCACCACGAGGGCGGCGACCGCGACGGCGAGCAGCACCAGCACCTGCCCGGAGGTGATCCCGAGGAACCCGCCGAACAGCAGCGCGTTGATGCCGGTGAGGTACCCCTTGTAGAGCGCGACGAACAGAAACCCGCAGGCCAGCGCGAAGGCCTGGACGGTACCGGTGACCGCCGACTGCTGACCGTAGCCGAGGCGTCCGCTGCCCGGTAGTACGCCGATGACCAGCGCCGCGACCAGGCAGAACGCGAAGTAACCGGTGCTGGCGCTGAGCCCGAGCAGGGTGGCGCCCGCAGCGCCGGGGAAGGCCACCATGGACAGGGTGTGGCCGGCGAAGGTCTGCTTGCGCAACACCATGAACCAGCCCAGTACCCCGGCCAGGACCGCGACGATCGTGCCCGCCCGGAACGCGTTGACCATGAACGGGAAGGACCACATCTGTTGCAGGTCCAGGAGGGGGTTCCAGCTCGGACCGAGGTTCATCGGGCCACGCCGGTCATCGGGCCACCCCGGGATGCCGGTCGGTGTGCAGTGCGGGCGGCTCGGGCTGGCCGACGACGACCAGCCTTCCGTCCGATGCCGCGAGCACCTCTATCGGAGTGTCGAACAGCCGGGTGAGGGTGTCGCTGGTGATCACCTCGCCCGGCGGGCCGATCTCGGAGCCGCCCGGGGCGAGGTACACGACCTTGTCCAGGTAGGCCAGCAGCGGGTTGACGTCGTGGGCGACGATCACCACCGCGACCTGCTGGTCCCGAGCGATCCGGCTGAGCAGGGCGACGACCGCGGCCTGGTTGGGCAGATCGAGGCTGTCCAGCGGCTCGTCGAGCAGCAACAGCTCGGGCCGGGCGGCCAGGGCCTGGGCGATGAGCAGGCGTTGCTGTTCACCGCCGGAGAGCCGGCCGACCGGGCGGTGGGCGTAGCCGGACGCGCCGACCAGCTCGATCACCTCATCGACCCGGGCCGCGGCGGCCCGCCTGCCCGCACCCCATCGCCCCCAGCCGGGCAGCGGCAGGCCCCAGCGGTCACCGTCGAGCCCGAGCCGGACGATGTCGCGGCCGCGGACCGGCAACGAGGGGTCGAAGCTGCGCCGCTGCGGGAGGTAGCCGATCCGGTCGTTCGCCGCGCCCGGCAGCGCTCCGAGCACCCGTGCTTCGCCCTCGGCCAGCGGGAACATCCCGAGCACGCCGTTGATCAGAGTGGACTTGCCGACGCCGTTGGGTCCCAGCACGCCGACGAACTCCCCGGCGTGGATCGTGAGCGTCAGCCCACTCCACAGCCGGTGGCCACCCCGTTCGGCGGCCACCTCGCGCAGCGTGATGACGGGCGCCGGCGCGGCGGTGTGCACCTGAGGCGGGGCCTGCACGACATGTCCGGTGATTGGCTTCATCATCGTTCCCGATCAGTGCCCGGTGGCTCGGGCCAGGGCCTGGGCGATGCCCTGCAGCTGGGCCGACTGCCAGTCCTGGAAGGTGGCGGTCGCCGGGACGAGCGTCTCGGTCACCGTCGCGGTCGGGATGCCCGCCGCCTTCGCCGCGGTGACCTGGGCCGCGACGTCAGGAGTGGCGTTCTGGCTGTTGTAGAGATAGACCTTGATCTGCTGGGACTTGATCTGCTCGTCGACGGTCGACTTGTCCGCCGTGGTCGGGTCGGTGCCCTCGCTGATGGCGTCGAGGAACGACTCCGGCGTGAGCAGCCGCAGGCCCAGGTCGTCGGCGAGCGGGGTCACGATCGACTCGGAGGCGCCGATCGGGGTGCCCGCGTAGCGCGTCCTGATCTGCGAGATCAGCTGGTTGTAGCGGGCCAGCGCCCGGGTCTCGAAGGCCTGCTTGCGCTGGTCGAAGTAGGCCGCGTCGGCCGGGTCGATCTTCTTGTAGTCCGCGGTGATCCGCTCGGCCACGCGGTGCACGTCATCGGGGGAGTACCAGCGGTGCGGATTGCCGCCCGGAGGCACTCCGACCAGGTCCCCCACTGTCAGCACCGTACGCGACGACACCGGGTCGGCCGCGACGAGCTTGGCCGCCCACGGGTCGTAACCGACCCCATTGACGACCACATACCGGGCGGACGCGACAGCTCGGGCATCAGCCGGAGTCGGCTCGTAGTTGTGTGGGTCGGCGTCCGGGTTGCGGATGATGCTGGTCACCGAGACACGTTCGCCGCCCAGCTGCGCGGCGATGCTTCCCCAGAAGTTCTCCGCGGCGACCACCTCGACCTTCCCGCTCCCCGGCCCGCCGGGTGCGGCAGGGGCAGCGGTGGCGCATCCCGCCACCACGGCGCTGGTCACCACAACGAGCGCCGCGCCCTGGGTGAGGTGCCGCCGCCGCCGCGTTCCGAACACGCTGTGCCTCCTCGGTCTCCCGCTCGTTCACCCGGATCGGCGGCCACGCTCTGCCTCGCGTTACCGCCCAGGCTAGATGTTAATGATTATCGTATCAGTTAAGGATACCCGTGGGTGTTCCTGTGCTGTGGTCGGCAGGTGACGGCGGTCACCTGCACTTATCCTTGCCTTGTGCAATAGTCCTGTAGTGCAATGTTTGCCATGGGTCGGGATGATGCTGACGGGCCGGTCGGCGGTGTGGATGTCGCCCCTGTGGTGTGTGAGCAGGCGGTGGATGAGGTGTTGACGGCGACCCGGGCGTTGATCGCGGTGAGCACTCGGTCCCTGGGTGCGTTGGCCGAGGACGTGAGCGCGGCGCAGTACCGGACGCTGGTGGTGCTGGCGTCCCGGGGTCCGCAGCGCATGGTGGATCTTGCGCACCAGCTGCAGGTGAACCCCTCCTCCCTGGGGCGGATGTGTGACCGGCTGGTGCGCAAGGGGCTCGCCGGCCGGCATCGGGCGCGCACCGACCGGCGGATCGTCATGGTCTCGCTCAGCGGTGAGGGCAGGCGAGTGGTGGACGAGGTGACCGGGTCCCGGCGGGCGATGATCAGTGAGTTGCTGGCCGAGTTGTCGGTGGAGCAGCAGCGGGCCGCCGTGGCGGCGCTGCGGTTGGTGTCCCGCAAAGCCGGCGAGATCCCGGACCACGAGTGGCCGGCGACCCCGACCTGACCGGTGCGAGCAGGTGGATCTGCAGGCCAGGAGACAGCGAAGAGACAAGGTGTGCACCGGAGCGTGATGAAGCCAGGATCAACGACGGCTCCAACGACCACTCCGGCGACGGGGGGGAAGGCGGCGCCGGGTGCGTGGGCAGTGTTCGGTGGACTGGGACGCGCGGGGGGCTGGCTGCGCGGTAACCGGTTCGGGCTGTTCTTCGTCGCGGTGCTGGTGGGGGTCGGCGCGGGCTTCGGCGCCGTCGCGTTCCGGTATTTGATCTACGGGTTCACCTGGCTAGCCACCGGGCACACCGAGTTCGGCCAGCAGGGCCACGTCGGCAGTGCGCATCTGCCGTGGCTGGGGCTGGGGTTCTTCGTGCTGATCCCGGTGCTCGGTGGGCTGCTGTACGGGCCGCTGATCTACCGGTTCGCCCGGGAGGCCCGCGGCCACGGCGTGCCCGAGGTGATGATCGCCGTCGCGGAGAACGGTGGCCGCATCCGCCCACAGGTCAGCGCGGTGAAGGCGGTCGCCTCCGCGCTGTGCATCGGGGTCGGTGGATCGGTGGGCCGGGAAGGCCCGATCGTGCAGATCGGCTCGGCGCTGGCGTCCAGCCTCGGGCAGTGGGTGCGAATGCCGGAGAACCGGCTGCGGATCCTGGTCGCCTGCGGCGCCGCAGGCGGGATCTCCGCCACCTTCAACGCCCCCATCACCGGGGTGTTCTTCGGGGTCGAGCTGATCCTGCGGGAGTTCTCCATCGAAGCGATCTTCACTGTGATGCTGTCGGCGATGATCGCCGACGTGGTCAGCCAGGCCTTCGTCGGCAGTGCCCCGTTCTTCACCCAGCTGCCTGCCGGGATCGCGCTGCACCACAGCTACAACTACCTGCTGGTGGCGGTGCTGGCCGTGCTGGCCGCGCTGATCGGGCTGGGGTTCAAGAACGCCCTTTACCGGATCGAGGACCTCTGCGACCGGGTGTGGGGCAAGCGTCCCGAATGGGCGCGCCCCGCCGTCGGCGGGATCGTGCTGGGCCTGCTACTACTGGCGCTGCCGCAGCTGTATGGGGTGGGCTACCCCGTGATGTACCAGGCCTTCGACGGCAACTACGCACTCTGGTTTCTGCTCGTCCTCGCGGCCGGCAAGATGATCGCGGCCAGCCTGACCATCGGCATCGGTGGTTCCGGCGGGGTGTTCGCGCCCTCGCTGTTCATCGGCGCCACCTCCGGCATGGCCTTCGGTGAGATCGTCGACCACCTGGCGGGACCGGCGGCCGGGCAGCCCGCACTCTACGCGATCGTCGGCATGGGCGCGGTGTTCGCCTCCGCCGCCCGTGGCCCGTTGACCTCGCTGGCCAGCGTGGTCGAGATGACCGGTGACTTCAGCCTTACCCTGCCGGTCATGCTGGCGGTGGCGATCTCCACCATGACCTCCTGGGCGTTCAGTTACGGCACGATCTACACCACCAAGCTGCTGCGCCGCGGCACCGACATCGAACGGCCCAGCCCCCGCCACGCGTTCTCCGACCTCACCGTCGCCGACGCCATGCACCCGTTCCCCGCCTCGCTGGACATCACCACCCCGGTCGACGGCAACGGCAGTGCCGGTGGACCCGGGCATCGGGACTGGACCGCGGTGCTCGGCCCGGTCACCCGGATCCGCGAGTCGCATACGCTGTTCGCCAACGAGAGCCTCGCCCAGGCGCTGCGCCAGCTGGTGCTCTACGGCCGCGACGGGCTGCCGGTGCTGTCCACCGACGGGCAGCACCTGCAGGGCTGGATCACCAACCAGAACGTGCTGCGCACCGTCGCCGCGCAGGTCGCGGCCGAAGAACCCGCCATCACCGCCGGGCAGCGCGCCGCCGAATGGGCCGACCCGCACGCCGGCGAGGCCGCCCATGACCCGAACACCCAACTGGCCGGTTACCAGATCGCCGAGTTCACTCTGCACAGCGACTCGGCCGCGAGCGGTCGTACCCTCGGCGAGCTCGACTGGCCCCCCGGGTACCTCCCGGTGTCGATCGTCCACAACCGCCGCCTCACCAACACCGACCCGACACTGCGGCTGTCCGCGGGAGACCGGGTCAACGTCGTCGTTCCCGCTCCCACCAGCGACGACGCTCAGAATCACCGGGACTGACAAGACGGACCAGCGCCCAAACCCCATAGCCGGTCCGGCCCAACGCCTCCCGGGCGGTTTCGGCCACGGCCGGGTCGATCTCCGCAGGGAGAACTCTGCTCATCGCGGCTGCCGAGACGCCGCACCCAGGGCCTCAATCAACCGAGCGGCGTGCGTGTCGCTCATGACCACTGTGGTCTTCTCCGCACCATTGAACACAAGCCAGACCTGGCCACGTCTACGCATCACGATCACCGTCGCGGCGCAGCCATCCAGACCACGGAACACGAGCACCGCCCGATCGGACTGACCCTCGCTGAACGTCTCCATCCCGGCCTCCCCGCATTGCTCGCGTGACACAGTCCCGACACTCCCGCACGGCCGCCGCCGTCAGACTCGCCGTGATCACCTCGACACCACACAGCGCCGGATAGCGCCCCGAACGCCGATGCAACGCCGCCGCTTCAACAGGAACCCGATGTGACTCCCCCGTACGGGCATCCACCACCGACAGCACAAGGGCCGCGTCACTCACCGGAGACCCCCGGCGCCCAGCCCGGTGGCGCCCACCGGAAAGACTGCGACACAGCGCTGGCACCTGCGCGGCCTACGACTGCAGAACAATCGCCACCCGGTGACCAGCACCACCACACCGCCGGTAAGACTGGATATTCGAACTGTGTGAATGGGTGCGGTCTCCGGCTGGTATCAGGGTGACCACGGCGACCTGCGGTGGTGGGGAAGAGGGCTGTGCATGCCTATGCGGGTGGGATGTCAGCGACGACCATGTGAACCTCCTGGATGTGGACGCCCCGTGGCGCGGCAGTGGTCGGGTGACATTCCACGCCACGAGCCTTCGGTGATCACAGCTTTGGGGAGCCGGGCAGCTCAACAGGCCCTGTGCTAGCCGTCCACTACTGACACCGCAGGGTGCCGTGTGGTAGGTGCAGCGCTACATTCATCAAATGACCAATACCGGGGGGCAAGCGCATTGCCCACGTTGCAGGGCCGAACTACGCCGGGGCCAACCGATGGGGGCGATGTGCGATCCCTGTCAGCGTGCCGAGCCGGATTCCCGGCACCTTCTGTCTGCCGAGTTTTACGAGAGCGACCTGGTTCGGGCCGCGTTGGCGGTCTATGACTTCGGGGTGTTCTTCCGTGTGGTGCGCGCGGAAAAGGACTGGAGCCAGCAGCTTCTCAGTGATGTCCTGGACCTGAGTCAGGCGAGGATTTCGGCGCTGGAGCGGGGTGTGCACCGGCTGCGGGACGTCGAGATCGTGGCGAGGGTCTGCAGCAGGTTGGGAGTCCCGCCGATGATGCTCGGCTTCCCCGACCGGCGGACTACCGTGCATGGAGGGACGCTGGGTCGGAAGGGTGTGAGTTGGGTGGAACGCCGGGATTTTGTGCAGCACGTGGCCGGGCTGGCTCTGGGCATCGCGGGGGCGGCGGGCGTGGACGTGGACCGGCTGTTCGCGCTGCTGCCGCAGGCCGAGCCCACCGGAACCCGCCATGTCGGCGCGGCCGATGTGGAGGCCATCGAGCAGACCACTGCGGCGTTCGTGCGGCAGGACTTCGCCTACGGCGGTGGGCTGACTCGCGACGCCGCAGTGGCGCAACTGCGCGCGGTACTCCCGCTGCTGAATGGCCAAGTCAGCGGTGATGTACGTCCCCGGTTGATGGTGGCCACCGCGCGACTCGCGATGCAAGCGGGATGGATGAGCTTCGAGTGCCAGCAGCATGACGCGGCCAGGCGCCTGTGGATAATCGCGCTAGACCTTGCACGCAACATCGACCACCCTCAGGCCAGCGACCTTACCGCCTACCTACTGAATAACATGGGCCTGCAGGCGGTGCACCTGGGCCGACCGAAAGAGGCGCTGCACCTGGCCCGGATCGGTGAGACCGCAGCCGTGGGTCGGCACTCTGTGTCCGCATCAACCAACTGCTGCCTGGCGGACGTCGAGGCCCAGGCATATGCCGCCGCAGGTTACGAGGCGGAATGCGACCGCGCATTAGGTGAAGCCGAAGAGCACTTCGCTGTCATCGACCCGGCGAGCAGTCCACCGTACGCCGCGTTCCTCGACGAAATCCATCTCGCTTCTTTCCAGGGTGGCGCCCACTACACCCTGGCCCTGCCCAGCCGAGACCAGCGCGCCGCCCGGAAGGCGGTGCAGCTGCTGCGCCAGGCCGTGGATGGCTTCGGCCCCAGCTACACCCGCTCCCGGGCATCCTGCCTGCCCGATCTGGCTGGAGCACACGCTCTAGTTGGGGACATCGACACCGCAGTCACCATTGGCTGTGACGCTATCGACGCGGTCAGTGCGGTGCACTCTCCCCGGGCATACGACCGGCTCCGCGTCCTGAACACGGTGCTGGAGCCGCTGCAGCACAGTGCCGGAGTGGCCGAGCTCCGCGGCCGCCTGGCGGTCAGCGGCGCGTAACGAATCTGGCTCTTCGCGATTGAGTCGTACGCACCTCCGGGTCGCGTATACCACAATCGGTTCGTCAATACCAGACTCGACACCGCTAGTGCGGGGCATGTTGCTCTCTCCCCGAGTGGCGCTGTAACACTTAATGCGATATTCGCTGCGCCCACTCTGACCCTGCTCGCTGTCCCCACACAGGACTCTGCGGTTAAGTCGGCTATAGACCTTTCTTCGGAGGACCCTGTGACATCTCGGAAGACTCAACTGAACGCAAAGACGACCCCGCCTGTGTCCCAACAGTATTAGGAGGGAACAGTGTCATGACCACTGCCACCGTCACGCTCCGAGATCCCAGGTCGTGCGTGTCACCGCTTGTGTGGGACCGCGAGGTGCGGCTCATCATGCGCGACAACGCGATGAACCGGGACCTGGCCGAACGCACTTTCGGCCAGACCATCGCCTACCTGGTGACCTCGGCGGAGAACCCGGACATCCCCATGGGGCCCACGCCCGCGGTCGACAAGGGCGTGCACAGCTTCGTTCTGGACACGCCCCGCTACTTCGACTTCTGCACGGAGCACGCGGGAACCTACCTGCACCACGTCCCGCACCTGCCCGAAGATCGAGCCGGACAGCCCTTGGTACTGCACGGCACTATCCAGGCCATTCGGGCAGCAGGGTTCGCGCTGGACGACGAGCTGTGGGGTGCGCTGGCGGTGGACTGCCACCAGTGCCATGCCTGCTGCACCGACAGTCCCAAGAAGTAAGCGGCGATACGATCCCTCGCCTCGCGCCCCCGCACGGGCGCGAGGTGAGATGTTCGAGGAAGGCGCCGTTGGTGACCACAGCAACCCAGGCCTGGGAACGCTACGCAGAGAAAGCCCGGCCGCGCCGGGAGACCAACGCCGCTGGTGCCGCGACCTGGCTTAACTGGACGCAGTACCCGGATCACGGTCCGGACGAAGCGGTGCTGGGCGAGGTCCGTGGCCGGACCGTGCTGGAACTCGGCTCAGGTGCCGGATCAAACCTCGCCCACCTGGCCACCCTCGGCGCCCACTGCACCGGCGTGGACCTCGCACCCAGCCGGGCACCTGCCGCCCAGCACAGCTGGGGCCACCTGACAAACCTCGACTTCGTGACGGCCGACGTCGTCGACTACCTGACCGCCACCTCGGCGACGTTCGACGTCGTGTACTCGATCTTCGGCGCCGTCTGGTTCATCGACCCCGGGATACTCCTGCCGCTGGTAGGCAACAGGATGACGCCTGGAGGGGTGTTCGCGTTCTCGCACCTGCCTGCTAGGACACCGGCCACCAGGTCCGACCGGGTGATCACCAAGTGGGACCACCCAGCCGAGCACTGGGTGCGCTCGCTGAACGCCCAGGGGTTCGCCGATGCGACCGCCGAGATCATTCCCGCGCCAACGACCGACCAGCCCGGGACGCTGCTGGTGCGGGCGCTGGCACCAGCCTGAACCCACCCGCCGCCCCACCAGAAGTGGCAGGCACTCGCACGGTGCCGGCCATTTCTGGTGTCCCGACGGACATCTGGCGGGTCACCTGACGGTGATCCGGCCGGCGAGCCTGCCCTTCCAGGCGCCGCCTCGACCGGTCACGTGGCGGCGTGCCGAGTCCACCGTCATGGCGGCGTAGAGCGTCGCGACGGCAGGCAGCGCGAGCCCCCGCAGCGGTGAGAGGCCATAGAGCCGCAGCACCGGCGCCTGCGTGACGGCCATCGCGGCCCACGCGCCGAGCCCGGCCACTGCGGGCACCGGGGAGCGCCTGACCAGCCCGGCGAGCCCGGCGACGGGCGGAACGACGTAGAGCAGCCCCAGGCCGGCGACCGTGCCGGCGAGCAGCACCGGTGAGCGGCGCAGCTGGGTATAAGCGCTGCGGGCGACCATGTTCCACAGGTCAGCGAGGCGGGGGTACGGCCGGACACTGCGGACCTCGGGCGGGTCGGCGGTGAAGCCGAGCCAGGTCCGCGCGCCGGAGCGCTTGAGCAGCCGGCCCAGGGCCACGTCGTCGATCAGGTCGCCGCGGATGCGGGTGAGGCCCCCGGCCCGTTCGAGCGCCGTACGGCGGAGGAGGACGCAGCCACCCGCGGCCGCGGCGGTCCGCCCACCGGGCCGGGCCACTCGCGGGAACGGGTAGAGCTGGGCGAAGAAGTAGACGAACGCCGGAACGAGGGTGCGCTCCCAGCCGGTGTGCACGCGCAGCAGTGCCATGAGCGAGACGAGGTCGCGGTCGTCGGCCAGGGCCGTGGCGACCAGCCGGCGCACCGAGGACGGGTGATGGGCGATGTCGGCGTCGGTGAACAGCAGCAGGTCGACCCCGGCTGCGGCGGCCGCCTCCACACCGCGCTGGGCGGCGTTGAGCTTGCCCGCCCACCCCGGCGGCGGGGGCGGGGCGGCCAGCACAGTGCGCGACGCTCGTCCGCGGGCCCGGTCGGCGAGGGCGCGGGCGAGTTCCGCCGTGCCGTCGCTGCTCCCGTCGTCGACCAGCCACACGGCGAGCTCGCCCGGGTAGTCCTGCCCGAGCAGCGTGGGCAGCGTCTCGGGAAGGACCGCCGCCTCGTCACGCGCTGGGACGATGACTCCGACGCTCGGCCAGTGCCCGGGCTCCGGCGGGTCGGCAGGCAGACGGGTCGAGGTGAGCCAGAAGCCGCCGTGCCCGGCGAGGAGGTAGGCCCACGCCACGGCGGAGGCGGTCGCGAGCCGGCCGAGCAGCAGCACCCGCAGAGCATCGCACGAGCGGGCGATGTCTTCGCCCGTGGTCAGTGACCATGAACACGTACCCGGTGACTCTCATGATCCTCACATCCGGGCTGCACCAGCCTCGCGCCCATGACGACCAATCCGCAGCGGGTCGTGACTCGATCACGAGCCCGCCAGATGCTGAACAAGGTGCCAGAGGTCACGCTCTACTTCTGGATCATCAAGGTACTGGCCACCACGGTCGGTGAGACTGCGGCGGACTTCCTGAACACGAACCTGAACCTGGGCCTGACCGGCACGAGCGCCATCATGGCCGTCTTGCTGGTCATCACGCTGTACTTCCAGTTCAGGTCCCCGAAGTACGTGCCGGGGATCTACTGGCTGGCGGTCGTGCTGATCAGCGTCGTCGGCACGCTGATCACCGACAACCTGGTGGACAACTTCGGGGTTCCGCTGGAGACCACCACCGTCGTATTCAGCTTCGCCCTGGCCGCGACCTTCGCCGCGTGGTACGCGAGTGAGAAGACGCTGTCCATGCACACCATCTACACCACCCGGCGCGAAGCCTTCTACTGGCTGGCGATCCTGTTCACCTTCGCCCTGGGCACCGCGGCCGGTGACCTGGTGGCGGAGCGTCTCGACCTGGGCTACTGGGTCTCAGCGCTCATGTTCGGCGCACTGATCGCCATCGTGGCGGTCGCCCGCTTCGGGTTCATGCTCAACGCGGTGCTGGCCTTCTGGGTCGCCTACGTGCTGACCCGCCCGCTGGGCGCCTCCCTCGGCGACTACCTCTCCCAGCCGCACGACGACGGTGGCCTCGGCCTGGGCACGACGGGGACCAGCGTGCTCTTCCTCGCCACTATCTTGATTCTGGTCACCTACCTGAGCATCACCCGGAAAGACGAAACTCCTTCCCCGTCGCTCTCGGAACCGGAGAGTTCGATCGCCTAACCGTCGCGAGAGGAGACGCCCGTGCAGTTGGTCGATCCGGCGTTGGTGCTGGGCTGGGCGGCGGCCCTCGGGTGGGTGGGATGGCTGGTCGTCTCGCTGGTGGTTCCGACCAGGGTCGCCGGTGGCCGGCCGGCCGGACTCGCCGGGGCCTGGCGGTCGCAGCCGGTCCGGCACCGGGTCCTGCTGGTCGGGCTCGGCTGCGCGGTATGGCTGGACGTCGCGCAACTGAGCGTCGTGGACTCCGTCGAGGATCGCACCGGCCTCAGTACTCTCGATCCGGCGGTCACCGGGTGGTTCGTCGATCACCGCAGCGCGGCGTTGACCGCCGCGGCGAAGCTCGTCTCCGACGCTGGGGGCACCGTGGCGATGGGGGTGCTGGCCCTGCTCGGTGTGATCTTCCTGGCCTGGCGTCGGCACTGGTCGGCGGCGGGGCTGGTCGCGGTCGCGGCCCTCGGTGCGGCGCTGCTGGTGTCCGTCATGAAGCAGGTGCTGGGACGGATGCGTCCGCCGCTGGTCGACCATCTGGTGCTGGAGACCAACGCGTCGCTGCCGTCCGGGCATGCCCTCGGATCTGCCGTGGTGCTCGGGATCCTGGCCGCGGTCGCCCTCGGCGTGGTCCGGCGACCCGCTGCCCGGGTAGCCGTGGTGGCGATCGTCGTCGCTCTCGTCGCGGTGATCGGGCTGAGCCGTCTTTACCTGGGGGTGCACTGGGGAACCGACGTGCTGACCGGCTGGTTACTCGGCGCGGCGTGGCTGTCGGTGTGCGTCACCGCGCTGAGCGTGATCCGGCAGGGCGGCGGCCGGTGGTTCGAGGGCCGTCGGCAGGTCGAGGTTCGTCGGTAGTTCGAGGTTCGTCGGTAGTTCGAGGGTCGCCGGTAGTTCGAGGGTTACTGAGGCTCCGCCGCCGGGACGGTTGCGCGCGACGGCCCGGCCGCCATGGGCCTCGGCGATGACCGCCACGATGGACAGCCCCAGGCCGGCTCCGCCGCAGTGGCGGGTGCGGGCGGCCCCGGCGCGGTGGAAGCGCTCGAACGCGTGCGGCAGGAACTCCGGGGGGAACCCGGGTCCTCGGTCGGCCACCTCGACGGTGACCAGCCCCGAGCCGTTCACCGCCGTGCTCACCTCGACGACGCTGTCCGCCGGGGCGTGCCGGATGGCGTTGTCCAGCAAGTTGTCCACCGCCTGGCGGAGCCGGTCCGGGTCGGCCTCGACGCTCACTGCGGCGGGGCTGTGCACCACCACGCGGATCTCACGCTCGGTGGCCCGCACGCCGCCGCCGCGTGCGGCACCGGCCAGCAGGCCGGGCAGGGCGACCGGCACCCGGTGCAGGAAGGGCTGGGCGTTGTCGGCGCGGGCCAGCAGCAGCAGGTCCTCAGCGAGCCGGATCAGCCGGTCGGTCTCCTCCCCGGCCCGGTTGACGGCCTCGACGAGGGCCTCCCGGCTGCGGCCGGGACGGCCGGCGAGCTCGAGCTCGGTGCGCAGGATCGCCAGCGGGGTGCGCAGCTCGTGACCGGCGTCGGCGACGAAGCCGCGTTCCCGTTCCAGCGCCTCCTGCAACCGGGCGAGCAGCCCGTTGATAGTGGCCCCCAGGGCGGCGACCTCGTCGCGGGTGGAGGGCACGGCGAGGCGACGGCCGGTGTCCCGGTCGCTGATCCGGGCGGCCTGGCGGCGCATTCGCTCGACCGGGCGCAGCGAGGCCCCGGCCAGCAGCCAGGCACCCGCGCCGGCCAGCAGTACCGCGGGCGGGCCGCCGAGCAGCAGCGCGGACCGCACCCGATCCACCGCGGCGTCGGATACGTCGGTACCGGTTCCCACCACCACCAGCGCCCGCTGCGCGCCGCCGATGGGCGCGGTGGTGGCCAGTAGCCGGTTTCGATCACCGGACACCGTGGTGGTGAACGACACCTCGCCCGCCAGCGCCTGCCGCCGCTGGGCGGCATCGAGCAACGGCCGGGTGCCTGCCGCGGGCGAGGAGACCAGCAACCGGCCGTCGAGCGTGCGGATCTGGACGAGCTCATCCGCCGGGCCGAGCCTCGGCGCGCCCTCGGTACCCAGCTCGTCGGCCACCGCGCCGGCCCGGGTCCGCAGCCCGGGGTCCAGCGAGGCGTCCAGGCTCACCCGCAGCTGCAGCATGAACGCCAGCCCGGCCGCGGCGATGACCACCGCCGTGCCGAAGGCGAACAGGATCGCCAGCCGCAGCCGCAACGGCATCGCCGCGCCTCTACCGCGGCCGCTCGGCCGTCACCGGGCATCCGCCAGGAGCCGGTCCGGCTCGCAGCCGGTACCCGGCGCCGCGCACCGTCTCCAGCTGCTCGACTCCGAACGGGCGGTCTATCTTGCGCCGCAGGTACAGCACGTACTGGTCCACCACGTTGGACACCCCGTTGTAGGCGAAGTCCCACACGTGCTCCAGGATCCGGGTGCGGGTGAGCACCTGTTCCGGATGCCGCAGGAACAACTCCAGCAGGGCGAACTCCTTGGTCGAGAGCTCCAGCTCCGCCTGACCGCGCCAGGCCCGCCGGGTCGCCGGGTCCAGCCGCAGATCAGCGACCCGCAGCTGGCTGGGCCGCTCCACCCCACCGCGCCGGATCAGCGCCCGCACCCGTGCCGACAGCTCGGCGAAACTGAACGGCTTGGTCAGATAGTCGTCCGCGCCGGCGTCCAGCCCGCGCACCCGGTCCTCGACGGCGTCGCGTGCGGTGAGGATCAGTACCGGCATCCACCGCCCGGCCTCGCGCAGCCGCCTGCACACCTCGATCCCGTCCAGGCCGGGCAGCATCACATCCAGCAACACCGCGTCGTAACTGAACTCGTTGGCCTGCCACACCGCGTCGGGGCCGGTGCAGACCACGTCCACCGCGTAGCCGTCCTCCTCCAGGCCCCGTTTGAGCAGCGCGGCCATCCGCAGCTCATCCTCGACGACCAGCACCCGCACGCCATCACCGTAGGCGGGCCTGATGAGAACCCGATGAGAACCCCGCCCGCGCGGGTCAGAGCTCCCGGAGGACGCTGATCGGTGGGCGCCGGGGCCGGGTCCCATGTGACATTGATGTGGTCACCATGAGAGCTGCCACATGTCGACTCGGGCCTCGACCGCTCCGTGAGCGGCGGTATCGCCGCTCACAGAGGGTCCGTAGTCGCCGGAGGCCTCAGCCGGTGCAGGTGGGTACCGCCGGGACGCTGCCGAGGCAGTTGTTCACGGTGTTGGCGCTGATCGGTGAGTTGGTGGTGGTCATGGTGCCGCCTTGGCGGTAGACGCCGCCGGCGTCGAGGACCGCGTTGTTGGTGGTCACGGCGGTCTGGGTGAGGGTGGTCGCGGTGGAGCCGACCGCGGCGATACCGCCGCCCCGCTGGGTGGCGGAGTTGCCGCTGATGACCATCGGGCTACCCGACACGCCATTGGTGGTCAACGTGGCCCTGAGGCCGTTGTAGATGCCGCCGCCGCTGAGCAGCGCGGTGTTGTTCGACACCGGGCTGCGGGTGAAGGTCGCGGCGGGCGCGGTGCCGGACGGGGTATCGACGTTGGCCAGGCCACCGCCGTTACCCGTGGCACTGTTGCCACTGAGGCTGCTCGAGGTGAAGGTCACCGCGCCGTGGTTGAGGATGCCGCCACCATCACCGACGATGCTGCCGTTGGTCAGTGCGTGGCCCCGGTCAGGGCCCAGATGATGGTGCGGATGCGTCGCATGACGCCTTCTTTCCCTGAAACACAAAGGGGAGGACCCACCCGGCGCGGCGCGCCGGTGGGAGGAGACAGCGCAGACAGCGCACACCCCGCTGTCGGGGTTGTCTGTGTCCGAATTCCACGCGAAAGACAAAGACCCCGGCTCGTCGTCTGGGTCCACGATCGTCGCGGACGCAGCACGTCACCGAGGTCTGGGGTAACAAGACGTAACCCTACTACTACCCAGTGCCGATCGAACAGGGGTCAAATACTCCATTTGGCTATCAGGGGTTTATCAATCGTCACAGAAAGTCACTGGGTGCAGGTGCGGCGAGTGCTCAGCATGGGCCAGTGCCCGGAGACGGTTTACGGCGTGCGGTGGGGCCCATCGGCGTTTCCTGGTAGCGTCATTGTCCACGTTCCTGCCCGCAGGCCCCCCGCGCAGAGGGAATACCGCAGAGGGAATACCGGAGTGGGAGCGGCGCCGCCCCGGACCCCGGTGGCTGACAAATGTCGATGTCGGCCCGGGGAGATCAGATGGCGGCTAGTCATGAGGACGCACAGCGAGAGGCTCGCGCCGGCATCAGTGCTTTCCGCGGTGCTGAAGGTGCGGGGGTACTCAACAGGGATCCGGCGCGGTCCCCTCGTTACCGCAAGGTTCCCGCCGAGATCCGCAGCCGTGCGGATGAGCTGGACGCCGAGGCCGCGTACTACGACTACCGGGCCACGCAAGAGGAGCAGGCCCTGGGCCCTGGACCTGCTCCGGGCCATGGCTACCGACCGGACCGGGATGGCACAGCGGTTACGGGCGGACGTAGCGTTTCAGGCTGTGCGGCTCGGGGTCCGGTGAACGACGGCACCGAGGTCGCCCGGGCGGCCCCTGGTGGCTGAGGACGATCCCCAGGATCGGATCCTGGCGGCGTTCACGGAGCGGAGCTCCGCTGGGCCGATGTGGGTCTGCGAGGTGTGCACAACACTGGTGCCGGTGTCCGGAGCCGCGATCGTCGCCATGATCGACGCGAACCGGCGGGAGACGGTGTGCGCCAGTGACGACGTGTCGGATCAGCTGGAGACCCTGCAGTTCAGTCTGGGCGAAGGGCCCTGCGTCGAAGCGTCGAGCACCGGCC
>JBOHGD010000039.1:0-42972 GCA_050699955.1 Pseudonocardiaceae bacterium | reverse complement strand
TGTATGCCACGGGTGCGGTGTTGCTGCCGTTCTTCGCGTTCACCACGTTCTTGATCGCGGTGCCGACCGGGGTGAAGTTCTTCAACTGGATCGGCACGATGTGGCGTGGTCAGCTGACCTTCGAGACTCCGATGTTGTTCTCGGTGGGTTTCCTGGTGACGTTCCTGTTCGGTGGGCTGTCCGGGATTCTGCTGGCCGCACCGCCGATCGACTTCCATGTCTCGGACACTTATTTCGTGGTGGCGCACTTCCACTATGTGCTGTTCGGCACGATCGTGTTCGCCACGTTCGCCGGGATCTACTTCTGGTTCCCGAAGATCACCGGCCGGATGTACAACGAGCCACTGGGCAAGCTGCATTTCTGGGCCACGTTCATCGGGTTCCACACGACGTTCCTGGTGCAACACTGGCTGGGTAACGAGGGCATGATGCGGCGCTACGCCGACTACCTGCCCAGCGACGGGTTCACGACCCTCAACACGGTGTCCTCGGCCGGGGCGTTCCTGCTCGGTGCCTCCACGTTGCCGTTCCTGTGGAACATGTTCCGTAGCTACCGCTATGGCGAGGTGGTCACGGTGGACGATCCGTGGGGCTATGGCAACTCGTTGGAATGGGCGACGTCGTGTCCGCCGCCGCGGCACAACTTCACCGAGTTGCCCCGGATCCGTTCCGAGCGTCCTGCCTTCGAGCTGCACTATCCGCACATGTCGGACCGGATGCGGGCCGAGGCGCACATCGGTAACGGCCGAAGTCACCCGCCCGCGCCCAGCGAGGTCACCGGTGGTGGCGACCCACGCAGCACGTGAGCGATGACCCCCAGCAGACCCTCCTGGTCACGGTGACCGGTCGGGACAAGCCGGGGGTCACCTCTGTGCTGTTCAGCGCGCTGTCCCGGCACCGCGTCGATATCCTCGATGTCGAGCAGGTGGTCATCCGCGGTCGGCTGGTGCTCGGCGTGCTGGTCGGCGCCGTGGCCGATCCGGAGGCGGTGCAGGAGGCCGCGGAGCAGGCCATGACCGACATCGGGATGGTCGTGGAAGTCGAGGTCGGCACCGGCGCGGTGAGCGTCAACCGCCGCGGTTCCACACACGTCGTGCTGGTGCTGGGACGGCCGGTGACGGCCCGCGCCTTCACCGATACGACCCGGGCGCTGGCTGGGCTGGACATCAACATCGACGCAATCCGGCGGATTGCGGACTACCCGGTCACCGGGCTGGAGCTGCTGGTCTCGGTCCCGGGCAGCCGTGACGGCACTGACACCTCTGACGCCGCCGACACCGCATTGCGCGGCACTCTGGTGGAGATCGCCGGCCGGGGCGAGGTTGATCTGGCCGTGGAGCGGGTCGGCATCGCGCGGCGAGCCAAGCGCCTGGTGGTTTTCGACGTCGACTCGACCCTGGTGCAGGGCGAGGTGATCGAGATGCTGGCACAGCGGGCCGGCTGCGGGGACGAGGTGCGTGCGGTCACCGAGGCCGCGATGTGTGGCGAGCTGGACTTCATCCAGTCGCTGCGGCGCCGGGTCGCCCTGTTGACCGGGTTGCCGGTCGGCGTACTCGCCGAGGTGACCGCCGCACTGGAGCTCACGCCGGGTGCCCGGACCACGATCCGGACTCTCAAACGACTGGGTTTCCGCTGCGGGGCGGTCTCCGGCGGCTTCACCCAGATCGTCCGACCGATGGCCGATGAGCTGCAGCTGGACTTCTGCACGGCCAACGAGCTGGAGATCAGGGACGGCAAGCTCACCGGGCGGGTCATCGGTCCGGTGGTGGATCGGCCGGGAAAGGCCGAGGCGTTACGCCGCGCGGCGCAACACTTCGCCGTGCCACTGGCGCAGTGCGTCGCTGTCGGAGATGGCGCCAACGACATCGACATGCTCTCCGCCGCAGGTCTGGGCGTCGCGTTCAACGCCAAACCCGTATTGCGTGAGGTCGCCGACACCGCCATCACTCAGCCGTTCCTGGACATCGTGCTGTTCGTGCTGGGGGTCACCCGCGATGAGGTGGAGGCGGCCGACGCCGCCGACGGAGTGCTGCGCAGGGTGCCCCTGTGAGTGGCGATACGAGTCATAGCTCGCATCGCCACTCACGGGTGCTGGCACCGCTGGCTGCTCGGTACGCGAGCTGGCTGGGGCTGCCCGCCGAGGCCACCTCGGACACCGGCGACGAGGATCCCGCTACGGTGCGGGCGATGCCGCTGATCCTGCGGATGGAGCGGGACGCGGTGCCACCCCGCAGCGCCCTGCTGGAGGCGGCCGGTGCGGCGGCGGTGGCGCTGTGCCTGGACGAGCGCTCGCACCCTGGCGGACCGTGGTATCCCGAGGTGGTGCCGTGGGTGGCGGGGCGGATCCGCAAGGTCGCTCGCCGGGCTCGCGGCGCACAGTGGCACGCGGTGACCGAGCTGCCCGGCGTCACCGTCGAACATCGCGGTGCCCAGGTGCGGGCGCTGCTGCCCTGGCTGGTGACCGACACCCCGAGGACCGTGACGCGCCTGCAGGTCGGCGGTACCGACGTGGCCGCGGACGATCCGGGCCCGGCGCCGCTGGATCGGCCCGTGCTCTGGCTCGTGCCCGAGCCGGCGATGACCGCGGGCAAGGCCGCCGCCCAGGCCGGCCACGCCACGATGCTGCTCGCGGCGCTGCTCGCAGGTCAAGGTCGGTCCGCTGAGCTGGACCGCTGGGCGGCAGAGGACTACCGCTGCGCCGTGCGCAGTGCCACGGCGCAGCAGTGGGCTCGGCTCGCCGTGGGGGAGGAGCCCCGCCGGGCCTGGTGGGAACGCGGCGTGCTGGTGGTGCGGGACGCGGGGTTCACCGAGGTGACCCCCGGTACCGTCACCGTTGCCGCGCAATGGCCACCGTGGTCGTGACCCGCGGCCGGTGCCTTGTCGGGTAGCCGCCACCTCGACCGCATCCTCCGGGTGAGCTGAGCCGTCCGCCCGGCGTCATCGCTCACTCCGGTGGGTCGCAGAGCCTGCGCAGGGCGGCGCGCACCACGGCGGGGTCGGTGGTCGGCCAGAACGGGGGCAGCGAGGCCCGCAGGAAACCGCCGTAGCGGGCCGTCGCCAGCCGAGGGTCCAGGATCGCCACCACGCCACGGTCCGCGCTGGAGCGCAGCAGTCGTCCGGCGCCCTGGGCGAGCAGCAGCGCGGCGTGTGTCGCCGCGACGGCGAGGAACCCGTTGCCACCTCGGGCGACCACCGCGCGCTGCCGTGCCGAGGACAGCGGGTCATCGGGGCGGGGGAACGGCAGGCGGTCCACCACCACCAGCGAGAGTGACCGGCCTGGCACGTCGACCCCCTGCCACAGCGACAGCGTGCCGAACAGGCAGGTCGGCTCGTCCTCGGCGAACTGCCGCACCAGCAGGCCGGTCGCGTCGTCGCCCTGGCACAGGATCGGTACCTCCAGCCGGGACCGCAACGCCTCCGCCGCCTGCCTGGCCGCCCGCATCGAGGAGAACAGGCCCAGGGTGCGGCCGCCTGCCGCGGTGACCAGTGCGTCGAGCTCGTCGAGGTAAGCGGGTGGCAGCCCATCGCGGCCCGGTGGGGGCAGGTGCGCGGCGGTGTAGAGGATGCCCGCCCGCCGGTATTCGAAGGGGGATCCGGCGTCCAGACCGCTCCACGCCGGGCCGTCGTCGTCCTCGGTGGGTGGGGGGCGCTCGGTGGCGGTTCCGGTGGCGGGGCCCGGGGACGTCCGCTCCCGGGGCAAGCCCCATTGCGCGGCGAGTGCCTCGAACGTTCCACCCAGAGTGAGGGTGGCCGAGGTGAGCACCACGGTGCGCTCGGCGAACAGCCGGGTCCGCAGCAGAGCGGCCACGGTCAGCGGGGCCACCCGAAGCACCCGCCCGCGCACCGTCTCGTCGGCGAGCCAGACCACGTCGCGGCGGTCGGCCTCCTGGTCAGGAAAGGCAGCGAGCACCCGGGCCGCAGCCGAGTGCACCTGCTCCAGTGCGGCTAGCGCGACCCGGCGCCCGGCGGCCGCTTCGGGATCCTCCCGGCGTTCGGTTCCCAGCGCGGTGATGCACCGGTGGGCGGTGTCGCGCACCGCGGCCAGGGCGCCGGCCACGGCGGTGACCAGGGCGTCCCAGCGTGCCACCGCCGCCTCGGCGAGCAGCAGCGCGAGCCCGTCACCCGCCGCGGCGAGCTCGTCGGCGATCTGCTGGTCCACCAGCCGGCCGCAGCGACGGGCCGCGGCCTCCACCATGGCCGCGGCGAGCTCCTCGGTGGCGGCGCTGGTGACCCGGTCGACCAGGTCGTGCGCTTCGTCGACGACGACCACGGCGTGTTCGGGCAGCACCTGGTGATCGCCCATCGCGTCGATGGCCAGCAGCGCATGGTTGGTGACCACCACCTCGGCATGACCGGCCCTGACCCGGGCCTGCTCGGCGAAGCAGTCCATGCCGACCGGGCAGCGGGACACACCGAGGCATTCTCGGGCGCTCACCGACACCTGTCGCCAGGCCCGGTCGGTCACTCCGGGCACCAGCCCGTCGCGGTCACCGGTGTCGGTCTGCGAGGACCATTCGTGCAGCCGGGCGATCTGGCGGCCCAGCACGGACACCGGCGAGGCCGCGGACACCGCTTCGAACAGATCCTCACCCTCGTCGGGAGGACCGGTGTGCAACCGGTGCAGGCACAGGTAGTTGCGCCGACCCTTGAGGATCGCGAAGCGCGGGGCGCTGCCCAGCAACGGCTCCAGTGCAGCGATCAGCCGGGGCAGGTCACGGTCCACGAGCTGGCGCTGCAGTGCGATGGTCGCGGTGGAGACCACCACAGTGGTGTCCGCGGCGACCGCATGCCGGATGGCGGGCACCAGGTAGGCCAGCGACTTGCCGGTGCCGGTGCCGGCCTGGATCGCGAGGTGCTCTCCGGTCCGGATCGCCCGGTCCACCGCCTCGGCCATCAGGACCTGCCCGGTCCGTTCGGTGCCCCCCACGGCGTGCACCGCTGCGGTGAGCAGCGCCCCGACATCGGGCACAGCGAACTTCGGAGCCGTGGTGGGGCCTGACACGGCCGCTCACGGTACAGCGTGGTGTCCCGCGGCTGCTGCGCGATCGGACGAACCGGGAGCCGCGTTTGCGGCGCACCCGGCCGGCTACCTCAGCCGACGTCGAAGATGACGGTGATCAAGCCGGTGATCTGGACGATATTGGCAGCGTGGCGCACGGGATCGAGCAGCGTGCGAACCTGTTTCCACCGGGCCCGGACTGTCTCACCCGCCGGGTGATCCGCGTCGAGCTCGTCCTCGATCTGGCGGAGTCCGTGACAGACGTCGGACCCCGCAGGCTCGTCTACATCCGAGGCTGCCAGCTCGGCGCGCAGCATCACGACCGCGGCCCGCAGCTCGTCCAGCGAGGCGGCGGGGGACTCGTCCGCCCCACCGGTGATGACGTACAGGTCTCGGCGGGGGGTCTGGTGTTTCATGATGCTCCCGATGTCGCGCTGCCGCTGAGGGTTGCTTTCCCTTAGTCCCGGTCCCTTGGTTCATCGGGAATGCCTCCCCGGCCGTTACGGTCAGGATCGGACCAACCACGCTCTGTGAGGGGGTCAGGCGAACTCCGTACGGATGGCCGGCTCCCCGTGGAAGAGCTTGAGGCCCTCCCAGGGCAGGCTGCCCAGCGCCACCCGGACGCGCTCACGGCCTTCCTCCAGGGTGGCAGGCGAGCCGACCGGTTGTCCGGCCCGCAACAGTGGCACCGGCAGCACCCGGTCGTGGCGGCCGAGCACCGGCCGCTGGTGCCGGGGGAAGACGACCTCCTCGACGGCCGTGCCGCTGGGTTTGTATCTGCGCAGCGCGCTCTTGGCGCCGCCGCGAGTGACCTTGGATGTGCTGCGCTTTGCCACCGGCCGCCCGTCCACCTCGACCAGCTTGTAGACCATTCCCGCGGTCGGGACCCCCGAGCCGGTCACCACCGAGGTGCCCACCCCGTAGGCGTCCACCGCCTCGGCGCGCAGCGCTGCGATCGAGTACTCGTCCAGATCGCCGGACACCACGATCTGCACATCCCGGGCGCCGAGCCGGTCGAGCTGCTCACGGGCCTGGCGGGCCAGCTCGCCCAGATCACCCGAGTCGATCCGGATCGCCCGCAGCCCGGGTCCGGCCACCTCGATCGCGGTGGCGATGCCCGCGGTGATGTCGTAGGTGTCGACGAGCAACGTCGTTTCGGTGCCCAGCGCCGCCACCTGCGCGGCGAAGGCGTCCGCCTCGCTGTCGTGCAGCAGGGTGAACGCATGCGCCGCCGTGCCCGCGGTGGGGATGCCGTAGCACCAGCCCGCGGCCAGGTTGGACGTCGCGCTGAAGCCGCCCAGGTAGGCCGCGCGGGCGGCGGCCACCGCGGCCCCTTCGTGGGTGCGTCTCCCACCCATCTCCAGCAACGGCCGCTCGCCCGCGGCATGTGCCATCCGGGCTGCCGCGGAGGCCACCGCGCTGTCGTGGTTGAGCACCGAGAGCACCAGCGTTTCGAGCACCACCGCCTCGGCGAAGCTGCCGGTCACCGTCAGCACAGGGGAGCCGGGGAAATACAGCTCGCCTTCGGGATAGCCGTCGACGTCGCCGCCGAACCGGTAGCCGGCCAGCCAGTCCACGGTGCGCCGGTCCAGCCCGGTGGCACGGTCCAGGAACACGAGTTGGGCGTCGTCGAACCGGAACCGGGATACCGCGTCGAGTAACCGGGGAATACCGGCGACGATGCCGTAGCGGCGCCCGTGCAGGCCGCGGGCGAACACCTCGAACGTGCTGCGCCGGGAAGCCGAACCGGCACCCAGCGCAGCGGCCAGCATGGTGAGCTCGTACTGGTCGGTGAACAACGCTGTGCCTGCCGCGCCCGGAGTGTGCATCCGCCGAGCGTATGGGTGGCTCCAGCCCCCCCGTCGTCTGAGAACATAGTCCCATGACACCCGTCGAACTGGAGCAAACCCAGGTCGACCCCGCAGTGAACGAGCTCGGAGCCGAGGACCGGCCGTGGCTGACGATTGTCTGGAACGATCCGGTGAATCTGATGTCCTACGTCACCTATGTCTTCCAACAGCTCTTCGGGTACGGCCGGGATGAGGCGACCAAGTTGATGCTCGATGTGCACCACAAGGGCCGGGCCGTGGTGACCACGGGTTCCAGAGAGAAAGTGGAGACCGACGTCGCGAAGCTGCACGGAGCCGGGCTCTGGGCGACCATGCAGCAGGACACGTGAACGGCTGGCGGCGCAGCGGGCGGCTGGTGACGGCCCACCTGTCCCAGCAAGAGGCGGAGCTGCTGCGCGGGCTGATCGGCCAGGTCCGCGAGATGCTCGAGTCGCGGATCGCGGCGGCGCCCTGGGATGAGCTGGCCGAGCTCACCGGTATCACCGCCGGCCCCGCCACCGCGCCCGACGATCGGGTGCTGGCCCGGCTGCTGCCCGACTTTCACCGGGAGGACGCGGCGCTCTCCGGCGGCCTGCGCTCGCTGCACGAGCCTGAGCTGCTGGCGGCGAAGGACGGCATGGCCGCCGTGGTGCTGGACACCTGCCCGCCGAGAGGCGGCCGGGTGCGGCTGTCCGACGAGCAGGCGCAGGCGTGGCTGTCGGCGCTCAACGATGTCCGTCTCGCGCTGGGTACCGTGCTCGAGATCACCGACGACATGCCCGACGAGCTCCCCCCCGACGACTACCGGGCACCGCACCTGGGCGTGTACCACTGGCTGACCTGGGTGCAGGAGTCGCTGATCCAGGCTGTCTCCGGATGAGCGGCACCGCCGGTCACCGCGGTCGGTGCGCACGGACCGGCACGTAGGATGGGTATGTGCTGACTATCCGCCACGATCTCGTCGACGCGATGGTGGCGCATGCCCGGCGGGACCATCCGGATGAGGCTTGCGGCGTGCTCGCGGGTCCGGCCGGTTCCGACCGTCCGGAGTGGTTCATCGAGATGACCAACGCCGAGCGTTCCCCGACCTTCTACCGGTTCGACTCCGCCGAGCATCTGCGGGTGTGGCGCGCGATGGACGCGGAGGACGAGGAACCGGTGGTGATCTACCACTCGCACACCGCCACCGAGGCCTACCCCTCACGCACCGACGTCTCCATCGCCGCGGAGCCGGGCGCGCATTACGTGCTGATCTCCACCCGCGATCCCGACGTGCATGAGCTGCGGTCCTACCGGATCATCGACGGTACGGTCACCGAGGAGCCGATCGAGGTCGTCGAGTCGTACATGTTCTCCCATACCGGCGCTGACGACGTCCCCGACACGCGCTGACTCGCGCCCCGCCGCCGGAATGGCCGGAGGCGGACGCGCGTCTACCCCTGGTGAGCCCGCCCGCACCCACAGGAGGATCCGACAATGGCCGTCACCGTCTCCGTTCCCACGATCTTGCGCACCCACACCGACGGCGAGAAGTCCGTGAAGGCCTCGGGCTCGAATGTCGGTGAGGTGATCGAGGACCTGGAGAGCAAGTACAGCGGGATCAAGGCCCGGCTGGTGACCGAGGGTTCGCTGCATCGCTTCGTCAACGTCTACGTCAACGACGAGGACGTGCGTTTCGCCGGCGGCTTGGACGCCACGGTGCAGGACGGCGACAACGTGACCATCCTGCCTGCCGTCGCCGGCGGAGGGCGCTGACGCACTCGTGAGTGGGTAGCTCAGGGTGCCTGCACTCAACGCCGCTCACGAGCGCGACCGAAGGGAGCGCAATGGCCCGCTACGAGTCACTGCTCGAAGCGCTCGGTGACACGCCGCTGGTGGGCCTTTCCCGCCTGTCGCCCGCACCGGACGTGCGGTTGTGGGCCAAGCTGGAGGACCGCAACCCGACCGGCTCGATCAAGGACCGCCCGGCACTGGCGATGATCGAGGACGCCGAGCAGTCCGGGCGGCTCACCGAGGGTTGCACCATCCTGGAGCCGACCTCGGGCAACACCGGCATCTCGCTGGCGATGGCGGCGAAGCTCAAGGGCTACCGGCTGGTCTGCGTGATGCCGGAGAACACCTCGATCGAGCGGCGCCAGCTGCTTGAGGCGTACGGCGCGGAGATCATCTTCTCACCGGCCGCCGGTGGCTCCAACCAGGCGGTGGCGCGGGCCAAGGAGGTGGCCGCCGACCACCCCGACTGGATCATGCTCTACCAGTACGGCAACCCGGCCAACCCCGCGGCGCACTACCGCACCACCGGCCCGGAGATCCTGCGGGACCTGCCGACCGTGACCCACTTCGTCGCCGGGCTGGGGACTACCGGCACCCTGGTCGGGGTCGGCCGTTACCTGCGTGAGCACAAGCCCGACGTACAGATCATCGCCGCCGAGCCGCGCTACGGGGAGCTGGTCTACGGGCTGCGAAACCTCGACGAGGGTTTCGTGCCCGAGCTGTACGACCCGTCCGTGCTGACCGGGCGGTACTCCGTCGGTTCCTACGACGCACTGCGCCGCACCCGCGAACTGCTGGCGACCGAGGGTATCTTCGCGGGCATCTCCACCGGGGGGATCCTGCACGCCGCGCTAGCGGTCGCGGAGAAGGCCGCGGGTGCCGGTGAGTCGGCGGACATCGCGCTGGTGGTCTGCGATGCGGGCTGGAAGTACCTGTCCACCGGGGCCTACTCGGGCGATCTCGAAGAGGCTGCGGCCCGGCTGGACGGCCAGCTCTGGGCGTAACCGTGGCCGGCTTGCGTGGTCAGCCAGCGAAGACCGCGGTGGGCAGGCCCTCACCGGCACCCGGGACCACCAGCAGGGGTCCCGTGGGTCCGCCGTCCCCGTGGGGTGGCGCGGCGGTGACGTAGAGGTCGGTGAGCTGGATCCCGCCGAAAGCGCAACCCGTGGGATGGGCTCCGCCGATCGGCACCTCGCGCTCGCGCGAGCCGTCGGGCCGGTAGCGGTGCACCGCGGTATCGGCGCTCGGCGCGACCCACAGCGAGCCCTCGGCGTCGACGCACAGCGTGCTGGGTCCTGCTGGAGCGGGGCGCAGCGGGCGGCGCGGGCCGATGTCGCCGGTGTCCGGGTCGAAGTCAGCGGCGACGATGTACCCGTCTGACACATCGGCCAGGTAGATCGTGCCCGCGTCGGGAGAGAAGGCGATCCCGGACAGGTCCGTGCCCTGCAGCGCGAGAGAGACCGGGCCGTCGGGCTCGACGCGCAGCAGCGCACCGTCCCCGGCGGTCGCCACCCACAGCCGGCCGGCCTGGTCGACGGCGGCGGCGGCGCCCGCCACCCCGTCGCGAGCCCAGTAGATCAGCCACCGACGGGTGCCGTCCGGGTCCAGCAGCGCGACTCCGTCGCGCAGGGTCAGCACCAGCCCGCCGAAACGCCGGGGGTGGGCCGCGGCCAGCGGCTGAGGCAGCCAGACCGGATCGTCGTCCCCGGTGGCCGGGTTGAAGCGATGCACCACCTCGCCCCCGAACTCAACCCACAGCACGGTGGCGCTGGTGATGTCCCAGACCGGTCCGGCTCCGCTCATCACCCGGTCCGCGACCGCGACCTCCAACGTCACGTGCGCCAACCCTAGACCTGGGCGCGGGCACGTCCGGAGTGGACGCGGGTAGCCTTGGCGAACGTGCAGGCCGTGCCCGAAGCCTCCGGGGGAGGTGTCCGCCCACGGGTTATGCCTGCCCGGCCTGGGCAGGCCGCGATGGTGATCACCGCGTTCACCGGCCTGCTCTACCTCGTGGAAGCAGCCGACACCGTGCTCGGCGGTGCGCTGGAACAGGACGGTATCCGGCCTAGGACCCTCGATGGGCTCTTCGGTGTGCTGTGGGCCCCGTTGCTGCATGCCGGGTGGCAGCACCTGGCGACCAACACGGTGCCGGTGCTGGTGCTCGGCTTCCTCGTGTTGGCCGGTGGGGTCGGCCAGTTCGTCACGGTCACCGCCGTGGTGTGGCTCGTCGGCGGCCTCGGCACCTGGCTCGTCGCGCCCGGGGGTGTCCACATCGGTGCGTCGATCCTGGTGTTCGGCTGGATGATGTTCCTGTTGGCCCGGGGTTTCTTCGCGCGCAGTCCGGCCCAGCTCACCCTTGCCGCGGTGCTGGTTCTGGTCTGGGGCGGAATCCTGTGGGGCGTGCTGCCGGGCACCCCCGGTATCTCCTGGGAGGGCCACCTGTTCGGGGCGCTGGGTGGGCTGCTCGCCGCCTGGCGGCTCGTCGGCGCTGATCGGCCCCGTTCCAGATTGGCCGGATCGAACTGACAGGATGTCCTGATGCTGCTCACGGTGCTGGGCTGTTCCGGTAGCGTCCCCGGTCCTGAGTCTCCCGCTTCCGGCTATCTGGTCCGGGCCGGTGACACCGCTGTGGTGCTCGACCTCGGCAACGGATCTCTCGGCGCACTGCTGCGCTACGTCGATCCCTTCGAGCTCGACGCGGTGATCCTGTCTCACCTGCACCCCGACCACTGCGCGGACGTCTCGGCGCTGACCGTGTACCGCCGTCATCACCCGGAGCGGGCCACCGGTAGGCCGTTGGCGCTGCACGGGCCGTCGGAGTCGGCCGACCGGCTGGTGGCCGCCCTCGCCACCAGCGCCGCCGAACGCGCCGCGACCGACCTGTCCGACGTCTACGACATCCGCCGGTTCGGCGCCCCGATCCGGATCGGGGCGCTGCGGATGAGCGTCGCGCGGGTCGACCATCCCTGCGAGGCCTACGCGATACGGGTCAGCCAGGACGGCCGGACGCTGGTCTACTCCGGCGACACCGGTCCCTGCCGGTCACTCGTGGATCTGGCGAGCGGCGCGGACGTGCTGCTCGCCGAGGCGTCCTGGCCGGACCGGGCAGACAACCCGCGCGGAATGCACCTCTCCGGCCGGGACGCCGGGGAGGCCGCCGCTGCGGCCGGAGTCGGCCGGCTGCTGATCACCCATGTGCCGCCGTGGACCGATCCCGAGCAGCTGTTCGCGGAGGCGAAGGACGTCTTCGACGGGCCCATCGAGCTGGTCAGGGCCGGCGCGGACTACCAGATCTGACGCACGGCCCGCGGGTGAGAACCGGTTACGTGAACCCCGTGAGTACGCTGAGACGGTGACACGAACGGACGGCAGGAACGACGGGGAACTGCGCGAAGTGCGCATCACACGGGGTTACCAGCAATGGCCCGCTGGATCGGTGTTGATCGAGTTCGGCCGAACCCGGGTGATCTGCGCGGCGAGTGTCGTCGACGGGGTGCCGCGCTGGCGCAAGGGTTCCGGGCTGGGCTGGGTCACCGCGGAGTACGCGATGTTGCCGTCGGCGACGCACACTCGCAGCGACCGGGAGTCGGTCAAGGGCCGCCTCGGCGGGCGTACCCAGGAGATCAGCAGACTGGTCGGGCGCGCGCTGCGGTCCTGTATCGACCTGTCCGCGCTGGGCGAGAACACCATTTCGATCGACTGTGACGTGATCCAGGCCGACGGCGGTACCCGCACGGCGGCGATCACCGGAGCATATGTCGCGCTGGCCGACGCGGTGACCTGGTTGCGGGCGGCCGAGCGGCTGGCGGATCCGCAGCCGCTGTCGTGCATGGTGTCCGCGGTGAGCGTCGGCGTGGTTGACGGGCGGGTTCGTCTGGACCTGGCGTACGAGGAGGACTCCCGCGCCGAGGTCGACATGAACGTGGTGGCCACCGACACCGGGACGCTGGTGGAGATCCAGGGCACCGGAGAGGGTGCCACCTTCGCACGCTCCACCCTGGACCAGATGCTGGACATCGCGTTGGAGGGATGCCGGGAGCTGGCGGTGCTGCAGGCCAAGGCGATGGCTGAGCCCTACCCCGGTGAGCTGGGCCGGTCCAAGGCGTGAGGCCCGCCGACGTACTCCTTCCCGCGGAGGCGGCGTGAGGTCTGCCGCGTGAGTACGGCTCGACTACTGCTGGCGACGCGCAACGCTGGGAAGCTCGCCGAACTGCGGCGGATCCTCGCCTCGTCGGGTATCGACAGGGTCGAGTTACTCGGACTCGCTGATGTGGCGGCGTTCGCCGAGGCACCCGAGTCGGGAGCCACCTTCGAGGAGAATGCGCTGGCCAAAGCCCGGGATGCGGCGGCGGCGACGGGTCTGCCCGCCGTGGCTGACGACTCAGGCCTGACGGTGGACGCGCTGGGTGGCATGCCGGGGGTGCTCTCGGCCCGCTGGGCCGGTCGCCACGGTGACGATGTCGCCAACCTGCGGTTGGTACTCGACCAGTTGACCGACATCCCGGATGATCGGCGCGGTGCGGCGTTCGTCTGCGCGGCGGCGCTGGTCGTGCCGTCCGGCAAGGACACCCACGATCTGGTCGTGCGCGGCGAGTGGTGTGGCACCCTGACCACAGCGCCCCGCGGCGGCAACGGATTCGGCTACGACCCGATCTTCATCCCGCATGGAGAACTGCGCACCTCGGCCGAACTGGACCCGGCGGAAAAAGACGCCATTTCGCACCGGGGACGTGCACTGCGCGAATTACTACCCGCGCTGCGCGCACTCGCCTCGCACGGGTAAGTCAGTCACTCACGACCTCGACGACCTGACCAACCGCCAGGCTGTTGAAAAATTTGACCGCAGCGTTATACCCGAGGTGGATGCATCCGGCTGACTGGACCCCCAGGCTGCCCTCGTGGAACGCATCCCCGGTCCTGGTGAAGAACACCGAATACGGCATGGGCGCGTTGTGGAACTCCGAACTGCGGTGATTCTTGTCCCTCCAGAGCACCTTGAACCGGCCGGTCGGGGTGGGGGAACTCGGCTTGCCGGACGTGATCGGAGTCGGGCCGTAGACGATCTGGCCATCGTGCACCAGCCATGCCTGCTTGGTGGTGAGGTCGACGCAGGCCACCGCGACCTGGGTGCACGGCACCGCGGACTGCTGGGCCATGGCCACCGCGCCGGTGGCCAAGGTGCTCCCGATGGCAAGCGTCAGAACCACCGCAAAGTGGTAGATGAAACGCACGGCAGATCACTCCCCTCGGTAACCAACCATGAGCATACCGCTTCCGAAGGGAGATTTGGGCCACTTTCGGAGTCACTCTCTGGAGGGGCGGAGCCCGGCCAGGTGTGTTCGGTGTCCGCGCCTGGCCCGGCTGTCTCCGGGCGGGGGAGGTGTCCGGGGACGACCGGGCCAGGCGCGCCCGCCCTTCAGGTTCGGCCCGGGGCGGTGCCCTCCCTGGCGGTTCGGCGGGAAGGCGCCGGTGAGACGGTGACCGGGCGCCTGCGGTTCCCGGCGTTACCGAGACAAATCAGCTCTTGCCGACGGTCATCAGGATGGCGCTTGCTTCCAGCGCTTCCAACGAGTGCCGGGCCTGGGGCACGATCAGCAAGGTGCCCGTGCGACCCTCCCAGGAATCGTCACCCGCGATCAGCCGAACCCGGCCGTGTAGTACCTGCACGGTGGCTTCACCCGGATTCTCGTGCTCGGCGAGTGAGGTGCCGGAAGTGAGCGCGATCAACGTTTGCCGCAGGTGATGTTCATGGCCGCCGTAGACGGTCTGGGCGCTGCGTCCGGTGGCCGCGGAAGTGGCTTTCTCCAGAAGTTCCCGGGCCAGCGCGTCCAAAGAGAGTTTCTGCATGACAGATGATAGCCGGTATCCGAAATCCGGGACCTGTGGTCACTGCGGGCGAGGTGGTCACTGCGGTCGAGCGAGGTGACAAGGTCCCGCCGCGGCGGGCTTTCGCCGGGCCGGAGGTTGCGCGGCGGTGCCTGCGGAGGCAGAGGTGGTGGTCCGGCCGCAGCGAGCAGTACGCTCCGCCACGTACCGGTCCCGACCATCCGCCCCTGCTGATCGGATGTCCACGGCGCTGAACCCTGGTTCGGCGTGGGGTGTCCTGACTGTTCGCCGAGGAACTGATGAGCGAAACTTCTCCGCTCGGCTCGAGCGACGACGACGCCGACTACGACCTGCCGCAGTTCGACGGTCTCCCGACCGGCATGGATACCGTCATGCTGGACAGCGGCGTGGAGTTACACCCGCAGTGCGAGCCACTGGTGCCGTTGCTCGGTGTGTGGCGAGGCAAGGGGCTGGCCCAGTATCCGTCGCTGCTCGGCGAGTTCCCTTACGGCCAGCAGCTCACCTTCGCGCACGACGGCCGGCCGTTCCTGATTTACGAGGCGCGGTCTTGGCTGCTCAGCCCATCCGGCGAGGTGCTGCGTCCGGCGGCCCGCGAGGTCGGGTGGTGGCGGGTGAACGAGGACGAGACCATCGAGGTGGTCCTCGCCCATATGTTCGGTATCTGCGAGATCTGGTATGGCGGTGCCACTACTGAGAGTTCGTGGGAGCTCGGCACCGAGGACGTGATGCGGTCCGAGACGGCTAGGGAGACGACCTCGGCGGCCCGGTTGTACGGCATCCTGGAAGATGGCCAGCTGGCCTATGTCGAGGAGCGGGCGTTGCGCGGTCTGCCGATGCAACCGCACCTGTCCGCACAGCTGCAGCGCATCGTCGGTTAGGCCGTAGCCGCGGCAGCGGTCCCCGGAATGTGTTCCGGGGACCGCTGCCGGTCTCCATCCGGTTATGAAAAAGGCAGGGACAGCAGCGGGGGCGGCGAGAACTGCAGTTGCAGGTCCCAGCCGCCGTTGGCATCCCCGAGAGGGTTCTGGTTGATCGGGTTGTAGGTCATGGCGGGGGCTATCCAACCGCAGTAACCTCCGGCCGCGAGATTGACCACCTGGGGGTTCACGTAGGTCGCACTCCCGGTGCCGCCGAAAGACTGCACGGCAAAGGTGTTCACCACATCGAAGGGCAGGCCGGACAGATCGAGGTTCCCCTTTCCTCCCGGAGACCCGGAACCGAGGCAGTCCATCGCCACCGCATAAGGCATCGCGGTGACCAGCGAACCCGCCGGGCAGGCCCCGGAGGCGCTGTGACAGAGCTGACCCGTCGACGTGGCGAACTTCTGGTCAGCGATGTTGACCCGGAAGATCAGCGGGTTGAAGCTCACCGGGTGCGGGTCGAAGCGGAGCTTGGTGTAGTGCGTCACCACGCTGGTGCCGGGGCTGGCGCCACCTGCCGTGTACTGCGAGAAGTTCTGCCCCTCGCCGGTCTTCTGCAGAGGCAGGTACTCCCAGGGGTTGCCGCCCATGTTGCTGCAGTACACCGGGACTTGTGCGGTACCGATAGCGAGTGTGTAGTTCCCGTCCACCGCCGAGGGATTGACGGCCTTGATGGCGGCACAGCTCGCTGCACCATTGGTGCCGGCCACTGCGGAGAACGTGCTCAGTACCATGCTGACCATGGCCAGCGACGCGACAGCCAGAACTGAGAAAAAGCGTTTTGGCAAGATTCCCCTCCTTGGGATTGGGTACCATAAAAGCACTGAAGGGTCGTGGCTCGGTACTTTAGGTTGAGTAGGACCTCGCAAAGGGAAGCGGGCAGGCAACCCAAGGGGCAAGATCGATTTCCCGAACGGGCAGCTCGGCAGAGCGGTGTCGGCTCTGACCGGCGCTGTGCTATTGAGCTGTTCCTTGGTTGGTGTGTGTTCGAATAGACAGCGATGGTGCCGGCGGTGGGATTCGAACCCACACTGACGGGCTCCTAGGACCCGGGCCTCTGCCGTTGGGCTACGCCGGCTTGCGGTTGGGGGCGCACCAGGTGTCGGTGAGCGCGTGGCAGTTGGGACAGAGGATACGCGATCAGATGCGGAGGTCCTTGCGTAGCTTGGCGACGTGGCCGGTGGCCCGGACGTTGTAGAGCGCCCGGTCGACCCGGCCGTCGGCGTCGATCACGAAGGTGGACCGGATGACGCCGGTGACTGTCCTGCCGTACATCTGCTTCTCGCCGTACGCGCCGTAGGCAGTGAGCACGGCGCGGTCCTCGTCGGAGAGCAACGGGAAGGTGAGGCTCTCGGCGTCGCGGAACGTCGCCAGCTTGGCGGGCTTGTCCGGCGAGATGCCGATCACCGCGAAGCCGCCGTCGCTCAGTTCGGCGAGACTGTCGCGAAAGTCGCAGGCCTGTTTGGTGCAGCCGGGGGTGCCGGCGGCGGGGTAGCAGTAGAGCACCACGGCGCGGCCGCGGAAGTCGGACAGTGAGACGGGCTTACCGTCGGCGTCGGGCAGAGTGAACTCAGGGGCGGCGTCTCCGGGGGACAGCCGGGTGTTCTCGGTCACGACGCTGGACGGTACCGGGCCGCCCCGTGCCCGCCCGCGTCGTGGCCTGATCTACGGTATGCGATACCCGCATACTCTGCGCCAGGAGGACTTCATGGCCCGTGACGCTGACACCATCGAGCGCGAGATCGAGCAGGCTCGTGACGCGCTGGCTGCCACCCTGGACGAGCTCGGTACCCGGGCGAATCCCAAGCGCGTCGTGGAGGCAGGCAAGGAGCAGGTGGAGGCCACCCTGGCCAATCCCAAGGTGCGGTACTCGCTGATCGCCGTGGCCGCGCTCATCGTGCTGCTGATGGCGCGCAAGCTCTTCCGCTGACGTGAGCGGGGCTCACGTCGCGTCAAGAGCCACCACGGCGACGGACTCCTCGTCCAGCAGGATGCCCTTCGGTGCCGGCGTGGCCTGAGCCGAGGCGAACAGCACCCGGGTGGGTCGTCCGTCGAGTGCGACGGTGGCCGGCTGGGTACCGAGGTTGACCACCACTCGCAATGACCCGCGGTGTAGCACCACGGTGCGCTGCTGCTCATCCACCGTGACCGTCAGGTGGTCCAGCCGGGGATCGGACAGCTCTGCGTGACGCTTGCGCAGCGCGATCAGCTCTCGGTAGGTGCGCAGTAGCGCGCCGTGCGGCTCGGTGGCGGGTTCGGCCCAGTCCAGTTTGGAGCGCAGGAAGGTCTGTTCGTCGTTGGGATCCGGGACGTCCACGTCGGTCCATCCATGGTGGGCGAACTCCGCGTAGCGGCCGTCCCGGATGGCCTCGCGCAGCGCCGAGTCCGGCATGTGGGAGAAGAACTGGAACGGCGTCGCCGCGCCCCACTCCTCGCCCATGAAGATCATCGGCGTGTACGGGGAGCACAGCACCAGCGCCGCGCCGCAGGCCAGCAGGCCGGGGGACAGGGTGGCGGAGATCCGGTCGCCGGTGGCGCGGTTGCCGACCTGGTCGTGGTTCTGCAGGTAGGCGAGGAACTTCCAGCCCGGCAGTGTCGCGGTGTCCACCCGACGGCCATGGGTGCGCTGCCGGAAGCTCGACCAGCGCCCATCGTGGAAGAACGCGCCGTGCAGGGTGCGGGCCAGGCCGGGCAGCGCGCCGAAGTCACCGTAATAGCCGTGCCGCTCTCCGGTCAGCGTGGCGTGCAGGCAGTGGTGGATGTCGTCGTCCCACTGCGCGGTCAGCCCGTAGCCGCCCGCGGCTTGCGGGGTGACCAGCCGGGGGTCGTTGAGGTCGGACTCGGCGATCAGCGACAGCGGCCTGCGCAGGTGTGCGGCCAGGTCGTGCACCTCGGTGGCCAACTCCTCCAGCACATGGGTGGCGCGGGTGTCGCGCAGGGCGTGCACGGCGTCGAGCCGCAGCCCGTCCAGGTGGTAGTCGCGCAGCCACTGCACCGCGTTGTCGATGACGTAACGGCGTACCTCGTCGGAGTAAGGGCCGTCCAGATTGAGCGAGGGGCCCCAGATATTGCGTCCGGCGAAGTAGGGGCCGAAGCGGTCCAGATACGCGCCGGACGGGCCGAGGTGGTTGTGCACCACGTCGAGGACCACGCCCAGACCGTGAGCGTGGCAGGTGTCGACGAACCGTTTGAACCCGTTCGGCCCGCCGTAGTTCTCGGTGACCGCGTACCAGCCCACCCCGTCGTAGCCCCAGTTGTGTGGCCCGTCGAAGGCGTTGACCGGCATCACCTCGACCAGATCGACACCCAGCTCGACGAGGTGATCGAGACGCTCGATCGCCGAGTCGAACGTGCCACCCGGGGTGAACGTGCCGATATGCAGTTCGTAGAGCACGTTGCCCGGCAGCGCCCGCCCGGTCCAGCTCTGATCGGTCCACTCGAAGGCATTGTGGTGGTAGACCCGGGACGGCGCGTGCACCCCGTCGGGCTGGCTGCGGGAGCGGGGGTCGGGCACCGGGGCGTCGTCGTCATCCAGCAGGAACGCGTAGGAGCTCCCCGCTCCGGCGTCCAGGACCGTTGCGGCCCACCAGCCGTCCGTGGTGTGCGCCATCTCGTGTCCGGTGCCGTCCACGACGACCCGTACCCGCTGCCGCTGCGGCGCCCACACCGTGAAGTCCATCGGAGCCGATCTTGTCAGAGCTCCCGGCATCGTCCGTCGGCGTGGTCACGGACCCGCGTGGCCGGCTTCGTCAGGGCTTGCGGCCGACTGCGCCGACGATGCAGTGCTGCGCGGGAGTCAGTGGCGTGAGCTGTGGGCCGTCGGGCCACCAGTCGGCGCACCGGGTCAGGCCGGGTTCGATGAGCTCGAGACCGGAGAACATGCCCTCGATCTCGGTGCGGGTGCGGAACACCCCGCTGCCCATCGGGCTGTGCAGGAACACGTCTTCCATCCTCCTGGCGAGCTCGCTGTACTCGCTGGTCTCGGGATCGAAGAAGTGGCTCAGCGCCACGTAGGAGCCGGCGGGCAGAGCCTCGATGTACTCGGCCATGATGTCCTGTGGTGGGCGCTGGCCGTTGTAGTGGTGCAGCGTGCCGAGCTGGAACAGCGCGATCGGCTGGGAGAAGTCCAGGTGCTTGCGGACGGTCTCGTCGTCGAGGATCTGCCGCGGTTGGAAGATGTCGGCGGCGATGAAGTGGGTTCGGTCGTTCTCTTCGAGCAGTGCCCGGCCGTGCGCGAGCACGCTCGGGTCGTTGTCGACGTAGATCACGCGGGCGTCGGGCTGGATTCGCTGGGCGACCTGGTGGGTGTTCTCCGCCGTGGGCAGCCCCGATCCGCAGTCGAGGAACTGGGTGATGCCGGTCTGGGTGGCGATGAAACGGGTCACCCGGATCAGGAAGTCCCGGTTGTCCCACCCGAGTTGGGCTGCCTCGGGTGCGACCTGCTGGACCCGCCGAAGGACCTCGCGGTCGACCTCGTAGTTGTCCTTACCGTTCAGGAAGGCGTCATAGACCCTGGCGATGCTCGCCTTGGCCGTATTGACGTATGCAGGTGGTGCGGCATCCGCAGGCGAGGTGTCGATACCAGGCATCAGGTCCTCACAGAACATGGCGACGCGGATCAGGCGCCGCTCAGCGTAGCTGGGCGGGTGAGCGCGCCAAACATAGTGGGATGTTGTTCCCAAGCCGGAAGCCGGTACGTTGAGTCCTCCGGGCGTCGGCGGGGGACGCGGCGGACAGGCCCGTGAGGAGAATCGGAGGAGCGGTCATGACCACAGGGCGTCCTGCTGACTCATCCGGTGGTACTGCTGGTCAGGCAGGTGGCCCCACCGCCCGGCGCATTGTCTTGGGCATCCGGCTGCGCCGACTGCGTGAGGCCGCTGAGATCTCCCGCGCTGAGGCCGGGTATGCCATCCGCGGGTCGGACTCGAAGATCAGCCGGCTGGAGCTGGGCAGGGTCAGCTGCAAGGAGCGGGACGTGGCTGACCTGCTCACCATGTACGGGGTCAGCGATCCCGAGGAGCGCGCGGTGTTCCTCGACATGGTCAAGCGGTCCAATGAGCCCGGCTGGTGGCATCGCTACACGGATCTGCTGGCCGACTGGTTCCACGACTACCTCGGGCTGGAGGAGTCGGCCTCCCGGATTCAGAGCTGCGAACTGCAGTTCCTGCCCGGCCTTCTGCAGACCGAGGACTATGCGAGGGCGATCGCGACTCGCGGTTGGTCGGAGTTGGCCAGCGACGGTGCGGAGCGCCAGGTGGCGGTGCGGATGCGGCGTCAGGCGTTGCTGGCCCGGCCGGACGCGCCCAAGCTGTGGGCGGTCATCGACGAGTCGGTGCTGCACCGGCCGATCGGCGGGCGAGGGGTGATGCTGGCCCAGATCGAGCATCTCCTCGAGCTCACCAAGCGGCCTAACATCACCCTGCAGGTGCTGCCGTACAGGTTCAGCGGGTACTCGGCCGAAGGTTCGTTCACCGTGCTGCGGTTCCCCGAGCCGGAGCTGCCGGATGTGGTCTACATCGAGCACCTCAGCGGCGCGCTCTACCTGGACAAGCGGGCCGAGACCGAGCTGTACAGCAGGGTCTTCGACCGGCTGACGGTCGACGCCGAGACTCCCGGCCAGACCCGGCAGGTGCTCTCGAAGGTGCGCGCCGAGATCTGAGGTATGCGGTCACACTGCCTCATTTGCACGTGCATTGACCCATGCAGATGCACGTGCTAGCTTCCATTATCGTCTAGATGGACGATGTGAGGATCCGAGGGCATGCTGATTTGGTTCACCTGTGCGCTCGCCCAGATCGATCATGCGATCACCGATGAAGACGTCGAAACCGGACGGTCGGCTGGGGCGGGCCGGTATGCGACCCTGTGTGGCGCGACGGTGTTGGCCTCATCCTTGAGCAGTCCACCGGGTCGGCGTTGTTCGTCATGTGAGGCTGCTGCGCAGGGTGCCGACCGCGAGGCCTTTCCGCACCGGGCCGGCGTACTCACCTGGTCCCGGTTGCTCGGACGCGACCGGCACCGTGGCGATACCTCAGGCGCTCGCCGGGCAGCTCAGTCAGCCAGCAGCAGGGCGACCGGGTAGCGGGCGAGCAGGCCGGCCAGCGAGACTGAACCCGACGCCTGCGCGCCGGTGAGTGCGTCGGTCCAGGACCCTTCGGGTAGCGGCAGCACGGTATCGCCCCATCCGTCATGGGCGGCCAGCCCGACCGGGAGTCGGGTGGCGACCGCGACGATGCCTCGGCGGGCGAACGCGACGGCGTGCTGCGCGGCCGGGCCGGTGGCGCGGAACGGGGTGTAGCAGGTGAACCGGCCGGGATGATCGCGTCGGGCCCGCAGGGCCCGGGAGACCACCAGCAGCTTGGCCGCACCGGAGGCGTCCACGTCGGGCAGCCACCCCCGGTCGATCCGCCGTAGCAACTCGGCGCGGGCGGCGAAGTCCACCGGGCGGCGGTTGTCGGGGTCGACCAGCGACAGGTCCCACAGCTCATTGCCCTGGTAGGTGTCCGGCACGCCGGGCATCGCCAGCTGCAGCAGTACCGAGGACAGCGAGTTCGACCAGCCGGCCGGGGTGATGAGCGCCGCCAGCCGGGCCAGGGCGGCGCCCAGCGCGGGGTCCTCCAGTGCGGCGTCGGCAACCGCGTGCATCGCGGTCTCGAAGGCCTCGTCGGGATCGGACCAGCTGGTCCGGGTGTGGGCCTCGCGGATGGCCTTGTGCAGGTAGCCGTGCAGGCGGTCGGCGGGCAGCGGCCACGCACCCACCAGGCTCTGCCAGAGCAGGTGCCCCAGCGCCGGATCGGGCACGGTGGCACCGGCCGTCTCGGCCAGCTCGGTGAACTCTCGAACCGCATCAGCCCAGGTGCCGGGCAGCTCGGCGAGTACAGCCAGCCGGGCCCGCACGTCGGCGGATCGTTTGGTGTCGTGGGTGGACAGCGTGGTCATTCCGTTCGGGGCGATCTGTTCGCGGCGTGTGGCGGCGGCGTGGAAGGTGTCGACGTCGTGCCCGAAGCGAGCCGGGTCCCCGCCCACCTCGTTGAGTGCGACGAACCGGGTCCAGCGGTAGTAGGCGGTGTCCTCCACCGCCTTGGCCATCACCGCCCCGGAGCTCTGCTGGAACCGGATGGCGAGCTCGTCGTCCGGATCCCGCAGCCGGCAGGACAGTGCCTCCCACGTGGTACCCAGATCCGGGCGCCGCTGCGCGGCTGCGGTCAGCGCCTGCTCCAGGTACTCGAGGCCGTCGGCAGGCAGGTAGGAGCGGTAGACCGGAAAGCAGGCCAGCACCTCGGCCAGCCCGTCCGCCACCTGGGGAACGCCGGGAGCCAGCGCGGCGAGGCGGCGCAGCTCGGAACCGAGCATGCCGGTGGCGACGTCGAGTTTGCTGTCGTGCACCAGCTGCGCCCAGTCGGTGCGCACTCCGGTCAGCTCGACGTCCAGTTCGGTGAGCGCGGCCTCCCCTGCGGGGTCGACGAGCACCCCGTCGATCTCGGCCAGCGCGTCGTAGCCGGTGGTGCCCTCGACCGGCCACGAGGGGGGCAGCTCCTCGTGCGGTTCGAGGACCTTCTCCACCACGATCCACGCGGTCGGGGCGTGCTCGCGCAGCCGGTGCAGGTACCCCGTGGGGTCGGTGAGACCGTCCGGATGGTCCACCCGCAACCCGTCGACGTCGCCCTCGGCGACCCAGCGCAGTACCTCGCCGTGGGTGGCGGCGAAGACCTCGGGATCCTCCACCCGCACCGCGGCCAGCTCGCTGACCGCGAAGAACCGCCGGTAACCCAGATCAGCCCGCCAGCAGACCAGCCGGTAGTGCTGCGCCTGGTGCACCTGCCGAGGAGTGCCTGCGGACGCGGTCCCGGGGGCCAGCGGGAAGGTGTGCTCGTGGTAGCGCAGTGACTCGCCCTCCACGCGCAGGTCGTCGAGGGCTCCGGCCGAGTCGGCGAGCACGGGCAGGCGCAGCGGCCAGCCGGCGATGTCGAACCAGTGCGAATACCAGGAGTCCGGACCGTTGCGCAGCAGGTCCCACCAGGCCGGATTGGCCGCTGGGACGGCGACACCGACGTGGTTGGGCACAATGTCGGCCACCAGCGCCAGCCCGTGCTCGCGCAGCGCGGTCACCAGCGCCCGGCGTCCGGGTTCACCGCCCAGTGACTCGGAGACCCGCGTCGGGTCGGCCACGTCATAGCCGTGGGCCGATCCCGGCATCGCCTGCAGCAGTGGTGAGGCATACACCGCTCCCGCACCCAGCGAAGCCAGATAGGGCACCAGTGCCGCGGCATCGGCGAAGGTCAGGTGTGCGCCCAACTGCAACCGGTAGGTCGACGACGGCACCGGTGGTGTCACGCAGTCCGCTCCAGGACCACCAGTGCGCGCGCCAGCACGGTGATGCGGTCCTCCCCGGCGGCGGTGGCGCCGGGGGTGCCGGGTGGCTTGCCGGTGGCGGTGTCGAGCACGACGGTCCACTCCTGTCCGTAACCGTTGCCGGGTAGTTGCACGTCGATGTCCTCGTGGTGGGCGTTGAAACAGAGCAGGAAGGAGCTGTCGGTGACCCGCTGGCCGCGGGGGTCGAAGTCCAGGATGGCCTCGCCGTTGAGGAACACGGTGAGGCAGCGGCCGAAGTGCTCTTCCCAGTCCTGCTCGGTCATCTCCTCTCCGGCCGGTGTGAACCACGCGATGTCGCGCAGCTCACCGCCGCGCCGGATCGGTTTTCCCGCGAAGAATCGGCGACGGCGGAACACCGGGTGGTTGCGGCGCAGCGCGGTCACCCCGGCGGTGAACCGGACCAGATCGTCGTCGACGTTGTCCCAGTCCATCCAGGACAGCTCGTTGTCCTGGCAGTACACATTGTTGTTGCCCTGCTGGGTACGCCCCATCTCGTCGCCGTACAGCAGCATGGGAGTGCCCTGGGACAGGAACAGGGTGGCCAGCAGGTTGCGCTGCTGGCGGGCCCGCAGAGCTCGTACGTCGGGATCGTCGGTGGGGCCCTCCACCCCGCAGTTCCAGGATCGGTTGTCGTCGGCGCCGTCCCGGCCGGCCTCGCCGTTGGCCTCGTTGTGCTTCTCGTTGTAGGAGACCAGGTCCAGCAGGGTGAACCCGTCGTGCGCGGTCACGAAGTTGATCGATGCGAAGGGACGTCTGCCGTCGTCCTGGTAGAGGTCGGAGGAGCCGGTGAGCCGCGAGCCGAACTCCCCGAGGGTGCCCGGCTCACCGCGCCAGAAGTCCCGCACCGTGTCCCGGTACTTGCCGTTCCACTCCGTCCACAACGGTGGGAAGTTGCCCACCTGGTAGCCGCCCGGTCCGACGTCCCACGGCTCGGCGATCAGCTTCACCTGGCTGATCACCGGGTCCTGCTGCACCAGATCGAAGAACGTGGACAGCCGGTCCACGTCGTAGAACTCGCGGGCCAGCGTCGAGGCGAGGTCGAAACGGAATCCGTCGACGTGCATCTCGGTCACCCAGTACCGCAGTGAATCCATGATCAGTTGCAGGGTGTGCGGGTTGCGTACGTTGAGTGAGTTGCCGGTACCGGTGTAGTCCGTGTAGTAGCGCTGGTCGTCCTCGGCCAGGCGGTAGTAGGCCTGGTTGTCCACCCCGCGCATGGACAGCGTCGGCCCCATGTGATTGCCCTCGGCCGTGTGGTTGTAGACCACGTCGAGGATCACCTCGATGCCGGCGCCGTGTAGCTCCCGGACCATCGCCTTGAACTGTGCGACCACCTCGTGCGCCCGCAGCCCGGTGGTGCCCGCCGCGGCGTAGCTGTTGTGCGGGGCCAGGAAGGCGATCGTGTTGTAGCCCCAGTAGTTGGTCAGGCCCTGCTCTGCGAGGTGGTGGTCGGTGATGAACTGGTGCACCGGCATCAGTTCCACCGCGGTGACGCCCAGCGAGGTCAGGTGCTCGATCATCACCGGATGCGCGAGACCGGCGTAGGTGCCGCGCATCTCCGGCGGGATACCGGGGTGCTCGATGGTCAGACCCCGCACGTGCGCCTCGTAGATCACCGTCTCGTTGTACGGGGTACGCGGATGCCGGTCCTCGGCCCAGTCGAAGAACGGGTTGATCACCACTGACCTCGGCGCATACGGGGCGGAGTCGTCGTCGTTGCGCTGGTCCGGATCGGCGAAGCGGTAGCCGAACACCGACTCGTCCCAGTCCACCGCCGACGGCACGGGCGTGGCACCGCCCTTCCCGGTGCCCGCCAGGGCGTCGCTGCCGGCATCGGGTGCGGCGTTGGACACCGCTTTGGCGTAAGGGTCGATGAGCAGCTTGGCCGAGTTGCACCGTTGCCCGGCGTCGGGCTCGTACCGGCCGTGCACCCGGTACCCGTAGTGCTGACCGGGTCCCACTCCGGGCAGGTAACCGTGCCAGACGAACCCGTCGACCTCGGGCAGCCGGATCCGGGTCTCGACCGCGTCCGGCTCGCCGCTGTCGAACAGGCACAGCTCCACTCTGCGGGCAGCCTCGGAGAAGATCGCGAAGTTGGTGCCCGCACCGTCGTAGCTGGCGCCGAGCGGGTATGCGGTGCCCGGCCACGGCTCTGCGGCGGTCATGGTTCTCCTTCGGGCGGGGCAGGGCCTGCCGGGCACTGGACCGGCTCACGGTATCGAAGCCGCCGATGGCGTGCGGCCGTAACACGGCAAACGGATGCCCGCCGGTGGTGGCGGCTCAGGGTGCGGCGGGGTAGACGAGGGCGTCGCCATCCACCGTGAGGGTCACCTCGTCGCCGGGGCGGGGCAGTGCGTGACCGGCGCAGCGGGAGCTCACCATGGTTCCGCTGCCTGCCAGTCGCAGGGTCACGGTGGCATCGTGGCCGTAGTACGTGCACTCCTCCACCCGCGCGGGGACGCCTGCACCACTGGAGTGGATCACGATCTGCTCCGGGCGGATCATCAGGTTCGCCTGGCCTGTGGGTCCGCTGCGGCGGACCTGTACCCGGCCGAGCGCGCAGTCCGCGAAGCGGTCGGTGACGGCGCCGGGCAACATCACGGCCTCGCCCACGAAACCGGCTACGCCCGCGTCGGCGGGGGTGGTGTACAGCTCGGCGGGCGCGGCCGTCTGCACCAGCCGTCCGTCCCGCATGATCGCGACCCGGTGCGCCACCGACAGCGCCTCGGACTGGTCGTGGGTGACCAGCACCGCGGTGGTGCCGCTGGCGGCCAGCGCATCGACCACGGTGCGGCGGGTCTCCGCGCGCAGGCCTGCGTCGAGTGCGGAGAACGGCTCGTCCAGCAGCACCAGCGACGGCCGCGGCGCCAGTGCTCGGGCCAGCGCGACCCGCTGCTGCTGGCCACCGGAGAGCTGGTGGGGGTAGCGGCGGGCATGGTCGGGTTCCATGCCGACGAGCTCCAGCAGCTCAGCGACCCGGGCTCGGGCCCGCCGGGCCGACCGGGGCAGGCCGAAGGTGATGTTGCCCGCCACCGTCAGGTGCGGGAACAGCGCTCCCTCCTGCGCGACGTACCCGACGTGGCGGCGCTCGGGCGCCAGCCCCCGGTGGCCCTCGCAGACCACGCGGTCGCCGATGGTGATGGTGCCCGCGTCCGGCGTCTCGAAACCTGCGACCAGCCGCAGCAGCGTGGTCTTGCCGCACCCGGAGGGTCCGAGGACCGCGGTCAGCTCGCCACCGGGGACCTGCAGGTCGACGCCGCGCAGCACCTGGACCTTGCCGAAGGTCTTGGCCACCGCGGTGAGGGACAGCTGTGTCATACGACCTCTGCGCTCCTTCCGGTACGGGTGAGCAGGTACACCGCCGGAGCGGAGATGAGCACCATCAGCGTCGCGTAGGGCGCGGCTGCGGCGTAGGACAACGTGCCGGTCTCGCTCCATACCTGGGTGGCCAGCGTCTGGGTGCCGATCGGGGCGAGCAGCAGGGTGGTGGTCAGCTCGGTGGCCACCATCAGGAACACCAGTGCCGCGGCCGCACCGAGCCCAGGGGCGATCAGCGGTAGCGTGACCCGCCGCAGCACCGCGAGCGGCGGGTGGCCGAGCGCGCGAGCCGCCTCGGTGAGCGTGGGTGCGGCCTGCGCCAGCGCGGAGCGCACCCCCACCATCGCCATCGGCAGGAACAGGATCGCGTACCCGGTCACCAGCAGTGGGGTGGTCTGGTAGAGCGGCTGTGCGAAGTGGATCGCCACGAACACCAGCGACAGCGCGATCACGATCCCCGGCAGCGCGTGCGCCACGTACGTGCTGCGCTCCAGCACGGCCGTCAGCCTGCCCCGGTGGCGTTCGACCAGCAACGCCACCGGCAGCGCCAGCAAGGTGGTGACCACTGCGGCGGCCAGCCCGAGCCCGAGCGAGGTAGTGGTCGCCGAGGCCAGCGAACCGAGTGGGAACGCCGCCGAGGAACCGATCACCAGCCAGTGGACCAGGCTGCCGATCGGGACACCGAGCGCCAGTGTGAGCAGCGCGACGATCGCGGCCAGTGCCAGCGGGGTGGCCCTGCCCAGCCGTGCGCGCGGCAGGGTGCGAGCACTGCCCGGCCCGAGCCGGGCGTAGCGGACGTGTCCGCGCAGCCGCAGCTCGCCCATCAGCAGCAGCAGGCACAGCACGACCAGCACGGCGGCCAGCAGGTTGGCGGCAGGCCCGTCGAAACTGGACTGGTACTCGGCGAAGATCGCGGTGGTGAAGGTCTGGAACCGCAGCATCTGGAACGCGCCGAACTCCGCGAGCTCGTGCAATGCGACGATCAACATGCCGCCCCCCAGCGCGGGCCGTAGCTGCCACAGCACCACCCGGAAGAAGGTCCGCCACGGTCCGTGGCCCAACGATCGCGCGGTCTCCTCCAGCGCCGGGTCCATTCCCCGCAGCGCGGCCGCGACCGGCAGGTACACCAGCGGGTAGTAGGACAAGGTGACGATCAGCACGGCGCCGGTGTAGCCCTGTACGGCCGGGGTCAGCGACACCCAGCCGTAGCTGTTGACGAACGCGGGTACCGCCAGCGGCGCCGCCAGCAGCGGCCCGACCACCCGTCGTCCGGGCAGCGTGGTGCGCTCCACCAGCCAGGCGGCGCCCACCCCGAGCACCCCGCACAGCAGCGTCGAGGCGACCACCAGCCGCACGGTGTTGGCGAGCAGCTCGCCGACCCGGGCCCGGAACACCAGCCGCAGCACCTCGGAGCCGCCTGCCTGCACCGCCTCGCCGACCACGAACAGCAGCGGGATCAGCGCCAGCAGCGCCACCAGGGCGGCCAGCACCACCAGCCGCACCGACGGGCTGGTGGTGTCGGCGCGGGCCCGGACGCCCGCGATCGCCCCGATTACCGACATGGCGTCATAGCAGCCCCACTTGTTGCAGCAGCGCCACGGCCTGGGTGCCGTCACCGATGTCGGCGGGTCCGATGTCGGGTGCCTGTAGCTGGTCGAACGGCTTCAGCTTGGGGTTCGCGGGCACCTGCGGGTTCAGCGGGTACTCGAAGTCGTCGCTCTTGGCCAGGTCGGTCTGCCCCTGCGTGCCGGTCAGGAAGCTCACCAGCCGCTGGGCCTCGGCCTGGTGCTTGCTCGACTTCAGCACACCCGCCCCTGACACGCTGACGAACGCGCCTGGATCCTGGTGGCCGAAGTAGTACAGCTTCACGTGCGAGCTGTTCGCACCGGACTCGGCCTGGTCGCGGAGCACGTAGTAGTGGTAGATGATCCCGGCGGGGATGTCGCCGCGGTTCACCGCCTGCATGATGGCGGTGTTGCTCTCGTATGTCTGCCCGTCGCGCTTGAGGCCCTGCAGCCATGCGGTGGCCTTCTGGGTGCCCTCGGCCTTGGCCACCGCGGCCACGATGGCCTGGAAGTCACCCTCTGCGGGAGCGATACCTATCTTGGCGTGCCATGCGGGCCCACCCACATCCATGATCGACTTGGGCAGCTGGCTCGCGGGCAGCGTCGCCGGGTTGTACACCAGCACGGCCTCCCGGCCTGCGACGCCCACCCAGTCGCCCTTCGGGGAGTCGTACTTCGCGGGGATCTGTCTGAGCGTGGCCTGATCGACCGGCGCGAGCTTTCCCTTCTCCGACAACAGTGCCAGCGCGGGCGAGTTCTCGGTGTAGAACACGTCCGCGGGCGAGGCCGAGCCCTCCTGCAGAATCTGGTTGGCCACCTCGGGGTCCTCGCCCGAGCGGATGTTGACCTTGATGCCGGTCGCTTTGGTGAAGTCGGAGACCAGCAGTTTGGTGGTCGACTCGTGCTGCCCGTTGTACAGCGTCAACGGGCCCGAGCCCGCGCTCGAACCCGAGCCCCCGGATCCGGCACCGCACCCGGTCAGTGCGAGCAGCAGTCCAACACCCAGCATCGCGAGCACGTTTCTGCCCCGCAGCATGACCAACTCCTCGAACGAATCTAATTAGGAAAGGATAACCTATCTTAGCGTAGCCAGTGGTGAGTGACATCGAGATGTGGTCGTGTGGTGGAATCCTCATACTCCCGGCCGTTACCGCCCGACCCCAGCCGCCCGACCCCAGCCGCACCGATATGTCAAGGCCGACTCATCGCCGCTCGGCGCACTGCTTGCGGATGGGGGGTCAGCGCTACCGGCAATGAAGCGTCTACGCAGTTCACGGGGGGTCCGCGGGAGACTCTGCGCTACCCGCACGAACCGCGTGCGGACGGACTGGCTCCACAAGATCGTCAGCCGGATGGACCGAGCTCCTCCACTCGTCTTACAACCCCCGCGCATTGCCGCGCGTGCGCCACAACGCAAAAGGTAAGATCAAGACAGGATGGATTGAAGCTCTCAAATACGGCAGCCAGTGCGCGATTGCGCGGCCCATCACCGGCGAGCGGCGCCATAAGACGTACGGCCCGAGCTACCCGCCGCCCCCAGCCCCGGCTACCGTCATTCGGAGCTGAATCGCGATCACGAGTGCTCCTCCTGGCGCTAATCGAAGCCGAATCGCGGTCACACACGGCACTATGCTCGCTGAATACGGGGCCTCGCTGAATACGGGTGGTGGTTCAGGGGGAGACCAGCTCGGCCACCGTGCGGCGCACCTGCTGCTCGTCGGCGGCTTCGCGGATCAGGGCTCGGCACCGGTTCAACAGCCGGGGGGAGTGGAAGGCCAGCACGGCGACCAGAATGCCGTCGGCGAAGTAGCCGGCTACCGTGCCCTTGATCACCCCGGGATCGTGCAGCACCTCGACCGAGGTGGCTAGGTCAGGACGTCCCACCAGCTGCAGTTTGAGGCCGTACTGGTCGGACCAGAAGTAGGGCACCGCATCGGCCTGCCGGGTGATCTCGGCGCCGGTGATCCGTTGGGCGACGACCACGGCCTGCTCGGTGGCCGAGGTCCAGTGCTCGATCCGCGGCCGGTCCCCGACGATGGGATGTGGCCATGCGGCGATGTCTCCGACCGCGTAGACGTTGTCGGTGCCCACCACCATGCCGGTGTCGTCGCAGGCCAGCCCGTTGTCGGTGGATACCCCCAACCCGGCCAGCCATCCGGTGTCCAGTTCGGTCCCCACTCCGACCACCCCGCAGTCGGCCCGCACGATGGTGCCATCGGCCAGCCGGGCCGCGATCCCGCCCCCACTGCCGTTGACGAGCCCGGTGTCCATGAACTCCGCTAGCGGCACTCCGCTGCGGACCGTGACCCCGTGATCGGTCTGCAGCTGGGCGCACAGCAGGCCCATCTGCTCGCCGAGCACCCTCGCGAAGGGCACCGGCAGCGCCTCGAGCATGGTCACCTCGAGGCCGGCGGCACGGGCCGTTGCGGCCACCTCGGCGCCGACGAAACCGGCCCCCACCACCAGCAACGAGTGCGCCCGGGACATCGATCCGCGCAACGCCCGGCAGTCCTCCAGGGTGCGCAGTACGTGCAGCTCCGGGTGGTCGGGCTGGCCGGGCAGCCGCCGGGGCCGCACCCCGGTCGCCACCACCAGCACGTCGTAGCTCAACCGGGTACCGTCGGCGAGCTGCACCGCGGTGCGGTCGACGCCGACCGCAGCCGTACCGAGGTGTAACGCCACATCGAGGTCGTGCAGTTCGCCGTGGTGCAGCACCGCGCGTTCCTCCGGCCACTTCCCGGAGAGGACCTCCTTGGACAGCGGTGGCCGGTCGTATGGCTCATGTGGCTCGTCCCCGACGAGGCTGATCCGGCCGGGGAACCCCGCCTCCCGCAGGGCCTCCACGGTGCGCAGACCGCCCAGCCCTGCGCCGACCACCACCACGTGTTCCGGGCTGGTCATGTCGCTCCTCGGTAATGTCAGTACTCGGTGGTTCCCGTACTTGCCCGCAGTGTCAGCGCTCGCCGCGCAGTTCGTGCCGCAGCCTGGCCAGTGTCCGGGACAACAGCCGGGAGACGTGCATCTGGGACAACCCGATCTGCTGCGCGATCTGGCTCTGCGTCAGGCCGGCGAAGAAGCGCAGTTTGAGTATGGTGCGTTCACGTTCGGGCAGCCTCTCCAGCAGCGGGGCCAGGGTAGTGCGATATTCCACCCGGTCGAGTTCGGCATCGGCCACGCCGATGATGTCCTCCAGCGTCGCACCTGAGCGGTCGGTGTCCAGCAGGCTGTCCAGCGAACTGCTGCGATATGCGGCGGCCGCTTCCAGGCCTTCCAGCACCTGCTCGCGCGACAGGTTGAGATGCTCGGCGAGCTCGGTGGCCGTCGGCGCCCTGCCGTGGCGCTGGGACAACTCCGCTATCGCGGACCCGATCGCGATGTTGAGGTCTTTGAGCCTGCGCGGAACCCGCACCGCCCAGGCATGGTCCCGGAAGTGTCTGCGTACCTCGCCGGTGATGGTGGGGATCGCGAAGGACAGGAAATCGCTGCCGCGGCTGGGTTCGAAGCGGTCCACGGCGTGGATGAGCCCCACGGTGGCGACCTGTTCGAGGTCGTCCTGGGATTCGCCGCGGTGCCTGAACTTGCGCGCGATGTTGTGCGCCAGCGACAGGTGCGCGGCGACCAGCCGCTCGCGAAGCACCGCCCGCTGCGGGTGTCCCGGATCCAACCCGGCCAGTTCGTAGAACAGCGGGGCCAGGTGGTGGTATCCGATGCTCTCCGTCGTGGCCCAGGTCGCGGAGTCCTCGGTGGAACTCAACGATCTTCCGCCGGCGTGTTCCCCCACCGTCGCTTGCACAACGAGATGCCCAGCACTGGAGGGCCGGCGTCCGGCTGGTCGACGACCCGGACCTCGTCGACCAGCGTGGTGAGTACCCGCCAGCCGAACGAGTCCTGCCGCAGGGTGGCCCCGGGCTGAGCGGGGACCGACGAGGTGACTTCCATCTGTGCCGGACCGAGGGAGAAGACGCAGGTCAGCACCGCGTCCGGAGCGGCGACGGCGACCAGCTCCGACGCTGCCTCATCGACCGCCAGCCGTAGGTCGGCGACGGCGTCGAGATCGAAGTCGGCGCGGGCGGCGAGGTCGGCGGCCACGACGCGCAGCGGAGGTAGCTCGGTGGCGCAGGCCTTGACCTGCACCAACACGCTCCGCTGCGCATCGCGGGCCGCGCCGCTACCTGAATACTCCCTGGATCCCATCACTGCCACGCGGCCTCCGCTCCGACCGGTATCCGACCGAATGCGATCCTGCCGGGCGAGCGCGCTGAATGCACACTGGATGGGCCGAGAAAGTCGTGAGAAGTTGCGCTCTGCGGCCACCCGGAGTTGCCTGCATGCATATCAGCAGATCTCGAGGACTGCCCGGACGGGAGGGCACGACATGGCAGGGCGGCCATGGCTCACTTTCGGCGGCACCGCCGAGCCCGTCGCGCTGCGGCTCGAAGTCCCCGGCAGCCCCGAACACCTCCTCCCCCTACGCCAGGCGCTGCGCGGCTGGCTGCTGGCTGTCGGCGCCGGTGTGGACGACGTGGTGGCCATGCAGATCGCGGCTGGGGAGGCGGCCGCGAATGCGGTGGAGCATGGCTACCGCGACGCCGAACCCGGGCCGCTGCGGTTGGCCGCTGACCTGGAGCCGGGCAACGTGGTCCGGGTCGAGGTCGGCGACGGCGGGCGCTGGCGCCCGCAACGGGACCTCGACAGTGGACGCGGTCGCGGCCTGCTGCTGATGCGGGAGTGTGTGGACGAGGTGAGCCTCGCGCGGTCACCGCAGGGCACCACCGTGGTGTTGCGGCTCCGCCTGGGGGTGGGCCGCGACTAGCCGACCGGTCCGGTGGGGCCGTTTGGGGCTCCGTCGTCGTCGATGTCGAACAACTCCACCAGCCCGGTGGCGGTGAGCGGGCGCAGTACCGCACGGGCGACGGTCACCAGCCGCAGAGCGATGTCGCGGCCCAGGGCCTCGGTGCGGATCTCCATGAGCACGGCGAGCCCCGACGACCCGAGGAAACTCACCTGCCGCAGGTCCAGCACCAGTCGGCGGGGGGCCCGCTCGAGCTGATCCATGGCCTGGTGACGCAGCATCGGTGAGGTCGCCAGGTCGACCTCCCCGCGGACCCGTAGCGTGCAGGTGCCGTCCGGATCTGTCAGTACGTCTATCTGGAGTGCATCGCCGGTTCGTGGCTCAGGCACTGTTCGGAACTCCTCGGCTGGCTTCTCGCCGTCAGATGTGCCGACGCCGTGACCGGGCGTTGTGCGGGACATCGCAGCTCCCTGCAGCTCGGCCCTGCGCACCCACTGGCATGCTACCTGCCTGGTCACCCGCGCTGGGTCGGCTGTCCGCGTGGATACGGGGCCGCCCCGCCGACTCAGCCGGCCGGACGGCCCTGACCAGATCGGGCGTCAGCTGGCGAGGGGCTGGCGCTGGCCGGTCCACAGGTCTCGGCGTTCCTCTTCGGTCATGCCTCCCCAGACCCCGTACGGCTCTCGCGCGGCCAATGCGTGGCGACGGCACCTCTCCAGGACCGGGCAGCGTAGACAGATGGCTTTGGCCTTGTCGGCTCGCCGGGCTCGCGCCGAACCGCGCTCTCCGTCAGGATGGAAGAAGATGCTGCTGTTCAGCCCCTGACAGGACCCCTCGAGCTGCCATTCCCACTCGTGCGCTACCGGCTTGGGGAGTCGTCGGGTGTCGGTCATCTTCTGCTCCGTCCTCGCTGTCGGTCCCGACAGGGCCGATTGGTCGCCAAGTACCCATTGCGCGGCTTCGGCAAACCTGCCCGGAACATCAACGACTCCCGCCCCCGGCATGTCCGTGTCTTGTGCCCGGTGTGTCCGTCTTTCGTGCCCGGCGTGTCGGCCGTCCGTGCCCGCCCCTGCCGGGCGTCTGTGCCCGGTATGGCCGGATTTCGGCAGCACCGTGTGAGCGATCGCACCGCGGGGTGACGCATCGTGCCGATCACGGTCATGCATACTGGACGTGAGGTCGGCACCGATTCGGTGCGGCCGAGGTCGAGTGCGAAGCGCTGCCACACAGCGCATGAGGTTCTCCGCGCGTGGGATCGCGGTTGGCCACGCATCAGCGGCCACCAGTCCCTCTAGGAGAGGATCACCCCCGCGTGCCTTCACCGCATGCTGCCCCCATCCGTTCCCGCAGTCAGTCGCGGCGCCGGCCCCCGGCCGCCGCGACGACAGCGCCTGCCCCCGCCGTTGCGGCCAGTTCCACCACCCCGCGCAGTTTCCGTGAGCTCGGAGTCCGCGACGAGCTGGCCGCCGTGCTGGTTCAGTACGACGTCACCACGCCGTTCCCCATCCAGGCCGCGACGCTGCCGGACGCGCTCGCCGGGCGCGATGTGCTCGGCCGCGGCCGCACCGGCAGTGGCAAGACGCTGGCCTTCGCGATCCCGACGGTCAGCGCGCTGGCCCGTTCGGGTTTGCGCCGCGCGGCGGGTCGTCCGCGCGCGCTGGTATTGGTGCCCACCCGGGAGCTGGCCAACCAGGTCGCCGACGTCATCGCTCCGCTGGCCGCCGCGCTCGGGCAGCGGATCACCACGGTCTTCGGCGGTGTCGGGCAGGGCAGGCAGGTGTCCGCCCTGCGTGGCGGAATCGACGTGCTGATCGCCTGTCCCGGACGGCTGGAGGATCTGATCGGCCAGGGCCACGTGCACCTCGACGAGGTCGAGATCACTGTGCTCGACGAAGCCGACCACATGGCCGACCTCGGGTTCCTGCCCGCGGTACGCCGGTTGCTGGATCGCACTCCGGCCGGCACCCAGCGGCTGTTGTTCTCCGCCACCCTCGACGGCGACGTGGACGTGCTGGTGCGCCGGTACCTGGTCGATCCGGTGGTGCACTCGGTCGACCCGCCGGTAGCGCCGGTGTCCACGATGGAGCATCACGTATTCACCGTGCAGCCCGCCGACAAGCCCGCGGTGGTCCGTGAACTGGCCTCCGGCCAGCGCCGCAGCCTGTTGTTCACCCGCACGAAGCACGCCGCGAAGAAGCTCGCCAAGCAACTCACCGCCGCCGGGGTGCCCGCTGTGGAGCTGCACGGAAACCTCTCCCAGAATGCCAGGGAGCGCAATCTCGCGGCGTTCAGCGCCGGTAGCGCGCGAGTGCTGGTCGCCACCGATATCGCCGCGCGTGGCATCCACGTCGACGACATCGGCCTGGTGGTGCATGTGGATCCCCCTGCCGAGTACAAGGCCTACCTGCACCGCTCCGGGCGCACAGCCCGAGCTGGCGCCGAGGGCATCGTGGTCACCCTGTCCACTCCGGACCAGGCCGGGGACATTCGGACGCTGACCCGGCAGGCGGGCATCAGGCCGGTGACCGTGCGAGTACATCCCGGTGCGGAGCAGATCGCCACGCTGACCGGGCCTCCGGCCGCGCTGGTCACGCCGGCCCCGGTGCCCGCAGGGGCGGCGCCGTCTCGCGGCCGCGGGAGTGGTGCCGTTGAGCCCTCGCGCCGTGAGCCGCGTCGGCCCGCCCAGCGTGGCACCAGCCAGCGTGGCACCAGCCAGCGTGGCACCAGCCAGCGTGGCACCAGCCAGCGTGGCACCAGCCAGCGCGGCACCACCTGGGGCGGCGCCGCCCGGCGCCCCAGCCGCGCCAACCGCTCGGTCGCCTGAGAACCGGCTCCGGCTGGACCGCTAAGTTGGTCGGGGCCTCGCTCACCGCAGCCCCTCGTCGATCTGGACGAGGGGCTGTCGGCGACTGGCACGCTGCGACCATCACCTAGCACCGCGCACGACGTGGGCCGCCACCGAGTGGTAGGTGTTACCGCGTGCTCAGCCGTGAGCCATGATGAAGGAGATGCTCAATGCTTGTCGATGACGCTCGGCGGATCGCCGCCGCGATCGAGGAACGCTTCACTGCGGGAGCCGACGCCTCTCCGGCAGTCACAGCCACGGTCAAATCCGAGGAGCTGAGCCCGAAGTCGATTCCGGCCGGCGCCGGGCGCCCCATCTTCCGCCGCTACTACATCCGCATCGCGGACGGCACCCGCATCGCCACCCTCGACCTGAGCCAAGCGGGTGCGCTGCTCGGCGAGGTCGAGGCGGACTGGGATCCGGGCCGGCTGTTCGAGGCGATCCGTGCTCGTGAGGTGCCCATCGAGGATGCACCGGCAGAGGATGCACCGGCACAGGAGTCGGACTGACGCCGAGCCGCGTACTTAGTCGCCAGCCTCACCAGCAGGTGACGACCGGTGCTGTTCAGGATGGCTGTCTTTCGGAATCGGGGTGGTCAGCGCTCTCGGCGTCGGCGGACTGTTCGGTGATCGGGGAGATCCGGACGCGGGTCACCCGACGACCGTCCATCTCCAGCACGGTGAAGCGCTGCCCCAGCGTGTCGGTGCGGTCGCCGATCTCAGGAGTGTGGCCGAGCCGGCTGATGACGAAACCGGCAACGGTGTTGTAGTGCCCCTCCGGGAGCTCGACTCCGATCAGGGTTTTGACGTCGTCGCGGTGCAGTAGCCCGTCCAGTTCCATGCTGCCGTCATGAAAACGGTGGCTGGGGCGGTTGCGGGGGTCGTATTCGTCCTCGATATCGCCGACGAGCTCCTCGATGAGGTCCTCCAGGGACACGATGCCGTCGGTGCCCCCGTACTCGTCGATGACGATCGCGAGGTGGCCACGGCGGCGCATCTGAGACAGCGCGAGGACCAGCGGCATGCTCCCGGGCAATGCGGGCGCGTCCCGGGCGACGTCGGCGACGACCTGCGGGCCGTCCTGGCCCCTGCTGCGACGGTGCGTAGCGGTGAGCACGTCCCGGATGTGGACCACGCCGAGGATGTCGTCGGGTGAGTCGCCGATGACCGGGTAGCGGGAGTGCGGCCGCTGCGCGACGTAGTCGGCGGCCTCGTCGATGGGTGTCGACCCGGGTAGGAACTCGGCCTCGGTCCGCGGGATCATCACCTCGCGCAGCACGCGGTCGGTGGCGGTGAACACGTCGGTCAGCACCCGCCGTTCCTCTGGCGTGAGCTCCTCATGGCCACCGACCAGATCGCGTAGCTCCTCCTCGCTGACCTCCTCGGCCCTGGCGTTCGGCTCGATGCCGAGCAGGCGGACCACCGCGTTGGTCGAGATCGAGAGCAGCCGGATCAGCGGGCGGAAGGCCCGCGCGATCCGATCCAGGACCGGGGCGACGGACAGGGCCACCGCCTCGGGCCGGTGCAGCGCCAGCCGCTTGGGAACCAGCTCGCCGAGCACCAGCGAGACGTAGGACACCAGCAGGGTGATCCCGATCAGTGCCAGAGTGCCTGCGAGGCTCTCGGAGACGCCCCAGCGCACGAGTACCCGCTGCAGGCCGACCGCGAGGGTCGCACCGCCGTAGCTGGCGGCGAAGAACCCGGCAAAGGTGACGCCGATCTGCCCGGCGGACAGGAAACGGCTGGGATCCTCGCGAAGGCGGGCCACCGCGCGGCCGCGTCTGCCCTGCTCGGCGAGGCGGCGGACCTGGGTGTCGCGCAGCGAGACCAACGCGATCTCGGAAGCGGCGAAGTATCCGCCGATCAGCACGAACAGCAGGACCAGGAAGGAACTGAGGGGCCAGCCGTTCATGCCGTCATGGTTCCCCCCTCGGTGGGTCGGCACCGCGTGACAGGCGGTGGCTGTTACCCCCATCACGTGCCCGGCCACGTGCCGCGCCGGAAGCGCTGACAGTCGGTGGTGGCCGGCCACGGACGGCGACGGACCACCGCGGGCTAGACAGCTCCGGGACGGCGGCCGAGGAAGTCGAGGACCAGCGCCACGGTGAGCATGGTGGCGAGCGCGACGCAGGTGCCTGCGATGGTGTCGGTCGCGTAGTGAATCTGCAGGGCGACGAGGGAGACCGCGGCGCCGGCTGCCGTGGCGAGGGCGGCCAGGCTCGCTACGAGCCGCAGAGCGATGCTGTGTGGCCGTTGCGCACCGCCGAGGAGGATGGCGATGGCGATGGCGATGGCGACCACGGCGGTGGTGTGACCGCTGGGATAGGACAGTGCGTCGCCACTGCGCCGGTCGATGAGCGGTTTGAGGATCACTTCGGTGATCGTGACCGCGCCGATCGTCCCGATGACCGTCAGCAGCACACCTGACCAGCGCCGGGCTACCGCGGCGGCCCCTGCGACCACCGCGATCAGGACGGCGGCCGGTAGCGGGTCGCCGAGGCTGATCAGGGTGCGGGTGATGGGCTCTTCCTGGCTCAGGTGGGTGCCGATCGTTCCGTCCAGGCTGCGGTCCAGCTGTCCTGGCAGGTCGTGATGGGCGTAGCGCATCCCGAGGACCACGATCACGGTGATCGCCAGCACGATGACCACCACTGCTGGTCGCCGCGCTCGGTCACTGAGCAGCGGCCGGTGGGCGCTCGGATCGAAGGGCACGGCCTCCAGGGTGCCTGAACCGGCAGGCGTCAGGTGCCGCTGGGCCGTAGTGTACCGAACTGAGACCCGTCGGTGTGCGGGACCGGCCTCGATGACATATATGATGTGTCACCGGGCAGCACCTGAGCGCCTGGCCATCGCGGAGGGAATACCGTCATCATGGGTCTGATCATCGCGCTGCTCGTTCTCTGGCTCCTGTTCGTCGTTGCTGGATTTGTCATCAAAGCCGTGTTCTGGCTGGCGATCATCGGGATCGTGCTGTTCATCGTCACGGGTGTCTACGGCGCGATTCGCGGTCGTCGTGCCCGGGGCTCTATCCGAAGCTGACTCGCCGCGCGAGTTCCTCGCCGCCCCGCGGGACCCGGTCGGGGTGTGTCCCCGGGCTTATGCAGCGTGCCTGCTCGGGCCACCGCGCAACCTGGTGGCAACGGCACCTGGCGTGCCTCGGACTTCGCCCGCCGACCGGCCGGTATCGGGGTGAGATGCGTTTCCGAACCAGTGGGGCCGGTTAGCCGGAGATTGCGTAGCTCGTTTATGCTACCGTTTTACGAGAGATGACTTGTGCAATTTTTCAGTGTATCTTTTTCATTGAAAATGGACGCGGTGTGCGCGTTATGAGAGCCATGCATCGTCGCCGGTGAAGAGACATGTAGCTGGTGCACGTTCTATTGTTCGGCTCGTTGAACGGGAGGACGACGTGGGGGAGAGTGAAACGCGGTTACGGGAGATACTCGCCGAGATCGCCGAGACGGCGCGCGCGGCGACGGGGAGCGGCGGAGATCCGGATCTCGATGACGAACCCGAGAGCGTCTGCACGCCGAAGTCCCTGCCCACCCGTCTGCTGGTGAGTGCGGCGCAGACCGCGATCAAGATCAACCCGATCAATGCGCCGGTGCTCGGCCCGCTCGCCGCGGTCGGTGGGGATCCGCGCATCGTCGAGCCGCACCGCGTGCGTCACGTTCGTCGAGACCGGGCAGGGTGGTCAGGTCCGGATCTCCCGAGGATCCGGTGGCTACTGGTCCTACCTCGGGACCGACATCCTGCACATCCCGGCCAATCGGCCGACGATGAACCTGCAGGGATTCACGATGTACACCCGCGACTCCGAGTTCGTGCGCGTCATCCGGCACGAGACCGGGCACACCCTGGGCTTCCCACATGAGCACATGCGCAAGGACCTGGTCGCGCGGATCGACCCCACCAAGGTTTACGGATATTTCCTGCGGACGCAGGGCTGGGACGAGTCGGACGACGTGGCCGTCACGGCCTGATCTGCTGTGCGACCGAACGTGTACGGCGGCATGACGGCCGGGGAGCCACGGACCGTGCGCCGGTTGATCGACATCCAGCCCACCGCGCAGGGGTTCCCCCCGGCGCTCACCGTTCAGGTGGGCGATCTGCTGATGTTCGGCGCGTCCGGCGGCCGAGTCCGATCCGATGGGGACGCCGTCGAGTTCCTGGGAGCGTTTCGCACCAGTGTGCTGGGTACTGCGGGGAGTATTCTCTCCCCGATGGGCGCCCCGAGCACGGTGCTGTTCCGGGCCCGCCATCTCGGCCGGGCGACCATCGACGTCATCACCGGCGACCCTTGGCACGCGCCTCGCACCAGCACGATCCAGCTCGTCGTGGATCAGTAGCCGCCAGTCCCGCCACCGGGTGTGGAGCCGGTCACGGTGAGCTGGGTCTGCATCCCCATCATCCGGTGGCCGTCGACCGGGCAGTACATGTCGAAGGTGCCCGGATGCAACGTCACGGTGAGGGTCGCCGATTGGCCGGGCTGGAGGATGCCCCGGGTGTGCTGCTCGACCACGCCCGGTCCGTCGATCTCGAGGGCATGCCCGATCCGTCCGGCGTTGACCGCGACGAAGGTGTAGGTGCCCGGCGAGAAGATCTTGTGGGGCAGCCCGATCCGGTACTCGGTCAGCTGCACCGTCACGCGCTTGCCCACCGGCGGGGACGAAGAACCCGAGGTCCCGCCGCTGCCGCAGGCTGCCACCAGGAGAGTGAGGCTTGCGAGGGCTGCGCCCAGCGCGAGCAACCGACTTCTGCTGCCACGTCGCCTCGGCGTGCCCGGGCTGCTCACCTGCATCTGCCACCTCCGGTGCGGCCGGCTCCCTGCGCGGAGGACCGCGGTACAGCCTGCCTTACGCGCCGAGTACATCCCGGATGGGTGCCCTGCGCCGTCCAGGGCCTGCCCATCGCGAAGACCACGGGCTCTGATCCAGACTGGCGGGCATGAGAGTGCGCTGGGCCGTCGCCGCAGTGCTCGCGCAGGTCCTGGTGGCCGGTTGCGCGGGTGCCCCGAACGTGGCGCCGTCCGCGCCGCCGGTGAGCCGCCCCCGGCCCCCGGGGGCGGCTCCACCCGTCGTGGTCGGTCCGGCCGACTGGCCGACCTATCACCACGACAACGCCCGCACCGGTGTGGCGGTGCAACTCGCCCCGCTGAGCACGCTGCACCGCGCCTGGCGGACGCCGCTGGACGGTGCGGTGTACGGCCAGCCGCTGGTGATCGGCGATCGGGTGATCGCGGCGACGGAGCACGACACGGTCTACGCGCTGTCCGCGATGGACGGCCGGGTGCTGTGGTCGGCCCCGCTGGGCAGTCCGGTGCCCGGCTCGCGGCTGCCCTGCGGCAACATCGACCCACTCGGGATCACCGGTACCGCCGCCTATGACCCGGTCACCGGACTGGTCTTCGTCGTCGCCGAGACCGAGGACGGCCGGCACACCCTGGCCGGCGTGGATCTGGCCAGCGGTGCGGTGGTGCTGCGTCGCGCGCTCCCGCCGCCGAGGGGGGACGAGATCGCGCACCAGCAGCGCGCCGCGCTGACCGTGCTCGACGGCTGGGTGTATGTCGCCTACGGCGGCCTGTACGGCGACTGCGGCGACTATGTCGGCTCGGTGGTGGCCGCACCGACCACCGGCACCGGGCCGCTCCGCAGCTTCGCTGTACCGACTACCAGGGAGGGCGGGATCTGGGCGCCCGGCGGTGCCAGCGTGCACAACGGACGGTTGCTGTACGCGGTAGGCAACGGCGAGTCGACCCGGGACTACGACCACAGCGACTCGGTGCTTGCGCTGACTCCGAAGCTGACCCTCGCCGACAGCTTCAGCCCGGCGGAGTGGAGGGCTGACAATGACGCCGACCTCGACCTCGGATCTATGGGCCCAGCACTGGTCGGCGAGCGAGTGCTGGCCGTGGGTAAGCGCGGTGTCGGGTATGTGTTGGACGCCGCGCGGCTCGGCGGTATCGGAGGGCAGCTCACCGCGCAGCCGGTCTGCGCGGCCTACGGCGGCGGCGCGGTGGTCGCCGCGACGGTCTACCTGCCGTGCGACGACGCCACCCGCGCGGTAGACGTCGGTCCCTCGGGTGGGCTGCGGGTGCGGTGGACGGCGGCGGTGCCTGCCGACGGGTCCCCGGTCGTCGGCGGTGGGGCGGTCTGGGTGACCGACACGGCCCGCGGGGTGCTCTACGCGCTGGACCCGTCCTCCGGTGTGCCACGGGAGCGCATCGACGTCGGCGCGTTGCCGCACTTCGCATCGCCCACGCTGGCCGGGGACCGGGCGTATCTCGGCACGAACAGCGGCGTGGTGGCGATCAGTGGCGCGTGAGGCCGTCCCCCGGCCGGCAGCCGGAACCGGAGGCGGATCACTGGCTCTGTAGGGGCGTATGGCCGGGGACCTCCCAGGCGGCGGTCCCCACGGCCGGTCACCGGCCCGGTCCCCACGGCCGGTGACCGGGCCGGTGTCCACCAGCCCGTCCAGTCCGGGGCGTCGTGCCGGTCGGGATGGGTGCGCAGGCCGCTGCGGCCGTTGCCGTCCGGTTCGGGTCTGCTGCTCGGGCTTCGCTGCGGGATCAGGATCTCGACGGGCGGTGTGCCGGTTCGGGTGGGTGGCGGGGTTGCGGTGCGTGGTCCGCCTCGTGTGGTGGTGTGGGTGTCGGGGCGGAGTTGGTGGGGTTGGCCTGCGAATAGTTCGGCGGGTAGGACGACGACGGCGG
>JBOHGD010000038.1:0-45295 GCA_050699955.1 Pseudonocardiaceae bacterium | reverse complement strand
GCGAGCACCTCGCCAGCGGGTGGCTGCTCGGCCAGCATGGCCGTGGTGATGCCGGTCTGGACGCTGTCGAAGCTGGTGAGCGGCGCGTCGTCGGGCGGACGCATCAGCGCCTGCCACCTGGCAGCGCATTCCAGCTTCCCGTCGCGCGCACGCAGGGCCTGGACGGCGACCTCGACCGGGCCCGGCGCGGCTCCGGTGGGCGTGGTGTACTCGAAGTCGATCACAACAAGGGTGACGTTGCGTAGGGCGTTGATCAGGCGCTGGCCCATCGGGTCACCTCCCGCGTGATCGTGTCGACGTAGTCGCGGATCCGTCGCTCGTCGTCCTGCCGTGTGAGGACAACGGCCAGTATGCCGTCCAGGAATTCGGCTGCTGTGGTCTGCATCAGCTCGACGCCCACCCCGGGCACGCGGTTGTAAACGGCTCGCCAACCGTGACCCGCGGGCGGCTCGGGAAAACTGACAAAGCGCACCCAACCCGGACCGAACGTGCTCAGGCTGAAGCCGGAAAAGGCACCTCTGGGATCCCTTTCAGTGCACCACATCCGACTCAACGGGCTGGCCCGCTCGCCCCAGCTCACCGCGCCCGAGAGGCAGCCGACGAAGACTCACCGACGGCTGAACCACCCGACCGGCGAGTGCCCGGCCTTGCGGACCGCACCAGCCCCAGGTGACGGGGGCTGCGCCAAGTGGGTATCGCCACTCACAGGGAGGGGGCGCCCCCCGACGACGACACCGGGAGGCGTCCTCTAAGACTTCGACACGTATTCGACACAGACACCCGTAGATAGCCGGATGGGACCAGACTCAGCCGGACAGGGCGAAGATCGGTCCCTGACCGCATAGCCGCAGGTCAGAGGTCATTCTTGCTGATGGTGGCGGGTCAAGGATTCGAACCTTGGAAGGCTATGCCGACGGATTTACAGTCCGCTCCCATTGGCCGCTCGGGCAACCCGCCTGGGCCGGGTGTACCGGCCGCTGGTGAGAGTACACAGCGACGTACCGGCTGGCCCACAGGGGGCTGGCGGGTAGGGTCGGCACCGGCTCATTCGGAGGAGGCTGTGGTGGCGGATCCGTCGTTCGACGTGGTCAGCAAGGTGGACCGGCAAGAGGTTGACAACGCGCTCAACCAGGCAGCGAAGGAGTTGTCGACCCGGTTCGACTTCCGGGGCACCGGGGCCAAGGTCGCATGGTCCGGCGATGAGGCCATGACGATCGAAGCCGAGACCGAGGAGCGCTGCCGCGCCGCCATCGAGGTGGTGAAGGGCAAGCTGGTCAAGCGGGGTATCTCACTGAAGTCCTTCGAGGTGGACGAGCCGGCCGTGTCGGGCAAGGTCTACCGGACCACTGGGCGCATCCTGCAAGGCATCAGCCAGGACAAGGCCAAGGAGATCGCGAAGGCGGTGCGAGACGAGAAGCTCAAGGGCGTCCAAGCCCAGATCCAGGGCGACCAGCTTCGCGTCTCCGGCAAGAAGAAGGACGACCTGCAAGCCGTCATCGGGCTGCTGAAGGGCCGCGATTTCGGTGTCGCCCTGCAGTTCACCAACTACCGGTGAAGGGGATCATCCTCGCCGGCGGAAGCGGCAGCCGACTGCATCCGATCACCCAAGCCGTGTCCAAGCAGCTGCTGCCGGTCTATGACAAGCCGATGGTGTACTACCCGCTTTCGGTGCTCATGCTGGCCGGAATCCGGGATATCCTGGTCATCTCCACTCCACTGGACCTGCCGCTTTTCCGGCGCCTGCTCGGTGACGGCAGCAGGTTGGGATTACGGCTGAGCTACACCGAACAGATCCAACCCAACGGTCTGGCCGAGGCCTTCGTGATCGGCGCGGAGTTCATCGGAGATGATTCCGTCGCCCTCGTACTGGGTGACAATATCTTCTACGGACCGGGCTTCTCCCGCACCCTCCAGCAATGCGTGTCCACATTGGATGGTTGCGTGCTTTTCGGATATCCGGTGAAGGATCCACAGCGATACGGGGTCGGCGAAGTCGACGTCGCAGGAAAACTAGTCTCCATCGAGGAGAAGCCGACCGCTCCGCGCTCGAACAAGGCGATCACCGGCCTGTACCTCTACGGCAGCGATGTCGTGAAGGTCGCCCGGTCGCTCACCCCGTCCGCACGCGGTGAGCTGGAAATCACCGACGTCAACGCACATTACCTGCAGCAGGGCCGGGCCACCCTGATCGACCTGGGCCGGGGGTTCGCCTGGCTGGACACTGGAACCCACGACTCACTACTTGAGGCCGGCCAGTTCGTCCAGGTGCTCGAGCATCGGCAGGGCGTGCGGATCGCCTGCCTGGAGGAGATCGCGCTACGGATGGGCTTCATCGACGCCGATGCGTGCTACGCGCTGGGCCAGGATCTGGCCAAGTCCGGCTACGGTCAGTACGTCATGGACGTCGCCCGCTCGGCACACTGACAGCCGTCAGCCAAGTCTCCACGGCCGTGGTCACCAGGGCAGCTGGCGTCCCGCCATGTCCTCGAGACGACGCACCCGGTCGGCGATCGGCGGGTGGGTGGAGAACAACCGCGCACCTGCGTCGCCGGGCCGAAACGGGTTGGCGATCATGAGGTGGGACTGCGAGGTGAGTGCGGGTTCCGGGCGCAGTGGCGCGACCTGCGTGCCGTACTCCAACTTGCGCAACGCACTGGCCAGGGCGAGAGGGTCACCGGTGAGCTCCGCGCCGGAGATGTCGGCCTGATATTCGCGCGACCGGCTCACCGCCATCCGCACGATCGCGGCAGCGATCGGACCGAGCAGCGCGATGAGCATCATAGCGATAGGGCTCGGACGGTCGTCGTCACCGCCACCGCCGAAAAGTCCCGCGAAGAGCGCGAGATTCGACAGTGCCGTCACCATACCGGCCAGTGCGCCGGCCACGGATGAGATGAGAATATCCCGATTATAAACGTGCGACAGCTCATGACCCAGCACTCCGCGTAATTCACGCTCGTCCAGTAACTCGAGGATTCCTACTGTGCAGCACACCGCCGCATGGCGGGGATTGCGGCCGGTGGCGAAGGCATTCGGTGCCTGCGTCGGACTGATATACAGCCGAGGCATGGGCTGGCGGGCGGCGGTGGCCAGCTCCCGCACGATCCGATACATCATGGTTTGCTCGGCCTCGGACACCGGCCGGGCGTGCATTGCGCGCAACGCCAGTTTGTCCGAGTTGAAGTAGGCATAACCGTTCATTCCCAGCACAAGCACCAGCGCGATGAGCAGGCCACCACGGCCGAAGAACCCACCGATCAGCACGACCAGCGCCGACAGCCCGCCCAGCAGCAGGGCGGTCTTTAGCCCGTTGACGTGCTTGTGCACGGTGATCAACCTCTCCCGATGCGCTCGGCCCCCCAGGTAGTCCAACGCGCCCGCATCGTGGGAGGTTCCGCCCGCGCCGACCGACACACCGTGCATGAGCGACCGACACACCGTGCATGAGCGACGGACACGCGGGGCATGGGCGACGGACACGCGGGGCTAGGGGCGTAGTTGCAGGGTGCAGCATTTGGGGCCGCCCCCGGCTCGGCGCAGTTCGGAGACGTCGACGAAGACCGGCTCGAAGCCGCGAGCAGCCAGCGCGCACCCGAGATCGACCGCTTGGCGGGGCAGCACCACCGAGCGGCCGTCGGACACCCCGTTGAGGCCCAGGCACGCCGCATCGGCCGCGCCGGCGATCAGGGCATCGGGGAACAGCCACGCCAGCGCCCTTCGGGAGCCCGGGGAGAACGCAGCAGGGTAGTAGGCGATCAGCGGGCTGGACGCCGAATCGTCGAGCACCAGCAGACAGGTGTCGAGGTGGTAGTAGTGCGGGTCGACCAATCGCAGCGAGACCACCGGCACCCCCAGCACCTCCTGTGCTTCGAGGTGTGCCGCGGGCTCGGTGCGAAACCCGGTACCGGCCAGCAGCAGTCGGCCAGTCCAGGCCAGGTCGCCCTCACCCTCATTGACCGCGCTGGGCATCACCACGTCGGACCCGCTGTGGGCGACGAACCATCGTCGGTAGTGCTCCGCCTCAGCGGAGCGCTCCGCGTGCCGGAACCGGGCACCCAGCACGACACCGCCGATCACGGTGCCGGAGTTGGCCGCGAACACCATGTCCGGCAGGCCCGGTTCCGGGTCGATCACGTCCACGGTGTGCCCGAGTGCGCGGTAGGTGTCGGCCAGCGCCGTCCACTGTGCCATCGCCCGTGCGGCATCCACCGGCCGGCTCGGGTCCATCCATGGGTTGATCGCATAGCTCACCGTGAAGTACCTCGGCGGGCACATCAGATACCGGCGGGGGGTGCCGATGCGCCGGTGGGCGGCCAGTGGAGCTACCGACTGCAGAGCGGACGACATGATAAGAGGGTAGATAGTCATCTGTTCGGTACTCAATGTCGTTCCATTGCCACTTGACCGGCAGAATATTGCGCATGGACTCTCTGGACCAGCAGATCGTGGCGCGGCTGGTCGCCAACGCCCGCTCCAGCTACGCGGAGATCGGCGACGTCGTCGGGCTGTCCGCACCTGCCGTGAAGCGCCGGGTCGACAAGCTGCTCGCGGCCGGTGTGCTGCGCGGCTTCACGGCGGTCGTCGACCCCGGTGCGCTGGGCTGGGGCACCGAGGCGTTCGTCGAGGTGCACTGCCGGGGCAACGTGGCGCCCACCCGGATCAGGGCAGGCCTGGAACCGCTGCCCGAGGTGGTGGCGGCCTACACGGTCTCCGGTGCCGCGGACGCGGTCGTGCACCTGCGTGCCGCCGGTATCGCGCATCTGGAGACCGCGCTGGAACGGCTGCGGGCGGTGGACTTCATCGACCGCACGGTGTCCACCATCGTGCTCTCCACCCTGCTCGAACGGGGCCCGGTGCCGGAGTGAGTGCAAGCGGTTCCCCGGCCCTGCTGGACACTCACGAACATGACTGTGCTCGTGGAGCGGCGCGGTAGCGTCGCAGTGCTGACGGTGTCCGATCCGGCTCGCCGCAACGCCCTGACCCTTGACCTCTCCGACCGGCTCAGCCGGGTCGTCGCCGAGTGCGACCGCGACGAGTCGGTGCACGCGATCGTGATCACCGGCGCGCCACCCGCATTCTGCGCAGGCGGTGACCTCGGCGCGCTGGCCGCGGCCGGTGCGGCCGGCTCGGCCGCCGACCTGTACCGCATCTACGCCGGCTTCCTCGCCGTCGCGAACGTCTCGGTGCCCACCATCGCAGCGGTCAACGGGCCTGCGGTGGGTGCCGGGCTCAACCTGGCGCTGGCCTGCGACCTGCGCCTGGCAGGCCCCGGTGCCTCCTTCGACGCGCGCTTCCTGCAGTTGGGCATCCATCCCGGTGGAGGAATGACGTGGCTGGCGCAACGCGCCCTCGGCCCGCAGGTCGCGGCGGCCATAACGCTATTCGGTGAACCACTGGACGCCCGCGAAGCGGTGCGCACCGGGCTGGCCTACCGGCTGGTCGAACCCGGTGACGGAGCTCCGGAGGACCCCCGCTCACCCGCGGCGCACGAAGCGGTGGTGGCCGCCGCCGTGCATCTCGCGCGCCGGGCCGCGGCCGCTCCCCGCGATCTCCTGGTCGCCACCAAGGCCACTCTGCGGGCTACCGCCGGGATGTCGGAGCACGCGGACGCGGTGCGGCACGAGGCGGACCCGCAACTGGTCACGCTGGGCTCCGAGACGTTCACCCGCGGGATCTCGGCGCGCCGAGCCGGACAGCAAAGAACCTGACCGCGGAGAACCTGACCGCGGAGAACCTGACCGCGGAGAACCTGACCGCGGAGCTGCCCCGGATCGCCGGCCTCAGCCGGTGCGTCCTTGCAGGTAGTCGGTGACCGAGGAGAGCGCATCCCGCGCCGGGCAGACGGGCAGTATCTTGAGCTCGGCGCGAGCAGCATCGGTGTAGGAGCACAGGGTGTGCAGCGCCCGGTCCAGACCCCGGGACTGCCTCAGCAGTTGCAACGCCTCGCTGACCAGCGCGTCATCGGTCAGTGGAGCAGCCAGCAGCTCACGCAGCCGGTCCACGCTGGGACCGGGCTCGGCCAGTGCGTAGAGCATCGGCAGGGTGCGGACCCCCTCGCGCAGGTCCGTTCCCGGGACCTTGCCGGACTGGGTGGCGGGTGAGGCGATATCGATGATGTCATCGGAGATCTGGAACGCCGTGCCGATGATCTCGCCGAACCGGCGCAGCGCGTCGATCTGCTCCTGGGGAGCGCCGGAGAACATCGCGCCGTAGCGTCCGGCGGTGGCGATGAGCGAGCCGGTCTTCTCCGCGACCACCGCCAGGTAGTGCTGCACCGGGTCGGTGCCCTCGCCCGGCCCCAGGGTCTCCCGCATCTGCCCGGTGACCAGTTCGGCGAACGTACGGGCGATGATCCGCACCGCGTCCGGTCCCAGGTCGGCGACCAGCCGGGAGGCGTGTGCGAAGAGGAAGTCACCGGTGAGGATCGCGACGGTGTTGTCCCAGCGGGCGTTCGCGCTCACCGCTCCGCGGCGCATGGTGGCTTCGTCCATCACATCGTCGTGGTAGAGCGTGGCGAGGTGAATCAGCTCGACCACCGCCGCGGCGCGCACCACGTCCTCGAGCCGCCCGGTGCCCCTTTCCAGCCCGAACTGGCCCGCGAGCAGGGTGAACAGCGGCCGGAACCGCTTGCCCCCCGCCTCGACCAGGTGCAACGAGGTCTCGGTGAGGAACCGGAACTCGCTTTGTACCTCCCGGTGCAGGAGCTCCTCGACCTGCAGCAGGCCGCTGGCCAGCGCATCGCGCAGCGCTGGATCGGTCAGCTCCACGCCTGCGACCTCATCGGAGGTATGCCGACTCATCGCGAAGTCAGGAGGCGAACACGCCGAGCGCGGCCCAGTTCAAGGCGAAGGTGGGCAATACCCCGAGCAGCAGGGTCACCACCACACCAATGGTGATCGCGGCGGTGGTGAACGCGCCGGGCACGCTCACCGTCGGACCGTCGGGGGCAGGCTCGTTGAAGTACATCACCACGACCACCCGCAGGTAGAAGAAGGCGGCCACCGCACTGAAGACCAGCGCCACCACCACCAGCGGCGCCATCCCGTTCGCCAGCGCCGCGCTGAACACGGCGAACTTGGCGGTGAACCCGCTGGTCAGCGGAATCCCGGCGAGCGCGAAGAGCAGGAAGGTGAACACCGCGGCGGTCAACGGCGAGCGCTTGGCCAACCCGTTCCACTGGGAAAGGTGGCTGGCCTCGCCATCGGCATCGCGCACCAGGGTGACCACGCCGAACGCGGCCAGCGTGGTGAACCCGTAGGCGAGCAGGTAGAACATCGTCCCCGACAACCCCGCCGCGGTCAGCGCGATCGCCCCGACCAGCAGGAACCCCGCATGCGCCACCGAGGAGTAGGCGATCAGGCGCTTGATGTCGGTCTGGGTCAGGCCGAGCACCGCGCCGATCGCCATCGACGCGATCGCGACGGCCCACAACACCCCCCGCCACTCCCACTCGGTGGCCGCGAAGGCCACCGTCAGCACCCGCAGGATGGCGCCGAAGGCGGCGACCTTCGTGCAGGCCGCCATGAACGCAGTCGCCGGTGTCGGCGCACCCTGGTACACATCCGGGGTCCAGGCGTGGAACGGGCCCACCGACGCCTTGAACAACAACCCGACCACCAGCAGGGCCAGGCCGGCGAACAACAGCGTGTCCGAGCGGTCCGTGCCACCGGATGCCTCGGCGATGTCGGAGAGCTTGACCGAGCGGGCGTAGCCGTAGAGCAGGGCCACCCCGTACAGAAAGAAGGCCGAGGCGAATGCCCCGAGCAGAAAATACTTGACCGCCGCTTCCTGGGACAGCTGCCTGCGTCGCCGGGCCAGCCCGCTCATCAGGTACAGCGGCAGGCTGAGCACCTCGAGCGCGATGAACATGGTGAGCAGGTCATTGGCCGCGATGAAGACCATCATCCCGCCGAGAGAGAACAGGAACAGCGCGAAGACCTCGGTCTGCATCGTGGTCTGGGTCAAGGTCCTCGTCGCGGAGCCCGAGTAGCCCCGGGGTTGTAGCGCTCGGTTGAGTGCGCGGTCCTGCGTGGTACCCGGACGCACCGCCGCGTCGGCGGTGAACGCGCCACCCGGCTCGACCGACCGATCCGCGATGAGTAGTACCGCCGCGAACCCCAGCGCCAGCAGCGTGCCCCATAAGAACAGCGCGGGACCGTCGACGACCACCGCCCCGGCCAGCGTGACGACGTTCGTCTTACCGCTGCCCTTGTCCACGGCGTACAAGTGAGCGCCCAGCGACGCACCCGCCAGAACCAAGGTCAGCAACGTCAGCACGACTTGGGTCGCCCACCGCGCGGAGCGCGATACGAACGCCTCCACCAGCACCGAGACGCACGCCGCCCCGAGCACGATCAGCACCGGGGCGAGCGCCCCGTAGTCGATGGCAGGCATCTGCACGGGCGGAGCCTGAGCCAGCACTGCTGCGCCGAGCACGTTACTTGCCTCCCTGCACAGGGACCACGTCGGTCAGACCGACTTCGTTCAGCGTCGCGCTGACCGAAGGGTTGATCACGTCCAGCACCGGCTGCGGATAGCACCCGAGCAGCAGGATGAGTACCACAAGCGGGGTCAACACGGCGATCTCGCGGACCGACAGGTCCGGGAAGAGCTTGCCATGCCGATTCGCCGCCACCTCCGGCGCCATGGTGGTTCCTGGACCACCGAGGTCCGCTTGCCGGGACCGAGAATCCAGACCGAAGCCCGCTGGCCGGGACCGGGAGTCATTCCAGCCCAGCGCCCCGAGCACGGCGGCGCCCCGCACCGGACCCGTCATGACCCGCTGGTAGACCCACAACACGTACAGCGCGGCCAGGATGATGCCCGCGGTGGCCAGCACGGTGAACACCGGCTCACGCGGGAACGACCCGATGAGCACCAGGAACTCCGAGACGAACGAGTTGGTGCCGGGCAGCGCCAGCGAGGACAGTCCCGCCAGCAGGAACGTCCCGGCCAGAAGCGGCGCCAGCTTCGCGACGCCGCCGTAGTCGGCGATCAGCCGGGATCCGCCGCGGGCCATCAACATGCCGATCACGATGAACAGCATCCCGGTGGAGATGCCATGGTTGATCATGTAAAGCACCGAGCCCGCTTGCCCCTGGGTGGAGAAGGCGAAGACCCCCAGCGCGATATAGCCGAAGTGCGCCACCGAGGTGTAGGACACGAACCGCTTCAGATCGGTCTGCCCGACGGCGAGCAGCGCCCCGTAGAGGATGCCGGCCACGGCGAGTACCAGCACCATCGGGGCCAGTACCCGGGACGCATCGGGGAACAGCGGCAGGCAATACCGCAGGAAACCGTAGATGCCGACCTTGTCCAGCACGCCGACGAGCAGCACGCCGACCCCCACCGGGGCCTCCGCACCGGCGTCGGGCAGCCAGGTGTGCAGCGGTACCAGCGGCGCTTTGATCGCGAAGGCGATGAAGAACCCGAGGAAGAGCCAGATCTGGGTCTGCTGCGGTACGTCGTGCGCGATGCGCACCAGGCTCGCCCAGTCGAAGGTGCCCTTGCCCAGCCGGTTCGCGCTGACCACGAACAACCCGATGACGCTGGCCAGCATCACCAAACCGCCGAGCAGCGAGTAGAGGAAGAACTTCACCGCCGCGTACTGCCGTCTCGGCCCGCCGAACCGGCCGATGAGGAAGTACATCGGCACCAGCATGACCTCGAAGAACAGGTAGAACAGGAAGACGTCGGTGGCCGCGAAGACCCCCACCATCATCGACTGGGTGGCCAGCAGCAGCGCGTAGAAGCCCGCCATACTGCGCCCCTCGGGCAGCTTCTCCTCCCAGGAGGCCCCCATCACGATCGGCACCAGCACGGCGGTGAGCGCGATCATGACCAGCGCGATGCCGTCGACACCGAGCGCGAAACGGGTGCCGAAGGCGGGGATCCACTCGGCGGACAGGACGAGCTGCAGCCGATCACCGCTCGGCCGGAAGGCCGTCCAGGCCAGCACGGCCAGCACCAGTTCGCCCAGTCCGAACACCATCGCCGTGGTCTTGGCGGCAGCCGGGGAGGAGCGGATCGCGGCGACCACCGCGCTGCCCACCAGGGGTACCAGCAGCAACGCCAGCAGCACCGCTCCGCCGCTGTCCGGGCTCATGAGTAGCTCACCACCAGCAGCATGGCGATCACCAGGACCGAGCCTCCCAGCATGCCGAGTGCATACGTGCGTACGAATCCGTTCTGCAGCCTGCGCACCCGGCCGGACGTGCCGCCCAGCAGAGCCGCGGTGCCGTTGACCAGGCCGTCGACGCCCTTGTTGTCCACGAACACCAGAGCCCGGGTGAGCCAGACACCTGGCCGGGCGACGAGCACCTCGTTGATCGCGTTGGCGTACAGGTCGGCGCGGGCCGCGGCCACCGGCAGCGAGACCGGCACCGGCCGCTGCACCGGCACCGGCCGCTGGCCGACGAACAGCCACGCCAACAGCACGCCCACCGCGGACAACGCCAGGGTGAACCACGGGACGAGTTCGACCGGGAACGGGGTGGCCGAACCGTGTGCCAGCGGCCCCAACGAGGGCTCCAGCCACCGCGCCAGCCGCTCGCCGTGGGAAAAGAAGAAGCCGGCGCCGAGCGAGCCGAGGGCCAGCGGCACCATCGGCAGCCACATCACCGAGGAGGACTCGTGCGGGTGGTAGGACTGGCCGTCCTGAGTGCTCAGGTTCTTCCAGCGCTCCGCACCGAAGAACGTCATGAACATCAGGCGGGTCATGTAGAAGGCGGTGAGCCCGGCCGCCACCATGGCCGCACCACCGAAGGCCCAGCCTTGCCAGCCGCCGGCCCCGAAGGCGGCCTCGATGATCGCGTCCTTGGAGTAGTAGCCGGACAGGAACGGGAACCCGATCAGCGCCAGGTAGCCCGTGGTGAACAACGCGAAGGTGATCGGCAGGTGCTTGGCGAGTCCACCCATCCTGCGCATGTCGACCTCGTCGCGCATCGCGTGCATCACCGAGCCTGCGCCGAGGAACAGCACCGCCTTGAAGAAGCCGTGCGTGAGCAGGTGGGCGATGCCCAGCGCATAGCCGGCCGGGCCGAGCCCGACGGCGAGGATCATATAGCCGATCTGGCTGACCGTGGAGTAGGCCAGCACCTTCTTGATGTCGTCGTAGGCGCAGCCGATGATCGACCCGATCAGCAAGGTGATCACGCCGACCAGCACGACGACCAGCCGCCCGTTCGCGGTGAGGTTGTAGAGCGGGTTACACCGAGCGATGAGGTAGACCCCAGCGGTCACCATCGTCGCGGCGTGGATCAGCGCGGAGACCGGGGTCGGGCCCTCCATCGCGTCGGGCAACCAGGACTGCAGCGGGAACTGGCCGGACTTGCCGCAGGCGCCGAGCAGCAGCAGCACCGTGATCGCCAGCAGGGTGGGCCCGCCGATCTCGCCGACCCGGGCGAACACCTCCGAGTAGCGCACAGTGCCCAGTGACCGCCAGATCAGGAAGATCGCCAGGGCCAGGCCGACGTCACCGACCCGGTTCATCAGGAAGGCCTTCTTCGCCGCGGTTGCCGCGCTCGGACGATCCTGGTACCAGCCGATGAGCAGGTAGGACGCCAGACCGACACCCTCCCAACCGAGGTAGAGCGTGACGAAGTTGTCCGCGAGCACCAGCACCAGCATCGCCGCGATGAACAGGTTCAGGTAGCCGAAGAACCGGCGCCTGCCCGGGTCGTCCGCCATGTAGCCGATCGAGTAGATGTGGATCAGTGCCCCGACCCCGGTGATGAGCAGCGTGAAGGTCAGCGAAAGCGGGTCCAGCCGCAACCCGTAGTCGACCTGCAGGCCGTTCACCGCGAACCAGGTGACCAGATGCAGCTCGCGGGTCCGTTCCTCCGCGCTGAAGCCGAGCCACTGGGCGAACACCGCGGCGCCGTAGCCGAAGGCGGCGACCACCGTCGCGCAGCCCAGCAGATGCCCCCATGCGTTCGTCCGCCGGCCACCGACCAGCAACACCAGCGCGCCGACAACCGGCAGCGCGACGAGCAACCAGGCATTCTCCGCGATGCCTTGCGCGGGCAGAACGCCGGTCATACCGGGAGCTCCCGGTCGGCCGAAGCCGGGGTGGCACGTCCCTGATCCACGAGCAGGTTCCCCTTCGGTCTCTGTGCTGCAGTGCTCTCGAGCGTTCAGTACTTCAGCAGATTGGCGTCATCGACCGAGGCCGATCGTCGGGTCTTGAAGATCGCCATGATGATCGCCAGACCGATGACGACCTCAGCCGCAGCCACGACCATCACGAAGAAGGCCATGATCTGCCCGTCCAGCGTGCCGTTGATCCGGGAGAACGTGACCAGGGTCAGGTTCACCGCGTTGAGCATCAGCTCGATGCACATGAAGACCACCACCGCATTGCGCCGCACCAGTACGCCGACCGCGCCGATGGTGAACAGCATCGCGGACAGCAGCAGGTAAGAGGTCGGGGTCACGTGCCCTCCTGATCCGGGCCGGTGCCCTGCTGATCCGGCGCACCAGACTCGGCCGGGCTGCGCAGTGCTCGAGCATCAGCGCCGGTCCCCGCGTCGACGACGCTGCGCACGTCGCGGTCCAGACGCTCCCGGGCGGTCGACTTGATGATCGCGGAAAGGGAGTCCTGGGACACCGAACCGTCCGGCAGCAGCGCCGGGGTGGCCACCGAGTTGGTGGTGGCGAACACCCCGGGACCGGGCAGCGGGGAGGGGCGCGGACCGCGGATCCGGGCCTCCACCCGCTCACGCTGGGTCATCCTGCCCTCCTTGCCGCGCTCGGTGAACGTCAGCACCATCGCGCCGACCGCGGCGGTGATCAGCAGCGCCGAGGTGAGCTCGAAGGGGAACAGATACTGGGAGAACAGCAGGCGGCCGAGATTGACGACATTGCCGCCGCCGGAGTTGGCCGCGGTGAGCCCGGTCGCTGTGACGCCGCTCAGTGCCCCGTTCAAGGTGACCACCAGCAGCGCGGCCAGCGCCACCCCGGCCAGCGCGGCGGCCGCCCGCTGGCCGCGCAGCACTTCGACCACCGAGTCGACGCTGTCCCGGCCCACCAGCATGAGCACGAACAGGAACAACATCATGATCGCGCCGGTGTAGACGATGATCTGCACGAACCCCAGGAACGGCGCCTGCTGCACCATGTAGAGCGCGCCCAGGCTCAGCATGGCGAGCGCCAGCCACAGCGCCGAGTGCACCGCATTGCGGGCGAACACCATCCCGAGCCCGCCGGCCAGCGCGAGCGGGCCCAGGATCCAGAACGCGATCATCTCCCCCAGGCTCATGGTGTCCGAGGGCACCGGTGCGAGGGGAACCTGGGCGAGCAGCCCGGCGAGGGTGTTCACCGCTCTTCCTCCCCCACCGCGCCGCTACGCCGCTCCAGGCTCGGGCCCTGTACGTAGTAGTCCTGTTCGTCGTCGCCCAGCCGCATCGGGTGCGGGGGTTGCTCCATCCCGGCCAACAACGGTGCCAGCAGATCTTCCTTGGTGTAGATCAGGTTCTGCCGATTGTCATCGGCCACCTCGTACTCGTTGGTCATGGTCAGCGAGCGGGTCGGGCAGGCCTCGATGCACAGCCCGCAACCGATGCAGCGCAGGTAGTTGATCTGATATATCTGCCCATATCGCTCGCCGGGCGAGTAACGAGCTTCCTCGGTGTTGTCCCCACCCTCGACGTAGATCGCGTCCGCCGGACAGGCCCAGGCACACAGCTCGCATCCGACGCACTTCTCCAGACCGTCGGGATGCCGGTTGAGCTGGTGTTTGCCATGGAACCGGGGTGCAGGGATCTTCTTGACCTCGGGATACTCCTCGGTCACGACCTTCTTGAACATCGTCGAGAAGGTGACCCCGAAACCCTTGACCGGATCAAGCAGTCCCATCGGAGTCCTCCTCCGTCGTCGAGGGCGCACCGATGGTCATCGGAGCTCGTCGGCGTGGTGGTGGCGCCGGTACCACCAGATTCAATGGGGGCAGCGGATAGTCCGAGCCTGCGGTCTGCACCGCAGGCTCCTCTTCCTCGGGCGGCCTGCGGCTGGGCAGCAGGTAGGCGATGAGCACCAAGGCGCCCAGCAGGATGCCACCGGTCACGAGGATCTCGACCCGGGTCACGGCCTGGTTGCGCAGCGCGCGGACCCCGGACACCAGCACGATCCAGACCAGGCTGCCCGGCACCAGCACCTTCCAGCCCAACGTCATGAACTGGTCGTAGCGCAGCCGAGGCAGCGTGCCACGCAACCAGACGAACACGAACAAGAACACCAGCATCTTGCCCAGGAACCACCCCATGCCCCACCAGCCACCGTCCAGCGGCCCACCGGTCAGCGGCCACGGGGCGTGCCAGCCACCGAGGAACAACGTGGTGGCCATCGCCGAGACGGTGACGACGTTGACGTACTCGGCGAGGAAGAACAGCGCGAACTTCAGCGAGGAGTACTCGGTGTGGAACCCACCGACCAGCTCCGACTCCGCCTCCGGCAGGTCGAACGGCGCCCGGTTGGTCTCACCCACCATCGAGATGCAGAACACCACGAAGCTGGGGAACAACAGGAACACGAACCACCCCAGACGCCCCTGCGCAGCCACGATGTCCCAGGTGGACAGCGATCCGGAGTACAGGATCACCGCGACGATCGACATCCCCAGCGCGATCTCGTAGGAGATCACCTGGGCGGCCGAGCGCAGTGCACCCAGCAGCGGGTAGGGCGACCCCGAGGACCAGCCGGACAGCACGATCCCGTAGACCCCCAGCGAGGAGCAGGCCAGCACCACCAGCACCCCGACCGGCAGGTCGGCGATCTGCAGCACCGTCTGCTCGCCGAAGATGCTCACCCGGCCGCCCAGCGGAATCACCGAGAACGCCGTGAACGCCGTGATGGTGGAGATGATCGGGGCCAGGATGAAGACCCACTTGTCCGCCAGCACGGGCACGATGTCTTCTTTGAACGCCAGCTTGAGCCCATCGGCCAGGGACTGCAGCAGCCCGAAGGGCCCCACCCGGTTCGGGCCGGGACGCTGCTGCATCCGGCCCACCACCCGGCGCTCCATCCAGATCATGAACAGGGTCATGACCATGAGGAACACGAAGACCACGACGACCTTCAGCGCCGCGAGCCACAGCGGGTCGTCGGCGAGCACCGCTTGGGTGGGTGTCATGGCCGGCCTCCCCGTGGTGTCGAACTGGTCGAGCTGGGCGCGCCGACTGAGTTGGTCAGGCTCACCTCGGCACCGTGCCCGGCAGCGAGGCTGGCCCGGACGGTAGCGGGTCCGGAGTTACCCGGGACCCACACCACGCCGGGAGGCAGGTCGGCGACCACCGCGGGTAGCGTCACCGACCCCCGATCGGTGGACACCCTGACGTTCCCGCCGAGCCGCACCCCGAACTCGTGCGCGGTGGCCTCGGACAGCAGCGCGACGGCAGGCCGGGCGGTGCCGGCCAGATGCGGCTCACCGTCCTGCATCGACCCGTTGTCCAGCAACCGACGCCAGGTGGCCAACAACGCCTTTCCGGCGGCGGGCTGCGGAACCGGTGGCGCGGGAAGCTGCGGTGCAGGCACCCGGGACCCCTCCGCGCGGACGCCACCGTAGCGGCCGAGCGCGGCGAGGTCGGCGGCCGCCGCCGCGGGGGTCTGGGTGAACAGGTCGGCATCCATCTCGACGGCCAGACTGTCCAGCACCCGGCAGTCGGGCAGGGTCGCCTGCCCGGCACCGGCACCTGAGGTGATCGTGGTGGCGAAGTTCCGGCGGCGGCCCTCCCAGTTGAGGTAGCTACCCGCCTTCTCGGCAACGGCCGCGACCGGCAGCACCACGTTGGCGATCCGGGTCACCGCCGACGAGCGCAGCTCCAGGCTCACCACGAACCCGGCCCGGCGCATCGCCTGCTCCGCCTGCCCGGGATCGGGGAGATCAGCCAGTTCGACCCCGCCGACGACCAGCCCGTTCAGCCGTCCGGCCAGCAGAGCGGCCAGAATCTCCGAGGTGTCCCGGCCGGGCCGGTCCAGCACCTGCACGCCCCAGGCCCGTTCGATCTCCGCACGGGCGAGTGGGTCGGTCACCAGCCTGCCGCCGGGCAGCAGCGTCGGCGCCGCACCGGCCTCCAGGGCACCCCGCTCGCCGGCCCGTCGCGGAACCCACCCGATCCGGGCGCCGGTGCGCTCGGCCAGCCGGACCACCGCGGAGTACAGGCCGGGTACCTCCGCGGCCCGCTCGCCGACCAGCAGCACCGCGCCGGGCGCACTCAACGCCTCACGCGCCGGACCATCCAGCGAGTCCAGCGCGGCAGGCTCGCCACCGGGTACCACCGGCAGCAGCGTGCCGAAGGTCTTGCGCACCGCGGGCGTGGTGAACTGCCCGAGGTGCCATACCGGCAGGCCACGGTCCCGGGCCGCACGGCGCAGCCGGAGGAAGACGATCGGGGACTCTTCTTCCGGCTCGAAAGCCACGCAGAGCACCGCGGGGGCCCGGCTCACGTCGCCGTAGGTCACCCCACCGGTGTCCGGGCCGACCCCGACCACATGCGCGGCGAGGAACTCCATCTCCTCGGCGGAATGCGGCCGGGCCCGGAAGTCCACGTCATTGGTGAGCAGCGCGACGCGGGCGAACTTCGCGTAGGCGTAGGCATCCTCGACGGTGAGCCGCCCGCCCGCGAGCACCCCGACGCCGCCGGTCCTGGTTCCGATCAGCCCTTCGGCCGCGGCCTGTAGCGCCTCGGTCCAGGACGCCTGCTGCAGCTCACCGAAACTGTCGCGGACCAGCGGCCGGGTGATCCGGTCCTCGGCCCTGAGGTAGGCGAACGCGAAACGCCCCTTGTCGCAGTTCCACTCCTCGTTGACCTCCGGGTCGTTGCCCGCGAGCCTGCGCTGCACGGTTCCGCGACGCCAGTCGGTGCGCTGCGCACAGCCCGATGCGCAGTGCTCGCACACCCCCGGCGTGGAGACCAGGTCGAAGGGCCGGGAGCGAAACCGGTAGTCGGCGCTGGTCAGCGCGCCGACCGGGCAGATCTGAATGGTGTTGCCGGAGAAGTAGGACTGGAAATCCTTATCGTCGGCCACCCCGACCTGCTGGTCCGGCCCGCGCTCGAGCATCTCGATGAACGGGTCACCGGCGATCTGCTCGGAGAAGCGGGTGCAGCGCTGGCAGAGCACGCAGCGCTCGCGGTCCAGCAGCACCTGGGTGGAGATCGCGATCGGCTTGGGGAAGGTGCGTTTGGTGTCCAGGAACCGGGAGTCCGCCCGGCCGTTGGACATCGCCTGGTTCTGCAGCGGGCACTCGCCGCCCTTGTCGCAGATCGGGCAGTCCAGTGGATGGTTGATCAGCAGCAGCTCCATCACGCCCTGCTGCGCCTTGTCCGCCACCGGCGAGGTGTGCTGGGTCTTGACGATCATGCCGTCGGCGACCGTGAGCGTGCAGCTGGCCTGCGGCTTGGGCATCGGGCGCCCGCCCAGCTCCACCTCGACCAGGCACTGACGGCAGGCGCCTACCGGGTCCAGCAGCGGATGGTCGCAGAACCGCGGCACGATGATGCCGAGGCGCTCGCAGGCGCGGATCACCAACTCGCCCTTGGGCGCGTCGACCTCGCGGCCGTCGATGGTCAGCCGCACGTGCCCCTCGGGGACGGCGGGGCTACCGGCCTCCTGTTTCGCCAGCGTCATCCATGCGCTCCTGCCAGCTTGGCCTGCTGCACCGACCCCGCATACGTGGGCTGCACGGCACACAAATCCAGGAACTCCTGCCTGAAGTACTTGATGCCACTCATGATCGGGCTGGCCGCACCGTCACCGAGCGCGCAGAACGCCCGGCCCAGGATGTTGTCACACACGTCCAGCATGGTGTCCACATCCGACGGGGTGCCCTCCCGGCGGCTCATCCGCTCCAGGATCCGGACCAGCCAGTAGGTCCCCTCCCGGCACGGGGTGCACTTCCCACAGGACTCGTGCTCGTAGAACTCGGTCCACTTCATCACGGCCCAGGGCACGCTCACCGTGGTGTTGAAGACCATGATCGCGGTGGTGCCCAGCATCGAGCCCGCCGCCGCCGCACCCTCGAAGTCCAGTGGGATGTCCAGATGCTCGGCGGTCAGCAGCGGGGTGGACGACCCGCCCGGCGTCCAGAACTTCAACGGCCCGCCCTTGGTCCCGCCCGCCATGTCCAGCAGCTCGCGCAGCGTGATACCCAGCGGGGCCTCGTACTGCCCCGGCCGCTGCACGTGCCCGGAGATCGAGTAGATCTTCGGGCCGGGCGAGCGCTCCGAGCCCATCTCGCGGAACCAGTCCGACCCGCCGTTGACGATGTAGGGCACCGACGCGATCGTCTCGACGTTGTTCACCACGGTGGGTGCGGAGTACAGCCCGGAGGTGGCCGGGAACGGTGGCTTGAGTCGGGGCTGGCCGCGGTAGCCCTCCAGCGAGTCGAGCAACGCGGTCTCCTCACCGCAGATGTAGGCGCCCGCGCCTGCGTGCACCACGATGTCGAGGTCGAAGCCGGAGCCGAGGATGTCCTTGCCCAGGTACCCGGCCTGATACGCCTCGTTGACCGCCTGCTGGACCCGGCGGATGCAGTGCAGCATCTCGCCGCGCACATAGATGAAGCACTGGTGAGCGCGGATCGCGTAGCTGGTGATGACGCAACCCTCGATGAGCGAGTGCGGGTCGGCCATCATCAGCGGGACGTCCTTGCAGGTGCCCGGCTCGCCCTCGTCGGCGTTGATCACCAGGTACTTCGGCTTGGCGGCGGCTCCGGTGGCCTGCTCGCCCTCCTTGGCCTGCGGGATGAAGCTCCACTTCAGCCCGGTGGGAAAGCCTGCGCCGCCACGGCCCCGCAGGCCGGCGTCCTTCATCAGCTGGATGAGCTGGTCCGGGTGGGCTGGGCCCGCTCCGTCCCGCGCTGGGTCATCTCCCACCCCCCGCCCGATGAGCACACTGCGCAGCGCGGTGTAGCCCTCCAGCTGGGTGTAGGTCTCGAGGGTCCAGGACTTCGGCGACAGCCAACGGCGGGTGAGCACCGGGGTGAGCGTCCGTTCGGTCACCGTCGCGCCTCCTTTGCCTGCGACTCCCGGGCCGGTCACTTCTTCTCCGGGACGGCGGGCAACCCGGGCTCATCGGGCATCGAAGGAGCCTGCCAGCCCTTGTCCTCGGCCAGCCGGTTACCGGCCAGCGTCTCCACCGAAGCCGACGGCCCGTCCGCGGCGGCCCGCAGCTCTTCGGGCTCCCCGAAGAATCCTGCCATCTGCAGCTCCGCGGTCCGCCAGTCGGTCAGCGGCGCACCACGGGTGGGGGCGGGCCGGTCTCCCCGGCGCAGCGCGTCCACCAGCTGCACCGCCGAGTCCGGGGTCTGGTTGTCGTAGAACTCGTAGTTCACCTGCAGCACCGGTGCCAGATCGCAGGCGGCGAGACACTCGGCGTGCTCGAGAGTGATCGAACCCGGCTGGGCCGGTCTGCCCGCGGTCTCCTCGTGACCGACCCCGAGCCGCTTGCGCAGCTGGGCGTAGATCTCGTCGCCGCCCAGCGCCGCGCACAGCGCATTGGTGCAGACGCTGACCAGATGTTCGCCACCGGGCTTGCGCTTGTACATCGTGTAAAACGTGGCCACCGCGCTGACCTCAGCGGTGGTGATCTCCAGTTGCTCGGCACAGAACGCGATGCCTGCCTGGCTGACGTATCCCTGCACGCTCTGCACCAGGTGCAGCAGCGGCAGCAGCGCGGAACGGACCTTCGGGTAACGCGCGATGACCTGCGCGGCCCGCTGCCTGGTCTCGTCGTCGAACACGCTGGTGTCCCCGGTGTTGCTGGTGTCCCCGGTGTTGTGGGGCAGGGTCATCGGTCCACACCTCCCATCACCGGGTCGATCGACGCCACCGCGGCGATGACGTCGGCCACCAGCCCACCCTCGCTCATCGCGGGCATGGACTGCAGGTTGACGAAGCTGGGATCACGCACGTGCACCCGCATCGGCCGGGTCCCGCCGTCGGAGACCAGGTGATATCCCAGCTCACCGCGCGGGGACTCCACCGCGACGTAAGCTTGACCCGGCGGCACCCGGAAACCCTCGGTCACCAGCTTGAAATGGTGGATGAGTGACTCCATGGACTGACTCATGATCTTGCGGACATACTCCAGTGAGTTGCCCATCCCGTCGGCGCCGATGGTCAGCTGGGCCGGCCAGGCGATCTTGGCGTCCTCCACCATCACCGGGCCGGGCTCCAGCTTGTCCAGCGCCTGCGCCACGATCTTCAGCGACTGGTGGATCTCCTCCACCCGCAACACGTAGCGGGCGTAGCAGTCGGCGTCGGTCGAGGTGGGAACCTCGAAGTCGTACTCCTCATAGCCGCAGTAGGGCTCGACCTTGCGCAGATCCCACTCCAGGCCTGCGCAGCGCAGGATCGGGCCGGTGACACCCATCTGCAGGCAGCCGTCCAGCGGCAGATAACCCACCCCTTGCAGCCGCTTCTTCCAGATCGGCTGCCCGGTGAGCAGCTTGTCGTAGTCCGGCAGCCTGCTGTTCATGACCTTCAGGAAAGTGCCGATCTTGTCGCGGTAGCCCTCGGGCAGGTCCTGTGCGACGCCGCCGGGCCGGATGAACGCGTGGTTCATCCGCAGCCCGGTGAGGAACTCAAGCAGGTGCAGGACCTCCTCGCGCTCTCGGAAACCGGCCGTCATCCCGGTGAGCGCACCGAGCTCCATCCCGCCGGTGGCGATCGCCACCAGGTGCGAGCTGACCCGGTTGAGCTCCATCAGCAGCACCCGGATCACCTGCGCGCGGCGCGGCGCGGTGATCCCCAGCAGTCTCTCGGTGGCCAGGCAGTAGCCCGCCTCGTTGAACAGCGGCGCCAGGTAGTCCATCCGCGTGACGAACGTGACGCCCTGAGTCCAGTTCCGGTACTCACAGTTCTTCTCGATGCCGGTGTGCAGGTAACCGATCACCGAGCGGGCCTGGGTGACGACCTCGCCCTCCAGCTCCAGCACCAGGCGCAGCACACCGTGGGTGGAGGGATGCTGCGGACCCATGTTGATGACGATGCGGTCGTCATGCAGGGCATCGTCGACCAGCGTGTCCCAGTCGCCACCGGTGACGGTGTAGACCCGGCCTTCAGTGGTCTGTCTGGCGGCGGCGTAAGGGTCCGGACCGGTCCCCGCACCGGTGGTGCCTGCGGTCGGTGTGCCGGTCGATTCGCTGGTCGTGTCGCTGGTCGTCCCGCTACCGACGGTGTGCGCCGTTTCCGTCTCGCTGCTCACTACGTGATCCTCCGCTGGATCAGGCCGACGCGGAGCACCCGAGATGTCGTCACGATCATCACGAGTAGGCCCTCCGCTGGTCGGGCGGGGGAATCTCGGCGCCCTTGTACTCCACCGCTATCCCACCCAGTGGATAGTCCTTGCGCTGGGGGTGGCCGTCCCAGTCGTCCGGCATGAGGATGCGGGTCAGCCCCGGGTGGCCGTCGTAGATGATGCCGAACATGTCCCAGGCCTCCCGCTCGTGCCCGTCCGCGGTCGGGTAGACCTCGACCACGCTCGGCACGTGGGCGTCGTCGACGTCTACGGCGACCTCAAGCCGAATCCGGCGCCGGTAGGTCATCGACGTGAGGTGGTAGACGGAGTGCAGCCGCTGCGCGACCTCGGTGCCGTAGTCCACCCCGGACACCGAGCTGCACAGCTCGAAGCGCAGTGCCGGATCGTCCCGTAAGGTCCGGCACAGCGCGACCAGGTGCTCGCGACGCACGTAGTAGGTGATCTCCCCGCGATCCACGGTGACCTGCTGGATCGTCTCGGCGGGCACCCCGCGCTCGTTCATCGCGGCGAGCAGCTCGTCGGTCAGCTCGTCGAACCAGCCGCCGTAGGGCCGTTGCGCCGGAGCAGGGGAGTAGGCGGGAAGCTTTAGCCCGCCGTACCCGGAGGTGTCCCCGGCATCGCGGACCCCGAACATGCCCTGCCGGGCCCGGCCTGCGACCACACCGCCGCGAGCCTCGTGCTCCATCCGCTCGTCGGCGTCCAGGTCAGCCGACGGATGCTGGCCGCGTACGACCTCGACGCCGGCACTGCCCTTGTCCTCGGACTTGCCTTCGTTCATGTCCTTGTCCGCCATGGCACTCACAGCTTCCGAGCCTCGACGACCTGGGACCGGCCAGTACCTGAAGGACGGGGCTCCCGCTGCGGGCCGTAGCGCACTGACGAGGGGACCATCTCGGTGCGATCACCGCTCTCGGCCCTCAGCGCCGCCCGCTTCGGTCCGAGCGGTTCGTCCATGATCTTGGCGTGCAGTTTGAGAATCGCATCGATCAGCATCTCCGGCCGTGGCGGACAGCCGGGCAGGTACATGTCCACCGGAACGATGTGGTCGACGCCCTGCACGATCGCGTAGTTGTTGAACATCCCCCCACTGGAGGCGCAGACCCCCATCGCGAGCACCCAGCGGGGCTCGGGCATCTGGTCGTAGATCTGCCGAAGCACCGGGGCCATCTTGTTGCTCACGCGACCCGCGACGATCATCAGATCGGCCTGTCGCGGGGAGGCCCGGAACACCTCCATGCCGAACCGGGCGAGGTCGTAACGCGGCGCCCCGGTGGTCATCATCTCGATCGCGCAGCAGGCCAGCCCGAACGTGGCGGGCCACAACGACGACTTGCGGGTCCAGTTGACCAGTTTCTCCACGCTGGTCAGCAGGATCCCGCTGGGCAGCTTCTCCTCGAGTCCCATGTCAGTTCCAGTCCAGCCCGCCGCGCCGCCACACGTAGGCGTAGGCGAAGCCGAGCGTCACGACGAACAGAGCGATCTCGACCAGACCGAACATCCCCAGCGCGTCCGCCGTGACTGCGAACGGATAGAAGAAGACCATCTCGATGTCGAACAGGATGAACATCATGGCGGTGAGGTAGTAGGCCACCGGCATCCGCCCGGCTCCGACCACCGGTTGTGGCGACGGCTCGATGCCGCACTCGTATGCGTCGAGCTTTGCCTTGTTATACCGGCGCGGCCCGATGTAAGGGGCGGCGACCACGGAGAAAACCGCGAAAGCGCCCGCTAGCAGGAACATCAGTACCAAGGGGACGTAGGGCTGCAGCACTCGCGTCCCTTCCTTCCCGTCTCATCGACGTCCGCCCTACCGTACGTGCGAGCCGGTCACGCGCTGCACTGAGGCTAACCTAAAAAGAGCCTTACTGACGGACTGTATTGGTGGCAAACACGGACAGTGCTGGCCTGGCACCGTGTCTAACCCACGGTGTCGCGCTGGTGAGCCGTGTCTTTACTGATCAAGCATTGGGTGCCAGCCGGGTCATCGCGGTGATCACCCGGTCCATAGCATCGCCCTCCCGGCTGTCGTAGAGGTTGGCCAGCAACTTGAGTACGAAACGCATCAGCGTAGTGCGTGGCATGCCGTAACGGGTGGCCGTCCGCATGACCGTGGGGTGGCCGATCAACTTACTGAACGCGTTGCCCAGCCGGAAGTAGCCGCCCAGCTCGTCGCGCAGCGCCGTCGGGTAGCGGCGTAAGGCGTGCTCCCGCCCGAGTCCGGCGGGCCGGGCCATCGCCTGGACCGTGCATTCCGCGGCCAGCCGGGCGGACTGCATGGCGTAGGCGATGCCCTCACCGTTGAACGGGTTGACCATGCCGCCCGCGTCCCCGACCAGCAGCAGGCCCGCACGATAATGCGGAGTCCGGTTGAAGCCCATCGGCAGCGCAGCGCCGCCGATCTTTCCGCTGGCGTTGGGTTCCCGGAAGCCCCACTCCTGCGGCGTCCCGTCCAGCCAGGAGCGCAGCAGCGCTCGGTAGTCGGTGTTCCCGTATGCCTTGGACGTGGACAGAATGCCCAGCCCGACGTTGGACGTGCCGTCGCCCATGCCGAAGATCCAGCCGTAGCCGGGCAACAGCTTGTTGTTGTGCGGGTCGCTGCGGTCCCACAGCTCCAGGTGGCTCTCCAGGAAGTCATCGTGGGTGCGTGGGCTCGTGTAGTAGCGGCGCACCGCCACCCCCATCGGGCGATCCTCCCGCTTGTCCATCCCCAGGCTCAGCGCGAGCCGGGCGCTGACCCCGTCGCAGGCCAGCGTGAGCGGGGCGCGGTAGACCACCGGCTGCCTGTCCGGACCCTGCTTGCCACGCACGCCGGTGACCTGCCCGGTGCGCTCGTCGGTGGTCGCCTCGGTGATCATGGTGTGCTCGGTGAGCCGGGCACCGGCCTTCTCGGCGTGCCGGACCAGCATCTCGTCGAAGTCCTGCCGGGGGCGGACCGCCCCGTAGGGCGGGAAACTGGCCAGCTCGGGCCAGGGCAGCTCCAGAGTCACCCCGCCGCCCACCACGCGCAGGCCCCGGTTGTGCAGCCAGCCGGCCTCAGTGCTGGTGTCGATGCCCAGATCGATCAGTTGCTTGACCCCGCGTGGCGTCAACCCGTCCCCGCACACCTTGTCCCGGGGGAAGGTGGACTTCTCCAGCAACAGCACGTCCAGCCCGGCGCGGGCCAGGTACGCGGCGGCCGTCGAGCCTGCCGGGCCCGCCCCGACGACGATCACGTCCGCGTCGTCGTCAGATCGCCTGGCCATCCCGCTCCCTCGCTGGTGGACCGATCATGGACATCTCCGGCCGAGTGTAAGCGCCGGGGTAGGCGGACCCCTCCCCCGCACAGGTGTGGTGGTGGGTTAGCTCTGCGCTTTGACGGCGCGGTGCAGCGCGACGATGCCGCCGGTGAGGTCGCGCCACGCCACCTCGCCCCAGCCCGCAGCGGCGATCCGCTCGGCGAGTGCGGGCTGGTCCGGCCACGCTCGGATGGACTCGGCGAGGTAGACATAGGCCTCGGGGTTGCTGCTCACCCGACGGGCGACGGCGGGCAGCGCGCGCATCAGATACTCCAGATACGCCGTGCGAAACGCCCGCCAGGTGGGGGTGGAGAACTCGCAGACGACCAGCCGCCCGCCGGGCCGGGTGACCCGGGCCAGCTCGGCCAGCGCGGCGTCCGGATCGGCCACGTTGCGCAGCCCGAACGAGATCGTCACCGCGTCGAACACCCCGTCGGCGAAGGGCAGGCGCAACGCGTCGGCCCCGACCAGAGGGACGTTGCGGTGCCGGCCGGCCCTGAGCATGCCCAGCGAGAAGTCGGCCGCCACACACCACGCGCCTTCCGTGGCCAGCTCGACCGTCGAGACCGCGGTGCCCGCGGCGAGGTCGAGCACCCGCTCGCCCGGTCCGGCACCGACGGCGATCATGGTCCGGCGCCGCCATCCCCGGTCCTGGCCGAACGAGAGCACCGTGTTGGTCAGGTCGTAGCGGCGGGCCACCCCGTCGAACATCGCCGCGACATCACGAGGGTCCTTGTCCAGCCCGGCTCTCGGCACGGTGGCTACCCTACGAGGCCCCGGCCGGCCGCTGTGCACATACCACCAGCCGAGGGGGCTGCTTGGTCCGGACGTCGCCAGGTAGCCGGGTCAGCGCTGGTTTGCTCGCCGGTAGCCATGTCCTTGATCTCGTGGGGTTTGCCGTCCTCGAATGGGGGGAACCAGACGTACGGGATGCCTTTGCGGGAGGCATAACGGATCTGCTTGGCGAGTTTGTCGGCCTGGTGGTACAGCTCGGTGTTCAGTCCGCGGCGGCGGAGCTGGGTGGCCGTGGCCATGGCGTGGATACGGCGGTCGGCGCCGGGCACGACGACGAGCACATCGCTGGGACAGCTTGGGCCGGTCTGGAGTAGTCCCTCGGAGACGAGTTCGGCGAAGATCCGGGTCAGCCCGATCGACAGGCCGATCCCGGCCCTCGTAGACGGTGCCGGTGTAGTAGTCCAGGCCCCGAGCGATGGATAGGTCGGCCACGATGCTCCCGCAGGTCCGGCGGATGTGGTCGAGCCAATGAAGCTCGACCAACCGCACCTCGGGCGTCCACTCCGGGAAGCCGCTGATCGGGGCGGGTCGGACCAGATGCTGGTCGGTCATCGTCGGGAGGCTCTCCTCATCACACGGGTACCGCCGACCCTAGGTTTGGCGCGCGATGCCGGCTGAACCGAGCGGCGCGCGCAGCCGCAACGATGCGGACGGGCGCGGTCTTACTCCGGAACAGATGTTAGGTGCTCGGCCGGACTGCGTGGCGGTCGGTGAACCTTGAGGAACACCGGCCGGTCCAGGCCTACCGGGCACCCTCCGGCGCCGAGGCGCGCACGATGGCCGCCAGAACCTCCAGGGTTCCGGCGAGTTCCTCCCGGCGCTGTGGTGTGCCCCGTCCGGCGGGGAAGTCGTGCGCCGCCTCGTCCAGCGCCCACTGGGTCTGCCGCAGCAGCACCGCGAGCTGCGAGTCGGTGACACCCGTGGTGGGTTCCGGCCGGCCGCCGGGAGGGGCGAGCGGTGCAGCACTCGACCGGCGGCCGGCCGGGGTCTCGATGGTCACGATCCGGCCCTCCAGCGGCGGCAGGACCGGCAGTAACCGGACTCCTCCGCCGTCAGGCTCGACGCCAGCACCTCAGCACCGCAGCAGGCCACATAGCGCCCGAGCCGCCGCCCGATCGTCATAGCGTCGTCAGTCACCAGGTGCGCGACGCTGGTTCTGGCATCGGTCACCGCGCGAAGCGTGACCGGTTTCGCTGTGTCCTCCCTCACCATGGTGGGTGATGGTGGTCGGGTGACAACAGCGCGGGGTCTCGCAGAAGCGACCACATCTGTCTCTCCGGGGAGACGCCTGCATGGGACTACACGAGCAGACGCGCCCGGTGGGCCATACCCCGCAGCTCCTGGTCCGCCGGGGAGCCCCGGCGCGAGTGCCTGAGCAGCACGGCCAGGGTGTCACGGGCGAGCTGGTTGCGCAGCACCTTGGCCGGATGGAGGTCCTCCGCGGTGCGCAGCGCCCGCACCGCGTCTTCGTGACGGCTCTCCAGCTTGGCCAGCGCGCAACCGTAGTGCAGCCAGTACTGGGCCTGACCCGACGTGAAGGGGTGACGTTCGGGGTGCACGGTCGGGGCGATGCCGACCGCCCGGTCGGGCTCGCCTGCCTCGAGCGCGAGCCACATTCGATCAATGCCCACATCGGCCGGTGCGAGGATGAACCCCAGGGAATCGGTGCCGGAGGCCCCGAACCGCTGGGCCAACTCCGCAGCCATATCCAGCGCCGGAGCCGCATCCTGCGGCCGACCGTCCCGCACGGCGGCCAGAGCGTGCCCGGTCGTGAGCGCGCACACCAGACCGGCGGTGCCGGCTGTGGTCGCCGGCAGCGTCAGCGAGTCGAGCGCTGCTCGCCCCGGCACAACAGCCCCACCGGGCAGCAGCGTAAAGACCAGGCCGAACCCGGCCACGGCGAGCGTGGTGACCTCCTCCCGCTCCTGGGCCAGCCGGTGTGCCAAGAACACAACCCGCCGCTGCATATGGGCGGGCGCGGCTGCGGTACCGAGCCATATCCGAGTGACGTGCACATGCAGGTACACGGCCAAGTCGAGTAGCTCGCCGTGGTCGGTGCCGGTGTCCAGGCTGGTGTGCACGTTCCGAATCAAGGCAGGTAGCTCGGTGGCCACCTCGGCGAACCGGCACGCCCGGCGCTGACGATGCAGATGGCGCACCTGATCCTGCAGCTCTGCCACGGGCAGGACCACTCCGGCGGGCTCGCCGCACTCGATCGCGTCCAGCGCGAGCCCGATCGCCTCCACGCTGCTGTCGGTATGCCCGTTGGCCGGTGCAGGGAAGGGCAGCCGAGTCAGCTCCGACACGGACGTTTCAAGCACATCAGCGAGGGCATAGAGCTGGTTCAGGGTCGGGGACAGCAGGCCGCGTTCGATCCGGCTCAGAGTGTCCTTGCTGATCCCGGCCAGCTCGGCGACCACCCGCAGCGACTTGCCCCGATCGTCGCGCACCCGCCACAGCGCCCAGCCGATCGCGCGGACTTCTTCGTCGTCCATTGCGGACCTCTCCTCGCCGCCCACTCGCCGATGCCCCGGGGAGCTACCCCGGGGCGTTACACCTCGGCGAGGAGGTGACACCAGGCTAGTTGCCGATGACCCGATCGGGTGCGCGGGACCCGGCCTGCCGGACCCGAACGATCAGCACGGCGACGGCCAACCCGCAGCTGGCCGTGCCCTGCCTAGATCCGGCGCTCCGCTCTTGTGAGCCCTCACTGATCAGCACTATTCACTGTAGTCACTTAGATTCGAAGCGTCACCAAGCGCTGGGCGGGCGCTCCTGGGGGGAAGGATCCGATATGGCTCGTACCCGCACGAAGGCAGCAATTTCCGTTCTGTGGACCGCCGTCCTGACTGTGCTCCTGTTCGGTGCCCCACCGGCGAGCGCAGCCTCGACCGCACCGCCGGTACGGGTGATCGAGGTCTCCGCCGGTCACAACACCCTCACCTTGCGGCTGGACGAACCGATGCCCGCGAGCGAGGCGGCGACCACCGCCCGTACCCTGCGCCAGGACATGCAGGCCGCGGCGGCGCTCACTGTCCCCGACATCATGTTCTGCACTACGGGGAGGTCTTACACCGACTCGAACGGCACGCTGAATCTGGCCAGGTTCTGCGACCTCCGTCAGCTTCGATGGGACTATCGGATCTCGGAGGGTGTGCAGGCGATCATCGTCAGTCCGGTGAGTGAAACCGGTCTCTGGTACTTCATCAATGGCGTGCGCCAACCACGCAACTCCCCGCATGTCGAACCCAGGGACTATCTGTTTCACGGAACCATGAGCGGTATCGACACCGGGGTGACGGTGGATTACCAGGACTACATGACCTTCCGGCACAACATCGGCCCAGGTGGTACCGGCTCGATCACGTTCGCCGGGTCAGTCCGCATGACCTGAGGGCGCCGCAGACGGCGTCCGGCTGCCGGGCACGTTAGTCGGCGGGGAGCGTGTACTGCGCGATGCGGCGTTGTCCCCAGGCGAAGTGCGTCTCACACACCCAGTCCTCGAGGTGGTCGGCCAGCCGCTCCGCGAGCACAGCGGGCCCGGCCCGGTTGGCACCTTCCCACGCGGAACTGCTCAGTAAGTCCTGGAACAGCTCACCTCGAGCGATGAGCCGCACCCACACGTCGCCAGGCTCGCCACCCTCACCCCAGTGCACGCTCAGCTCGTCCAGCTCATCGGTGGACAGCAGGCTGGCCACCACGGGATCGACCGACCGGCGCCGCAGCTCCCGCAGGACCGGATCGACGGCGTCGGTCACCGAGCCAGGTGCATCCGCAGGCAGCAGCGCACCGGCTTCGCCGGTCGACCCATCGATCGTGAGGTCACTGCGATAAGCCGGCTGCTCGGGAGTCATGGGCTCAGTCTCCCCCGCCTGGCAAAACTGGCAGTTCGAACTGTCCCCACGGTTCACTGGGACGAGTCGAAACAGGTGAGAGAACTCGTCTCACGGTGTCCGCGAGGGCCTGGAGTCAGGTGCCGACGTAGGCCGCGAGGTGCTCGCCGGTGAGGGTGCAGCGGGCGGCGACGAGGTCGGCGGGTGTGCCCTCGAAGACGATCCGGCCGCCGTCGTGGCCGGCGCCGGGGCCGAGGTCGATGATCCAGTCGGCGTGCGCCATGACCGCCTGGTGGTGCTCGACGACGATGACCGACTTACCGGAGTCGACGAGCCGGTCGAGTAGGCCGAGCAGCTGCTCGACGTCGGCGAGGTGCAGGCCGCTGGTCGGCTCGTCGAGTACATAGACACTGTTGCCGCCGCCTCCCATGTGGGTGGCCAGCTTGAGCCGCTGCCGCTCGCCGCCGGACAGCGTGGTGAGCGGCTGGCCGAGGCTGAGGTAGCCGAGCCCGACGTCGGCGAGCCGGTCGAGGATCTTGTGCGCGGCGGGGAGCTTGGCCTCGCCGTCGCCGAAGAACTCCTCGGCCTCGGCCACCGGCATGGAGAGGACCTCGCTGATGTCCTTGCCGCCGAACGTGTAGTCCAGCACCTCGGCCTGGAACCGCTTTCCTTCGCAGACCTCGCAGGTCGTGGCGACACCGGCCATCATCGCCAGGTCGGTGTAGATGACGCCGGCGCCGTTGCAGTTGGGGCAGGCGCCCTCGGAGTTGGCGCTGAACAGCGCCGGCTTCACGCCGTTGGCCTTCGCGAACGCCTTGCGGATCGGGTCGAGCAGCCCGGTGTACGTCGCCGGGTTGCTGCGTCGCGAGCCGCGGATCGCGCCCTGGTCGACGGACACCACGCCGTCGCGTCCGGACACCGAGCCGCGGATCAGCGAGCTCTTTCCCGAGCCGGCCACCCCGGTGACGACGACGAGTACACCGAGCGGAATATCGACGTCGACGTACTGCAGGTTGTGGGTGTCGGCGCCCCGGACCTCGAGCGTGCCGTCGGGCGTCCGTACCTCCTGCTTGAGGGCGGCCCGGTCATCGAGGTGGCGGCCGGTGATGGTGTCGCTCCCCCGCAACCCCTCGACCGTTCCCTCGAAGACCACCTCGCCGCCCTCGCTGCCGGCCTTCGGGCCGAGGTCGACGACGTGGTCGGCGATCGCGATCGCCTCCGGCTTGTGCTCCACGACCAGCACAGTGTTGCCCTTGTCGCGCAGCCGCAGCAGCAGGTCGTTCATCCGCGCGATGTCGTGGGGGTGCAGACCGATCGTCGGCTCGTCGAAGACGTAGGTGACGTCGGTCAGAGACGACCCGAGGTGTCGGATCATCTTGGTGCGCTGCGCCTCGCCACCCGAGAGCGTGCCCGACGGGCGGTCGAGGCTGAGGTAGCCGAGCCCGATCTCCACGAACGAGTCGAGGGTCTCCCCCAGCGAGGCCAGCAGCGGCGCCACCGACGGAACGTCTTGACCCCGCACCCACCCGGCGAGGTCGCTGATCTGCATCGCGCAGGCGTCGGCGATGTTGATCCCGTTGATCTTCGACGACCGGGCCGCCTCGCTGAGCCGGGTGCCACCGCACTCGGGGCAGGTGGTGAAGACGACCGCCCGCTCGACGAAGGCGCGGATGTGCGGCTGCAGCGCGTCGACGTCCTTGGACAGGAACGACTTCTGGATCTTCGGGATCAGACCTTCGTAGGTCAGGTTGATGTTGTCGACCTTGATCTTGGTCGGCTCCTTGTGGAGCAAGTCGTGGAGCTCGGTCTTGGTGTACTTGCGGATCGGCTTGCCCGGGTCGAGGAAGCCGCAGCCGCTGAAGATGCGGCCGTACCAGCCGTCGACGCTGTAGCCGGGGATCGTGAGCGCACCCTCGTTGAGCGACAAGCTATCGTCGTACAGCGCAGACAGGTCGAAGTCGGTGACCGAGCCCCGGCCCTCGCAGCGCGGACACATGCCGCCAGTGATGTTGAAGCTGCGCCGCTCCTTCACGGTCTTCCCGCCGCGCTCTAGCGTGACCGCGCCCGCTCCGCTGATCGAGGCGACGTTGAAGGAGAACGCCTGGGGCGAGCCGATGTGCGGCTGCCCGAGCCGGCTGAACAGGATGCGCAGCATCGCGCCTGTGTCGGTGGCGGTGCCGACCGTGGAGCGGACGTCGCCACCCATCCGCTCCTGGCCGACGATGATCGCGGTCGTCAGCCCGTCGAGTACGTCGACCTCGGGCCGCGCCAGCGTCGGCATGAAGCCCTGCACGAAGGCGCTGTAGGTCTCGTTGATCATCCGCTGCGACTCCGCGGCGATCGTGCCGAACACCAGAGAGCTCTTACCCGAGCCGGAGACGCCGGTGAACACCGTCAGCCGGCGCTTCGGGAGCTCGACGCTGACGTCCTTGAGATTGTTCACGCGCGCGCCGTGCACGCGGATCAGGTCATGGCTGTCGGCAACGTGCAGCGCAGGCGACCGCGTGGCCGTGCTCATCGTGTCTCCATCTGTTAGGCGGGGCCGCGACGCCAGCCTGGCTGACGCTGGCTGCGATCGTCGGACGGCTCAGCGCAGCTCCTGGATGCGGATCAGGTTGCCCGCGGGATCGCGGACGGCGCAGTCGCGAACCCCGTACGGCTGCTCGGTGGGCTCCTGGACGACCTCGGCGCCGCTGGCCTGCAGCCGCTCGAAGGTGCCGTCGAGGTCCTTGGTGGCCAGCAGGATGATGGCGTAGGTGCCCTTGGCCATCATCTCGGCGATGGTGCGGCGCTCGTCGTCGGTGATGCCGGGGTTGGCGGCCGGCGGGGACAGGACGATGGACGTGCCGGGCTGATCGGCGGGGCCGACCGTGATCCAGCGCATCGCGTTGTATCCGACGTCGTTGCGGACCTCGAAGCCGAGGGTGTCGCGATAGAAGGCCAGGGAGGCGTCCGGGTCGTCGTGCGGGAGGAAGCTCGCGTGAATGGTGATGTCCATGGCGGTCACGCTAATTGCGGCTCGGTGACCGGCGCTTCTCGATTCCTGATCGGTCTGGTCACCTGTTTCGCCACGCACGACGGCATCCCCGCCGTCGCGCGCGCCGTATGGCGCCGGTAGGTGCTGGGCGGCACCCCGACCAGTTCGGTGAAGCGAGTGCTGAAGGTGCCCAGCGACGAGCAGCCGACCGCGAAACAGACCTCGGTGACGCTGAGGTCGCCACGACGCAGCAGCGCCATCGCGCGCTCGATACGCCGCGTCATCAGGTAGCCGTACGGCGACTCGCCGTAGGCGAGTCGGAACTCGCGGCTGAGGTGCCCGGCCGACATGTGCGCGCCGCGGGCGAGCGCCTCGACGTCCAGCGGCTGCGCGTACTCCCGGTCGATCCGGTCGCGGACGCGGCGCAGCCGCGCGAGGCCGCGCAGGTGCTGCGCCGCGGCGGGTCTGCTGGTCACCTGCGAGATCGTGCCACGTCGCGCCGGGGTTGCTAGCTGACCCGCAGTGCGCCGAGCATGCCGGTGACCGAGGCAGGCCAGGTGAACTCTTCGGCGCGGGCGCGGGCAGCGGCACGGCGAGACGGCTCCGGCGCGTCGAGCAGCTGAGTGACCGCGCCCGCGAAGGCGGGAGCGTCGTCGGCGACCGCGGCGCCACAGGAAGGCCGGATGATCTCCCGCAGCGCGGAGGAGCGCGACACGACCACCGGAGTGCCGGAGGCCAGCGCCTCCAAAGCCGCCAGCCCGAACGTCTCGTGCGGCCCGGGTGCCAGCGACACATCCGAGGTGGCGAGCAGCCTGGCCACCTCGCTGCGAGCCTGCACGAACCCGAGGAAGGTGACCGGTAGTCCGCTGGCACGTCGCTGCAGGGCCGCCATGCGCGGCCCGTCTCCAACGATGACCAGCCGCACCCGCTCGCCCGACTCATGCAGTTCAGCGATGGTGTCGACAGAGCGTTCCACGTGCTTCTCCGGCGAAAGCCGGCCACAGTGCACCAGCATGGCGTCCGCTCCCCTGGCCAGCTCGGCGCGCAGCGCGGTGTCGCGATGCGCGGGCGCGAAGGTGGCCAAGTCCACACCCAACGGGACCTGGACGACGTTCGGGGAACCGATCCGGTCGAACTCCTCGCGGGCGAAACCGGTGGTGCACACCACGGTGTCGTAGGAGGCGGCCATCCGAGCGTTGGCCCAGTCCGCGACTCGCCGAGCCGCCGGGCCGGGCACAAGGACCTGGTGCAGCAGCCGGTCCAGCCGTTCGTGCGAGATCACCACGCTGGGCACCCCGTGCTCAGCGGCCCATCGGCCCATCCCGCGAAGGGTCAGCCGGTCGGAGACCTCGATCCGGTCCGGGCGCAACCGCTCCAGCAGGATCCGCACCCGCCAGGGGTCGACCGCGCGGTATCCGCCGGTCCACGGGATCTTCGGAGCAGGCAGCGTGATCCGCCGGACCCCACTGGACATGATCTCGTCGGTCCGCCGGTGCCCGGGCACCACGAGCACCACCTCATGACCGTGGGCAGCGTATCCGGCGCCCAGGTGGTGCAGGGCCGTGCGCAACCCGCCCGAGCGAGGACCGTAGAAGTTCGCCAGCTGGACGATGCGCATGCGGCCGGCTATCCGATCGCTCGCCTGACGGTCCGGCTCACGCCACCCGCCGCAGGTCCGCAGGCAGCCCGGTGACCTCGGCGTAGTGGCCGAGCAGCTCGTCGCACACCGCGGGCCAGGTGCGATGCAGCACCGAGCGCCGGGCGGCGGCGCCCCACCGGGCCCGCAGCTCCGGATCGCCCGCCAAGGTACGGACCGCGCCACGCAGCGCTTCACCGAAGACCTCGTCAGCGTCGGACTTCCAGGTCTCCGGCAGCAGGAAGCCGGTACCGGGCACCACCAGGTCCCGCGGGCCGCCTGCGTCCGGAGCGATCACCGGCAAGCCGGAGGCGAGTGCCTCCTGCACCGCCTGGCAGAAGGTCTCGAACGGCCCGGTGTGCACGAACACGTCCAGACTGGCGTAAGCCTCGGCCAGCTCGTCACCGGTCATGAACCCCAGGAATGCCGCTGCGGGCAGCCGCTTGGCCAGCTTGCGGCGATCCGGGCCGTCACCCACCACGACCAGCCGGATCCCAGGCACGTCCTGCAGGGCCGCCAGCCGCAGCACCTTCTTCTCCGGCGCCAGCCTGCCGACGAACCCGACCAGCAGCTCACCGTTCGGGGCGAGGCGCGCGCGCAGCTGCTCGTTGCGCCGGGAGGGGCGGAACCGGGCCGTGTCCACCCCCCGCGCCCAACGATGCACCCGGGGTATCCCGTGGTCGATCAGAGCCGCCGCCGCCGCGCTGGACGGAGCTAGCGTGCGGTCGGCGGCGCTGTGCAGCACTCGGGTCCAGCGCCAGGCGGTGCGCGCCGCGAAACCGAGGCCGTACGAATCGGCGAAGCCGGCGACGTCGGTCTGATAGACGGCCACCGTGGGCACCCCGAGCCGGCGCGCGGCCCACAAACCGCGCGCTCCGACGACCGCCGGGGCGGCCAGATGCACGACGTCGGGCTGGAAGTCGCGCAGCGCGGTGAGCACCTTGCGGGTCGGGATACCGATCGGCATCGAGTCGACCACCGGTAGGTCCACGGCAGGCACCCGCACGACCGGAGCTCCCTGATAGGTGTCCGGACCCACTCCAGGGGCGATCACCATCGGCTGGTGCCCACAGCGCACCAGGTGATCCACCACCCGCAGCACCGAGTTGGTCACCCCGTTGACGACGGGCAGGAATGTCTCGGACACTATGGCGACTCGCATGCCGCTGACGGTCTCGGGTGGGCTCTCCGAGCAGGAGAAGTCACCATGTCGCAGCGCGGAACTCCTGACGAACTCCTTGGGCTGCGCCGTAGCGATCTTCGTTCCAGTCCCCCGACTGAGGTCATCGCTACTCACCGTACCCACTCCGGGCTTGCGCAACCGGACTCGTGACCAGATGATCCTGCGCACGTCACCTCCAGGATGTATCGGCGACACCCTACGCAATCACGCTGGAAAGGCCTGCACGTGCTTCAGAAGTACGGCCGGTGCCGCCGCCGAAACCTCACGGGCGCCGGGACCGCAGCCACCAGCCGGCCGGGATCACCAGCGCCCAGAGGGTCGCCAGCGTCACCGCCGCGGGCAGGACGCCCATCTCCCAGGTCCGGCCTGCGACCCGGACCCGCTCCGGGTCCGCGGTGTCGTACTCCACCCGAACCAGCTGCCCCACCTGCAGCCCGGACGGATAGGCCAGACCTTCGACCGGGCTGAACACCTGACCGTCGGGCCCGGTGAACTGCACCACAGTTCGCATCGCGGTCACCGCGAGCACCTGCGCGGTGGCCCGCCCGGGGCTGGCGTCGATCGCGGCGTCGTCCAGGGCCGCGCCGGCCAGGGCGAGCACCACCAGGAAGGTGAGCAGCACGGGCACCGAGAGCAGCCACATCCGCCTGGCAGACCGGGCGCGGGTCGGCGATCCTGCAGTGGGGACGAGAACCTGCGCGGTCATCGCGTCGAGCGTAGCCGTGACCGCCGCCGCCGCGACGGCGACCCTCACGGCGCCGACAATCACTGCACGGCACCGCATCCGCACTACCTAATACCCTGACGAGGTGACCACCGCCCCACTTGCCGACCGGATGGTCGTGCGTTCGTACCCGGTGCGCGGGAACAGCAACCTGATCGATCTGCTCCCCTCCCCCCATGGCGTGCTGTGCTGGGTACGCGACGGCGAGGGTTTGGTGGCCTGGGGTGAGGTGGCCCGGGTCTGCACCGCGGGGCCGGGCCGGTTCGTCCGCTCCGAGACCTGGTGGCGGTTGTTCTGCACGCAGCTGCAGGTCCACGACGAGGTGGGCCTGCCCGGCAGCGGCCCGGTCGCGTTCACCAGCCTCGCCTTCGGCGACTGCCCGGGCAGCTCGGTGCTGGTGGTGCCCAGGATCGTGGTGGGCAGGCGGGACGGTCTGACCTGGGTGACCGAGATCGAGACCGGCGCCTCGACCGAATCGGTGGTACCGGTGCGCCGTCCGAACGGGCTGCGCTACTCCGAGGGCGAGCTGCCGGTGACCGCGTGGCGGGACGCCGTCGCGCGCGCGGTGTCGCGGATGCGTGAAGGTGCCGCGCCGGCCAAGGTGGTGCTGGCCCACGACCTGCTCGCGATGGCCGATGAACCGCTGGACCCCCGGTACCTGCTGCACGGGCTGGCGAGCCGCTACCCGTCCTGCTGGACGTTCGCGGTGGACGGGCTGGTCGGCGCGACGCCGGAGCTGCTACTGCGCCGGCGCGGCCAGGAGGTGCTCTCCCAGGTGCTGGCCGGGACCACCTGGCCGCATGAGGGCGCCGACGCGGGGGCACTGGCCGCCGAGCTGCTCGCCTCGGAGAAGGACCTCGATGAGCACCGTTACGCGGTGGACTCGTTGGCCGACGGGTTGCGGCCGTACTGCAGCGAGCTGACGGTGCCCGAGGCGCCCACCGTGCTGCAGCTGCGCAACGTGCTGCACCTGGCCACCGAGGTGCGCGGGCGGCTGCGGCGACCGGACACCCCGCTACTCGCGCTGGCCGATGCGGTGCACCCCACCGCTGCCGTGGGGGGTACCCCCACCAGGGACGCCGTCCGCGCGATCGGCGAACTGGAGGCGATGGACCGCGGCCGCTATGCGGGCCCGGTGGGCTGGGTCGACGCCGCCGGGAACGGGGAGCTGGGCATCGCGCTGCGCTGTGCCCAGGTCATCGGCCGGGCCGCCCGGCTGTTCGCCGGCTGCGGGATCGTGGCCGGCTCCGATCCCGACTCCGAGGTCGCCGAAGCGGCGGCCAAGCTCGTCCCGATCCGGGACGCCCTCGAAGGCCTCAGCTGACCGCGCCCCGCGACCAGGCCCTGGACAGTGGTCAGCCGGGCGGCTGCGGCGGGCGCACCGGGTTGAACAACCAGGTCTGGACGACACCGTCGACGTTCTTGCCGGAGTCCCGCTCGACGAGAGCGACGAAGTCCTGCACCGTGCCGTTGCCGCCACGCCGCTCGGTGGCCCAGTCGCGCAGCGCGGCGAAGAAGTGCTGGTCGCCGACGGCGGCCCGCAGCGCCTGCAGGGCCATCCCGCCGCGGGTGTAGACCGCCTCGTCGAGCATCCCGTCGACACCGGGGTTCCCGGGTGGCACCCGCCAGAAGTCGGAGCCTGCGGGGTTGTCCTGGTACTCCTGCGCGGCTCGCTGCTGCGCGCTCGGGCCGCCGGTGCGCTCCGCGTAGAGCCACTCCGCGTAGGTGGCGAAGCCCTCGTTGAGCCAGATGTCGCGCCAGCGCTCGACCGAGACGCTGTCCCCGAACCACTGGTGCGCCAGCTCGTGCACCACCACGATGACGTCGTCCTTGGATCCGCCGAAGAAGACCGGTGCGTACACCGGGCGAGTCTGGTTCTCCAGCGCGAAGAACATGTCGGGGGCGTCCGGGACCACGCCACCGAGCTGGCCGAACGGGTAGGGGCCGAAGATCTGGGAGAGGAACCCGATGATCTCGGGCGTGCGCTCCACCGCGGCCCGCGCCGCTCGGGCGGTCTGCGGGTCGAGGTGGTCGTCGTAGGCGGCCAGGTAGGGGCCTTCGGGGGTCTCGCGGCGGACCAGGTCGTACTGACCGATCGCGATGAACGCCAGGTAGGGGGCCATCGGATCCTTCTCCTGCCAGCGCCACCGCTGCCAGCCCGGCTCAGCGGGCTCCGGTCCGCCGAGCAGAGCACCGTTGGAGACCGCCTCCACCCCGGCGGGCACCGTCGCGGTGACCGCCATGGACGCCTTGTCCGACGGGTGATCGTTGGACGGATACCACCAGGCCGCGATCTCGGGTTCGCCGACCGCCACCGCACCGTCGGCGGTGCGCACCCACGGCGGGGCCACATCGGTGTCGCTCTTGATGCTCGAGGGCACCCCGGCGTAGTCCACGTGCACCGCCATCGACCGGCCGGTCAGCACCGGCTGGGCCGGGGTGACCTGCAGCTCGCCGTTCTCCTGGTGCAGCCTCGCCGGGTGCCCGTCCACGGTGACCGCAGTGGCGGCCAGCCTCAGGTCCAAGTCGAACCGGGAGAGGTCCTCGGTGGCCCTGGCGGTGATGGTGGTGTGGCCCTCCAGCCGATCGGTGGCCGGGTCGTAGTGCAGCTGGATGTCGTAGTGGGTGACGTCGTATCCACCGTTGCCCGCCAGCGGGTAGTAGGGGTCCCCGATGCCGTCCGACCCGGGAACCGGATGGGCCTCGGCCGGCCTCGGTGGCCCCGGTGCCGGACCGTTGCCGACGAGCGAGGAGGCCGGCCGGAAGAACACCACCACCGCGATCACCGCGAGCACCACCAAGCCCAGCCCGATCAGCACCCGGGTCCGCATGCCCCACCTCCGGACCAGACCCTATGGGGACCACTCGACCGGGTCCACCGCGGTGGCGACCGCGGTGCGCAGCCGCTCGTGCAGCGCGCGCAGTCCGGCCCGCTCGGTGCGCACCTCCAGCACTCGCAGCCCCGCGGCGGCGGGCAGTGCGTCGGCCAGCTCGGCGGGGCGCACCCGGGTGTGCGGCACGTGGTACGCCGCGCAGAGAGCCGCCAGATCGGTGCCGTGCGGGGTGCCGAACACCCGCTCGAAGGCCGCCAGGTGTTCCGGGGCGCCCTGTTCGAGCAGTCCGAAGATGCCGCCACCGTCGTCGTTGACGACCATCACGGTCAGGTCGGGCCGGGGCTCGGCGGGCCCGGCCAGCAGCCCGTTCGCGTCATGCAGGAAGGTCAGGTCGCCGATCAGCGCGTAGCCGGGCCCGCCGTGCGCGAGCGCGGCCCCGGTGGCGGTGCCGACGGCACCGTCGATGCCCGCGACCCCCCGGTTGGCCAGCACGGTCAGGCCGCACCGGGGGCGGGCGGCCAGCGACACGTCCCGGATCGGGTTGGACGAGCCGAGCAGCAACATGGCCCCGGCGGGCAGGGCGGGCACGACCAGCCGGGCCACCGCGAGCCCGGTGGCCTCGTCGTGTTCCTCCACAGTGGCGCTGACCGCGTCGGCGGCGGCGTCGTCAGCCTGCTGCCAGCGTTTCAGCCACTCCGGGTCGGGGATGCCGGTGGTGCGCACAGCGGTGCCCACCGCGACCGCGTTGCCCGCCACATCCGTCCACTCCGGACGCTCGGTGAGCACGGTGACCGCCACCCTCGGATCAGCCAGCAGACGCTGCGTCGCCCGGTGCAGGGTCGGGCGCCCGAGCACCAGCACCTGTTCGGGTCGGAGTCGGTCGAGCACCGGAGAGTCGAGCAGCCAGGGTCCTGCCGCCAGCCCGTCCGGCCAGTCCGGTGCGGTGGGTTCGGCCACCACCGGCACCCCGGGTGGCGCCGGACCGGCTCCGTGACCTGCGACGACGAGGGTCGGCCTGGCCAGGTCCATGGTCAGGTCGACGCGGGCGGACACCGCCGAGGGCAGCACGGTCCAGGCAGCGCCACCGGGCCTGCCGGCCAGTGGCTCCGGCCAGTACGGGCCGCCGTCGGGCATCAGCGGCTCGCGGAACGGCACGTTCAGGTGCACCGGGCCAGGACCACCGCCGCCCGGCGTGCCGAGCGCCGCCGCCACCGCACGGTCCACTATGGAGCGCCAGCCGGCCTGCTGCGCACCGCGTCGCTCCGGCACCGCGAGCGCGGGCACGGCTCGCACCGCACCGCCGAACAACCCGGCCTGCTGGATCGTCTGACTGGCCCCGGTGCCCACCAGCTCGGGCGGGCGGTCGGCGGTCACCGCGAGCAGCGGGACCCCGGCGTGATGCGCCTCCAGCACCGCCGGATGCAGGTTCCCCACCGCCGTGCCCGACGTGCACACCACCGGCACCGGCGCACCGGACCGCAGCGCCAGACCCAGCGCCAGAAACGCCGCGGAACGTTCGTCGATCCGCACGTACAGGGTCAGCCGCCCGGCCGAGTCGGCCGCGTGGAGGGCGAAGGACAGCGGTGCGTTACGCGATCCGGGGCACAGCACGGCGTGTCGAACACCGCAGCGCACCAGCTCGTCGACCAGCACGGTGGCCAATGCGGTGGACGGATTCACGATCGTCCAGCATGCCCCAGTGATCTCGTTCACGCCGGGGAAGGGTCCCTCGCCGGGACCCGGGTGCCGGTATCCGGACGCCGCCGGCGGGTGATGACCTTATGCTCGGCGCCGTGACTGTCTCCGAGCTGTTCGATTCCTCCGCGTGGCGGGTCGTCGAGGGCTTCGACTTCGCCGACATCACCTATCACCGCGCCGTCGACTCCGGGACGGTCCGGATCGCCTTCGACCGGCCCGAGGTGCGCAACGCATTCCGTCCATCCACTGTGGATGAGCTGTACCGGGCGCTGAATCACGCCCGGATGACCTCGGACGTGGGATGCGTGCTGCTGACCGGCAACGGGCCCTCGCCACGGGACCACGGCTGGGCCTTCTGTTCCGGCGGTGACCAGCGGATCCGTGGCCGCTCCGGTTACCAGTACACGCTGCCGGAGGCAGCCACGGGCAGAGCTGGGGAGACCGCCGACACCGTGGACCCGGCGCGAGCCGGGCGGCTGCACATCCTGGAGTGCCAGCGGCTGATCCGGTTCATGCCCAAGGTGGTCATCGCGGTGGTGCCCGGCTGGGCGGCCGGCGGCGGGCACTCCCTGCACGTGGTCTGCGACCTGACCCTGGCCTCCGCCGAGCACGCCCGGTTCAAGCAGACCGACGCCGATGTCGGCTCCTTCGACGGCGGGTTCGGCTCGGCCTACCTGGCCCGGCAGGTCGGGCAGAAGTTCGCCAGGGAGATCTTCTTCCTCGGTCGGGCCTACAGCGCCGAGGAGGCGCACCGGATGGGCATGGTCAACGCGGTGGTGCCCCATGCGGAGTTGGAGAAAACCGCGCTGGACTGGGCCGCTGCGGTCAACAGCAAGTCGCCCACCGCGCAGCGAATGCTCAAGTACGCATTCAACCTGATCGACGACGGACTGGTCGGTCAGCAACTCTTCGCCGGTGAGGCCACCCGGCTGGCATACCTGACCGACGAGGCCGTCGAGGGCAGGGACTCCTTCCTCGAGAAGCGCGCACCCGACTGGTCGACCTTTCCCTGGTCCTACTAGCAGCACGCTGTGACGAGCGGCGCATCCGCCGCGTGCACTCGTCCGAATCGTCGCCGAGGCGGACACTGTGCATAGGAGGCGATGCGGAGCGTAGGGCGGGGCAGGTTGATGAGGTGATGTGGATGTTGGGGCCGCTATCGAGGAGGGATGGCCACGCAGGCGCCGGTCAGGACGGGTGCCGTGAGCCAGGATGATGCAGTCGAGGTAACCCGGTGCGCACAGTGCAACCGTGACATGGCGGGCTCCTCACCATCCGGCGACTGGTGCTCGGAGACCTGCATGCGGCGGTGGCTGCGGGCCCGTACCCGGCAGCCGGAGGCCGTGCTCGGCGCAGCCGCCCAGGCGGCCTCGGACCGGATGGCCCGCAGGTACACCTACCTGGCGGCAACGACGGGTAGCTGGCCGGAGGCCTGGCGCGGCTATCCCGCCTAGGCCAGGTCACGAGCCGGTACGGTCGTCAACGGCAGACTGGGAAGGGCAGGTCGGGTGGCGATCGGCGCTGGCGTTGAGTTCGGCGCAGGGGAAGTCAGCGCGCGATGCGGGTGATCCGCTGTGACGGATCACCCGCGGCGGTGCGGGGACTGGAGCTCGCCGTGCGCACCGTGCTGGACGGCGGCGAGTCGCTCGCCCCGCTGGGTCCCGAGGAGGCGCCGCCACGCCGGGACCCGGGTCCGGCCAACATCATCGTGACCACATCGGGCTCCACCGCGCAGCCCAAGCGGGTGCAACTGAGCGCTGACGCGCTGCGCGCCTCCGCCGCAGCCACGCACGTCCGGCTCGGCGGTCCTGGCCGGTGGTTGCTGGCGCTGCCCGCACAGCACGTCGCCGGGCTGCAGGTGCTGGTCCGGGCGTCACTCGCGGGCACCGAGACCGCGGTTCTCGATCTGCGAGGCGGGTTCGACCCGGCCGAGTTCGGTGCTGCCGCACGCCTGCTGTCCGGCCGGCACAGGTGCTACACGGCGCTGGTGCCCACCCAGCTTGCCCGGCTGCTCGACGTCGACCCCGGCGCGCTCACCGGCTTCGACGGGGTACTGCTGGGCGGAGCGGCAGCACCGAACGGGCTGGTGCAGCGGGCCAGGACGGCGGGCGTACCCGTGGTGACCACCTACGGCATGACCGAGACTGCGGGCGGCTGTGTCTACGACGGGTGGCCACTGGACGGCGCGCAGGTTCGGGTGCAGGCTGCCGGATCGACCCCAGCCGGATCGACCCCAGCCGGATCGATCGTGGGGCGGATCGAGCTGACCGGTCCGATGCTGGCCACCGGGTACCTGGATGCCCCTGCCGAGGCCATGGCCGCTTTCCGGAACGGCTGGTTTCGGACCTCCGATCTCGGGCGGCTGGACGAGCAGGGGCGGTTGCAGGTATTGGGTCGGGCCGACGACATCATCGTGACCGGGGGGGTCAACGTCTCCCCGGCAGAGGTGGAGGCGGTACTCACCAGCCTTCCCGGGGTGGCCGGCGCCTGCGTGGTGGGTCTGCCGGATCCGGAGTGGGGCCAGCGGGTCGCCGCCGCCGTGGTCCCCGCCGAACCGGCGCGCCCCCCCGACCCGGAAGCCCTGCGAGCCGCCGCTCGTTCCCAGCTGACCGGCGCGCAGACCCCCAAGGAGATCGTCCTGCTCGACGCCCTGCCGCTGCGCGGGGTGGGCAAGCCCGACCGCGGAGCCGTCCGTGCCCTCTTGGCTGACGCCTTGTGAGTGGCGATCAGGGCTATAGCCAATATCCTGATGGTTACCTACATGTGACCTGGGCATTCTCACGCTGGTGATGATGGCACCGCTTGGGACGTCGGTAACACCAGCCGCCCTGTGATCGCGGCCCTACAGCGCCGCTCCCGCGTCCGGTGGCCCTGCGGCGAGAACACCGACCGTACGGTGATCGCGGCTCAGCGTGGCTCTCAGCCCCCTCCCGCGAGGCTATGGCCTCGCGCGGACAGGCGCGCCGGTGGGTGTCCGTTTTGCCCACTGCCGGTGATCTTGCCGGGAAATGGTGGTTGACCTGCGGTTTCGTCGGTGGCGGATCTTGGATAACCGCAGGTCGCGGCTCGGTGATCACCCACGTGCGGTCGGTGTTCAGTCAAGCCCATTCCTGCTGGGTCGGCGCTGGTCAGGGGGGCCGTGACGGTCGGTATCTGCTGGTGGTCGGGGTGGTTACGCTGATTCAATGCACGTCGGGGATGGAAGTGTCAGGCGGGAAAGCCGGACGAGTGGGTTAGTCGGAGAGGGTGGGAGGCAGGAACACAGATGGTTTTTCAACCGCACCATCGTGGGGAACAGCAGCAGATACCGGCCGCCGACAAGGCGGGTGCGTCGGCGCCCCCGGGCGAGGCGCCGAGAACGCGCCAGGTTACGACTCCGGCGCACGGTGTGGAACAGGACGGGACACCGCAGGAATCCACGTTACTGAAAGTTCTGCTCAAACAACGGCACTGGCAAAAACACGAGACCTTCGCCCGGGAATGGAACAAGGTCGCGAAAACGATTGACCCCGTGCTGGTGGGGAGCTGCCCCTCGCGTTCCCAGTTCTACCGCTGGCTCAGCGGACAAATTGGCGCCGCCCCCCACCCGGACGCATGCAGAATCCTCGAAGCCATCTTCCCGGGTTATAGTGTCGAACAACTCTTCCAATCCGCCCGGACAGCCCAAGATCACAAACCGATCACCACCGTGCCTCCCCTGACTACACCTCCCCTGGCTTCTGCCGCTGCGAGCGACACCAGCCAGGCTCCTCCTCAGCCGGTGGAGGTGTCCTCTTCGTCTGACCTGGATCGGCTGGCCGCGACTGGGTACGAGGCGGCTGACGCACAAATTGGCTCTATCAACGATATTTCAAGTTTGCTCGTCGCGAATCTTGCCCTGTCCACCGCTATCGCGCGTAGTATACTTGGAGGCAAGGGGCCTGGTGAGCAGCTTACGACCTTGCGCCGATTGGTGGACGGGATGAAACGACGTGACCTGTTGCAGTTATTCGGCTGGACCGTAACGACCGCCTTTGCCTCCCCCTTGTTCGAAGGTCTGGATTCCGATGAGCAGGAACGCCTGGTGAGCGCTATAGCTAAACCAGAGCGAGTAGACGCGCAGGTCATCACACACATCGAGTCGATACTCTTCAATGCGCTACGCAATAACGACAAGCTAGGTCCGCGATCGGCGTTGCATACCGTCCTGGCTCAGCAAGAGATATTGCAAGCAATGGCCACCGACTGTCCCGACAAACTGCTGCCACGCCTACTCTCGGTGCTCAGCAATTCCCTCCGAATCGCGGGATGGGTTTCGTTTAACGCTGACGATCTCTCCGGCACTCGCCGATACTACGAACAAGCGCGTACTGTTGCCTATGAGGCGCAGGATCTGGAACTTGCCACATTCGTACTGGCGAACCTAAGTCAGGCAGCCGAATCATCCACCAACCCCGCCACTGCGGTGGACTACGCCGTTGCCGCGCAGTCATGGGCGACACGAGCAAACAACGCACGTGCGTGTGCCTTCGCGTCTGATATAGCTGCGTGCGCCTACGCGGCGATGGGTGACTACAACACGACGATGCGGCATCTTGAAAACACGCAAACTTACCTGTCCGAGTTTTCGGATCAATCCCCGTCTGCTTTCTATTCCTACAGTGAAGCGCTACACACCGGAAGGCGCGGCCAATGTCTACTGAAGCTCGGCCGTACCGCTCAAGCAGTACAAGTTATTGATGAATCATTGAATCTTTACGGACAGGACGATTCCGATCCATGTCGCCTCGTCAATGTGGCGGTTGGCAGGTTGGAGCTCAGTGAAGCCCATGTACAAGCCGGGGATATTGACCAAGGCGCAACAATACTCGCGGGCGTCGCGGATTTCATTTCCCAGAATCGTGCCGATCGCCTCGTGAAACGAGTGCATGGTATTCGTGGTTCGCTGCAACCCTGGAGTGACTCACCAGTGGTCAAACAGCTTGACGATCAACTCCATACATCCGGCCTGCGCTCTTGATCTAAGCGCGCCGTTCTGGCCTAGAAAGGCTGATTCTGGCCCGTTGTGTGACGGGTGTGACGGGTTGACCACCAACCCGTCACACC
>JBOHGD010000037.1:0-45606 GCA_050699955.1 Pseudonocardiaceae bacterium | reverse complement strand
CCTTCGAACTCCTCGGCGCGCCGATTCCGCTGGGCCTGGGTGGCCGGTAGACACAGAGTCCTCCCGGCCAACCAGCAAAGCCCCAGCTCAGGATGCTTCCACGGCCACTAAGATCAAGTAAGTTCGGTCTAGCTGCGCTTTCGGCTGAGCTTGACCCCGACGCGGGTGACACCGCGCAGGCTCCGATCCCGGTCGCGATCGAGACTCCTCGTGGATTGCTCGTGGCGGCGCTGCGCGCCAGCGGACGACCGGTGTCCGACGATCAACCCGATGGCGGTGGCCCGCTACCGGGAACGCTGGACGGTCGCACGATCCACGAGCGACCGGGCAGACGCCATGGCCCTGGCCCACATCCTGCGCACCGACATCCACGCCCATCGGCCGCTGCCTGCCGACAGCGAACTCGCTCAGGCGATCGCGGTACTGGCCCGCCGCACACGTGGCGTCGTACCAAAGCTGTGCAGGAACTTCGTGCGCACCTGCGCGAGTACTACCCAGGATTCCTCGCCGCGTTCGCCGCGGCCGGTCACACCAACCTGGCCAGCTCAGACGCCCGAGCGGTTCTGGCCATCGCGTCCACGCCGGCCGCCGGTGCCACGCTCACCCGCGCGAGGATCACCGCCGCGCTGCGCCGTAGTGGCCGCCAACACAACATCGACCGGCCGCCGGGCTACTCCGCGAGGTGCTGCGCCAGCCGCAGCTGCGCCAACCCACGCTGGTGGAGAACCGCCTTAACCTGCGAAAAATCCGTGAGCGCCGATAGTGCCACACGGGGTGGACGTTGCTTATGGCACGTCGCCGATGGGGCGTCCCGGGTGTACTCATGGCGCGGCAGTAAGCGGGTTTGAGTAGCCGCGAGGCGTCCGAGGTATCACGGTGTGGGATTCGGGTCTCTTCTCTACCAGAGTTCGGAGAGTCAGTTACGAGCAAGGGGGAGGAAAGCGACATGGGAATCAGCACACGGTGGACCTGCGCGGTGGTTGCGCTCACCGGAACACTGCTCGGCGGGATCGGTGCGGCGACGGCGTCGGCCGAGCCCGCGCAATACAACAACACTCTCGGACCGTATGGCTACCAGACGTTGACACTCGGGATGGACGAGAACGACGCGGTGGCCACCGGCCTGATCACCCACGAGTGGACCCACGGGCAGTGCCACTTCTACAACCTGGTGTCCAGTGGAAACCAGGACCCCGCGGACAACGTCGTCGTCTTTTCACCGACCCAGGGCCTCGTGTCGATCCCGGGCACCGACGCGATGCACACCCCGCAGGGCATCAGAATGTACGGCTCCGACTTCACGGAAGCCAAACGGGCCTATCCAGATCTGCACCACCCCCAGGGCCAGCCGCACTTCATCTACGACGCGACCGTCCCATCCAATCCCAGCGCCCATTACCGCTTCGTGATCGACACCGACAATTCGATCAAAGACATTGCCCTGGCCGGCAACGACGACGACGGATGCGAGTGACCTCAGGGAGGTGAGGAGGTGGCGTCCCTGCGGCGCCACCTCCTCCTGCCTGCTGAGCGAAACAGCCAAAGCTTCGCCGAGATGTGAACACTCGGCAAGACAGCTGATCGCGTCCCCACCTGCGGCGCAATCCCGATGTCGGATTGCGCCGCAGGCTTCGCCTCCTGTCCTGAGCAACTCACCGAGATGCTCGTCGATCTGTCCGATGTAGGTCGGGGCGACACCGAAAAGACCGAGGTGCCCGAGAAGGTCGTCGACGACCCGCAACTCGCTGTCCGGGACGAGGGCCTGCTCGGCGGCGCAGTCCCGCACCGGGAAGAACATGTCCTCGCTGATCGGCAGCACGAACGTCTTGGCGGTGATCCGGCCGAGCGCCGCGGCCAGGTCTCCCCCGGTGTGTCGGGTGACGTCACCGCGCTGCCCCTTCCACGCCATGCAGAGCAGGTCGTTGGGATCCATCACGGTGAAATAGGACTCCAGGAAGCCTTCCAGGAAGGCCTCCTTCGACTCGAACTCCAGCGCCCGCCAGAGCTCCTGCTTCCAGAACTCCGTGGAGAAGCCCATCACCGCCCAGAGGTGCGCATGACGGGTGAGCCCGCCGACCACCTCCGCGTTGGACCTGTACTCGCCGCCGTTCCAGCCGGGGTCCGACCAGATCTGCTCACACAGGGCCTGAACGACCAGCAACTCGTGCGCCGGACAGCGAGCGGTGACCCGGGTGTTCGGCCGGGTAGTGCTCGTCGCGGATCTGTGGGCGGCCGCGCTGGCCGCGCTAGTGGCGGGGGATCTCGCGTGGCCCGTCGGGGTCGATAGCGGTAACGACGAGTTCGTCGCCAGCCCAGCGCACCCAGACTCGCTCGTCGACGTGCTGATGCATAACCGAGTACCGCACCCCGTCGACGCTGATCGTGCAGTCCCACCCGACCCGGCGGGTCTGCCCGAACGCCACCGTCACCGGGTGCCCGGGCAGCACGTGCAGCACGTGCAGCACGTGCGGCCGGGCCCGTTCTTCTGCCAGCACCTCGACCGGCGGACGGCCGGTGGCGCGGTGCGGGCGGGCGTTCACCTCGGCGCAGAACCGCGCGCAGGCGACCTCGAGCTCGGCGAACGTGGCGTACTCCGCGAGCAGGTTCGCCTCGGTCGGCACCAGGTCGGCCTTAGCGATCCGCACTGTCGCCTCCGCCCCCTTGCTCTGCGGTTCAGCTGGCACGCAGGTGCGGATCGTCATCCCCTAGACGACCTATTCCAAGGGTCGGGGCAGAGACGAGAGTGAGGGTGTCCATGATCATTGTGTGACGAACGATCTGGACACCCTCGCGACCGCACTCTACGTGAAGACCGATGACCTGCTGAAAGAAGCGCCGGACCTGGCACCGTGGCGGCCCCCGGTCGGGATCGCGCCCCAGCTCACCGATGCCGAGTTGGTCACCCTGGCAGTGATGCAGGCGCTGCTGGGGTTCACCTCCGAGTCCCGCTGGCTGCGCCACGCCCGGCGACATGTGAACCATCTGTTCCGGTATCTACCCGGCCAGTCCGGGTACAACAAGCGGCTGCGGCGAGCGGCTGCGCTGACCCCTCGGAATAGATCGTCTAGTAGCGGCTGGCCGAGACCACGTCCGGGTGACAGACCGGGACCCGGGTGATGTACTCGACCGTCACTGTCTTCTCGTTGTCGGTCAACGCATACGTCGGCGCACCGCTCAGGCGGCGCAGCGTCGCGTCCAGGCAACCGGACAGCGTCGGCAAGGTACGGTCCCAGGTCGGGATCACCACGCGGAAGCGGGGCCAGGCCAGCCACGCGCGCAACAACTCAGCGCCTGGCCGTCCGCCGTCGCCGTAGACCCACCGGGCGGCCGTCACCGGGTGGAATGGGAGCACGAGGATGCGGTGGATGCCTGCACGGGTGGTCGCGATCATCGCCACCGTGACGGTGGCCGTCGCCGTGGATGGCGCGACCAGCGCGGCGGACGCGCCCCGCGCTGCGGGCGTCGCGCCGACGTCGGTGATGAGGCACTGTGCCCTGCCCTCGTCCGGGGGGTTCGCGACAGCCACGCTGGCGCAGGAGGCCCTGGATCCCGCGGCGGTCAGCCAGGCGGTGGCCTACGCCAGCACACATCTGCGGACCTCGGTGCAGATCTTCCGGAACTACTGCCGGGTCGCCACCGGGCCGCTCGATCCGGTCACCGACCGGCTGCCGTGGAACGTGTGGAGCTCCACCAAGAGTGTGGTCTCCATGCTGACCGGGATCGCGGCCGACCAGCACAAACTCGCGCTGGATGACCCCATCGGTATGTACCTGCCCACCGGTCCCGGCTGGGGCGACGCGGCGCACCGGGCCATCACTATTCGTGAGCTGCTCACCGAAACCGCCGGGCTGCAGGAGGCAATAGGCTCGGAGGCCGCTACCATCGGCATCGACCCCAACATCGCCCAGGAGGCGCTGGCCCAGCCGCTGACCCACACCCCGGGCACGCACTTCGAGTACAGCCAACGCGACCCCGACCTGCTGGCCTACGTCGTCCAGCGCGCGGTCGGCATGGACCTGCAGACCTTCGCCCAGCGCAACCTGTTCGGCCCGCTCGGCATCCCCCGCTCGAGCTACTTCTGGCTGCGCGACCGGTCGGGGGACACCTACGGCTATGCCTACCTGTTTATCCCGCCGGCGCAGTTCGCCAAGCTCGGGCTCCTGATGCAGAGCAACGGTGCCTGGAACGGCCGCCAGATAATCTCCGCGCGCTACGTGCACCAGGTCGCCCAGCCCACCCCCACCAACGGCTGCTACGGGTTGTTGTTCTGGACCAACGCCGGCCAGCCCTGCACCAGCGCCAACATTCCCGACGCCCAGACGGTGCACCACAGCATGATCCCCAGCGCACCGGCGGACCTGTATGCCATGGTCGGCGCGTTCCAGCAGAACACCTTCATCATCCCCAGCCTGCACATGACCGTCACCTGGACCGGCATGCTCGGCGACACCACCCCCAATCTGCCCGGCCTGCTCTCCGCCAGCCCCGCCGCCTCCGACCTGTACTACACCTTCTTCCGCATCCTCATGCACGGCGTGCAAGACCGGCACATCCCCGACCCCGGTCCCTACACCGCGCCCCCGCAGGACTTCGACGTCAACCCCACCCACTACGCCGACCCCCGAGTCTTGCTACACGACCTCGCCGCCAACCCCCACTGCAACCTGCTCCTCTGTGACAGCACCATCCCCACACAAGGCCTCGCCCAAAACGGCCACGCCATCACCCGCACCTTGCTCGCCTCGATCACCACACCACACTGAACAACCCACGTCCGCACGGGAAGGCTTGCCGTACGCCCGCAACCGAGCCAACTCGGCCCGCTCATCGCCGGTCAAGCCCTCCACCTCGCCGCGCTCGACCCAGCCCTGCTTGAGTCGGGTCGCCCGGGGGAATTGCACCCCCGGGCTCCCAAGGAACGGTGCGTGAATCTCTCGATTCACACCGCTCTTCTCATCTCATCCATTCGAACGTGCCCGTCCATTGCCAGTGCGAGAAGAGACCTCGGTTCCGCTCCACCAGCCGGTCCCACCATCTCTTGACGCGCTTGAACGAGGCCGGCCGCCGATATTTCTTGCGAGCCCAGCGCACCAGGTAGCCGTTGATGCGCTTGAGGAGGGGATGCAGCTTCGACCGGAAGAACCGGCCGTAGTAGGTCATCCACCCTCGCGCGACCGGGTTGATCAGATCGGCGAGGTCTTCCAGGGTGTGTCGGGTGCGGGTGTGAATCCGACAGGCGCGAACCTCGCGGCTGATCGTCGTCAGTGCCTCCGGGCTGATCGCGGGCGCGAAACCCGTGAACAGCGCGCCGTGCTGACTACGCACGGTTCGAGGACAGAACCGGAAACCCAGGAACGTAAACGACGTGCAGGCGAACGAGCCCCGCCGGTTGGCGTCCTGGCAGTACACGATTTTGGTCTTGTCGGGATGCAACCGCTGACCCTGCGGGGTTCCCGGTCCCGCTCGGCCAGGTGCCATCGAGTAGTTGAAGCGGGGCCGTCAGCCACCGCTTCACATATAACACCAGAATTGCACGACGTGGTGGCGGCTGGGCTGGAACTGGAATGGTCACCGCGGCAGGTATCCGAACGGCTACAGCGGGATTATCCTGATGACATGGGCATGCGCATCTCTCCTGAAACGATCTATGAGACGCTCTTCGTGCAGGCTCGGGGTGCTATTAGCCCCGGTCAACCACGGTCAACAGCGGGGCGCCGTGACCCGACCAACCGCAGGTCGAGGCCGCTGACCACGTGGTGCTCCCGCTGCGCCGTCCACCACCTGCGAGCGCGGATCCTCAAGGCCCAATCATCGCCGCGGACAACCAGATGCGGATCAGACCGCGCGCTGGAACACCTCGCGCTCCAACCGCGCAAGGCGCTCGGCGACCGTGCCACCGACGCCCTCGGATTCAGCACGCAGCCGGTCGAGTGCCCAGACGCGGATCAACGTCGAGACCGGCAAACCCGCTTCCTCTGCCGCATGCTGAAGCTGCCCGTGCTCCTCATCCGACAAACGCACCGACACCACCGCCGATCGGCCGAGATTCGGACGGCTCACCTGCACATGCTCGGGAAGCTCCTCGGGCATCTCGAACTCTTCGGCCGCTGCTCCCTCCTTCGCCAGCAGGTCGTCAATCTTGCTCATGGTTCCGTCTCCCCGTATCTGCCTCGATCACGCTCATTCGCCATCCAGGCGTTGCTGCCCCACCAGTCCCCGTCCGGCCGCTCCTCCGGATCCGCACCCACATCCACGAGCACCACCGTGATCACGGCACCCGCACGGACCGAGTAACCGATCACCCGGACCGAGTGACCCGACCGGCTCGCCGGATCCGGCACGAGCCACACCGCATGCGCGTCACGAACCACCTCGTTCGCCCACTCCACCTCCACCGTGTGCCGTACCCGGATGTAGTCCCCACGCCTGCTCCAGCCGACCTTCACAACCCACCCCTACAGAGTACTACAAGACACTACACACATTCGATCACATGCCAAGAACTCGGCCCCCGGAACCCATCCACGCGCGTGCCAATAAGGCGCTGCCTGTAGCCGAAGAGCGCACATATGGACCAGGTTCCAGCCGGCCCCCCTGCCAGCACCTCGACGAGACGCGGCCGTGTAGGCTCCGAAGTCCCTACTCGTCCCCCTGAGGTGTCGTGCCGAACGAGCGCCTACGCGATGTCCTCCTTCGCAACGGGCTGTCCCTGGCCCAGGTCGCCAAGGCCACCGGCGTCGATCCCAAGACCGTGGAACGCTGGATCTCGAAGGGACGCCTGCCCTACCCGAAGCACCGCCGCGCCATCGCCACTCTGGTCCGCGAGACCGAGAACTACCTCTGGCCGGACGCGATCCCGCCGGAGCGCAAGGCCGAGATCGGTGGTTCGGAGATCGTGCAGGTCTATCCACACCGCCGCTGTGTGCCCACCGAACTATGGAACCGCTTGCTGGACCAAGCCGAACAACACGTCGAGTTCCTGATGGACGTGGGCATGTTCCTCACCGAGGATCCCACCCTCATCAGTCGACTGCGCCAGAAAATCGAGGACGGAACGAAGATCCGTCTGCTACTGGGCGACCCGGCCAGCTCTGAGATCAACAGGCGCAGTGTGGAAGAGGGCACCGGAAAGGGACCCACAACCGCGAAGATGCGCAACGCACTCGCCTTCTACCGCTCGCTGGACGGCGCTCCCGGCATTGAGATCCGCTGCCACGGCACCACCCTGTACAACAGCATCTACCGCTTCGACGAAGAGATGCTGGTCAACACACACGTGTACGGTTTCATGGCAGCGCACGCCCCGCTGCTGCACCTGCGTCGGCTCTCCGGCGGCGACCTGTTCGAGACCTACTCGGAAAGCTACGAGAACGTCTGGAACACTGCCACGCCAGCGAAGTGGTAGCTGCGCCATGGCACGTCGCGTCGATTCCTACCACGACCCGGACGCACCCCCGGCCAACAGCATCGTGGTCGCTGTTACCGCCTTCATCCAGGATCCGGCCGGTCAACTCCTGCTGATCCGCCGCACCGACAACGATCTCTACGCGATTCCCGGAGGAGCCCAAGAAGTCGGTGAGACCATCTCGCAGACCGTCGTGCGTGAAGTCCGGAACGAAAGTAAGGAAGCCCTCTGGGTGCAGCCGGCCAGGCTGGACGATCTCAACATCCACCCCTCCACCCCGGCTACGGATTCAGCACGGATACGAACACCGCACCCAGCCGTTCTACGCCTGACCCGCTTCCAGCGGAGAATACCCAGGCCAGTCTTGCCGCTACCGGTACCAGATCGGCCGACCTCCTTGGCGGAGGCGCGTAGCGCGCCGCTGCTAGCGCGACCACCCGGCTGCGGTTCGGTATGCGGTCCGGTCAGCGACGGCCTGCTCCACGCGCTCACCCGCCTGGCCGGAGAGGGCTATACTGAGGGTAGTCAGCGTGCAGGTGGTCAATCATCACCGGGAGCTGCGTAACCTCGCGGCCGGGCGCGAACGAGACATGGTCGTTGACTTGTAGGCCGTCCGTGGCCTGGTGTACCCCACCGCCACCACGGTCCCCCATGAAAGTCCCTGTCGCTCGAAGGTCGGAGGAAGTTTGATTACGTTCAGTACCCAGGTCACTCGGATCCGATGGACGGAGCAGGGCGATGAGCGGGCGGAGTTACCCGCAAGCTTCCTGCCGGAGGGGCGCCTACTCCTCCCGAAGGACAGCGATGTCGACGAGGGCGACATGGTCGAGGAGATCATGCCCAACGGCGACAAAAAGACGTTCCGACTGAGCAAAGTCAACTTTATGAACGCAGGGTGGGGCTCCGGCGCACTTGATCACACCGAGGCGCACCTGGAGCCGGTCGCGGATCGTCCGGGAGCTGCGGCGGGCGACATCTCGGTCCCGGGCATGCACAGCGCCGTGGCGGCCGCGGCGGGCAGCCACTTCGATGACGGCCACTACACGTCGGCCACGTTCGAGGCGCTGAAGGCGGTCGAGGAGCGCGTCAGGCGGCTCAGCAAGGTGGATCTGTCCGGCAAGGAATTGATGTCACACGTCTTCGGCGGCACCGCTCCCAAGCTCGACGTCACGACAACGACCGGCCAGAGTGCCGACGACGAGCGCGAGGGCTTCGCGCTCCTGTTCATGGGCGCCGTTCAGGGTCTAGGGACCCCTCGCGGTCACGGCACATCGATTGTCGATGAGCCAGCGGAGGCGCTCGAGTGTTTGGCGGTCGCCAGCCTGTTGATGCGCCGACTCGACATCGCAGAGGGTGAGCTCCGCGGATCCTGAGCGCCCGCCTGACGACCTTCACTACCGGGCCGGCCACCCGGTCCCACGGATGGCCGGCCTCGTGGGTTGCCTTGCGGTGACCGCGATCCACGTCGTCGACCAAGGCGGCCTGCCCGGCTCGAAAGACCCGGAATACGTTCAGGTCCTGTACTACGTCCTCGAAGTCGCCGGCATCGTGGCTGCGGCACTGCTGCTGACCCATTACGCAAGGGTGGGTTGGTTCCTCTCCCTGGGGGTCGCAGCCGGCCCCATCCTCGGCTACGTGCTCTCCCGCGGACCTGGGTTGCCTGACTACGACGATGACATCGGCAACTGGGCCGAACCGCTCGGGATCATCAGCCTGGTCGTCGAGGGCATCCTGCTGATCCTCGCCGCAACGTCCCTCCTGGCATCCCGCCGCCGAGGACCCCGAAAGCAGGTGGAACCGGGGCTCCGGTAGTCACCGGGCCGCCAATCCCGGCTCGACACTGCAGGCCGCCGTACGGGGGGTGCCCGGTGGTTGGCCAGTACCTAGTGGAGCTTGCGCCTTTCCCCTACGGTCGAGGATGGACAGTCCTAGGACTCTGTCTACGTGTCCTCGGACTGTGGCACGTCCTGGTCGTGCTCGGCGGCCGGAGCGCAGAGCTCCGGTTCACCGGTTTCCGCGAGCTCCCGACACAGCTGTTCGAAGATTGGTGTACCCGACATCGCCCCGCCTCCCCTGTCACAGCGCGCTCCCACGCGCACCGGCGAAGGCTTCTGGCGCGGCAGCCTCGCTGTCAACCGGGTTCACCCTCCCGTAGTGCCCAGCACGGTGAACCGCACTCGACGCGCGATCAACGGCGTGGCGGGGGCTCACCGCAGCGACGACCGCGGTGGCTACGATCTAGCACGGGTAATGTCGGAACTGTCGTATCCGCCCGACGGAGGAAGTGGTCGTGGGCACGGTGATCGCGCTTCTGATCCTGGTGCTGCTGGTCGGCGGCGGCGGGATGTACTACTTCCGCCAACGACAGGCGGCCCAGCAGCGCGAACTCGAAGACTCACAGGCCGAGGCCCGCCGCTGGGTGGAGCGTCTTGGTGGGCAGGTCCTCAACCTGGTCGGCAGCACCGAGCCGGCCAAGCAGGCGCTGGCCGACGCTGCGGAGCGCTACACCGCGGCCGGCTCCCAGATGGACTCCGCGCGCACCCCCGCCCAGTCCCGCTTGGTCATCCAGACCGCGCAGGAGGGACTGCACTACGTACGGGCTGCGCGCATCGCGATGGACATGGATCCCGGCCCGGAGCTGCCCCGGACAGCCGGCCAGGCTGAGGCAGGCGTGGTCACCGAGGACCGCGAGGTCGACGTGGAGGGTCACGGCTACGCGGCGTCTCCGCACCCGGGCGAACGCACCCCGCACTACTACCCGGGCGGCCGGGTCGCGGGGCGGCCCGTGCCGCAAGGCTGGTACAGCGAACCCTGGTGGAAGCCCGCACTGGTGGGCGGCGCGTGGGGCCTGGGCTCGGCGTTGCTGTTCAGCTCGTTGTTCTCCGGCATGGGCGGGATCGGCTCGGGCGGCTGGGATCAGGGTTACGGCGGCTGGGATGGCGGGGGTGACTTCGCCGGCGGCGGCGACTGGGGCGGTGGCGACGGTGGCGGCGGCGACTGGGGCGGTGGCGACTTCGGTGGCTTCGGCGACGTCGGCGGCGGGGACTTCGGGGGCGGCGACTGGTAACGCGCTAGGACGGCCCGGGTAGCGAGGGAAGTCGCTGGCAGGTCGGGCACCAGTACAGGTTGCGGCCACCGTGAGCGGCGGTGGCGACGGGTGTTCCACATACCAGACAGGGCGCGCCGGCCCGGCGGTAGACGTAGACCTCACCGCCGTGCCGATCCCGCCGAGGGGCCCGCCCGGCGCGCTCCGGACCGTGCTCGGGACGCACGGTATCGATCCGGGCGCGGCGCATCCCGTCGGCCATCAGCTCGACCAGATCGGACCACACCGCCGCCCACTGGTCGGCGCGCAGGTCACGCCCCGGTTGCAGCGGATCCAGCTGATGACGGAACAACACCTCCGCGCGGTAGACGTTCCCGACCCCGGCGAGCACCGACTGGTCCATCAACAGGGTGGCCAGCGGTGCCCGGGACCGGGAGATGCGCTGCCATGCCCGGTCCGGGTCGGCGTCGCGGCGCAGCGGGTCCGGCCCCAGCCGGGCACCCACCGCGTCCATCTCGACGTCGGTAAACAGTTCGCACGCCGCGGGCCCGCGAAGGTCGGTCCAGTGGGTCGAGCCGACCAGGCGCATCCGCACCTGCCCACGGGGCGCCTCGACGGGCAACGTCGCCTCGGTGAACGTGCCGTACAGCCCCAGGTGCACGTGCACCACGAGATCGGGCCCATAGACGTGGAACAGGTGCTTGCCGTCCGCCTCGGCACGTTCCAGCACCCGCCCGTCCAGTACCTCGGCGGCCGAGGCGAAGCGGCCCTGCGGGCTGGACACCGCCACCGGTGACCCGGCGTAGTACCGCTGGTGCCGGAGCGCCAGCCGGTGCACCGTATGGCCCTCCGGCACGGGAGAGGGTCAGCGGCCGGGCAGCGGAAACGGCTCGCCGGTGGCCTCGTACTCGGCGATCTGGCTGATCCGGCGAAGGTGGCGCTCACCACCGGAGAACGACGTGTTGATGAATGCCTCGACGATCTGGGCCGCCTCGGCCGGACTGTGCATCCGGGCACCGATGCCTGCCACCTGGGCGTCGTTGTGTTCCCGGGCGAGCTGGGCCGTCTCGGTGCTCCAGGTCAGCGCGGCACGGCAGCCCCTGACCTTGTTCGCCGAGATCTGCTCGCCGTTGCCCGACCCGCCGATCACCACCCCGAGGCTGCCCGAGTTGGCCACCACCCGGCGGGCGGTCTCGATGCAGAACGGCGGGTAGTCGTCGTCGGGGTCGAAGGCGAACGGGCCGACGTCGACCACGTCGTGACCGAGACTGGTCAGGTGCTCGGCCAGGAAGCCCTTGAGCTCGAAGCCGGCGTGATCGGAACCGAGGTAGACGCGCACGTCGAGGAAGGTTGCCACATCATCCGGATGGCCGGGGTGGACGGGGTCCAGGACCGGTGGCCGGGCGGCGGTGGTCTGGCACCTGGATCACGATGTGAGGATCAGCGGGGTGAACGGAGTGCAGGTGCGGCGGGAACACGTGCAAGACGGCTACGACGTCCGGCTCGAATGGGGCCGGGAGGGTGTCGTGCTGCTCGGCGAGTACTGCGCGGTGTTGGTGATCGTCGATGTGCTCTCGTTCTGCACCGCTGTGGACGTGGCCGTCGAGCGCGGCGCAGCGATCCTCCCGCTGCCCTGGAACGACCAGCGTGCCACCGACGCGGCCGAGCGAACCGGTGCGGTACTGGCCGGTCCCCGGCACGAGCCGGGATTCTCGCTGTCACCGAGGTCGTTGGGGGAGATTCCGGCCGGGACCCTGCTCGCGCTGCCCTCCCCCAACGGTGCGGCGTTGTGCGCGCTTGCGCACCGCACCGGCGCCCAGGTGCTCGCCGGGTGCCTGCGCAATGCGGCTGCCACGGCGCGCACCGCGCAGCGGCTGGCCCGGGGTGGCCCGATCGGCCTGGTGCCCGCCGGCGAGCGGTGGGAGGCGGCGGGCGAACCCATGCGTCCCGCGCTGGAGGACGCCCTCGGTGCGGGCGCCGTCGCCGCGGTGCTGCCCGGCGCGTTCTCCCCGGAGGCGGACCTGGCGGCAGCCCAGTTCGGGGCGGCCCGCTCCCGCGGGCTGCGCGGCGTGCTCGCGGCCAGTGTCTCCGGGCGGGAACTGACCAGCGACGGGTTCGCCGCCGACATCCGGCTGGCCGCCGCGCACGACGCCAGCGAGGTCGCCCCGCATCTGCTGGACGGAGTGCTGATGGCGTGACCGCCGACGTACTTTTTCCCGCGGAGGCGGCGACATGACCGCCGACGCGCGGTGGGTCGAGGTGGCCGACGGTGTGCTGGTGCGCCGGTACACCGAGCTGGATCTCTCGGTGGGCCTGGTGGTCGGGACCGACGGCGCGCTGGTGGTGGACACCCGCGGCGACCCCGCCCAGGGCGCCGAACTGCACGCCGCGGTCCGCGAGATCACCAGCCTGCAGTGCTGCGTGGTGCTCAGCCACGCGCACTTCGACCACTGCCTGGGGACCGCGGCCTTCCTCCCCGCGACGGTGTGGGCACATCCCCGGTGCCGGGACGACCTGGTCCGGGGTGGCGCGGCGCAGCACGCCGAGGCGCTGTTCTGGGCCCGGGCGCTCGGCCTGCCACGCGATCCCGCGCTGGTGGTGCCCGTCGTGCCGGACCGGGTGGTCGCCGAGCCGGTCGAGCTCGACCTCGGGGGCCGTCGGGTGCTGCTGACCCATCCCGGTCCCGGGCACACCGATCACGACGTGGTGGTGTGGTCGCCCGACACCGGGGTGCTCTTCGCCGGGGATCTGGTCGAGCAGGGTGCCGACCCGGATTTCACCGACGCCCACCCGATGGACTGGCCGGCCACGGTGACGGCACTGCTGCGGCTCGGCCCGCGGACCGTCGTTCCCGGGCACGGTGACCCGGTGGACGCCGCCTTCGTCGCCACCCAACGCGACGAGCTGGCTGCCCTGGCCACGTTGTGCCAGTCGGTGCTGGCCGGCGAGTTGGACTCCGCGGGGGCAGTGGCCGGCTCCCCATTCGGTTCCGCCACCACCCTGGCCGCTTTGGGTCGGCTCGACCGAGGCAACCGAACCGGCGTCACTCACCGTCTTGCCTGAGATGCGTCACCGCTGCGGCGGTTGACGCCACCGCTTCCGGCGGTCGACGCCGGCGCCGGCGCGTCGCCCGGGGATTGTCCCTCCTCGTCCCCGGGCGGCGTGCACCACTCGGGTCACCTGCTGAGCTGCGCGACCAACTCGCCGACCGAGCTGATCAGCTCGTCCCCGTCGAGCAGTACCGGATCGTTGTGGTCCACGCCGGCCACCCGCACCGCGCGCAGCAGCCGAGGGGACGCCGCGGCAACGGCTTGGCTCTGCACGGGCGACACCACCGAGTCAGCCGTGCCGTACACCACAACCGTCGGTACTCGCACACCGCGGATCTGCTCGGCGACCGGGTAGCGGTCCCGGAGCAGCAAGCGGGCAGGCAGCATCGGATAGTGCTGCTGCGCGACCGAAGCCAGATCGGTGAACGGTGAGCGCAGCAGCAGCCCCCCGGGCGGATGCTCGGTGGCGAGCTCGGTGGCCACCGCGGCACCGAGGCTCTCGCCGAAGTAGAGCTGCCGATGCGACGGCACCCCGGCCTGCTCGGTGAGATAGCGGTGCGCGGCACGGATGTCGCGGGCCAGCCCCTGCTGCGAGGGGCGGCCCGGGTTGCCGCCGTAACCCCGGTAGTCGACGAGCAACACAGCCAGGCCGGTTGCCGACAGCCGCGCGGCGAGCGGGGCGCGGCCGGCGCGGTTACCCCCGTTGCCGGGCGCCACCAGGACCGCGACCCCCAGGTCCGCTCCGCTCGCAGGCACATACCAGGCACTCAGCTCGAGACCGTCGTCAGTGCGCAGCACGACATCCCGCGCACCAGGGAGCACCTGCGGCGGGGTCGTCGGGTCGGGCCGGTAGATCAACCGCCGCTGCAGCGCCCACAGCAGCCCGACCACCAGCACCACCACCCCGAACGCGCCGCCGACCATCTCAGGAGAAGTCCGGCTGCTCGTGCCTGGTGCGCTTGAGCTCGAAGAAGTGCGGATAGCCTGCGAGCAGCCGGGCACCGTCGAAGATCTTCCCGGCTTCCTCGCCACGCGGGATCCGGGACAGCACCGGCCCGAAGAAGCCCACACCGTCGACGTGGATGGTCGGGGTACCGACGTCCAGCCCGACCAGGGCCATCCCGCGGTCATGGCTGGCCCGTAGCTCCTCGTCGTAGTCGGTGCTGCCGGCCGACTGGGCGAGCTCCGCGGGCAGTCCCACCTCGGCCAGCGCGGCCGAGATCACCTCGTCGAAGTTCTTGTCGGCCTCGTTGTGGATTCGCCGGCCCAGTGCGGTGTAAAGCGGTTCGAGCACCTTCTCGCCGTGGTCACGGGCGGCGGCGATGCACACCCGCACCGGTCCCCACGCGCTCTTCATCAGTTCCCGGTTCTTCGCACTGAGCTCACGGTCCTCGTTGAGCACCGCCAGGCTCATCACCCGGAAGTGCAGGTCGATGTCCCGCACCGCCGCCACCTCGAGGATCCAGCGGGAGCTGATCCACGCCCACGGACACAGCGGGTCGAAGTAGACGTCCACCCGGACGGGGTGGGACCCGTCCGTGGTGCTGCCATGCCCTGCGGTCATCGCACTCTCCGTCCATCATGTTCGGCACAGGCTCGGTTACCGGCGTTCTCTTACCTGCAACCTGCCCCTGTGGTGACTTTCTTCCCTCAGCTTTCCCACCTACAGGGCAGCCGTAACCCGTGATTGGATGCAAGCGAACTCCTATCCCCACACCCGAGGTGATCCGTGGCTGTACCCAACCTGACCCAGGAACGGGCTGTCGAGCGCGCTGAGCTGCTCGAGGTCGACTCCTACACCGTCGAGCTCGATCTCACCGACGGCGGTGGCAAACCGGGCGAGGGAACGTACCGCAGCACCACGACGGTCAGCTTCTCCTGCCGCGTCCCGGGCACGTCCAGCTGGATCGACCTGGTCGCCGCGCAGGTCCGGGCCGCCACGCTCAACGGCACCGCGCTGGACGTCTCCGGTTACGACGAGGCGGACGGGATCGCCCTGCCGGACCTGTCCGCCGACAACGAGCTCGTCGTCGAGGCGGACTGCCGTTACATGAATACCGGAGAGGGCCTGCACCGCTTCGTCGACCCGGTCGACGGCGGGGTGTACCTGTACAGCCAGTTCGAGACCGCCGACGCGAAGCGCATGTACGCCTGCTTCGACCAGCCCGACCTCAAGGCCGTTCACCTGGTACGGGCCACGGCGCCGGCCGACTGGGTGGTGGTCGCCAACGCGCCTTGCGAACGCACCGAGGACGCACCGCGTGCAGCGGTGCGCCACGTGTTCGCCGGCTCGCAGCGCATCAGCCCCTACATCGTCGCGCTGGTCGCAGGCCCCTACGCCCGGTGGACCGACGAGTACGCCGACGAGGGTGGTCCGCTGGTTCCACTCGGGATCTACTGCCGTGCCTCGCTGTCCGAGCACATGGACGCCGAGCGGCTGTTCACCGAGACCAAGCAGGGATTCGGCTTCTACCATCGCGCTTTCGGGGTGCGCTACCCGTTCGAGAAGTACGACCAGATCTTCGTGCCGGAGTTCAACGCAGGCGCGATGGAGAACGCCGGCTGCGTGACCTTCCTGGAGGACTACGTCTTCCGCAGCCGGGTCACCCGCTACCTCTACGAGCGGCGCTGCGAGACCGTGCTGCACGAGATGGCGCATATGTGGTTCGGCGACCTGGTGACCATGCGGTGGTGGGACGACCTGTGGCTCAACGAGTCGTTCGCCACCTGGGCCTCGGTGTTTTCCCAGGCCGAAGCCACCGAGTACACCGGCGCCTGGACCACCTTCGCCACTGTGGAGAAGTCCTGGGCCTACCGGCAGGACCAGCTGCCGTCCACGCACCCGATCGCCTGCGAGATCCCCGATGTGCAGGCCGTCGAGGTCAACTTCGACGGCATCACCTACGCCAAGGGCGCCAGCGTGCTGCGTCAGCTGGTGGCCTACGTCGGGCTGGAGGAGTTCCTGGCCGGTCTGCGGGTCTACTTCGACCGGCATGCCTGGGGCAATGCGACGCTCGCGGACCTGCTCGCCGCGCTGGAGGAGGCATCCGGGCGTGACCTGTCCGACTGGAGCGCGCAGTGGCTGGAGACCACCGGCCTGAACACGCTGCGACCGGAGTACACTGTGGACTCCGGCGGCGCGTTCGCGTCGTTCGCGGTGCTCCAGGACGGCGCTCGGCCGGGGGCTGGGGAGCTGCGCACGCACCGCCTCGCCGTCGGCATCTATGACTCCGAGACCGGCACCGCCGGAGCAGGCGACGCGCTGGTGCGCACCCACCGGGTGGAGCTCGACGTCAGTGGGAAGCGCACCGAGGTCCCCGAACTGGTCGGGGTCCCAGCCGGTCATCTGGTGCTGGTCAACGACGACGACCTCACCTACTGCACGATGCGGCTCGACGAGAAGTCGCTGACCACGCTGATCGACCGGATCGGCGACATCACCGAGTCGCTGCCCCGCACGCTGTGCTGGTCGGCCGCATGGGAGATGACTCGCGAGGCCGAGCTCAAGGCCAGGGACTTCACCGCACTGGTGCTGGCCGGGTTGCCTGCCGAGACCGAGGTGGGCGTGGTGCAACGGCTGCTCATGCAGGCGCAGACCGCGCTGTCCTCCTATGCCGATCAGACCTGGGCCACCGAGTACGGCTGGCCGCAGTTCACCGGCACGTTGATGGATCTGGTCAGCGCGGCCGAACCGGGATCGGATCACCAGCTCACCCTGGTCAACGCGCTGACCATGTCGGTACTGGGCAAGCCGGAGCTGGATGCGCTGGGGGGCTGGCGAGCCGGTGAGGGCGTGCCCGAGCAGCTTCGGGTGGACACCGACCTGCGCTGGCGGTTGCTGCACGCGCTCACCGCGCACGGCGTCGCCGCCGAGGACGAGATCGACGCCGAGCTGAGCCGCGACGCCACCGCGACCGGGCATCGGCAGGCCGAGCGGGCCCGCGCCCTGCTGCCCGCCCCGGAGACCAAGGAAAGGGCCTGGCAACGGGCCATGCGCGACGACGAGCTACCCAACTCCCTCAACGAGGCCATCATCAGCGGCTTCAACCACCCCAGCCAGAAACAGCTGCTCGCCCCGTACGTAGACCGCTACTTCTCCGAGATCGCCGAGATGTGGGGGCGGCGCACCTCGGAGCGCGCGCAGTCCGCTGTGCTCGGGCTGTTCCCGTCCTGGGCGATCGAGCAGCGTTGCGTGGACGCCGCGGACGCCTGGCTGGACGCCGATGAGTATCCCCCGGCGCTGCGCAGGCTGGTGACCGAAGGACGAGCCGGAGTGATCCGAGCGCTGGCGGCCCGGGACATGGACCGGGATCGCGCCGCCCCGGCTTGACCTACGAGACGGTGGCCTGGTCGACGATCGTCCGCAGCCCGTTGACCAGGCCCCCGCCGAGATCACCCTGCTCGAATGAGGCGACCATGCTCATGACCGCGACCTTGCAGCCACGGTCGGTCAGGCGGCCGCGGGCCTGCGGACCGGTGACCACCTCGACCACCCGCTGGCCGGGCGAGACGGCCACCAGTACGGCATTACCGGCCTGTTTGCCCGTCGAGTCGAGGAGTTCCTCGGCCCTGGCACGGGTATCGTCGCCCAGCCCACCGAGGTAGATGCTGATGTACAGGCCCGTTCGGCGGGTGGCGGTGGCCAGCGCCGCATCGACGTCGGCCAGCTGCGATCTGGTGAAGGGCAAGGTGGGCAGCACCGGGGTGACCCGTCGCGCGGCGGAGATCCGGCCGGACCCGGCCACGACCTCGCCGGGTGCGCGCTCCTGCTGCGGCTCGTCCACCGGCTTCTCGGGTGGCCGGGATTTCTCGGGTTGCTGGTTACCAGTCGCCACGACAACCTCCGCGCTCTGCATCGGCGGCGGGTGGGTTGTGCTGACCGGCCACGGCGTCGTTCAGTGCCTCCGGGTTCGCCGTCCACCACACCGGTGGGTGGTTCCACGCCTGGCCGGGGCGGTAGCGGGGGGTGCGGCGGAGGTTCGGCCTCAGGGTGAGCAGGGCCAACAGGAACATGATGGCCGCTGGGACGCCAGCAAGAAAGAGGATGATCTCCAAGGACGTCACCGGCCTACGGTACCGAGCGGGTCCAGCCACTACCAGGTGGGTGGTCGGCGGTGTGCCCACGGTCTGGCGCGCTCCAGCTGCCCGGCCAACGCGAGCAGGGTGGGCTCGCCGGCCGGCCGGCCAACCAGCTGCACTCCGACCGGAAACCCGTCGCCGGTCCAGTGCAGCGGCAGTGACACAGCGGGCTGGCCGGTCACGTTGTAGATCGCGGTGTAGGGCGTGTACCGCTTCTGCCGCTCGAAGTTCTCCGCGGGAGCGGCCGAGCTGAACCACCCGATCGGGGGCGGCAGCTGCGCCAGCGCGGGGGTGAGTACCACATCGAACTCCGCGTGCGCTCTGACCGCCGCCCGGCCTGCGACCTGGACCTGAGCTATCGCCTGCAGGAACTCCGGCCCGCTGACCGCGGAGCCCCGCTCCCGCAACCACCGGGTGAACGGCTGCAGCGTGTCCTGCGCCGCAGGCGGGACCGGGACCGAATGCGCTCCCACCGCCCAGATCACCTCGAAGGGCGCCAGCACGGTGTCGGGATCGAACGGCGAGGTGGTGTCCACCACCTCGTGGCCGAGCTCGCCGAGCAGCGTGGCCGCGTCCGCCCAGGCCCGGCGACATTCCACGGCCAGCTCGACGCCGGGCAGCACAGGTTCGGCGTAGCGCCCGATCCGCAGCCGGCCGGGCTCCCGTCGCGCGTGCTCCAGGAAGCTCTGCCCGGACGGCAGCGGCGGCGCGATCACCGGTTCGGCCGGGCACGGCACAGCCATGGCGTCGAGCAACGCCGCGGCGTCCGCCACGGTGCGAGCCAGCGGCCCACTTCCCGAGAGCAGGGTGACGTCACCACCCAGTGGACCCCGTGACACCCGCCCGCGGCTGGGCTTGAGACCCACCACTGCGCAGGCCGCCGCGGGCGAGCGGATCGAGCCCCCGCCGTCGGTGCCCTGCGCGAAGGGCACCAGCCCGCCTGCCACCGCTGCCGCCGCTCCGCCGGATGAGCCACCCGCCATCCGGCTGGTGTCCCATGGCGTCACCGCGGGAGGCAGACCGGTCGGCTCGGTGTAGCAGGGCAGCCCGAACTCCGGCACGCTGGTCTTGCCCAGGCTGATCGTCCCGGCATCGGCCAGCAGGCGCACCACGTCGTCGTCGACCGACGGCAGGTACTGGGCGTAGCTCACGGAGCCGAAGGTGGTGCGCACCCCGGCCGTGGATGTCAGGTCCTTGATCGCGGTCGGAACTCCGAGCAGCGGGGGCAGCGCGGCGTCGTCGGGTGCCCGGCTCACCAGACGATCAGCTGCCCGGGCCGCCTCCAGCGCCCGCTCAGCGGTGATCGTGACGAACGCGCCCAAGTCGGCCTGCATCTCGTCCACCCTGCGTAGGTGGTGCTCGACCAGCTCGCTCGGACTGACCTCGCGGCGACGTACCGCCGCGGCCTGTTCCAACGCGGTCAACTCGTGCAGGTCCGTCACGAGATCCCAGCCTACGTCGGACGGGCTGACAGCAGCCCCGGTCAGGCGACCTCGCCGAGATAGGGTAACCAGAGCGGGTCGGCGTCGGGCACGGTGGCCAGCAGCCGCCAGTGCTGCCCGCGCGGGGGGCGCGGCACCGCCCGCAACCCCCAGCCCAGCTCGGTGAGCAACCGGTCGGCCTTGCGATGGTTGCACCGCGCACAGCACGCCACGCAGTTCTCCCAGCAATGCTCACCACCGCGGCTTCGCGGCACCACGTGGTCTATGGTTTCGGCCCGGGCCCCGCAGTAGGCGCACCGGTAACGGTCCCGGTGCATCAGCGCCGCCCTGGTCATCGGAACCCGCGCCCGGTAGGGCACCCGCACGAAGGTCCGCAGCCTGATCACCGAAGGAACGACGATGCTGGTCGCCGCCGAGCGCAGCACCAGGCCCCCGGTGTCACCGTGCACCACATCGGCCTTGTTGCAGACCACCAGCACGATCGCCCGACGCAGGGGCAGTGCGGTCAGCGGCTCGAAGGTGGCGTTGAGCAGCAGGACCCGGCGTCGTGCCCAGGCCGGCGCACCTGTAGCGGTGGCCTTGTCCGCGATGACAGGGGTCTCGAGGAGCCCGGATGTGGTTCCTGAGCGCGAGGCAGACCGTCGGGTCGCCTCTGCTTGGTGACCCTCCGGGCTGGGTTGTCGGCCGTGCACGCGACCACCTCCGCCAGTTCGCGGGAACAGTCCACCATGAAGCGCGCGATCGCGCACGTGTCTAGTTTCTGCAGACCTGGCTGACGCCTCGGGCAACGGCGCCCGGCCCGCCGAGGACGCAACCGGATCACCGATAAAGTCCCGCGCATGATCGCAACCGGCGGCCTGCTCGCGCCGCCCTACGCTGCCGCCGAGCACCTGGACCGCACCGAGGAGCGGCCCGGGCGCCAGACGGCCGACCCCGGACTGCACCCGGAAGCGGTGCGCACCGAATGATCGCCCAGCAACTGACCCGGCAACTGGCCCAGCCGGGCTGCGCCCAGGACAGCGGTTCCTGGTGCGCGCGTATCTACCGGCTCACCAACAACGAGATGCTGGCCCGCTACTCGGACACGGTGATCAGCACCGGACTCCGGATCCTGCTCATCGTCGCGCTCGCGGTGCTGGCCCGGCTGCTGCTGCACCGGGCGACCGACCGGCTGACCCGGGCGACAGCACGGGGCGCGCCGCCCGGGATGCTGCGCCCGAGGCGACAACGGGATCCGGACACCGCGGTCAGCACCAAGGCCCAGTCCGAACGGCGCACCGCGCGGGCCCGCGCGATCGGCTCGGTGCTGCGGTCGGCCACCACGCTGCTGGTGTACGGGGTGGCGGGCACGATGATCCTGGGCGAGCTCGGGATCAATCTCGGGCCCATCATCGCGTCGGCGGGCATCGTCGGCCTCGCCTTCGGATTCGGTGCCCAGAACCTGGTCAAGGACTTCCTGTCCGGGATGTTCATGATGGTGGAGGACCAGTACGGCGTCGGCGACTGGGTCGACCTCGGGCAGGCCAGCGGCACGGTGGAAGCCGTCGGCATGCGGGTGACGACGGTACGGGACTCCAAGGGCACCGTGTGGTACGTCCGCAACGGCGAGGTGGTCCGGGTCGGCAACTCCAACCAGGGCTATTCGGTGGCCGTCGTCGACCTGCCGATCGGGCATGGCGCGGACGTCGCCGCGGCCGTCGAGATCGTCGGCCGGGTCGCCACCGAACTGGCCGGCCTGGACGGCCCGCTGGCCCCGGACGTGCTCGAACCCCCGCAGGTGCTCGGGGTCCAGTCGATCAGTGCGGACGGCGTGACGCTGCGGCTCACCGTGCGGGTGCGGCCCGGGCGCCAGCACGCGGTCCAACGAGCACTGCTGGCCGCCGCCATCCGGGCCTTCGCCGACGCCGGGATTCCGCCACCGTCGGCCTCCGATGTGCCCACCGCACCGTCCTGACCCTGCACTCCCCCGCCTGGGGCAGGATGGGACTCATGGCTGCACCCGAGAACTTCTACGAGTCCGTCGGCGGTGAGCAGACGTTCCGCCGGATCGTCGGCCGTTTCTATGAGCTGGTAGCCGAGGACGAGGTGTTGCGGCCGATCTATCCGGAGGAGGATCTCGGCCCCGCCGAGGAGCGCCTGCGGATGTTCCTCGTCCAGTACTGGGGCGGGCCGCACACCTACTCCGAACAGCGCGGGCATCCGCGGCTGCGGATGCGGCACGCCCCCTTTCGGATCGGGCCGACCGAGCGCGACGCTTGGCTGCGCTGCATGCGCATCGCGGTGGACGAGGCCGAACTCGACGAGATCCACCAGGTCGTGTTGTGGGACTACCTGCAGATGGCGGCGAACAGCATGCTGAACTCGTTGACCTGACCGCCCCGATCGGCTGAGATCTCCGGCGTCCGACCTGGCAGGATGAGCTACCGTGCGACGATCCGACGACGGCAGCGCCCCGGAACGGGATGCCCGGCACTGGTGGTGCCAGGCCAGCTTCTACCAGATCTACGTCCGTTCCTTCGCCGACTCCGACGGCGACGGCGTGGGTGATCTGAATGGCATCCGCAGTCGGCTCGGATACCTCGAACTGCTGGGCGTGGACGGGCTGTGGCTCACTCCCTTCTTCAGCTCTCCGATGATCGACCACGGCTACGACGTCGCAGACCCGCGGGACGTCGACCCCCTGTTCGGCGATCTGGACGCAGCTGACCGTCTGATCGAGGAGGCCCACAGCCACGGGTTGCGGGTGATCATCGACCTGGTGCCCAACCACACCTCCGACCAGCACGAGTGGTTCCAGGCGGCTCGCCACGCCGCGCCGGGCAGCCCGGAACGGGACCGCTACATCTTCCGGGACGGCCGGGGCCCGGACGGCGCGGAGCCGCCCAACAACTGGACCAGCACCTTCGGCGGCTTGGCCTGGACCCGGCTGCCGGCATCCTCGAACGACCCGGACGGCCAGTGGTACCTGCACCTGTTCGCTCCCGAACAGCCCGACCTGAACTGGGAGAACCCGGAGGTGGCTGCGGATCTCGACCGCACCTTACGGTTCTGGATGGACCGGGGCGTGGACGGGTTCCGCATCGACGTGGCGCACGGGATGGCCAAACCGCCCGGGTTGCCGGACATGCCTCACCCGATCTCCCCGCGGGAGAATCTGCTCACGATCGGCGTCCCCGACCCCCGGTTCGACGCCGACGGCGTGCACGACATCCATCGCATGATCCGCAAGGTGCTCGACGAGTACCCGGGACGGATCGCGGTGGGCGAGATCTGGGTGAGCGACGACGCCGCGTTCGCGCGCTACCTGCGCCCCGACGAGCTGCATCTGGGGTTCAACTTCCGGCTGCTGGATGCGGACTTCGACGCCGACACCATCCGCGACGCCATCGAGCACTCGGTGCTGGCGGTGCAGGACAGCCCGGCGCCGCCCACCTGGACGCTGTCCAACCACGACGTGCCGCGGCCGGTGACCCGCTACGGGGGCGGCGAGGCCGGTCTGCGACGGGCCCGGGCGATGGCTCTGGTGGAACTCGCCCTGCCCGGCATGGTGTATCTCTACAACGGCGAGGAGCTGGGCCTGCCGAATGTCGAACTGCCGGACTGGGCACTGCAGGACCCGGTATGGGAGCGCTCCGGGCACACCACACGCGGGCGGGACGGCTCCCGCGTCCCGCTGCCGTGGGAAGGCTCCTGCGCTCCGTACGGATTCAGCAGGACCCCCGGCACCTGGCTCCCGATGCCCAGTGACTGGGCGGACAAGACGGTGGAAGCTCAGCTCGAGAACCCCGAATCCACGCTGTCGCTGTACCGGCATGCCTTGGAACTGCGCCGCGAGCACGAATCGTTCGCAGGCACCGAGCTGGAATGGTATGGAGCACCACCAGGATGCTTCGCCTTCCGTCGCAAGAACAGCGGCCTGGTCTGTGCGTTGAACACCTCCGCTGTCCCGGTCGCGCTGCCGGCCGGAGAGCTGCTGCTGGCCAGCAGCCCGCTCCCGGCCGATAGCCAGACGCTGCCACCCGACATCGCCGTCTGGCTGGTCTGAGCGCCCAGCCGGGTCACACCAGCAGCGGGAGCAATGCGTGGCGGCGACGCAGGGCGGCCCCGTAGCGGGCGTCCAGCCGCAACCAGGAGTCGGTGGCCGACACCCGGACGGCCTCGGCTGCGCTGTGCCCGCCCAGAAAGCCCATCCCGGACAGGGCGAGCAGGCAACGCAGGGGCACCTGCACGTCGAACCCGGCCCCACTGACGGTGATCACCTTCTGGTCCAGCAGCCCGGTCGGTGGGGCACCGTGCGGGCCGGGGTTGTCCCTGGCAACCGCGGCACCCCGATCCGCCAGGTCCGACAGCACCTCGGCGGGCACCTGGTCCACATCCCGCCAGCCCTGTGCCGGTGGTAGCTCACAACGCCACAGCGCGTCCTGCGCCCGGCCGGGATCGACCACCGCCCGACCGGCCACCGCCAGCGCGCCCAGCAGGTCGGACCCGCGGACGGTCAGGTCACCGGGGAGCACTGTACCCGGCACCGAGCGGGTCACCAGGGTGTCGAACGGGGTGGCCACCCAGCCGTCCACCCGATCGCGCCGGGCCCGCAACCGCACCAGCGCATTGCCGTCCAGCCGGACCGCGCGGGCCACGAAGGCCCCGAGATCGTCCCGCTCGGCGGGATCCGGGATGCCCAGCTCAGCCATCGTGGTCCCGGTCCCGGAACGCAGCGAGGAACTCCCGCTCGGCGGGAGTCAGCCTGCGCGGCTTCTTGGCCGCGGTGTCGTAGGGGGCCAGCTGGGTACTGGCGGTCACCGCGTAGCCGGTGCTCTCCGCGGCCGAGCCCTCGGCCGCCGACACGGCGTACGCCAGGGTGAACGAGGCGCCACGCAGCTCGCTGACCCACAGCTGCACCCGCACCGGCTTCGCCGAGTACACCAACGGCAGCCGGTAGCGCACCGTCAGCCCGACGACGACCACACCGTCAGCGAGGTCATGCGCACCACGCCGGGCGCCCTCACCGAACAACAGCTCGGTGCGCGCCTCCTCCAACAACGTGACCACCCGGGCATTGTTCACATGCCCGTAGACGTCCATGTCCGACCAGCGCACCGCCACATCCGTACTGAACGCCCCCAACTGGCCTGCCTCCTTTCGGCTGCGCCCGGTGCTAGCGCACCATGCTCCGGATCCCCCGGGTGGCCACTGACAGGGTAGCCAGATCCAGGCTCCCGACGTCGGCGATCTCCTCTAGGGTGGCTCTGGCCCTGGTCAGCCGCGAGGCGTTCTCCTGCTCCCACCGCGCGATGGTCATCGCCGGATCGACCCAGGTGTCGCCGCTGCGCAGGACATCGAGGGTGATCGCCCGCAGCGAGGCGTAGAGATCGTCTCGCAGTGCCAGGCGGGCCAGCGCGTGCCACCGGTCACCCCGTGGCAGCTGACTCACCGAACCAAGAATCCGGTCGATGTTCAGATGGGCCGACAGGGTGTAGTACAGCTCGGCGACCCGCTCGGCCTCCTGCTCGCCCAGCTCGATCGTCCCGGTGGCGTCGCGCTCGGCCAGTTCGGTCACTTCGACGATGTCGAGCAGCCCGAAGCTGTCGAGCCCCGCACCGATCCGGCGCGCCAGGTGCTCCGGCACACCCTGCCCGGCGAACCGACCGGCGACCGCAGTGAGGTTCTGCGCCGCACGGCCGGTCAGCCAGTCCGGCACCCTGGGTGCCAGCGCCCGCACGATCGGGCCGAACCGGTTGATCTCGGCACCCACTGCCAGCGGCTGCGGCCGGTTGAGCAACAACCACCGGCTGACCCGGTCGAGCAGCCTGCGCGACTCCAGCATCATGGCGTCGGATACCGACGCAGGCACGCTGGTACCCAGCTCAGCGATCGCGTGCCAGGTCACGGGCAGGTCGAACACCGCGGTGGCCACCGCGAAGGCCCGCACCGCGTCGGTGCCCGAAGCGGACAGTTCCTCGCCCAGCCGGTGGGCATAGGTCGTTCCGGCCCCGTCGACCACCTCGTTGACCAGGAACGTGGTGGTGATCTCACGGCACAGCGGATGCGCTCCGATGGCCTCGATGAACCGCTCGCACAGGGGCGCGGGGAAGTACTCCGGCAGCCTGGCGCGGAACACCTGCGCGTCGGGCAGGTCGCCGGCCAGCACCTCGGCGGTCAGCGCGAGTTTGACGTGCGCCAGCAGCGTGCACAGCTCCGGTGAGCTCAGCCCCTCGCCCGCGGACTCCAGTGCGGCGAACTGCGCGCGGGTCGGCAACGCCGCCAGCCCCCGGTCCAGGCATCGGTCCTGTTCCAGGCGCCGCACCAGCCGGGCGTGCACCGACACCATCGGGGCGGCATGGGCGCGGCTGACCCCGAGCACGGTGTTCTGGGCGGTGTTGTCGGCGAGCACCAGCGCTGCGACCTCGTCGGTCATCTCGACCAGCACCGCCTGGCGGTCCGCCTGGCTGAGCGCGCCGTCAGCGACCAGGTGATCGAGCAGCACCTTGATGTTGACCTCGTGGTCGGAGCAGTCCACCCCGGCCGAGTTGTCGATGGCGTCGGTATTGATCTTGCCGCCGGCCCGGGCGAACTCGATCCGGCCGCGCTGGGTCAGACCCAGGTTGCCGCCCTCCACGATCACCTGCACCCGCAGGTCGGTGCCGTCCACCCGGACCGGGTCGTTCGCCTTGTCCCCGACGTCGGCGTGGGTCTCGGCGCCGGCCTTGACGTAGGTGCCGATCCCCCCGTTGAACAGCAACTGCGCCGGAGAGAGCAGGATCGCCCGGATGAGCTCGGGCGGGGGGAGCTCGGTGACGTCCTCGCCGATACCCAGTGCCTGGCGCATCGCGGCGCCGACCGGGATCCGCTTGGCGCTGCGCGGCCACACCCCGCCACCGGGGCTGATCTGCGAGCGGTCGTAGTCCTCCCAGGACGAGCGGGGCAGCGCGAAGAGCCGGCGTCGTTCGGCGTAGGAGCCGGCCGGATCCGGATCGGGGTCGACGAAGACGTGTCGGTGGTCGAAGGCCGCGAGCAGCCGGATGTGCTCGGAGCACAGCATCCCGTTGCCGAACACATCACCGGACATGTCCCCGATGCCGACCACGGTGAAGTCCTCGGCCTGGGTGTCGATGCCCAGCTCTCGGAAGTGCCGCAGGACGCTCTCCCAGGCGCCTCGCGCGGTGATCCCCATCGACTTGTGGTCATACCCCGATGAGCCACCGGAGGCGAAGGCGTCGCCCAGCCAGAAGCCGTAGGAGGCGGCCACCTCGTTGGCGATGTCGGAGAACGCGGCAGTCCCCTTGTCGGCGGCGACCACCAGGTAGCTGTCGTCACCGTCGTGGCGCACCACCCGATCGGGATGCCTGCTGATGCCGTTGACCAGGTTGTCGGTGAGGTCGAGCAACCCGGAGACGAACATGCGGTAGCAGGCGACGCCCTCGGCCTGGGCCGCTTCCCGGTCCGGCCCGGGGTCGCCGGTGGGCGCGGGAGGGCGTTTGACCACGAACCCGCCCTTGGCCCCGACCGGCACGATGACGGCGTTCTTCACCGCCTGTGCCTTGACCAGCCCCAGCACCTCGGTGCGGAAGTCCTCCCTGCGGTCCGACCAGCGCAGTCCGCCGCGGGCGACCGGGCCGAAGCGCAGGTGCACGCCCTCTACCCGCGGGGAGCAGACGAAGATCTCTAACGCCGGCCGGGGCTCGGGCAGCTGCGGCACCGCCCTCGGGTCGAGCTTGAGAGCCAGGTACGGCCGCGGGTTCGCGTCCGCGTCGCGTACGTAGTGATTGGTCCGCAGCGTCGCGCGCACGAGGGTGAGCAGGCTGCGCAGGATGCGGTCGGCGTCCAGGCCGGTCACCGCGTCGATCATGACGGCGATCTCGGCGGCCGGCGCGTCGTGCCGCCCGTCCCGGGTGGCCGGGTCCAGATCGGGGTCGAAGCGACTCTCGAAAAACCGCACCAGGGCGGCGGCGATGCCACAGTGCGCGAGCAGCACGTCCACCACGTAGTCCTGGCTGTAGGGAGTGCGGGCCTGTCGCAGGTAGCTCACGTAGGCGCGCAGTACCGCCGCCTGCCGCCAGTCCAGCCCGGCCCGCAGCACCAGGGCGTTGAACCGGTCCACCTCGCAGGCGCCTCGCCACGCCGCGACGAACGCGTCCTGAAACCGGCGCTGCACCTCGTCGACGTCCTGGCCACGCAGGTGCTCCAGCAGGGCGGCGTCCAGCCGCAGCCCGAAGTCGTAGATCCAGCACTGCACACCGTCGACCCGGATGATCTGGTAGGGCCGCTCGTCGACGACCTCGACGCCCATCCGCTGCAACACCGGCAGTACCTGGGACAACGTGATCCGCTGCCCGGCCAGGTACAGCTTGAACCGCCGTTCGCCCGGATCGGCGCGCTCGGGCGAGTAGAAGCACAGGTCCAGGCCGTCCTTCGCGGCCAGCGCCTCCAGCCGGCCGATGTCGACCAGGGCGGTGGCCGCGTCGAAGTCCTCTTTGTAGGCCTCCGGCAGCGCCGCCAGGTAGCGCTGCGCGAGCTCGGCGGTGGTGGCGTCACCGGCATGCACGGCGTCGAGCAACCGTTCGTCCCAGGTGCGGACGGCGCCTTCGAGGCGTTCGGTGATGGCCGGGACGTCCGGTGCGGTGGGGACCTGGGTGTCGCCCGGATCGGTATGCACGGTGAAGTGCACCCGCGCGTGCAGGGCCTCGCCGACCCGGACGCTGTACTCCAGGCCGGTGCCGTGCAGTTCGCGCATCAACAGGTCCTGCATGGCCAGCCGGGCGGTGGTGGTGTAGCGATCGCGGGGCAGGTAGACCAGGCAGGAGAAGAACCGGCGGTAGGGATCGCGCCGGCAGAACAGGCGCAAGGTGCGCCGCTGCGCGAGGGACAGCACCCCGGTCACCGTCTGGTACAGCGAGTCCGAGTCGGTGGAGAACAGCTCGGCCCGCGGGTAGGTCTGGACGACCTCGAGCATCCGCTGCCCCGAGTAGGACTCCAGCGGCACGCCCGCGCGATGGATCACGTCGTGCACCCGCCGCCGGATCACCGGGATGTCCAGCACGTCCTCGTGCAGGGCGGTGGTGGTGAGCACACCGAGGAAGCGGTGCTCGCCGGTGGCCCCGCCACGCTCGTCGAAGGTCTTGACGCCGACGTAGTACGGGTAGATCGGGCGGTACACCGTGGACGGCACGCTGGCCTGGGTGAGCACCAGCAGCTCCGGCGACAGCGGGTCGGCCGCGTCCGGGCCGGTGGTGAAGCTGCGAGCGGCCAGGCTGTCCCTGCGCAGCACGCCGAGCCCCGAGGCGAGTACCGCCCGCAGTGCGGGTGCGGACCCATCGGCCGGATCGCGGACCAGTTCGTAGCGTCGGTAGCCGAGGAAGGTGAAGTGCTCACGGGCGAGCCAGCGCAGCAGCGCGGAGCCCTCGGCGACCTGGTCGGCGGACAGCGGGGGTGGCGTGGCGTCCAGCTCGCCGGCCAGGGCGTCGGCCGTGCTGATCATCCGCTCGGTGTCCTCGACCACCTCGCGCACGTCGGTGAGCACAGCGAGCAGGCGTTGCTGCACATCCTGGGCCCGCGCGGGATCGGCGACGCGGTCGACCTCCAGGTACATCCAGGACTCGACCAGCGCATCGGCGGGCACATCGTCCGGGTCGGACTCGGCGAGGACCTCCCGCAGGGTTCCGGTGAGGTCGCGGCGGACCACCACGATCGGGTGCACGAGGCGCCGCACCGAGACACCGATGCGGACCAACTGGGAGACCACCGAGTCCACCAGGTAGGGCATGTCGTCGGTGACGATCTGCACCACGGTGCCCGCCGAGCGCCAGCCGTCGGCCGCGAGGCTGGGGTTGAGCAGCCGGACCACCGCGCGGCCGGGCGCCCGGTCGGCGGCCAGCTCTCGATGTGACCGGACCGCCGCGGCCCGTTCAGCCGGATCCGCGGCACCGACATCGTCTGCCGACGCGTGCCGGTAATACAGCGCGATCAGTTCGTCCAAGCCGGGAGCCGCCCCGGGCTCCCCCATCACCCGAGTCACCGCCCTAGTCTCCAGCCGCAGACTGACGGTTCATTCCGGGGGGTCGCCACAGTGGCTCGGCGGTGAGATCCGGTAGCCGCAGCTCGGGATCGGTCATCGCCTCCCTCGCACTACCCGGGTGCCGATCCACCTGATCGTCGGCGAGCTGCAGGCTCGGCGTGCGATCACGCCGCGGTGCCGGGTCGAGGCTGTCCCCGGTGACCGCGACGCTGGGCCCGGTCACGTCGATGCCCTCGCGAAGCGGCGTAGCGCCCTCCTGGAACGCCGCGAGTGCCTCGGCGAGCAAGTCACCCATGCCCACCGAGTCCATGTCGCCACCGGAACCGTTGGAGGCCCATTCGAGGTTCCGCGGCGGGGGCGGCGGCGGTGGACCGGACGGCGGCGGGCTCACCTCGGCAACTGAGATTCCGTCGGCCTGATCCTGCGGGCGGTCATCGGCCCGATCCTCCGCGCGGCGCCGGCCGGACCGGCCTGCGGACAGCACCGAGCGAGAAAGCAGGTCGCTCACCAACACCGGAGTGCCGTTGGTGCTGCGACGCCGGTGTGCGCCGGGTGGCAATGCGGACTCGGACGCGGCCGCCGGCTCCGCGTCGGCCGGGCCGGCAGGCTGCGATACGGGCTCGTCGATGTGCGGTGGCTCCGGCCACTGCTTGGGTCGCCGCACGTCCTGATCCTGGACCACCGGATGCGCTGCGAGCAGCTCCTCCGAGGCCCGCGGGTCAGGTGCGCTCGGGCCGACGTGCATCCCGGCACGAGCCGGCTTCGCCGTGGGCCTGCCATTGGTCGACCCACTGTGGTCCGTGGCCGCGGGTACCACACTGAGAATCACCGTGACCGGCTCAGCGGCGGTCCGGCCCCGAGACCCATCTGGACGGCGACCTGTCACCTGGGTGTCATTCGCGGCGTTGCGCAGCGCCAGGACGGTGTCTGCCAGGAACTGATCGGCCCCGGTGCCCGCCCGGTGCTGCGCGACACCGACGATGATCTCGACCCCCAGCTCCGCGGCCGACCGCACGCGGAAGCGGTCAGCCCAGGCCTGCGCTTGGACCCGGCCCATCGCAGGCAGCAGCACGGCGGTCAGGTCACCGGTGACCTGACCGAACTCAGCCCCTCCCGGTGCCGCAGCGCGCAGCCGCCGACTCAGCTCGATCAACAACCCCCGGCCGGGAGGCTCGTCGACCGCCGATCCCGTCGCGACGAGCACCTGGCTCAGCGGGGCGGGCTCGTCCAGCGCCGCCTCGACCCGGCCGCCGTACTCCTCGGTGTCCAGCAGACCGGTGTCCGGGTCCGGAACGGCCCGCAGCCATCCGGTACCGGACAGCAGCGCAGCGATCTGGTCGACCAGCGCGGGTATCTCCTGGTGCCGGACGTCGCAATGCTCGATCAGCGCGGATCGCGCCATCTCCGCGGTGCGGCGGTACCGGGATTCGGCAGCGCGGGCCGAGCGCAGGCAGTGCAGGGCGTCCGCGAACTCGCCGCGTACCTCGTGCACGTGGGACAGTCCCTCCAGGCATTCGGCGAGAACCGCGTCCACGCCGTGTCGCTGGGCCACCTCCACCGCGTCAGCCAGCAGGGCCAGGGCCGGCTCATGGCGACCTTCGGCGAGGTGTACCCGGGTAGCGAGGGCCAACCGCAGCCAGCCGACGGCCCCCGCAGCGGCAGCCCGCACCGGACGGCGAAGCAGCGGTCGGGCCTCCCAGGCGGCAGCGTCACCCTCCCCGCGGTCCAGTAGGGCGAGCACCAGTTCGAGCGTCAACCGTCCGCTGACCTGGCCGCTGTCGTGCTCTGGATCGGCCAGCCCGGCCAGCAGCTCGCGGCCTGCTCTGGCCTGCGCCTCGGACTCCGCGGGCGCGCCACTGCGACGGTGGCGCATCGCGTCCACTGCCTTGGCGGTGGCCCGGAGCAGCAACGCGGTGTCGCGGTCGAGCTGCGGCTCCTCGCGGAACAGCTCGTCGGCTTCGGCGAGCGCCTTGGTGACGACATCCCCTCGGCCGAGCACACCCGCCGACTCGGCGGTACCGATCAGCGCCATGCCGCGCAGCACCGGGGCGATGTCGTCGCCGGTGGCCAGTACCGGCCGCAACGCGGCGAGTGCGATCCCGGGTTGACCGAGAGCCGCGGCACAGTGCGCCAGCTCCACGTGCAGCTCGTGCCGCAGCTCAACGGGGACGTTGGCGTCCCGGAGCGCAGCCAGTAGTCGGTACGCCGCTTCGCTGGGCCGTTCGAGGCGGTTGAGCGCGAACACGGCGAGCTGTTCCGCGCGCAGGACCGTCGGCCGGTGGTCCCCAGCCGCGGCGACCGCACGATTGGCCAGCAGCAGGGCCAATTCGGGCGCCCTCCAGCGCAGCAGCATGGCTGATTCGACCAGCGACGCGGCTTCGCTGCCGTCGGCCGGCATGCTGTCCGGTACCTCGTCGCGCGCCGTGGCGTTCACCTCCTAGCTCCCGTCGGGTTACCCCACACCGGCTAGCCTCACCACCCGTTCAGTCCCGGGTCAGTCTGCGGTACGTCACGCGATGTGGTCGCGCCGCGTCCATCCCGAGTCGTCCGATCTTGTTCTGCTCGTAGGTTTCGAAGTTGCCCTCGAACCAGAACCAGGACGCAGGATTCTCCTCCGTGCCCTCCCAGGCAAGAATGTGGGTCACCACCCGGTCCAGGAACCAGCGATCGTGCGAGATCACCACAGCACATCCGGGGAACTGTTCCAGCGCGTTCTCCAGCGAGCCCAGCGTCTCGACGTCGAGATCGTTGGTGGGCTCGTCGAGCAGGATCAGGTTGCCACCCTGTTTGAGGGTCAGCGCGAGGTTGAGCCGGTTGCGTTCGCCGCCGGACAGCACCCCGGCCGGCTTCTGCTGGTCAGGACCCTTGAACCCGAAGGCGCTGACGTAGGCGCGGGAGGGCATCTCGGTGTTTCCCACCTGGATGTGGTCCAGGCCGTCGGAGACGACCTCGAAGACCGTCTTGCCCGGGTCGATCCCGGCACGCTCCTGGTCGACGTAGGACAGCTGCACCGTGTCGCCGACCTTGACCGTGCCGGAGTCGGGCTCCTCCAGCCCGATGATGGTCTTGAACAGAGTGGTCTTGCCGACACCGTTGGGCCCGATGACCCCCACGATGCCGTTACGGGGCAGTGTGAAGGACAGATCTTTGATCAACACACGGCCATCGAAGCCCTTGTCCAGGTGCGACACTTCGACCACCAGGTTGCCCAGCCTCGGCCCGGCCGGGATCTGGATCTCCTCGAAGTCCAGCTTGCGGCTGCGTTCGGCCTCGGTCGCCATCTCCTCGTAGCGCTGCAGCCGAGCTCGGGACTTGGCTTGCCGGGCCTTGGCACCCGACCGCACCCAGGCCAGTTCGTCGCGCAGACGCTTCTGCAGCTTCTGGTCCTTCCTGCCCTGGACCGCGAGCCGATCGGCCTTCTTCTCCAGATAGGTGGAGTAGTTGCCCTCGTAGGGGTAGGCCCGGCCACGGTCGAGTTCGAGGATCCACTCCGCGACGTTGTCCAGGAAGTATCTGTCGTGGGTGACCGCCAGCACCGCGCCCGGGTAGCTCGCCAGGAACTGCTCCAGCCACAGCACGCTCTCCGCGTCCAGGTGGTTGGTCGGCTCGTCGAGCAGCAGGAGGTCGGGTTTGGACAGCAGCAGCGTGCACAGCGCGACCCGGCGTCGCTCTCCGCCGGACAGGTACGTGACCGGTTCGTCGGGCGGCGGGCAACGCAGGGCGTCCATCGCCTGCTCGAGCTGGGAGTCCAGATCCCAGGCGTCCGCGTGGTCGAGTTCCTCCTGCAGCCGACCCATTTCCTCCATGAGCTGGTCGGAGTAGTCGGTGGCCATCTGCTCGGCGATCTCGTTGAACCGGTCGAGCTTGGCTTTGATCTCCCCCACTCCCTCCTGGACGTTGCCCAGGACGGTCTTGTCCTCGTTGAGCGCCGGCTCCTGCTGCAGGATGCCCACCGTCGCACCCGGTGAAAGGAACGCCTCCCCGTTGTTGGGCTGGTCGAGCCCAGCCATGATCTTCAGCACACTGGACTTACCTGCGCCGTTGGGTCCGACCACGCCGATCTTCGCGCCGGGATAGAACGAGATGTTGACCTCGTCGAGGACGACCTTGTCACCGTGCGCCTTGCGCACCTTCTTCATGGTGTAGATGAACTCAGCCACGGCCGCGATGGTAGATGCGGCGACCCGGGCCGGGCCGGGCGGCCGACCCGGCACCCGGCCCGTTCGCTCGGTCAAGCCGGGGCGGGCACCAGCGGCCGGGCGGCTTCGGCCAGGTCGGACAGGCTCACCTGGTCCGTCAGGCCGAATCCGTCCACCAGGCCGGCCCGGTCCGGCAAGCCGAGCCGCTCCGCGCCCTCGTCCCCAGGACTCGCCGGGTCCTCCCCCCGGCGCCGCCTGCGGACGGTGGCCGTGCAGCGGGCCAGGTCCGGGCCGACGGCACTGGCCTCCATCTCGACCATCGAACGGCGCACGCCCTGTTCGTTGGTCCACTCCCGGGTACGCAGCTTGCCGCTGACGATGACCGGGTCACCCTTCACCAGCGAGGCGGCGTTCTCAGCGAGCCTGCGCCAGCAGTTCACCGACAGGTACAGGCTCTCCCCGTCCACCCATGACTCGGACGTCTTGTCGAACCGGCGCTCGTTGCTGGCGACCCGGAAGTTGAGCACGAGCGTCTCATCCGGACCCACTCGGCGCGGTCGCATGTCACTGACCAGGGTTCCCACCACGGTCACTGGTGTCTCTCTCATCGCACGCCCTCCTACGCAGCCGTCCCCACCCGCTGCGGTGGGTACCGGTCCATTCGGCCGGTGCGCCCAGGCTGCGCGGCCAGGCGTGGCTCCGGAAGCCGGCCATGATCGATATGGGGATGGCGGGGTTCGATGTGGACAACGTCGCCGTCACAGGGCGGACGGTCCCGGCGATGGTCGGGGGGCGGTGCTAAGCGCAGTTCCAGCTCCCGGCCGCGTCAGAGGAAGGACGTTGTCGGGAGATGGGTTTGTACGCTGGCGATGGCCTGGCCCCACAGGCCCGTGACCTCGAGGATTCCGAGCACGACGAGTAGCGCGCCGCCGACGAACATCACAGCGCGGTAGTGCCGCTTGACGACGGCGAGCGCGGACATCGAGCGCTGGAAGGCTAGGCCGACGATGACGAACGGGATCCCGAGTCCGATGCAGTAGGCGAAGGCGAGACCGGCACCTCGGATGGCCGTGGCCTGGTCGGTGGACGCCGCGAGGCCGAGGACGGCGCTCAACGTGGGGCCGATGCACGGCGTCCATCCCAACCCGAACATGATTCCCAGTAACGGCGCCCCGGCGAGTCCGGCCGTGGGCGTTCGGTGGAAGCGGAGCTCGGTGTTGGCGATGCGCAAGCGCTGGAATGCCCCGGCGAAGAACAGGCCCAGGGCGATGGTGATTACCCCGAGGACTCGGGTCAGTCCCTCCTGGTGGGTGCGCAAGGCGGCACCGAGACCGCCGAACGCCGCGCCGAGGGAGACGAACACCACGGCCAGCCCGAGGACGAACAAGCAGCTGCCGAGGACCACCCGGCCCGCGGTACGGGTGGCGACAACCACGGAGCCGCCGTCCTCCGAACGCGGTTCACCGGGTGCGACCACACCCAGCTCGGCGGCGCTGAGCCCGGTGATGAAGGAGAGATAGCCGGGCACGAGGGGCAGGACGCACGGCGAGAGGAAGGACACCAGCCCGGCGGCGATCGCGATCGGCACCGCGACGAGCAGGGACCCGTTGATCTGGCCTGCGGTCGAGACCGCGGCACTGACCAGCTCCCCGCTCACGTGTCCCGGCCTTGACCACGCTCGGGACCAAGGTGGTCGCACATGCCAATCCCCTCCTGATCCCTGAGGACTACCCGGATCACTCGCCTGCCGGGTCTGGTGCGGATACTGGAACTGTCGCTCAAGGTAGTGGTCTGGTTCCTGAGTGTGCGCAGAAAAAAGTTCTCCTCCCGGGGGAACCATTCGTCGGGTCAGCGCGACCTGTTGGTCAACCAGCACGTATGCCGAGCTGGGCTGCTGTGGCACGGGCGGTCGGGAAGGTGGTCATGGGTGAGGATCAGACCCAACAGCGTTGACGGCCGTGGTCGGGCCGGCATCGTCGTGTCTGCGTTCGTCTGCGCCGCCCTGTTCGGCGGGTGCGCGACCGCGCGACCCGCAGGCCCGAAGGCAGACGCTGCGCCCGTGCAGTTCTCGGCGCGAACCCTGGGCGGCACCCAGGTGTGGTCACTCGCCGATCAGAAGGGACACCCGGTTCTGCTGTCCAGTTGGGCCACGTGGTGCGGTCCTTGCCGAGAAGAGCTGCCGGAGCTCCAGAAGCTCTCCGACCAGGAGCAAACTCACGGCCTGCACGTGCTCGGAGTCGACGTCGACGACGGTTCCGACGCCGCACCCCTGCAGTACATCCGTCAACACGACCTGTCCTTCCCGATGGTCCACGATACGGATAACTCCTTCCAGGCCACGTTCCTGTCGCTGGGCGTGCCCTACAGCGTCCTGATCGACTCGAACGGCCGAGTGGTGCACAAGTGGCCCGGAGCTCTCGATGTCGAGGCCGCTCTGCCGGAGATCAAGAAAGCAGAGAACGGCTGAGCGGGCCATCCCGATGAATGCGCCGTGGCGGTTGCTCGGAAAACCGCGTCCCGTCCGGAGCAGTCCTGGATAGAGAGGCCTCGAATAATGTGGTGCACTCGCGCAAGGACGCGGCGGACGGCCCTGGCGGCGCTGGCCACCGCCTTGGCACTGACCGCCTGCACGTCGCAATCGGGAGCCCACGACACTCAGGCGGGTACAGCCGATACCCCCGCTGCGCCACACGCGGCGGCCGCGGTCACAGTGGCGACTGGGCAGGACATCATCAACGACGCGACTGCGGTCGACTCGCGGACCGGCCGGATCTACGTGGCGTGGGCGGCCGATTCGGGTAGATCCAGCCCGTCGGGATTCGGCAACCTCGGTACACCATACGTGGCCTGGTCGGACGATGACGGCAAGACGTTCACCACACCGATGCGCGTCGGCCCGGACGGCGACGTCGGCCGCCGCATGGTCATCTCCGTCACCGGTCAAGGCACCGTCCTGGCGGCGTGGGCGGACAACACCGTCGTGACAGGCCTGGACAGTGGAGCCTTCACAATGCGCCTGGCCCGCTCCACTGATCAGGGCAAGACATGGACGACCGGTTCTCCCCTCCCCGACGGTGGAGTCCAGGCCGTGTCGTGGCCCAACATCTACACCGCTTCAGATGGGGCAGTGTGGCTGGCTTGGCTCGACGGGCGGCCGGTGGACAAGAAGAACGTTGCGGGTGGCGACGTCGACACCGTGAATCTCGCCGTCTCCCGCGACGGCGGCCAAACCTTCACCCCAAGCTGGGTCGCCAAGGCCAACGCATGCTCGTGCTGTCGCCCCTCGTTGGCCCAAGGCCCGAACGGGCAGTTCGCCCTCGCCTATCGCAATGTGTCCCCGCAGCCCGGCCCCGAAGGCCAGCCCATGACTCCGCCGCCGGCGACTCCTTCGCCCGCCGCATCGACCGCCGGGGACACCGGTATGGGGCACATGAATATGGGCAGCGACAGTACGTCCGATACGAAGCTGGACGACATCCGAGACATCGTGATAGTCACCTCGTCGGACGGCGGGCACGACTGGTCACAGATCCACTTCCCGTACCACGACAACTGGCACATCAACAGCTGTCCCCGGCTCGGCCCGTCGGTCTCCTACGATCATGATGGCAAACGCCTCGCGGTGACCTGGGATACCGGTGCGGACGGCCGGGTCGGAGTCTGGACCGCCACCTCGCCAGACAACGGATCGACCTGGTCCCCAGCCGTCCGGCTGAGCTCCCAGCCCTCCCCGCCCGGGGGGAACCCGGTCAGCGTGCCCGGCAAAGACGGCAGCCGGTGGATCGCCTGGGCCAACCCCAAGGACGTGCAGGTAGCCCACATCAGCGACAGCGGCGCAGTCGCTACCACAGCGGCGATGCGGGGCAAGAACCCAGTGCTCGCCCCAGGGCGTGACGATGGGCCCCCGCTCTTGCTCTACACCTCCGATAAGAACCTCGTGGTCCGCCGACTCGGCCCCTGACGCCGGCCCGTCGCACGCCCGACCCGCCACCTCGGGAAGGGTGGTCATCCGGCTCCCGTGACCACGCTCCGCCCGTTCGATCCGGCCCGGCCAGGCACGGACCGGCCGCCGGTGGCACTCGCTACCCTGCTCATGGCGCAGCCCGCGCCCCAGCCCCCGTAGCTCAGCCGGATAGAGCAAGCGACTTCTAATCGCTAGGCCGCAGGTTCGAGTCCTGCCGGGGGCACCACGCAGACGGTCCCGCGTCTGACCAGCGCCTTCCTGTCGGGAGGCTGGTCATTGAGGGCAGGTTTGAGGTGCCTGCGCCGGGTGGGTTGCGCTGATGGCTGCCTCACGTGACACCGTGGTGTGATCGGTCACTGTGATCATGGGGATGGTTGTTGCGCTGGCCTTTCTGTTCGGGTTTGGCAATATCTGACCCTCGGGTGCGGCTCGGAGTAGCTGTCTATGCGGTGCAAGGGACAGGGCGGCTCGTGATCCCAATGTCCGCAGAGTGCCGCCGCCACCGCTGCCCCAGGAGCCCGCGCGTCGGCGTCCGGTTGCATGATCTGGACCGCCTCGTGAGCACGGGCTTGACGCACAAGTCCAAGTGTGCCAAGAAATGTGGGACGACGCCGTGCGCGCGGTAATGTCCGGGTGATCACGTGTCGACAACGCCATGGAGGCGTCCGCATGCCGCGCCTGGACATCCAGATCCCCACCCCCGACGGCCGGAGCAACGGGTCACTGCACATCCCGGAGGCAGACGGCCCTCGACCCGGCGTGGTGGTCTTCCCCGACGCCGGCGGACTACGGGACACGTTCCGGCAGATGGGCGATCACCTGGCCGAGATGGGCTTCGTCGCCCTGATCCCGGACATCTACTACCGCGCCGGTGACTGGGCGCCGTTCGACGTGGCCACCGTGTTCTCCGACGAGAGGGAACGAGCCCGGCTGGGCACCCTCATGGGCGCCCTCACCAACGACGGGATCATCTCCGACGCCGGCGCCTACGCCGAATTCCTGCTGAACCGGCCGGAAGTCGGCGGCGACGCGATCGGCACCACCGGCTACTGCCTCGGCGGGCGCATGTCCCTCGTCGCCGCAGGCGGACTCGGCGACACGATCGCGGCGGCGGCGTCGTTTCACGGCGGCGGGCTCGCCGTCGCGGACCAACCGACCAGCCCGCATCTGGCCGCGGACCGCATCAGTGCCACCGTCTATGTCGCCGGCGCGCAGGAGGACAACTCCTTCACCGCCGAGCAGGCCGAACTTCTCGACCACGCGCTGACCGAGGCGGGCGTCGACCACACCGTCGAGTTCTACCAGGCCCACCACGGCTTCGCCGTGCCCGACAACCCCACGTACGACGCCGAGGCCAGCGCCCGCCACTGGGCCGCGCTCCAGCAGCTCTACCAGGCCCGGCTCACGAACTAGACCCGACCGGCCGGCCCGGTCGGCGACCCCACGTCCGTGAGCCGGCCCGTACCGCCTGGTTGGCGGGGAACTCGCACACAGTGATGATGTTGTCCATGGCCGCAGCGATGGTGCGGCAGTCGGATCTGAACTGCATCGCAGTGACCACCTTTGTGACGCGAGAGATGAGCCGCTCGGAATCGGGCTGGTCGGCTGCCGCGAGAATGCCGGCGCTGGCCGGTGTTATCCGTCGGTCCGCGCTCACCTGATCAACGGGCCCGCCGTCCGTTGCGTGGGCCACCAACAGGGGCGATGCGTGCGCGATAGCTCTCCACGAGCGGGCCGGGTGGGTGAGCGAGGTTGACAGTTCGTTGAATGCATTGTTCTGCCGCTGGTCGCGTCGCACGCGGAACGCGCTCCGCTGCCGAATTTTGGGGATGTTCGCAGCCAAGGCGGCGATAGGCTCCGCGCGTGTCCGCCCGACTCAGCCATGGTACATCCGGAGCGATCCGTCGCCTTGCCGGATGGGTCGCCCGCGGCTCGGTCGGCCATCCGATCCTGGACGGAATCAAGGCAGCATCACGAGAAGAACTGATTGCAGGTCTCAGAGAATTGAAGCTGCCTGTCCTGCCTTCACGAGCCAACTTCGTTTGGCTCCCACTCACCTCGGCCATTGAGCCTTTCCGCGCAGGGGGTTGATTACTGACCGTTGTTAGGTGGTGCGGTGGTGTTCGAGGTGGAGGAGTACCAGGGCTGCGGCGACGATCTTCCCGATGCGCCGGGGGTCCAGGCTGGTGTTGCGCAGTGCTCGGAGTGTCATCTTGAGCAGGGCATGACCGCGCTCACCGATCGCCCGGAGTCCGTTGTGCGCCTTGTTGAACATCTGCTGGAGGGGGGTCGGGTGACTCTGTGCGGGGGTCTTGAACGCCACGGTGATGGTGTCGGCTTCGCCCTCATAACCCAGGTCACCCAGGGCGCGCAGGTCATGGAGGGTCTCGGTGAGGCAGGGGAGGATCTCGGGGTGGGCCCGCACCGCGGTGGTGTCATGTTCACGCCCGGGGCGCACGTCGCAGGTCCAGATCGGCCGGCCGTCGGGGACGGTCATGACCTGCACGTTGCCGCCATGCTGGTGATGTTTCCCTGACCACCACAGATCCACTCCGTCGGTGGGTCCGGGGGCAGTGCAGCGGTCGGTCTCGATCACTGTCCCGTCGATGCCGACGTGGGAGTAGCCGGCCGCTTTCGCGGCCGGCAGCGCGCAGTGCAGGCCTGGGGCGCGGGCGGCGAGCACGTCGATTCCTTCGTGGAGGTAGTCATAGGCGGTGGATGTGCTGATCGTGTTGTCGGTGCCCAGTTGCTGCATGCGGGTGCCGTCGAGGAACCAGCGCAGGATCAGGACCGCCTGGTTGTGGCTGGTCAGTGACCGGGTCCCGGCGCGGGTGCCCCGGCGGGTCCGCTCGGCGTCGAGCACACCGGTCAGCACCGCCACGGTCTGCTCACCGACCGGCAGAGTGGCTGTGTAGGTCACACTCATGGCGACGCACGATCCCTTCGGAAGCTGTGAACAACAGCCGTCGTAACCAGGATCTCGCGTCGTTTGTTGCAGAGTGGCCCGTCTCGTGCGTCTCAGATCATCCGAGCCCCCACCACCGCGAGTACCCAACAGGTTGCGCGGAATGGCTCACTGAGTCTTTCGCCCGGACCGCAGCTACAGCAGGGGTCAAGGTCCGAGCCTTTCCAGGATATGGTATACGCATCTCAGTGGGAGAGGCTAAAGCACATGAGATGCTGCTGACAGCACTCGGCCAGGCGGACCGTAGGTCCTGGTCCTGAGATGCATAACCTGGTTCGGTGTGATCGTCACGCCGGTCGTCGAGGGTCAGTGTCGGGTAAGGTGGGGCCTGACGGGAAGTCCGCCCAGCGGTCGATGGTGTAACCGGTGCTGTCGTCAGCGCCGGTACAGGCGATGGTGGCGGCGCTATGACCGCTCAGATGCGCCGGCGCGAGCAGCGACCCGTCCTGGGCTGCCCGGGCGAGCACGCGTCGGCGAGTCACTCGGGCCTGAATGGCGTCGAGATCGAAGCTGCACCGTAAGTCGGGATCCAGGATCTGAATGGGGCTGTGCAGCAGGTCACCGACGAACAACACTCCCTGGCCGGTACGCAGCGCGACCAGTGAGGACCCGGGCGTGTGTCCGGGTGCGGCCTCAAGCCGGATCGGCAGCCCGGGCAGGTCATGGTGGCCCGACCACAGCTGCAGCTGCCCGGCCTGCTCGACAGGGGCGATGCTGTCGTTGAAGACCAGGCGAATACCCGCGAAGCGGCGGCGTTCGTCCGTGGTCTCCGCAGGGCGCATGTTCGCGGCGTTGTCGGGGTGAAAGTACTCATAGTCCTCGCGCGGCACGAGGTAGGTAGCGTTGGGGAACGTCGGGACGAACACCCCGCCCACCAGATGGGTGTTCCACCCGACGTGGTCGTAGTGGACATGGGTATTGATCACCACATCGACTCTGGCCGAGTCGACCCCGGCTGCGGCCAGCCGGTCCAGGAAGCCGGTGCGCAGGTAGGCAAACGGCGGGATCTGGGGACGGTCACGGTCGTTGCCCACACCGGTGTCGACCAGGATCGTGCACCCGGCGACCCGGACCACCCAGGTCTGGATATGACACAGGTAGGCGCCCGTATCCGGGTCCCAGAACTCTGGAGCCAGTAACTCCCGGTGAGCCTGCCACTGCCGCGGGGAGGCCTCGGGTAGGATCTCGGCCACCGTCTTGATCGGCCCAGACCACTCCACGACCCGGGTAACAGTCGCCTCACCAACATCGATCGTCTGCTCGCCGCTCATAGCTTCAGCCTGAGAACGGGTAGCTGGCGTTGGCCGCACGACAGGGTGTGCATGGCTTCCCAGAATGTGTCAGCCACATCGGGATTCTGGCTTTCGAACAGGGATTTCTCGCGGTCGGTGTCCCAGGTAACGGGCCGATTGGTGCGCACCGCCTCCGTAAGCCGCCCCCAGGCTGTATACAAACGGCGGTCGAGCATGACGATGAGCCCGCCGAAGTGATGCGGCTTTCCGGGAACCAGATACTCCTCAGCAAGGGGGCTGTTGTGATATCGATCCCCGGTCTTCTCCAGCAGACCCAGCGACGCACAGCCGGTCAGCAGCATACGAGCCGGGCGCTCATCGATCTCCCACCGCTCGGCGAACTCCTGAAAGGTCATCCCCGGCGTCCCGGATAAGCGGGCAAACAGCTGCAGTTCGTACGCAGTCGCCAAGGTTTTGAATGCCCAATATCCCGTCGACAGCTGGAAAAGCGGCTCCGGCGAGGGGGCGGTTTCGGTCATGGGCAAACTACTCCATATCGGTGGGACCAACAGTAGGAGGTCGGGTGGACCACACGCCCGGAACCCATGGACGTATCAAAGAGTGGTGTGTGCGCGAACAGGGGTGAAGTCGAGCAGGACCTTCCGCGGGCCACGGGTGACGACACCCACGTCCTGAGGTGCGCATCCGGGAGCGAAACGAAGGTCGGGAAGCCTCCGGAACAGGGACCGAAGAGCGGTCGTGACCTCCATGTGAGCGAGGGAGGCACCGACACAGAAGTGCCGTCCGGCGCCGAACGCCAGGTGCTGGGCCGCACCCGCAAACGCCCGATCCGCCTCGGCGTCCTCCCGGAACATGTCGAAGGTGTCCGGCGCACGGAATCGAGCCGGATCCCGATTCGCCGCCCCGATGAGCAGGAAGACCAGGGCTCCCTTGGGCAAGGTACCTCCGGACAACTTGACTGCCTCACGCGTCTCCCGGGTGATCACCTGTACGGGAGGCGTGAGCCTCAGCGTTTCCGCAAGTGCTCTGTCCATTAAGGTTTGATCACCAGCCAGTGCCTCCAGCCGGATGTGGTTTCGCAGCAGGTGGCAGACGGTCAGATTCAGAGACTTCTCCGTCGTCTCACCGCCAGCCGCCAGCAGCACAAGTCCGAAGCTCTTGATCATTTCGTCGTCCATACGGGTCCCGTCGACTTCGCTCGTGCACAGCAACGAGATGAGGTCGTCGCCAGGATCCGCGCGGCGCCGCCGGATCCGCTGGTTCAGGAACTCTGCCAGCTCTTCACCCGCGCGAAGGCCGGCGCGTGTCACAACCGGATCCTGGGCGAAGTTACCGCTGTAGTCGACGATGGCGCGGTACCACCGCCGGAAGTCTTCATTGTCGTCGGAGACTCCCATCAGACGCATGATGACCTTGACGGGAAGACGGCGGGCGAAGCGCTCCGCGAAGTCGACCGTACCGTCGGCTGCGAAGGCGTGAACGAGTTGTCGTGCGGAGTCTTCTATCGAGGAACCGATCTTCTCCCGTAACCTCTTCCGCTGGAATGCCGGAGAGATCAGTCGGCGGTGGCGCGCGTGTTCCTCTCCGTCCATCGCCATGAGGCTGCGGTGCACGAGGGGTCGCAACTGATCGTCCCAGCTCCGGCTGGAGAAGATGTCGGCCTCCCGGAAGGCACGTGTTACGTCCTCGTACCTACTGATGAGCCAGGCGTCCAGCCGCGCATCGTGAAAGAGCGGAAAGTTCCTGCGGAGGGTCTCGTAGATCGGATAAGGAGAACGCTGGAACTCTTCGGACAGAATATCGGAAGAAGTGCGAAGCGTGTCTGACATAGGTCCCCCAAATGCCGCTATCAGCACAGGCTGCCGACCCTCGTCACGCCCTTTATCCAGCGCCACAGTCTGTACCTTCGACTGTACCAAGCACTTGCCTGGCAAACAACCACCGGCTTGAACGCCGCCGCGCCACCACCACTATCTCAAAGCATATGTCTACTATGGGCTGCGGCGTGATCAACGAGTACTACCCAGCCGCCTGATCCAACTCAACAAAACCGCAGGTCACCAACTTGCACCAAGTATTGAAGCGGTACACCGCCGGTACGCCCCAAGAAGCACTCGACTGCGCCTGCGGCCTCTACCTCAACGACCCCACCGCATGGCAACCCCCGACGAACTAACGGATTCACCCACTAGCTGACGACCGACGGCGCCAGCCGCTGCGCTCGACGAGTCGACGCCGTCGAGGGGGTTTTCGGCAACTGAGACCTCGCTGTCGGTTTCAGCGGGCGTCGGGGTCTTCGGTGGTGCCGAAACCCAGATCTGCCAGCGCCGCGAGTGCCGCTTTCTCGTCCTGCTCGAGCGAGCCACCCGAGATGGCGATGGCGCCGATGACCTGCCCGTCGCACATGATGGCATAGCCGCCACCTACCGGCATCACGCGAGACGAGTTCTGCAGCGCGGCCACCGAGGAGTCCTGCACGTATCGGTTCCAGTAGGATGTGGACAACTGGTACGAGGCGGCCGTCCAGGCCTTGTCCATCGCGATGACACCCGCCAGGTAAGGGGTCGAGTCTCCACGTTCGAAGGCTTTGAGGTGACCACCGAGATCCGTGACCGCGGTAGCGGGTTCGAAACCCAGTTTGTTCGAGGCCACCCGCGCCGCGTCGACCAATGACTTGGCTGCCTCTCGAGTAATGGTTGCCGTCGCGTACATCTTGACCACGTTGTGAGTCATTTCTTGATCTCCCTTGATTTGCTTGGTCGCGGCTCGTTTGTCGGCCGCCGCCGCGACTTCCCCGGTCGGGCGGGGTGAGCCGTGGTTTGTCGACTTGACGCTGTAGGACGTCGAGTTGGTGGTGCAGCGCGAGGATGTCGATGTTCTTGTCGGTGTGTGAAATATATTGAGGGCTCCTTTATAATGACCAACGTCTCCACTCGGGCCTCAACTACAACACCCCACTAGAGGTCCACAACGAGTATCTGAACAGGCATCTCGCAGCCTGAATTAGTCATAAGAAAGCTGTCCGGAAAAGGCGGGGCGGGTCACGGGCATGGTTCGAACAACCCGAACAACCCGAACAACCCGAACAACCCGAACAACGAGGCTCAGCCGCCGGCCTCCGCGGGTGTCCATTCACGGGTCCGATTGAGCTGGGCCGTCGCCAGCTAGTGGATCTTGGTGGGCTGTCGGTGATTGGTGTCGGCGTGTCGGGCTCGGTCTTGGATGCTTGATCGTCGATCATCTGGGTTGTG
>JBOHGD010000036.1:0-46861 GCA_050699955.1 Pseudonocardiaceae bacterium | reverse complement strand
GAGCTATAGCTCGCATCGCCACTCACGGGTGACGAACGGAGTCAGCGAGTCGGGGTTGCGCAGGGCATCAACACTGACCGCGCGCTCGGGGTCGGTCCCGGCGAGGATCTTCTTGACCGGCACCTCGCACTTCTTGCCGTTGAGGGTGCGGGGCACCTCGTCGATGACGATGAACCGGTCGGGCACGTGGCGCGGCGACAGGTTCTCCCGCAGCGCGGCGCGCAGCCGCGGCTCCACGTCGGCCGGCGACACCCCGTCGGCGAGCACCAGGAAGCAGAGCAGCTCGCCCCGCCCGCCCACACCTCCGGTGCCGGAGGTGTCGATGACCAGTGAGTCGAGCACCTCGTCGAGGTCCTCGACCACGGCGTAGAACTCGGCGGTGCCCATCCGGACGCCGCCCCGGTTGAGCGTGGAGTCCGACCGACCGTAGATCACGCACGAGCCACGCGGGGTGATCCGGATCCAGTCGCCGTGTCGCCACCGGCCCGGGTACATCTCGAAATACGCCTCGCGCAGGCGCACCCCGTCCGGATCGTTCCAGAAGAACACCGGCATGGACGGCATCGGCTTGGTGATCACCAGCTCGCCCACCTGGTCGAGCAGCTCGGCGCCGGCCTCGTCCAGTGCGACGACCGCGGCCCCGAGCGCCCGGCAGGAGATCTCGCCCTCCCAGACCGGCACGTCCGGCGCGGCGCAGACGAACGCGGCGCACAGGTCGGTCCCTCCCGACACCGAGCAGATCTGCACGTCCCGGCCGATCTCCTGGCTGATCCAGCGGAACCCCTCGGGGGACAGCGGCGCGCCCGTCGAGCCGATCGCCCGCAGCGCGGTGAGGTCGTGTTCCCGGCCCGGGCGCAGACCCGCCTTGAGGCAGGACTGAATGAACGGTGCGGAGGTGCCGAAGTAGCTGATCCGCTCCTGCTGGGCCAGCCGCCACAGGACACCGAGGTCCGGGTGCGCCGGGTCGCCCTCGTAGAGCACGATCGTCGCGCCCACCAGCAGGCCGCTGACCAGCAGGTTCCACATCATCCAGCCGGTGGTGGTGAACCAGAGGAACCGATCACCCGGCCCGAGGTCGGACTGCAGCGACAGCGCCTTGAGGTGCTCGAGGACGATCCCGCCGTGGCCCTGCACGATGCCCTTGGGCAGACCGGTGGTGCCCGAGGAGTAGAGCACCCATAACGGATGGTCGAAGGCCACCGCGTCGAACGCCAGGTCCGCGCCGGTGTGCTCGGCGAGCAGAGCGGCCCAGCGCGGCGGCGTCACGGTGGCCCGCAGTGACGGTATCCGCTCGCCCAGGGCGTCCACAGTGGATCGAATATCGTAGGTTCGGCCACCGTAGCGGTAGCTGTGTACCGCGATCAGCACGGTCGGCTCGATCTGGGTGAATCGGTCGGCGACGGCGCGTGGCCCGAAGTCCGGCGAACAGGACGACCAGATCGCCCCCAGGCTCGCCGTCGCCAGGAAGGCCACCACGGTGTCCGGCGAGTTCGGCGCCAGCGCCACCACCCGATCCCCGCGGGAGACGCCCAGTGACACCAGCGCCGCCCGCGCCGCAGCCACCTGGCGTCGCAACTGCCCGAAGCTCAGCTGCTCCCGGGCCCCGTCCTCGCGGCGATAGATCACCGCAAGGTCGTCGTCGCCCTTGCCGGGCGCCGGGGCCACGGCGTGCTCGGCGTAGTTCAGGGTCGCGCCGGGAAACCACCGCGCTCCCGGCATCGTGGTCCCGGCCAGCACCCGCTGCGGTTTCGCGTCCCAACGCACCCCCGCGAACTGCGCGAACGCCCCCCAGAAGCCCTCCAGGTCGCTCACCGACCAGCGCCACAGGGCGTCGTAGTCGGCCGCCTGGACACCGCAGGTGGACCCCACCCACTCGCGGAACGCCGCCATCCGGGATCGGGTGACGGTGGCGGGGTTCGGCCGCCACAGGATCGGGGGTTCGCTCATGCCCCGTTCCTAGCGCATGGTCAGCGCAGGTGGGAGTCGAACCAGTTCAGCGTCCGGGTCCAGGCCTCGGCGGTGGCGGCGGACTGGCGGTCGGCGCAGTGGCACGTGTCGTCGTCGAAGTGCACCAGGTGAGTGGCCACCTGGGCGGACTGGAGTGCGTGCTGCAAGGTGTGCACCTCGTGCACGGGAACCAGGTCGTCCGCGCCGTAGACACCCAGCCACGGACATCGCAGCGCGGGGACCGCCTCGACCAGTGCGGGAAGCCCCGGGGACACCGGCGCTACGATGCCGATCCCGGCGACGCTCACCGCTGCGCCCAGGTCGCGCTCCGCCGCGACGATGAGCGCCACGGTGCCACCCAGCCCGAAGCCGACCACGCCCATCCGGTCGGCGGCCACGCCCTGCTCGGCCAGCCAGCCCAGTACGGCGTCGACGTCGGTGAGCACCGATGCGGCGCAGAGCCGCTCGACGTGGCTGCGCACCTGCTCGTCGTCGCTGCCGTCCTCGGGCAGCTCGGCTATGCCATCGCGGTGGTAGAGGTGCGGCACCACCGCCAGCCAGCCTTCCCCGGCCAACCCATCCGCCAGGTGCCGGACCGCGTCGGTGACCCCACGGGCCTCCTGGACGACGACGATGCCGCCGCGCACCGCCGATTCCGGTTCAGCGAGAGTGAGCCACAACTCGCTACCGTCGGGGAGCGGAATCTGCTCGGTGCGGCGCGCTGTCATGGCCATACCCAATCACCCGACGGTGAGCGCTGAGCTACCGGGAAGCTTAGCGAGTCACCCGGACGGCCTCTGGCGGGGTATCGGGGGTGGCGTGTACCGCCTCCATCGGAGCCGTCCCGACACCAGGTCGGCGGCTCTTCGAGGGCGGCCGGTGCTGGTTAGGGTTACGGATTGTCGCGATGCCGCGGAGGAGGAGTCACCATGATCGCGCGTACCAGGGCTGACCTTGAGGCTCTGCCCGGCTATGTGCCCGGTCGCAACGTCCCGGGTGCGGTCAAGCTGGCCAGCAACGAGGTGTCCGCGGGTCCGCTGCCCAGCGTCGTCGCGGCGATCGCCGAGGCCGCGGCCGGGGTCAACCGCTACCCGGACAACGGGGTGAGCGCGTTGCTCGACCGCTTGGCGGTGTGGCTGGGCGTGCCGCAGGCCCAGCTCGCCGCCGGGTGCGGGTCGGTGGCGCTGTGCCAGCAGCTGGTGCAGGTCACCTGCGGGCCGCTGGACGAGGTGCTGTTCGCCTGGCGTTCCTTCGAGGCTTACCCGCTCATCACCCGGGTCGCGGGGGCCCGTCAGCGTACGGTGCCGCTGCGCGCCGACCACACCCACGATCTGGCCGCGATGCTCGACGCGATCACCCCGGCGACCCGGCTGGTGTTCGTCTGCAACCCCAACAACCCCACCGGCACGGTGGTGGCGCGCAAGGAGCTGGTGACGTTCCTCGACGCGGTGCCCGACGGGGTGCTGGTCGTCCTCGACGAGGCTTATCACGAGTTCGTCACCGATCCCGCCGTGCCCGACGGTGTGGCGCTGAGCCGCGGGCGGGACAACGTCGCAGTGCTGCGGACCTTCTCCAAGGCCTACGGCCTGGCCGGCCTGCGGGTCGGGTACTGCGTCGCGGCTGAGCCGGTGGTCGCCGCGCTCCGCAAGGTGTACCTGCCGTTCAGCGTCAACTCGCTGGCCCAGACCGCCGCGCTGGCCAGCCTCGCCGTCGCCGAGGAGTTGCTGGCCCGCTGCCGGGGAATCGTGCAGGAGCGGGACCGGGTGCGGGCCGAGCTGCTCGCGATGGGCTACCCGGTGCCGGGTTCGCAGGCCAACTTCGTCTGGTTGCCACTGGGCGAGCGCACCGCCGCCTTCAACGAGCACTGTCTGGAGCACAAGGTCGTGGTGCGCGCGTTCCCCGGCGACGGCGCCCGGGTCACCGTGGGCGATCACGGCGAGAACGAGGCGTTCCTCGCCGCAGCGCGCAGCTTCGTGCCGGCCCGCGCCCGCCAGGCTCCCCAGTAGCGTGTGCCGCAAGATCGTCGATCCGGGCCTCGGCCAGCGGAATCAGGACACGCTCAGGTGGCGGAGTCGTGGCCAGAGTGATGTCCAGGGTTCGCGCTTGCCGGTGCACAGCCATACGCTCGCGTCTTTTCCGCCGTCGGCGACCTTGCGTATCTCGGTGAAGTGCGGGCGGAGCTCGTCGGGGCTGGAACCGACGTAAAGCACCGAATCCTGAGCCTCGGATGGCGGCGGGAAGTAGCCGTAGCTGCGGTTGCTGCTGTGCGCGTCCGGGGTGGCGTACCGCGACGAGTAGACGTCGATGTAGGCGGCGATGATGTAGGACTGGCCCATGACTGCCGTGTGCGTCTGCTGGCCGGGTGGCAGCGTGTGGTACGCGGCGGCGGTGCGCTGCGCGATCGCCTCGCCGACGTCGGAGCGGGCAAACGCCGACGACAGCACCAGCATGCCGGCGGCCGCGGCGGCGGCTGCTGCGTAGGCCGGCCAGGCGACCCAGCGCCAGCGGTGCCGGCCTGCCGCCCGGCGCCGTTGCAACCCCAGTGCACCGGCCGCGGCGAGCAGGCCGTAGAGCCCGCCCAGGTAGTAAGGGCGGCCGGCGGTGGCGACGAAGAAGACGTAGAGCACGAGGAACGTCACGGCGAGGAAGCGGTAGGAAGCCAGCTCGTCGGCACGCAGCAGCCGCCACAGGCCGTAGAGCGACAGCACGGTCCCGGCGACACCGGCCATGATGATCAGCGCCACCGCGACGCCGGGCCTGCCGCCGTAGAGCACCTCGGCCTCTGCCGACGCCACCGGACCCATCTTCAGCTGGGGCCAGCCGTTGATCGCCTGCCACAGCAGGGTCGGCAGCGCGATGAGCGCGCCGATCCCGGCTCCCACCCACAGCATCGGCCTGCGCAGCAGTTCTCTCGGGCCGAGCACCAGCACGCTGAGCAGCAGCACCGCGCACAGCAGCAGCACCTGGAATTTGGTCTCTGCGGCGATCCCGGCCACGACGCCCAGCGCCAGGAGCAGCCGGTCGTCGCGCAGTCGCAGCCAGCGCACCAGCAGCCAGGCCAGCACCAGCCACTGGAGGGGTTCCAGGGTGTACGGGGTGAGCCAGTGCCCGGCCAGGGTGATCCACAGCGTGGTGGCCTGGGCGCCCGCGGTCAGCGTCTGCGCGCGGCGGTCACCCCCGAGTTCGCGGGCGATGAGCGCGGCGACGACGACCGCGGTGGCGGTGGCCAGGACGGCGGGCAGCCGCAGCGCGACGATCGATCCCGGCGCGAGCCAGTCCATCAGCGCGGCCAGCAGCGGTGTCAGCGGTGGCTGGTCGGCTGCGCCCCAGTCGAGGTGGTTTCTGCCGATGGCCAGCATGTACGCCTCGTCGAACCAGTACCCGCCACCGAAGCCGGCCACGAAATGCACCACCGCGACCACGGCTGCGATCGCCGACACCGCCCAGGTGGCGAACGGCGGCACCGTCCCGCTCGCCATGGCGGGTCGCGACGGGGTGACGGCTGCCTGCTGCACGGTGCTCTCCTGAGATCGTCGGGAACTGTGCAGATTCCACACCAAACGCCACCCGGCGCCCACCTACTTAGGTAGCGGACGGCACCGACGAAAGGTCAATTCACCGAACGGCGCGGACTGCGGGTTACCCGTCGATCAGCCACTGGTGGTCGCCGTCGGGCGTGTCCAGCCAGATCGTTTGCCGGTCTTCGGTGGCGGTGAGGCCGAAGCGTTCGCGGGGCGGGGCGCCGAGTGAGCACCAGGTCTGGTGGAGGGTCTCGATTTCACCCCATAGCCGTCGGGGTCCAGATTGGGTGAGGGTGCCGTCCGGGGTGACGTGGGCATGTGATCCGTCCGGTGCGCGCAGGATCAGGTTGTTCAGGTCGCCGTCTGGGTGGCGGTGGCTGAGGCGGGGCATGGTGAGGTCGAGCAGGAAGCGGAAGTCGTTGTCGTAGTAGACGCTGGCAGGTAGTTCTGTGGTGCGTCGCGGCCAGGGTGACTCATTCGCCACAGCTACCGGTCCGCGCTCCGGCAGTGCATTCGGGGGTAGCGCATTCGGGGTGGTGCGGTGGTGCATGAAGTAGCCCGGACCGATGAACCGTCCCTCGGCGTGGACGTGGCCGGTGACGGTGAGTGTGACCAGGCCGGAGAACACGGGGGCCAGCACAATGCCTCCGGTTCGAGTGTGGTCGATCCAGGCGGGCGGGATGCTGGTCACTGCGAAGGTAGCGATGATCCGGTCGTAGGGAGCGTGTCCGGGGTGGCCGTGTGCGCCGTCGGTGGTGATCACGGTCGGGGTGTAGCCGCAGTGGCGCAGCCGGTCGCGGGCGGCTGTGGTGAGGTCTGGGTCGACGTCGATGCTGGTCACCTGTGTCGAGCCCAAGCGCTCGCACAGCAGGGCAGCGGTGTAGCCGGTGCCGGTGCCCACCTGCAGGACCCGATGGCCATCCTGCACGTCGAGCGCGTGCAGCATCATCGCGACCAGGCTGGGCATGGTGCCCGAGGAGGTGACCGCGTCGGGTCGGCGCTGGGTGACCAGCGTGGTGTCGGAGTACACCAGCCGCAACCACCGCTGCCGGTCCGCTTCGCCGTCGATCTGCGTGGTGTCCTGGTAGTAGGTTGGGATCAGTACGTGCCGGGGTACGGCGAGGAAAGCCTCGCGCCAGCGGTCGTCGCTGAGCGCACCGTCGTTCACCAGGGCAGTGACCATCTCCCGGCGCAGGGCGCGGGTCTGGTCGGAGTCGGTGGTGGTGTCGGTCACGCCGCCGTCCCATCCGCCGTCGTCCCATCCAACGCTGTCTGTTGCAGTGTGGTCGCCAGGGCACGGGAAATGGGTTGCCCGGTCTGGTGTTCGATCCATCCCCATTGTCCGTTCGGGTTGATCTCGATGAACTGATGCCCCTGGTCGGTGCGGACGAAATCCAAGGCGCCGAAGACGAGACCGAGCGAGTGCATCAGCCGGTGAATTCCTGTCACTACGGTGTCGGGTAGCTCGTAGGGTCGGTAGGTGATGTTGTCGTGGCTGCGACGCCAATCCAGCTCGCCGGGGTTCCTGATCTCGGTGGCGAACACGTGCTCACCTACGACGGTGACTCGCAAATCGGTTTTCTCCACGAGTTTGGCTTGGAAGAGATGTGCGGTCACAGCAATAGTGGGGTCACGGTATCGGCCAGGTGGCACGTCGCTGGTGTAGAGCACTCCGGACAGTCGACCGTCCTGGGTGCGGGGCATCCGCGCATACAGGGTTTTGGTGACGATCCCGTGGGGCTGGCGGGCGGCGAAATTGGCTACGGCATGCGGGTCGTTGGTGATCAGGGTCGGTGGCACCGCCAGGCCCGCCGCCGTGGCGTGGGCGAGTTGGCGAGGTTTGTACTCCGCCCGGTGGACGCTGCTGGGTGCGTTGATCCAGGTGGCGGGCAGGGATTCCAGCACGCCCCAAACCCGAAGCGCGCCTGCCCCTCGCACCAGCCGATCATGTCCAGCGGTATGGAACTGTCGAACTCGAAGCGCCCCGGCCGTCTGTAGTAGACAGTCGCCACCTCGTCCAGCGACACCCCGTTCAGCGCAGCGCGCCACTGGGCGTGCTGCCCAATCTCGCCGGTCAGAGTTATTTCGGTAGGGAACTGTGCGGCGTCCAGCCGCAGGAACGGAACCTCATCGTGATGCAGATGGGTGAGCACCATGTCCGCGGTGGGGTCCACGGGTGCGGTGAGTACCAGCACCCGTGGAGGAGAGCCTTCCGTCATCAGTCGTAAACCGGATCGGTGTCCACCGAAATCGGGTCCTTCCCGTCCGTCTCGGTCGGGCTGGAACTCACGATGAGTTCGTCGGCGCTCAACTCCGACAGTGGCCGACCATTGAACAGCGCCATTTGGCGCTGCTGGTCGTACACCGCTGTCCGGACTGCCTCGCTGGGTACTGCCGAGGGCGGTACGGGTACTCGGAAGGTCAGACCGAACGGCTCGACCTGCACACTGCTATTCAGATCATCCTCCTTGCCTCCGTCTGCACGTGCTTGCTGTTGTCAAGGCCGGTCGGCAGCCGAGAGCTGTGGAATTTGAGGGGCGTTGCATCGACGACTGGCCAGGGGTCGGGGCGTGGAGAGTCACGGCGCCGTTTCCCAGGTCAACACCTCGTTGAGTACGTTGAGGGCGCTTCCGTGCGTTCGATGCTCCACCAGCCCGTTGCCGGGAACGATGAGCGACGATGTCCGCTTTCGACAGGCGAAACAGTCACGGCTGAATCCTTGAATGTGGACGGTATCCTCCCAGTTACCGCTCACTCGATGTCCCACCAGTGGGCCGTCTTCGCCCGGGGCGACCCGTTGGAATTGGAAGCCGCGCCGCTTGAGGTGGTCGAGCAGTCGCTTCGCGATCACCAGATCCGGGCTGTCCGCGCTCATCGGGCACCACTGCCGTTGGGCTGGGACGTGGGGCTGTGCGCCCGGTGCAATCCGAGCCATTCCGTCGTTTCGGGGGTCATCACCGGCCGCCGTGGATGTGGTCGGCGAGCGCGTGTGCCTCGGCGTCCGCCAGCCGCACACCCAGCCCGGCCGCGCCGTGTGGGTAGAACACCCATGCGCGCTTGGCCCGGTCCCGGATGAGAATCAGGGTGCACGTATCCCCGTCGAGGTGGCGTCCCTGCACGACACAGCGGCTCTGCTGGTCGTAGGGCAGTTTGTGCGGCCCCTCCGGGTCGTGCTCTGGCATCGATTTCATGCGGCTACCTCGTGCCTGGCAAAGGAAAGGGATTCGTACGGTCCTGGCCGGGGTGCGTGGAAGGGGTCCGGTGCCCATCCCGCTATCAATGACTAGGCTGGTCCGCGAACGTCTCAAGCGCGATGGTCCGAGCACGCACTCGCCGTGCCTTCCGGATGCACCCGTTTCCGGTAGGGTCAGGCCAAGCGCGCACCTGACCTGGGGAGTCACTGTGGCCACGACCGTACGCCAGTGGACAGGTCTCGAAGCCAAGGCTCTGCGCAGCGCCCTGCGCATGACGATCCACGACTTTGCCGAATATCTTGGTGTCGGCACGCGTACCGTCGCCAAGTGGGAGTCACGCGGTAGCGATATCGAGCCAATGTCCCAGACTCAATCCATCCTGGACACGGCGCTGGCGAAGGCTTCCAGTGACGCCCAGGCCCGCTTCGCCGCCGGAGTCAGGGACTCGCTTGCCAGCAGGACGACTGCTGTCGACGCTGCCCCCGACGCAGGCCAACGTGGTCATGGTGCAGACGTACCAACGCCCTCGTCGTCACCAGTTCCGTGGAGCGGCGTGCTGTTGCCGGTCGTGGTCGACGGTTGCCAAATTCTGCTACCGCTGGACGCGGCCACTGTCGCCGGGCGGGGCTTGGCATTGGCCATGAACCTAGCTCCGTCGCTTGGTGACCCCTCTCGACTCGAAGCCAAGCCAGGCGACGTGGAGCGAGCCTATGAGCTGTACCTGCGGGGTCAAGGACTGTTAGCCACCAACGAGAAACAGCGGATTGAAGCTGCCGCTACCTTGCTGGACCGCGCACTTGACGTCGATCCGCGCTTTGCTCGAGCTCAAGCTGCTCGCGGATATGCCCGGTGGCGGCAGTACTTCTCCGGGTGGGGGTCGGAGCTATCGACTCTTGAGCGAGCACTCGGCGACGTGGACGCAGCGCTGCGGCTCGATCCTGACTCCATTGGTGCCCATAACACGCTCATTCGCATCTGCTGGGACATGGGCTGGCATGAAAGGGCACTGGAGATCGGTCGGGCTATTCACGAGAAGAACCCCGACAGCCTTGACGCCACGCTCGCGTTCGCCCGCGCGCTAAACAACGGCGGCTTTGCCGAGGCAGCACTGCCGCTGACACGGGTGGTCCTCCAGGTGGACCCGACCAACCCCACCGCCTTGAAGTTGCTCATCTGGAACCATCTGATGGTCGGTGACTACCTCTCGGCTTTGGACGTGGCTCGCATTTACCTGCCTACATATCCGCAGGACTCCAACACACGCTGGGCAGTCGCGTTGGCTCACCTCGGTAGTGGAGATGTCCACACAGCTATCCATACTGCCCGAGATGCTGTCGCCGCGGACCCAGACGACATCACGGTCTGGAATCTGCTCGGTTACCTGCACCGTCTTCGTGATGACGAGGCGGCCGCACATGATGCTTGGTCGACCGGAATCGAGCACGTTGCCGCACGCGCGGGGAAAGGAAACAGCCACAACCTGCGCATGCAGTCATGGCTGGCGAACATCGAGGCGTGCGTTGGCCACGTCGAGCAAGCCCGGGCGAAGATCGCACAGCTAACTGAGGCTGAACCGCACAACGGGTACCTCAAGTACCGGCTTGCTCACGTTCTCGCGGAGCTGGGCGACTCACAGACAGCTATCCGGACCCTGCACGAGGCTATACAGGACGGCTTTCTTTCGGTGCAGTTGCTGCGGCACGAGGAGCGACTAGGGCTCTCCAGCCTTGTTGGCCTAGCGGAATACCGCCAGGTCAGGCTTGCTCTTCAACAGGCTGTCGAGCGGGTGAGAAATAAGCACACCCCACGCGCGTAACGCCGAACGGGACGGGCTGAACTGCCGTCCATGCCCTCGGCAACCGTGCCCAGAGGACGACGGCGAATGGAGATCGAATAGATGGAACTCGCCAAGAGTGACCGTGGCTGGATGGCCGGTGCCGCCGGCGATGATGTCGTCACGATCGGTGATCCCCGGCTCAAGGCGGAGACCGACGCTATCGAGGACGTTCAAGAAGTGGCGAACCTCCTCGCGCGCATGGTGGATCGGCTGCGCGAGTTGAACGGTGCCGGCCTGGCCGCGCCGCAGATCGGTGCCTCGGTCAAGGTGATCGTCGTCGAGGTCAGAAAGACCGACGTGTTCCCCGACCGTCCGACATCTGCACTGTTGCAGATGATCAACCCGGTGATTGTGGAACAGTCCGGGACCACCGAGACCGGCTGGGAGGGCTGCTTCAGTGTCCCCGGGATCATGGGTCTCGTCCCACGAGCCGAGACCATCATCGTCGAGTACACCTCGGCGGACGGCGCTGATGTCACTGAGCAGTATTCTGGCTATGTGGCCAGGGTGATCCAACACGAGGTCGACCACCTGGAGGGCGTCGAGTTCGTTGACCGGATGACGTTAATGCAGAGCCTGACGACGGTCACGAACTACTTAAAATTTCATCGGTGATCGGCGCCTTGCAGCCGAGATTTCGGGTGCGGGAGTGATGGCTGACCTCATCACGGGAGAGGCTTTCGGCCAGATGTTCCACACCTTCCAGTGCTCGGCTCGGCGCCTGGAGACCCGGGACCGCTACCGGGACCCGGAGGAAGATGACGCTCTGGCCCGATATCTGGCCGGTAGTCCGGAGGATCCCAGCTACCTGGCCTCCCGGGGCCATTGGCTGGACGACACTATCCGGACGGCAGTCGACGCCGGTCAGCGTTTCGCGCGGGTGCGCGTCGTGCCCGAGCCGCTGACCCCTTAGCTGCGTTTCGCGCCTCTACCACTGCCGTTTCAACGTCGAGGCAGGTGAGGACATCCGCTACCTCGATCGCGACCGGGCGAACGAGCTGGATCTGCCGGGCCACGACTTCCGGCTGTTCGACGACGACCGCCTGGCCCTGTTGTGGTTCACCACCGACGACCGGCTACTCGGTGCGCAGATCGTCACCGAGTCGGCCGTGGTGCGCCAACACGCGTGCTGGCTGGATCTGGTCGAGGCCCACGCCACACCGTACTGCGTCTAGGAAGCTCGGATCACCGGTAAGGACATGGTGGGCTCAGGTTGTTTCCCAGGTGAGCACCGTGTTCAAGACGTTCAGCGCGTCGCCGCTGGCGCGGTGTTCCGCCAATGCGTGTCCTGGTACGAGCAATGAGGTGGTGCGCTCGCGCAGCGCGTAGCAGTCTCGGCTGAATCCGTCTAGATAGAGGGTGTCGGTCCAGGCGCCGGTGTGCCGGGTGCCGAGCAGCGCACCATCGGGGCCGTCGGCGACGCGCTGGAACTGGAAACCACGCGCCTTGGCGTGGTCGAGCAGCCGTTTGGCGATCACGAGGTCGGGGCTCTCAGCCGCCATGACGCCGCACTCCGTTGCTGTTCAGCTCGGCGTATCGCGCCTGCCCGGTCTTGGTGACGCACACCTGTTGTTGCCCGATCGGGGTTGGTCGACCCAATGCCAGATGTTCGGTGCGGATCAGGGCGTCGAGGCCGTCCGTGAGGTAGTCGGCGACCGGCCGCCCGTGGTTATAGAAGCGACCCTCCAACCTGCTCATACCACCCTCGTGCACCCGCAGCAGCGCCAGCCACTCATTCACCGGGCTCACCGCGCGACCGCCCAGTCTCGGCAGGAGCGGCAGTACCTGTCGGTGCCCTCCGTGAGGCTGCCGGGCAACACCGCCACCCCGCATACCCCCACATAACGACCGGTGCGACGACCGGCAGCCACCGCCTCGTCAGTCACCAGATGCGTGACCACCGTGCGGGTATCAGTCATCGCGACCACGTGCGTTCTGATCGCTGTGCCCATGCGCGGTCCCCTCGTCGTAGCAGGCACTGGCCCCGGGTCGCGAGCCAGTTGGCCCTTGCCTGGTCACCCGCCCGCGTCCAGCGAGGCCGACGCTACGAACGAGCAGGGGCTACGAGTTGTACGGAATGTGCGACTTGGAGGTGGTTACGCTGACGTCCACGAACCACTACGAGTGAGCGGAACAGGACAGCACATGGATGACCAAGCGCGGGCCATCGGCCTGCGCGTCCGTTACTGGCGTACCCGGCGTAATCTCAGCCGCCGGCGGTTCGCCGATATGGTAGGTCGCTCGACGTCGTGGCTGGACAAGATCGAGAAGGGTGAGCGCCATCTGTTGCGCCTGCCGGTGCTGGAGCGGGTGGCCGACGCTTTAGGTGTCGACCCGGCCGCGTTGACCGACAGCGTGGCGGCTGCGCGTGCGGCAGACTGCGTTGATGCCCTTGAAGTTCAAGCCATCAGGACCGCGCTAGGCCGATATCCGTCCTTCTCTACACGGGGTACCGGATCGACGCGCGTAGCGACGCTGGCACGAGTGGTCGGGCAGTTGGCTTATGTCGAGCATGCCTGGGCGTCGTCTCATTTCATGGTGGTGTCCCAGTACCTGCCGGGGCTGTTGGGCGATGCCCAGGTTGTGACGTCGGCGGCCTCAACCGCTGACCAGGTGGCGGCGCATCGGGCACTCGTGGTGGCCTATCGGCTGGCTTCGTCGGTGTTGCTGAAGTTCGGTGCCAACGACATTGCATGGTTAGCGGCTGACCGGGCGATGCATGTGGCCGTGGCCGTGGACGACACGGTGGCCCTGGCGCGAGCGACCCGCAGTGTGGCCCGCGCCATGAGTAGCAGCGGCCAGCGGGACGATGCCCTCACCGCCTTGATCGGCATGACCGACCGGATCCGGCCCGAATTGCCCGTTCGGGAGCAGGAACTGCTGTCGCTGAACGGAATGTTGTTTCTGGCCGGTGCTGTCACAGCGGCCAGGCATGACGATGCTGCGCTGGCCCTGGCGATGCACCAGGAGGCCGAGTTAACCGCAGACCGGATGGGGCCGCGCCATGAGACGCACCGGACCAGTTTCGGCCATGCCAACGTTGCTATACACCGGGTGGCGGCCCTAGTTCGCTTGCACGAGGGTGGCCGAGCACTGGAATATGCACAGGGCATCGCCCCCGAGCTCATTGGCGCACTTCCGCCGGAACGTCACGCTAACTATCTGCTGGACCTGACCGAGGCCTACATCCACACCGGGCGCTACCCCGACGCCGTACGCACGTTGGGCAAGGCCGAACAGGCTGCCCCGGAAGAGGTTCGCTGCCGTCCGCTGGGGCATGGCTTGTTGCGGTCACTCGTGGAACACACGAGCGGTGAGCCCAGCCGTCTGGTGCGCCAGATGGCGACCCGAGCAGGCGTGACGGCATGAGCGAGCGCGTGCTGTATCTCGTGATCTGTGCTGCCGGGCCGGCTCGCCGTATCGATGTCATGGTGAAGCTCGCCCAGGCCGAGGGCTGGTTGGTGTACTGCCTGGCTACCCCGGCGGCGGTGGAGCATTTCCTGGACGTCCCCGCTTTGGCTGAGCTGACCGGCCACCCGGTGCGCACTACCTACCGCACCTCTGATGAGGAATCATTGCCCCGCGCGGACGCGATCATCGTGGCTCCGGCGACCTACAACACGATCAACAAGTGGGCGGCCGGTATCGCCGACAACTACGTGCTCAACCTGCTTGCCGAGCTGACCGGGCTCGGCGCGCGCGTCGTGGTGCTGCCGTTCGTCAACCAAGGGCTCGCGGCCAACCGGGTGTTCGTCCGCAGCGTCGAAGAGTTACGCCAGGCGGGCGTGCGTGTCCTGTTCGGGCCCGGTGAGTTCGAACCGCACCCGCCGCACACGGGCGGCACAGTGCTGGCCAATTACCCGTGGAATCGGGCTCTAGCGGCCGCACAGGAATACTCAGCTGACAGCGGTATCAGCTGACGGCGGCGGCGACGGCTCGCCCGGCCACCCGGCCGGAGAACAGACAGCCGCCGAGGAACGTGCCCTCCAATGAGCGATAGCCGTGCATCCCGCCCCCACCGAACCCGGCGGCCTCCCCCGCGGCGTACACCCCGGGCAGTGGCGCACCCCCGAACTGCAGTACCCGGCCGGACAGGTCGGTCTCCAGTCCGCCCAGCGTCTTGCGGGTCAGGACGGACAGCCGCACCGCGATCAACGGTCCCGCGGCGGGGTCGAGCAGCCGGTGTGGCCTGGTGACCCGGACCAGCCGGTCGGTCAGGAACCGGCGGGCCGCGTAGATGGCCGTGATCTGGGCGTCCTTGCCCAGGCCCGCGTCGACCTGGCGATCCCGGGCGACGATCTCGGCGGCCAGCTGGGCCGCGTCCACCAGCGGCTCGCCGACCAGCTCGTTCATGCCCCAGGTCAGCTCTTCCACGGTGCGCCCGGAGACGAAGTCCGGGCAGCGCCGGGCGAAGACCTCGACCGGGCCGGGCGCCCCTGGCAGGCCGCGTCGCAACACCTCACGGGCGTCCTTGCCGGTGAGGTCGGGGTTCTGCTCGGAGCCCGACAGTGCGAACTCCCTGCCGAGGATCCGCTGGTTGAGCAGGAACCAGGAGTGCCCGTGACCGGCCCGGGTGATGTGCCGCAGCGCGCCGAGCGAGTCGAACCCGGGGAACAGTGGCGCCGGTAGCCGCCGGCCGTGGGCGTCCAGCCACAACGGCGACGGTCCGGACAGGATGCGGATGCCGTGCCCGGTCCAGATCGGCGAGTGGTTGGTGATGCCCTCCGGGTAATGCCACATCCGGTCGGCGCCGATGATCCGGCCGCCCGCGCTCGCCGTCACCCCGAGCATCAGGCCGTCGACGTGGTCCGGGACACCGGAGAGCAGGCGCTCGGGCGGGGGGCCCGAGCCCTCGGGCCAGTTGTGCCGGACCAGATCGTGGTTGCCGCCGATCCCCCCACTGGTGACGATCACAGCCTGCGCGTGCAGCTCGAAGGGCCGGTCGGCATCCCGGCTGGACGGCGCGCCGCGCTCGGCGTCGTCGGGCACCAGGACATCGCCGGACACTCCGTCGACCGTTCCTGCGCTGCTGGTCAGCGTCGTGACGCGGTGCCGGAACCGCAGCTCGGCCCGGCCGGTGGCCTGAGCGTGGCGGACTCGCCGGACGAACGGCTCGACCAGGCCGGGTCCGGTACCCCAGGTGACGTGGAAGCGCGGCACCGAGTTGCCGTGACCGGTGGCCAGGTACCCGCCGCGCTCGGCCCACTGCACCAGCGGGAACCAGCGAACTCCCATCTCATGGAGCCAGGCGCGCTTCTCCCCGGCGGCGAAGTCCAGATAGGCCTGCGCCCACCGGCGTGGCCAGTAGTCCTCCGCGCGGTCGAAACCGGCCGCACCCAGCCAGTCCTGCCAGGCCAGCTCGCGGGAGTCGCGGACCCGCAGCCGCCGCTGCTCCGGGGTGTCGACCAGGAACAGCCCACCGAAGGACCAGAACGCCTGCCCACCGAGCGACGCCTCGGGCTCCTGGTCGAGCAGGATCACCCGGCGGCCCGCGTCGGCCAGCTCGGCGGTGGCGACCAGCCCGGCCAGGCCCGCCCCGACGACGATCACGTCCGCGTCGTGTGTCATGTCGGCCATCCTGCCGCTGGTTCTGCCCTATGCTGCGGTGGACCTCCAGCACGACGCCCGCACCGGGCGCAGGCAACGACGGGTGAGCGGCGCGTGATGAACGGTCGGGGCTTCTTCCGGCTCGAACGGGTTCCCCTCGTGACGGGCATCGTGTTCACGATCACCGTGGCGACGTCCGTGCTGCAGTTCGCGATCCCCGGGATGCTGGCGGCCTTGGCCCGTAACCCGCAGGGGCTCCACGGGGCCTGGTGGCGGACGTTGACCGCGCTGTTCGTGCAGGACGGCGGGGTGCCGGGGACGCTGTCGAACCTGGCGTTCCTGCTGTTCATCGGGGTCCTGGCGGAGCAGGTTCTGGGCTCGTGGCGGTGGCTGGTCTGCTACTTCGGCGCCGGGCTGGCCGGTGCGCTGGTGGCCTACGCCTGGCAGCCGTACGGCGCGGGGAACTCCATCGCGATCTGCGGCCTGGCCGGTGCGCTCACCGTGGCGCTGCTGCTGGGGGACCAGCGGGCACCGGGCCTCACACCGCTGTTCCTGATGTACTGGTGTGGCGCCCTGCTGGGCACGCTGTTCTGGCCGGGCGTGCTGCTGGGCGTGGCGGGTGGCGTACTGGCCCAGGTGGCGTTGGGCCGAGGTCTTCCGGTCGGCAAACCGGTGGCCGTGGCGGCTACCGTCGTCGCTGTGGTCCTCTCCGCCGCTCAGAACATCCATGGTGCCGCGCTACTGGCGGGCGTCGCCATCGCCGCCCTGATCGCCCTGGTGGACCGGCGCCCCGCACCGGTGCGGGCGGGCTGACGAGTCGCCCTCCACAGCCCGCGACCAGGGGGTAGCGTGGGGTTAATCGGGATTCGCCCGGAGGAATGAAATGCATGTCGTCATCGTGATACTGATCGTCATCGTGGTTGTCGGGACGTTGTTGGCCATGTCCGGCTTACGCGTGATCACTCAGTTCGAACGCGGTGTCATGTTCCGATTCGGCCGGGTCATCGGCGCGCCCCGGGAGGCGGGCCTGGTCTGGGTCACCCCGTTGGTGGATCGTCTCCGCAAGGTCAACACGCAGATCGTCACGATGCCGATTCCCGGGCAGGACGGGATCACCCGGGACAATGTGACGGTCCGGGTCGACGCGGTGGTGTACTTCAAGGTCATCGACCCGATCCGGGTGGTGGTCGACGTGCAGGATTACCTGCAGGCGATCTCCCAGGTCGCGCAGACCTCGCTGCGCTCGATCATCGGCAAGAGCGATCTGGACGACCTGCTGTCGAACCGGGAACGGCTCAACCAGGGGCTGGAGCTGCTCATCGACAGTCCGGCGCTGGACTGGGGGGTGCAGATCGACCGGGTGGAGATCAAGGACGTCGCGCTGCCGGAGTCGATGAAGCGGTCGATGTCCCGTCAGGCGGAGGCCGAACGGGAACGCCGGGCCCGGGTGATCAGCGCCGAAGGCGAGCTGCAGGCATCGGAGAAGCTGGCCCAGGCGGCGGCGGCGATGGCGGACACCCCGGCGGCCCTGCAACTGCGGCTGCTGGAAACCGTTGTGCAGGTGGCCTCGGAAAAGAACTCGACGCTGGTGTTGCCCTTCCCGGTGGAGCTGCTGCGGTTCCTGGAGGCCTCGACGAATCGAGCGGTCGACCGGCAGCCCGGCGAACGCCCCTCGGCCGAACCGGACTCCGCAGGCCGAGAGGAGTGATCGGCGGCACCTGGCGGCAGAGCCGGGTCGGGGTCGACGACGCCTGACCCGGGCCCCCTAGGATCGCCGGGTGGCTTCGGGCGGGACCAGTCCAGACGTGAGCGATGCGCTGGACGTGCTGCGCCGCGTCTTCGGTTACGACTCGTTCCGGGGCGAACAGCAAGAGATCATCGACCATGTCGCCGCCGGTGGTGACGCGCTGGTGCTCATGCCGACCGGCGGTGGTAAGTCGCTCTGCTACCAGATTCCCGCGCTCGTCCGAGAGGGTGTCGGCGTCGTCGTCTCGCCACTGATCGCGCTGATGCAGGACCAGGTCGACGCTCTGAAAGCCGTCGGGGTGCGGGCCGGGTTCCTCAACTCCACCCAGAGCCTCGCCGAGCGCCACCAGGTTGAGTCCGCCTTCCTCGGCGGCGAGCTGGACCTGCTCTACCTGGCACCGGAACGGCTGCGGGTCGAGTCGACACTGCGACTCCTCGACCGTGGCACGATCTCGTTGTTCGCCATCGACGAGGCGCACTGCGTGGCGCAGTGGGGCCACGACTTCCGGCCCGACTATCTCGCGCTGTCCACGCTGCACGAGCGCTGGCCCAGCCTGCCCCGCATCGCGCTGACCGCGACTGCCACCCAGGCGACGCACACCGAGATCGCGTCCCGGCTGAACCTGACCGACGCCCGGCACTTCGTGTCGAGCTTCGACCGCCCGAACATCCAGTACCGCATCGTGGCGAAGAACGAGCCCAAGCGGCAGCTGCTGGAGCTGCTGCGCACCGAGCACGCCGGCGACGCGGGGATCGTCTACTGCCTGTCCCGGGCGTCGGTGGAGAAGATCGCGGAGTTCTTGGTGGAGCAGGGGATCAAGGCGCTGCCCTACCACGCGGGGCTCGACGGGCGTACCCGAGCCGCCAACCAGTCGCGTTTCCTGCGCGAGGACGGTGTGGTCGTGGTCGCCACGATCGCGTTCGGGATGGGCATCGACAAGCCCGACGTGCGGTTCGTGGCTCATCTCGACCTGCCCAAGTCCGTCGAGGGCTACTACCAGGAGACCGGCCGGGCCGGCCGGGACGGTCTGGCTTCCACCGCCTGGATGGCCTACGGGCTGCAGGATGTCGTGCAGCAGCGCAAGATGATCGACACCTCCGACGGTGACGACGCCCACCGCCGACGGCTGGCCACCCACCTCGACGCCATGCTGGCGCTGTGCGAGACGGTCGAGTGCCGCCGGGTGCGACTGCTCGCCTACTTCGGCCAGCACAGCACCGCCTGCGGTAACTGCGACACGTGCCTGGCGCCGCCGGAGTCATGGGACGGCACGATCGTCGCGCAGAAGCTCCTCTCGACCGTGCTGCGGCTCGATCGGGAACGCCGCCAGAAGTTCGGCGCCGGCCAGGTGATCGACATCCTGCTGGGCAAGCGGACACCCAAGGTGGCCCAGTTCGGCCACGAATCCCTGACGGTGTTCGGTATCGGCACGGAGCTGCGGGAAGGAGAGTGGCGCGGGGTGGTGCGCCAGCTGCTGGCCCTGGGTCTGCTCGCCGTCGAGGGCGACTACGGCACGCTGGTGCTGACGGAGGCCAGTGCCGATGTGCTGAGCAGGCAGCGCCAGGTTCTGCTGCGCCGCGAACCCGAACGGGCGCCGCGAGCCGCGAAGGCCGCCAAGCCCCGCCGGGCCGCGCCTGCCGATCTGCCCGAGGATGCCGTCCCGGTGTTCGAGCAGCTTCGCGCCTGGCGTGCCGCCACCGCCAAGGAGCAGGGCGTGCCCGCATACGTGATCTTCCACGACGCGACCCTGCGCCAGATCGCGGCCGAGTCTCCCTCGACGCTGGCCGAGCTCGGCACGGTGAGCGGCGTCGGCGAGAACAAGCTGGCCAAGTACGGGCAGCAGATCCTGGACACCCTCACGGCGTAGCGACACGGCGGGCTGACGTCCTCGTGTCAGTGCTGGAGCAGCGTACCCGCTCCGTGAGCGGCTAGCGGGTTCCGTTGCCCGGGCCGGAGTCGTAGCCGGCGCGGCGCAGGGCGTCGGCCAGGGCTCCACCGGCTGATCCGCCACGGTCCTGGGTGCGTTTGCCCGCGCCACCGTTGCGTCCGCCGCCGGTGCGGTCGCGGCGGCCTCCACCAGTGGGCCGGGACGGTGCGCGACGCTCGGTGGGCGGGGCCTCGGCGTCGTGGCCGGGAACCGGGTCGTCGAGCCGCAGCGTGAGCGCGATGCGGTTGCGTGGCGCGTCCACGTCGAGCACCTTGACCCGCACCACATCGCCGGGCTTCACCACGTCGCGGGGGTCCTTGACGAAGTTCTTCGCCATCGCCGAGACGTGTACGAGGCCGTCCTGATGCACGCCGACATCGATGAAGGCCCCGAACGCGGCGACGTTGGTGACCACCCCCTCCAGCACCATGCCCGGCGTCAGGTCGGAGATCTTCTCGACCCCTTCGGCGAAGGTCGCGGTCGTGAAGGCGGGTCGCGGGTCACGTCCCGGCTTCTCCAGCTCGGCGAGGATGTCGGTGACGGTGGGCAGGCCCACGGTGGCGTCCACGAAGTCGGACGGACGCAGCGCCCGCAGCGCCGAGGCGTTGCCGATCAATGTGGCGATGTCGGCTCCCGCCGCGTCGAGAATGCGATGTACCACGGGATAGGACTCGGGGTGCACGCTGGAGCGGTCCAGCGGGTTGTCGCCGCTGGGGATGCGCAGGAAGCCGGCGCACTGTTCGAAGGCCTTCGGACCCAGCCGCGGGACCCCGGTCAGCGCCGTGCGGGCGCGGAACGGGCCGTTCGCGTCGCGGTGCAGCACGATGTTCTCCGCGAGTCCGGTGGTGATGCCCGAGACCCGCCGCAGCAGTGGCGGGGACGCGGTGTTGACGTCGACGCCGACCGCGTTCACGCAGTCCTCCACCACCGCGTCGAGCGAGCGGGACAGCGCGGCTTCGGGCACGTCGTGCTGGTACTGGCCGACGCCGATCGACTTGGGGTCGATCTTGACGAGCTCCGCGAGCGGGTCCTGCAGCCGGCGCGCGATCGACACCGCGCCGCGCAGCGAGACGTCGAGCTCGGGCAGCTCCTGGGAGGCATAGCTCGACGCGGAGTACACCGAGGCTCCCGCCTCGGACACCATGGCCTTGGTCAGCCCCAGCGCGGGGTGCCGCTTGATCAGGTCAGCGGCGAGCTTGTCGGTCTCCCGGGACGCGGTGCCGTTGCCGATCGCGACCAGCTCGACGTGGTGCGCGCCGGCCAGCCGGGCGAGTACTGCCAGGGCCTCGTCCCAGCGGCGCTGCGGCACGTGCGGGTAGATGGTCTCGGTCGCCACCACCTTGCCGGTGGCATCGATGACCGCGACCTTCACGCCGGTGCGGAAACCGGGATCCAGGCCCATGGTCGGGCGGCTGCCTGCGGGCGCGGCGAGCAACAGGTCGCGCAGGTTGGCCGCGAAGACCCGCACCGCCTCGTCCTCCGCGGCCTGGCGCAGCCGCATCCGCAGGTCGACGCCCAGGTGCAGCAGGACGCGGGTGCGCCAGGCCCAGCGCACGGTGTCGGCCAGCCAGCGATCGGCAGGCCGGCCCCGGTCGTCGATACCGAAGCGCTGCGCGATGGCCTGCTCGTAGCGGCTGGGCCCGGGCTGTGCGGTTGCGTCCTCATCGGCCTGCTCCGGCTCGGGGGAGAGGTCGAGGACGCCCTCCTTCTCGCCACGGAACAAGGCCAGGATGCGGTGCGAGGGCATCGTGGTGAAGGGCTCGGAGAAGTCGAAGTAGTCGGCGAACTTGGCGCCGGCCTGCTCGTTGCCCTCGCGCACCCGGGCGACCAGGCGACCTCGGGACCACATCTGCTCCCGCAGGTTCCCGATCAGGTCGGCGTCCTCGGCGAAGCGCTCAACCAGAATGGCGCGCGCACCGTCGAGCGCGGCCGCGGCATCGGCCACGCCCAGCTCGGCGTCGACGAACCCGGCGGCGGTGGCCTGCGGATCCAGGGTGGGATCGCCGAGCAGCTGGTCGGCGAGCGGTTCGAGTCCCGCCTCCCGGGCGATCTGCGCCTTGGTCCGGCGTTTGGGCTTGTAGGGCAGGTAGAGGTCCTCCAGCCGGGCCTTCGAGTCGACCGCCATGATCTTGGTTTCCAGGGCGTCATCGAGCTTGCCCTGGGAGCGGATCGACTCCAGGATCGCGGTCCGGCGCTCCTCGAGCTCCCGCAGATAGCGCAGCCGCTCCTCCAGGGTGCGCAGCTGGGTGTCGTCGAGCCCGCTGGTGGCCTCCTTGCGGTATCGGGCGATGAACGGCACGGTGGCACCACCGCCCAGCAGTTCGACGGCGGCACCCACCTGCCCTTCGCGCACGCCCAGCTCATCGGCGATCCGCTGGGTCAGCGAGGTGCTCACGAACTCATGCCTCCGGGTAGCACGCGGTCACTCAGGGCCTCGCGGCCGGTCAGGTCCCCCGCGGCCGCGCAGGAGCAGCGAGCACGGTAACCCGGCCGGGCGCAGCCCGCCGAACGAGGTCGGTCCTCGGTCAGGGCAGCAGGTCGTCGAACTCCGGTGGGTCGGCCTGGTCGAACGACACCGGGATACCCGGGCCGATCAGCAGCCAGGTGGGGTCTGCGGGATCGACGACCAGCCAGTCGTACTTACCGGAGTTGGCGACCTCGGCGACGTGCTCGCGCAGGGTCGCGAACTCACTCTCGGGTACTTCGATGGCGCGGCCGTCATACAGGATGGTGGGCACCGCACGGACGCTACTCGGCCAGGGCTACGCCCTGCGCGTTCTGCGCCCTAGCCGTCAGGCCACGCCGACCTCATCACTGAACAACCTGATCCCGACCGGGACCGGCCGCGCCAGATCTGCCTTCACGACTACCCCATCGGGCACGACACCGCATACGGGCACAACCAGGATAAAAGGGGTCATCGCAGCTTGAGTCATCGGAGCACCATGTATCGGGAATCCGTCGAGCACGATGGGTTGCGGCCTGCCCACCCGGTCGCACCGGTCGTCCAGCCGTTGACGGCTCCGAACCGGTTGCTGGCACTGCAGTACACGGCGGGCAACCGGGCCGTGGCCGGCCTCGTTCGATCCCTTCAACGGTGCGGCGGGCAGCGGCATGCCGGGTGCGCGTGTGCTGCCGATCCACACCAGGCCGACGCTCAGCGAGGTGAGCTCGACGGCGCGGCGCAGTACGCATCCGTGCAGCGCAAGCCCCCGGGGGCCAAACCCGTCGCCAAGCCCAGCGTGCCCAAACTCGGCGCCTGCAAGCCTGTTCAAGACGATCTCAAGCCATCCAAACCGTGGGCCGAACTGCAGAAGGGCTACCAGGCCTCCTGCGTCGCCACCCAGTCGAGGGTGTTGGACGAGTTGTTCAGCGGCAAGGCGCCGACGTCGGCCGACGCGAAGGGCACCGTCGACTGCGCGTGTGCCGTCGGGCCGCCCATCGTCGCGGCGGAAGCCGCCAAGGCCCGACTCGCGGTCGCCGGGCCACTCGCGCTGGCGCTCTACCAGCACTTCCTCGACGGCAGCGGGGCGGAGTGGACCATCGACGTCGCCGACATGCTCCAGCGTGACGCAGGCGTCCGTCACAAGATCCACGCGGCGATGAGCTCCGGCGCGCTGACCGGCACCACGCGGCTGGAGCAGTCCAACTACCAGGTGGAGGACTTCCAGTTCGCCTTCGGGGCAATCGACTGTGTGCAGTGGGTCGTGACGTTGCCGCCCAGGACCAAGCGCAAGGACACGACTCCGGTCAAGATCGCGATGCTTGACTACTACGAGTTCCACCCCGGCCGCACCGGGGTCAGCCAGTGCGCGCACGCAGCCTGTGTGGAACTCGTCGCCCGTGGGTCGGCGAAGAACTTCTGGACGCGTGGCGACGCGACGGTGCCCTGGGGCCTGCTCAAGACCTGAGGAAACCGCAGTTCGTCGAGCTTCGATAACCGTGTCCGGGACCGCGCAGGTCTTGAACGACAAGCTCGACGCCGTCTTGGCCCCGCTCACGCCGGGCGAAAACGACTAACTCGGCGAGCTGCCATTGGCGCACTAAGCGTCGGCAATGCTGGCTGGTACGGGAATGCCCAGGGATAGCCCGAACGTGAGACCATAAAGCCTGTGACAGAGACCTCTCATCAACCCACCCTCATCCTCTGGGACATAGACCACACGCTGGTCACCATCGGCGAGGTCAGCCGTGAAATTTATGAGGTTGCATTTGACGAGGTTCTCGGCGAGCCGCTGCGTGAGTTGGCCGACATGACCGGCCGCACCGAGCAGGCGATTCTCGTTGAAACCTTGGCGCGGCATGGTGTTTCGAACCCCGAGGGTAAGCTCGGCGACCTCTACATCGCCCTCGCCAAAGCCGCTGACAACTTACGAGCACGGATGCGTGCGGTCGGCCGCCGGCTGCCTGGCGCCAAAGAAGCAATTGTCGCACTTGCGAATAATAACGTAGTGCAAACTGTGGTGACGGGCAACATCAAGCCCATCGCGGTGACAAAGCTTGAGATCTTCCAACTTTCGAAGCACCTAGATCTCGAGATCGGCGGCTATGGTTCAGATGGTGACACGCGTCCACCACTGATTCGCCGTGCATGGGATCGGGCGCAGCATAAGTACGGCTACACGGTCGGGGCGGATCGGGTGGTCGTCATCGGCGACACGCCGCTTGACGTATCGGCTGCTCACGAGGTTGGTGTGCGCGCCGTTGGCGTAGCGACTGGCAGTAGCATCGGAGAAGAACTGACGGCGGCTCATGCCGACGTCGTCATGCCTGATCTGGCAGACACCGAAATGGTCATCAGGGCCGTTCACCGGGCGATGCTGTGAAATTAGTTCGATGAGGCGGGTTGCGCCATGACGCTGACGTAACGCTCGCGGAACTCGCGAGCTGCCTTATTAGCAGCAAGCGGGCCGAGCGCCACGTAAAACTCGCCAAGGCGTTCAGCGACTCGCGCTGAACCAATTGCTTCGCTAAGTGCCACCGCCTCCGTGGCTATTTCGCAGGCATGCTCGACTTCGCCTTGCACTAAGTAGCATCGAGCCAGCCGCACCAGATAATGTACTCGATCACGAACACGGTGAGGCGCTTTCTGTCCCAAGAGGTCGAGTGCCCTCATTATCGCCGCACACGCCTCGGCAGGCATGCTAAGGTCGAGGTAGCATGCACCTTCTTGGGCAGCCACCTCGACCTCGTCGACATAGGAAATCCACAGCGGCTCTTCTTTCTGCCCGGTGTTGCTAAAGGCCGCACGCATCTCGTCGAGGCTTTGCAGGCAATCGTCAGTGTTGTGTAGACCAGCGTGCGCACGAGCCAGTCGAGTGGTTAGCATCGTCTTGATGAGTGGAGTCAAGCTACCGTTGCCGACACTGGAAGCTGTTCGCGCCAAGGACAAAGCTTGGCTACGGCGCCCTTGGTACGTTTCTTGGAGGCTCAAGTACGCCAGGGAACTGGCAGCAAGTGCTGGCTGCTGAGCCTCATGGGCGGCATAAACTGCGGTCGTGAGATAGCGACGGGCAGCCCCGTGGCGGTTGCCATCAAGCGCTAGCCAGCCGGTCATTTGGCTCAGCTGCGCAAAGGCAGCCAGACCGTCCGCCGATTCCTGCTCAACATTGATGCCAAGTCGCGACACGTATCGCGACAATGGCAGATACAGCACATCACCGCCGAGTTCGTCATCTAGCTCCAGGAAAATCTTGAGCAGTACTTCCGCGCGTCCGGCGAGCGAGGGGTTCTCCAGGACTGAGACGCCTATAGTGCCCATCTCACCGTTGCTGAGCACCGGGAGACAGTCGGTGGCCAAGTTATTTAGCAGAGCTGCTACTCCAAGACTATCCTCGGTACCTATGAGATCTGGTGAAGCACCACTTCGGCTCGCCACTGCCTGTCGAGTCTCACCAGGCATGTCAAACCACAACATCTCCGGCGGTATCCGTAGCACCCGAGCCCATTGTTGCAAGGTATCGAGATGCTGGATCGGTGGCCCGCCTTCGATCCGGCTGATCTGCGGTTGCCGCACGCCCATCCACTGGCCGAGCAGCGTCTGCGAGATGCCGCCAGGGCCGTAGACCGCATAGTGATAAGGCTGCGTGCGGTAGGCGCGGGCTACCCGACCGATGTGCTGGGCGGCGAAGGCCTCACGGAACTGTTCGGTCTGCCAGAACTCGGCGGGCACCTCGGGCGGGGCGATGAGCTTGTCGCGAGAGAGGCGCTGGCAACGGGCGCATTGGCGCTCGGTGTTGTCCGTGGCGAGGTGTGTGCCGCAGCGGCAATAGCGGTGCCGTGCTGGCCGAGATCCCATGACGGCCCCCTGTAATCCATAGCCGGTCCGGGAAGTGTAACGGGTCCGCCATCGTCCCTGATCGACCGCGTGACAGCGAGGAAAGCCTCGCCTCGTCGGGGAATACGTCCATACGTCTCCACGTATGCGTCAGGACGGTTCGACCCACTTTGGTGATCTTCAAGGCCCCAGGGCCGGGACGTTCCGGGTTACCTCCGGGGCGTGGTCAGTACCGCCAGCCGACTCTCATGCTCGTCCCTCCCCGAGCATTGAGACTCGAAACGACTGGCGGACAGTGCTCCCGCACCACGCCTCGTGCCCCTCGCACGGTAGCTCGACCCCGGCCCTGGGTGCCGTCCATGCACCGGCGAGACGAGCACAGATGACCACTGACGACCGTATACTCCTCAACGACCTCAACCGGCTTGGTGACGCACTCGGCCCGTTTGCCGGTGGCATCCTCACCGACTCGCTCTCGGTCACAGCACAGCTTGACTTTGGCTACCGGCTTATCAGCGTGGCCAGCCGTATCAGGATGCGGGTTGAGCAAGAGCGTACAGATAGTCGACGTCAGACTGTAGATGGTGATGCGCTGTGAACCCTTGGGGAACGCGGCGTGCGCTGACAGTCAAAAGCCGTCACGGCATGAATGTGATCATAGTGACGATGGTGTATCGCGGGATGGTGTTGATAACCATCGATCCGCCGTTTACGACAGACGCCATTTTAGATCCCGCTCATGTTGACAACCTGATTGCGACACTGACACTGGCTAATGAAGAAGCTCGAAGCTACAAGAAGGACGAGCCGACATGAGCCGGGGCGGGGCGACTTTTAGCACGGCGCCGACCGGCTGGGCGTATCTGACGTCTGGTTGTACGATCCGCTGGCAACGTGGCGATGATGCTGCCTACGTGTTACGTGGCAACCAGGTCGGCAAGTGGTCTACGGCAGAAGATGTGGTAGGTAAGATCCCAGTATCACGGCTTGGATGGGGAGATCTCTCCGAGGTCAAACTTATTGGTGAGACATGGGTACGCGGCAAACATGTACGCTGCCCGATGTGTGGGAAATCGAAGTGAACATATAGTAGGCCCAGCACCGGCTGTGGCGATGAGCCAACCGTCCAGCACGGTGTGGCGGAAGCGGGGATTCGCCCCCCGGTCTCTCGCGGAACGCTCGTTTTCAAGGCTTAGGAGGCTCGGTTCAACAGTGACCGCCTAGCCTCCCGGTGTGGAAGTGCGATACGTATAAGTGCATATTCCGAAGCCCGGTTAACTATTACCGCTCAGGCTGATCCTTCCACTGCTCCCGATGATCGCCATGTGCCGGAGGGTCAGATCTCGGCTCTCCGCGCGGAGTTACTAAGTCTGCACCTCGGATAGCGTTTGAACGTAGGCGGAAGCCAATAGTAGCTTCAATAACTAAATCTTTCAGTTTTTCTACGGTGTCCGACTTATTCACCGGCATGTCCATGCTAGTTGCGAGTATCTGCAGCGCGGACCTTGGCAATTTAATCCTATCCAGAAAAGCCTGGCCTTCGTCACGGGTATCCATCTCTTGTAGAGTCGCTCGAACGCCGTCCAGGTCAACGCTCTGGTCTTGTGAAACCCTCTGTTTGCGAGCAGATGTATTTCGTCGGGCTAGTATTATTCGCGCATCGCCCCTTGCGAGTTCGTCCACCTGTTCATGGGTAAGTGCGCGAAGGAAGTTAGCCACTTCCCGTAGAATCGCGGCGCTCTTTTCGACTTCGGACATTGCTAAATCTCCAGCAGCGACTTGAATTCGGATACTAGGCCCTCTATCTCGTCGACAATGAATCCAGCCGGAGGTGGCCCACCTAGCACGAGGGGAACACTGTCGCGCGCTGCGTCGGCAAAATAACTTTTGTTCTCGCGCAAGTAGGTGCCGAAGACTGGAAGCTGGAGTTGTCGAGCCTGGTTAATGTACTGCCTGTGTGCGCGGATTGGCTGATTTGCGTAGTACTGGATCATGGTAAAAACGACGCCCAATATCTGCGGATTGATCATTTGTGTCGGACCGTCGCCGGAGTCCAGTTCGGCGTATTCGTTGTAGTCCTTTACGAGTTCAGCTAAACTTCGCTGCAGGTAGTCAATCCCGAGAGTGGACAAGTAGTCGGCTTTAGCGGGTATGAGGACGTGGTCGCTCGCGACGATCGCCGTCTTCGTGACGACGTTAAAGTTTGGTGGACAGTCAATTAGCACTAGATCGTAATCAGAAAATTCTGGCTTCGACAACTCGTCGGCCAACCGTCTATGAACGCGTAGATAGTTCAGTTTTCCTTGCCTCAGGTTTGCTGCACCAAGTTCAGTTGCAAGCTCTAGGTCGACATTGATTAGACCCAAGTGTGATGGTACGAGACGGAGGTACCCGCCATTTCCGGATTGGCAATTTTCTGCTTAACCCCAGGCGGCTCAACGTTGAATGATGACAACGGTAATGGAGTTACTCCGGGCCCGAATGAGTCATACCACTTCTTGATTGTCTTGCTGGTGGCTAGGTCCCGTTCCCAGACTTCTGGTCGGATGAATGAGAACGTCAAGCTGGCTTGGGCGTCCAGATCAATTAAAAGGACTTTATGGCCGCGGTAGGCCAGTTCTGCCCCCAGGTTGGCCGCCACCGTCGTCTTGCCCACCCCACCCTTATAGTTGATCACCGATACTGTGTGCATGGGTCTCCTTCGGTCGTGGGCTCACAGGCTGTCACCTTCCCGGTCGCCAGCCTGCTTAGCCAACCATACGAGCCTTACGCAGATAGCAGGTCGGCATTATCCCTGGACAGGCGCGAGGAAGTGGCATCGCCTCGTGGACACCGAGACTCTCGCGGGACGTTCATCGTGGTGGCGGGCACGAAAGTGGCGCGCGTCCCCATAGCGAAGCGACGCCAAGGGGCCGCCGCAGGACCTAATGAGACCCGAACTGAGACCCTGCACAGCGAGACCGAGCCGAGCGGAGCGCGCTGATCCTGTGTTCGTGCTGGTCAGGGTAGCGGAAGCGGGGGGATTCGAACCCCCGGTCCCTTGCGGGACGCTCGCTTTCAAGGCGAGTGCATTCGGCCGCTCTGCCACGCTTCCAGGGTGCACGCTACGCGGGGCGGGGTCGTACCGACGTGGAGCCGGGGTGGTCGTGCGTGGCGTGGGGTGCTAGCAAAGCTAGTGCGTCGTTGAACAGTCTCGGGACAGCGGCGTGCACTGCCGTTGCACGTCGGTCAGCTCACTGTGCGGCACCGATCCGCGCCACACTCGGTAGTCGACCTCGGCGAGGCCGAACTCCGAGGCGCGCGGGCCGTTCTCACCGATGTAATGGATCACGGCCTGCTGTGGCCAGGACTCGACGAGCTCAACGGGCAGACCCCGCCAGCCAGCCCGCCAGCGCACCAACTCCAAGGACTCGACCTCGCAGATCCGCGCCGCCAGCGTGAAGGTGCCTGCCTGCTCGGCGAAGTCCGCCGGAGGCTGGCTGCCGGGCAGCGGGTGCAGGGTCACCTCGCCGGGGCGTGGGCCGAAGTCGGCGTCGAAGTCCTCCCCGCGGAAGCGGGCGATCAGACCGCGGCGCACGGTGGGCTGCAGTGACACCGGCGGCTGGTTCCACCGCCCGGGGCCGAGCCGGACCGGCGCGGTGCTCACCCACCCGACCTGCCGGTTGAGGTAGGCGCCCACCCGGAGCTCGCCGCCCTCGGCGTCGATCCGCCACAGCTCGGCACCGGCGGGCAACTCGAGCAGGTCGATCTGGTAGACGCTGCGTTCGAAGGGAGCGATGTAGAGCTCGGGGCTGTGGGCGTAGAAGCGCAGCACGTACAGCTCGGGGGTGTCCGGCCAGCCGGGTACCAGGTTCAGCCCGTAGCGCCGCGCCAGCTCCGCCGACGAGCCGGCCGGTACGTCCTGTAGCCGCGTCACGAAACCGGCGATCCGGTACGGGTCGAACCGCCCCGGTACCACCACGTTCCCCAGCGTGAGATCGGCCAGCCCGGGCAGCACGACCTTCTGCATCGGGGTGTCCGGCTTCAGCTCGGGCACCAGCCCGGCCACCATCGGCTTGGGTGGTGGTGGCGGCGCCATGAGTTCTTCGGGCAGGGCGTGCGCCGGGTGGGCGTCGGCGTCCACCTGATGGCCGTGCTGATGGCGTTCGGCCCACGTCCCATTGGTCGCCGCGCGCACAGCGACCGCCCCGACCATAGGATCGGCCATCCTCCGCACCTCCAGCACTCGGTGCCACGAGATCCGGCCACTGTGCCGGGCTGGGAGGAACCTACTACGCCATTCGGCCGAACGCTGCCCTGACCTGGTTGTTCACTCTCCGCGCAGGTGACTCATGACCCGCTCGAACACCTCGGCTAGTACGCTGCGTTCTCCTTCGGAGAGTAAATCCACCAGATTGTCCCGCACACCACGCACATGGGTGGGTGCTGCACTCTGCAATACTTCCCGTCCGTGACTGGTGAGCACCGCGAACACGCCCCGTCCGTCACTCGGGCACTCTTCGCGCCGCACCAGCCCGGCCTTCTCCATCCGCCCGATCTGGTGGGAGATCCTGCTTTTGGATGACGCGACCTGTTCGGCTAGGGTGCTCATCCGAGCCCGTCCGCAGGGCGCCTCGGAGAGCCGGACCAGCAGTTCGTAGTCGGCCAGGCCCAGGTGATGCTCCTCCTGCAGGTCGTGATGCAGCCGGGAGTCGAGAAGCGCCTTGCCGACCACGTAGGCCCGCCATGTGCGCATCTCACCCTCGTCGAGCCAGTGTGGCTTGCCGGTCCGGGTGCTCACCCGTCCAGGCTAACCGACCACTCCTGGACCAGCGCGCGCAACCCGACCAGGTTACGTCACATCCCTTTGACTACAGACTGCGTGTCCAGTTCATCCGGACGGGCGTAGCCGGCGAGAGCCAGGGTCAGATCGAGATCGCCAAGTACGGTGCGTAGCACGTGCTCCACACCGCGCTGACCGGCCAGCCCCAGCCCGTAGACCCACGGCCTGCCGAGCAGCACGGCGTTCGCGCCGAGCGCCAGTGCGATCATCACGTCGGCTCCGCACCGGATCCCGGAGTCCAGCAGCAGCGGGACGCGGCCCCCGGTGGCTGCGGCCACCTCGGGCAGGCAGTCCAGTGCCGCGCGGGCGCCGTCGACCTGACGGCCGCCGTGGTTGGAGACCACCAGGGCGTCGACGCCGTGGTCGAGCGCCAGCCGGGCATCGTCGGGGTGGCAGATTCCCTTGATCACGATCGGCAATCGGGTCCACTCCCGCAGCAGCGCCAGGTCCGACCAGTGCAGCGCGGGGTTGCCGAACAGTTCCACCCAGAGGTGCACGGCCGCCTGCATGGCCTGCGCCGACTCCTCGGGTGGCGCCTCCAGCCGGGAGCGGAACACCGGGTCGGACAGGTAGTTGGCGATGCCCTCGGCGCGCAGCATCGGCAGGTTGGCCAGTGCCAGATCGCGCGGCCGCCAGCCCAGCGACCAGGTGTCCACGGTGACCACGATGGCCCGGTACCCAGCCCGCGCGGCCCTGCGGACCAGCGACTCGGCCAGTTCCAGGTCCCGGGGCCAATACAGCTGATACCAGCGCTGGGCATCCGGGGCTGCGGCGGCGACGTCCTCCATCGGGGTCGACGAGGCCGTGGACAGCACGCTGACCAAGCCCAGCGCGGCGGCGGCCCGGGTGATGGCACGCTCCGCGTCGGGGTGCACCAGGCCGAGCACCCCGACCGGCGCGGTGAGGACCGGGGCGCTCATCGGGATGCCCAGCACGGTCGTCGACAGGTCCCGTTCGGTGACGCCGCGCAACATGCGTGGCACGATCCGCCACCTGGTGAACGCGTCCAGGTTGGCGGTGACGGTCCGCTCGCTGGATGCTCCACCCGCCACATAGCTGAACGCCTCGGCCGACAGCACCCCGCGCGCCGCGGCTTCCAGCCCGTCCGCGGTCATCGGGAGATCCGGCCGCTGCCCGGTGACGCCGCGCAGGTAGATCTCGCTCTGGAAGTCACCGAAATGGGCCACTCCCGGCACCCTAGTGCCGATCCGCGCCGCGGCTAGACGGCACCGAACAGTTCCCGGCAGCCGTCCAGGCCCTCCACCCGCAGTGTCCATTGCGGACGGAAGAAGTGCTGCGGTTCGAGCAGTAGCCGGATCTCGGTCACCCGCTCACCCCGCCGGGCGAGGGTGTTCGAGCCGTCTCTCCGGTAGCCCGACTTCTCGCTGACCCGCAATGAGGCGGGGTTGTCGCTGAACGCACCTGATCGCGCGGTGAGCGCGCCGAGGTGGTCGAAGGCCAGCAGCAGCACGGCGGCGCGCATCTCGGTGCCGAAGCCCTGTCCCTGGTGCGCCATCCCCAGCCACGAGCCGGTGGAGACCTCCCGGGTGATCGCGAAGTGGTTCCCGGACAAGCTCTGAGTCCCGATGACCCGGTCCTCGTGGCGGACCAGGAAGTGGACCCGCCAGTCCGACGGGGCCAGCCGCGATCGCGCTTCCCAGTGATACTGCAGGGTGTTGCGCACCAGATCGTCCGGCGCCTGGTCGGTCCACGGATAGCCGAAGGGCATCTGCTCGGCCGGATGAACCCCGCGCAGCGCCAGCGCCGCCAGCTCGCGCAGGCCCTCGTCGTCGTCCGGGCGCAGCGTGAGCCGTGGGGTGCGCAGTGACAGCTGCCGCAGCGGCCACAGGTCAGGCATATCGCCACGGTGGCTGGGGGCGTCACCGAGAGCAACCGATTTCTCCGTTAGCGCGTCCGGCCGTTCGCGCGGCTGTCCGTCCGCGGCGAAGGCCGGTGTGGGCGACTACCGTCGCGGACTGTGCGCGCCATCACGATGACCGAGTACGGCGGACCCGGAGTCCTGCAGCTCGCCGAACAGCCCGATCCCCAACCGGGTCCCGGCGAGGTGCTGATCGACGTCGCCGCCACCGCGGTCAACCGGGCCGACCTGCTGCAGCGGCAGGGTCACTACGCTCCGCCACCGGGGGCCAGCGAGATCCTCGGGCTGGAATGTTCCGGCACGGTTGCCGAGCTCGGGGAGGGCGTGGCGGGGATCGCGGTCGGCGACGAGGTCTGCGCGCTGCTGGCCGGCGGGGGCTACGGCGAGCGCGTCGCGGTGCCGGCCGCCCAGGTGCTGCCGCTGCCCGCCGGGACCGATCTGGTCACCGCAGGCGGCCTGCCCGAGGTGGCGTGCACGGTGTGGTCGACGGTGGTCATGCACGCCGGGCTCGCTCCTGGCGAGCTGCTGCTGGTGCACGGCGGGTCGGGGGGGATCGGGACCCACGCGATCCAGGTCGCCACCGCGCTGGGGGCCCGGGTCGCGACCACCGCGTCGGCGGAGCGGCTCCCGGTGTGCGCCGAGCTGGGCGCCCGGATTCTGATCGACTACCGGGACCAGGACTTCGCCGCGGAGCTCAAGGGCCGCGCCGACGTCATCCTGGACAACATGGGGGCCAAGTACCTCGAGCGCAATCTCAGAGCGCTGGCCCCGGACGGCAGGCTGGTGGTGATCGGCTTGCAGGGCGGCACCACGGCCGAGATCAACCTCGCGGCCCTGCTACCCAAGCGGTCCAGTGTCGCCGCCATCGGCCTGCGCGGACGACCGGTGGATGGCCCGCACGGCAAGGGCGTGATCTGCGCCGACGTGGTCGCCCGGCTCTGGCCGATGATCGGCGACGGCCGGGTCAAGCCGATCGTGCACGCGGTACTGCCGCTTGAGCAGGCCGCCGAGGCGCACCGGATGCTCGAGGCGGGCGGCGTAGTCGGCAAAATCCTGCTCAGCACTGGACGCTGACCCCCCACCCCGGCGTGTCAGGCTCTCGTGCACGGTGTGTCCGCTCGCTATGCACGGGTGTCCGCGCCCTGTGCACGACGGCCTGACACACCGGACATGCGAGCCTGACACACCGGACATGAGGGCCTGACACGCGGACTAGCGGAGGCGGGCTACTACGTTCACCAGTGCGTCGACCTCGGCGACGGTGGTGTAGTGCGCCAGCCCCACCTGGACCGCACCACCCACCTCGCCGATCCCGAGCGTGGCGAACACGTCGTGGTGACCGGCGTCGGCGAAGACGCACACCCCGGACTCGGCCAGTGCGTCGGCGACGTCCCAGCACTTGCGCCCGGCCACGGTGAAGGCCATGACGGGCACCCGCCGCATCGCGTCGCCGATCACCGTGACCTGCCGTAGCGCGCGCAGCTCCCCGGTGAGGTGCGACAACAGTCCGGCCTGGTAGGCCTTGACCGACCCCAGTGAGGTGAGTAACCGCTCCCTGCGAGGTCCATCCGCGATGTCGTCCAGCCCGGCCAGATAGTCGACCGAGGCCACCAGCCCGGCCAGCATGGCGTGCGGGTGTGGCCCGAGTTCGAGCCGTTCGGGCCCCCGGGCGTTCGGGTCCAGCGCGCAGGAGGGCAGCCGGTCGAGCACCCGCGCGTCGCGGAAGGCCAGCGCTGAGACCGGCGGCCCGCCCCACGCCCAGCCGGAAACGGCAATCACGTCAGCACCCATGGCGACGGCATCCAGTGGCACGAACGGAGCCGCGCCGGACGCATCGACCACCACCACCGCCCCCACCGCGCGAGCCTGCTCGGCGATCTTGGCGATCTCCGGTCGGGTCCCGACGGCCGTGGACGCTGCGGTCACCGCCACCAACCGGGTCCGCCGGGACACCAGATCGTCGTACTGCCACGACGGCAGCTCACAGGTTTCGATATCCACCTCGGCCCAGCACACCGTGGCGCCGCAGCGCTGCGCCGCCCGCACCCATGGGGCGACGTTGGCCTGGTGGTCCAACCGGGACAGCACGACCTCGTCGCCGAGCATCCAACCCGCACCGAGTGCGTCGGCCAGCCGTTGCAGCAGCACCGCGACGCTCGGGCCGAGCACGACCCCGGCCGGATCGACCCCGACCAGGTCGGCCACGCAGCGCCGGGCGGCATCCACGATCGCCGCTCCGCGCTGGGAGGACGGGAAGACCCCGCCGGGGGCTGATACCGGCGCGCGCATGGCGGTGGCCACCGCCATCGCGACCTGTTCCGGAATCTGCATCCCGTGAGCGCCGTCCAGATGCACCCATCCGTCGCCGAGGGCGGGAAACAGGCCCCGGACCCGAGCGACGTCGAACGCCATAGGCGGATACCGTACGACGGGAGCCCCGGGGATCGGCGGCGGGGCCGGTGCGATGTGCCGGTGCCGGGCTGCGGGCGACTCGTCAGTACAGGGCGGTAAGCGCAGGATGGAGTCATGAGCGAACCGGATGAGCAGCAGGTCGTGGTGATCGGTCCGGATGGTAGGCCGGTGCACACCATGTCGGTGCCCTCCGGCATGGTGCCGGACTCCGACGAAGCGGGCAGCGCGGACATCTCTGACATGGTTGAGCAGCCGGCCAAGGTGATGCGGATCGGCACCATGATCAAACAGCTGCTCGAAGAGGTCCGCGCCGCACCGCTGGACGACGCCAGCCGCAACCGGCTGCGCGAGATCCATCAGTCCTCGGTCCGGGAGTTGGAGCAGGGCCTGGCCCCCGAGTTGCGCGACGAACTGGAGCGGTTGTCCCTGCCACTGCGCGAGGACGCCACCCCCAGCGACGCCGAGTTGCGTATCGCGCAAGCTCAGCTGGTCGGCTGGCTGGAAGGCCTGTTCCACGGTATCCAGACCGCCTTGTTCGCCCAGCAGATGGCGGCCCGGGTGCAGCTGGAGCAGATGCGCCGCGGGCTGCCCGCAGGCACCATCCCGCCCGGGATGACACCCGGCTCGCAACAGCCGGAGCCCGGCACCCGGGGCACCGGTCAGTACCTCTAGCCGGTGCGTACCCGTCGAATGTCCAGCCCGGCGCAGTAAGCGTTCTGTGACCGATTCGAGACGTCGGCGGTCTCGCGCCGCGACCATCGACTGACAGGCTCGGTCCGTGACGCTGTCGTCGGGGGCGCTGCGGGCTGATCCTGGGTTCCGCCGATACCTGGCTGCCCGGGTTATCACGACTGCGGGCACGCTGGTCACGGCAGTGGTCCTACCGGTGCTGGTATACCGGCTCACCTGGTCGGCGGCGTGGACGGCGGCGGTGGTGGTCGCGGAGGCGCTGCCACATCTGCTGCTCGCCCGGGTGGTGGCGCGGATCGCGGTCCGACTCAAGCACGGCGCCCTCCTGTTCGCCGCCGACCTGGCCGGTGCCGCACTGCTCACCAGCATCCCGCTGGCCTGGTGGAACGGCCACATGTCGGCCTGGCACGTGTTGGCGGTGGCGTGCGCCATGCAAGTGGTGTTCCTCCTGCTGGCGGCTGCGCACACCAGCGCGTTGCACGCGCTGGTGGGACCGGAGCTGACCACTGCGGGGGGGAGCGCCCTGCGCGGCGCGACCGGCTTGGTCGAACTCATGGTGCCGCCACTGGCCGGGCTGGCCGTCGCGATCGTCGCTCCTGCCCCGCTGCTCGTCCTGGACGCGGTGAGCTTCCTGGTCTCCGCGCTGCTGGTGCGGGGGGCCATCCGCGGCAGGCCCGGCGCCCCCGCGCTGCCGAAGCCCAGGCAGGTGCGCACCGGGTTGCGGTTCCTGCGGGGCAATCGTCCATCCCGGACGCTGGTGGTCGCCGGGACGCTGCACGCCGCGGCGGGCGCCGCCTATCTGGCGATGCTGCTGCCCTGGGCCGACCGGCAACTCGGGGTGCCGCCGTCCGGTGACGCGCGGCTGGCGCTGCTGGTCAGCTGCTGGGGGCTCGGCGTGATCGTCGGGCGTTCGGCGGCCCCGCTACTGATCCGCCGGATCGGGCCGGTCCGGCTGGCCAGGAGGGCCTTGGTGGTCGCGCTGGCCGGCGGGCTCGGCGTCCTGGTCTGCACCAACTGGCTGCTCGCCGCGCTGGCCGGTCTGCTGTGGGGCGCCGCATACATCGTGGCGGTGCGAGCCACGATGGACGCGCTCGGGCAGCCGGCCCGGCCCGTTGCCCGGCTGCTGTGGCGCAGCGTCGGGCCGGTGACGGGCGCGGCGCTGGCCGGTGCGCTCGCCGTGTGGAGCACTCCCCGCGCCGGACTGGCGGCCGGCGTCACACTGCTCGCCGTCGCCACGCTCACCGTCCGGCGCACCGCCGTGGCGGTACCGCCGGATTCGGTTCCCACCCAGGGCGCCCGCACCCGGGACTGCGGACCGGACTGTGCCGGAGACTGCTCAGGCACCCAGCACCCCAGCAGTCCTTAGCGGCCCGGGTACTCTCGCGGATCGTGCAGGACACCGTGACATCACCCGAGTTCATGGCGGCCCCCACGCCGGCCAGCCGTAGTTGGTCACGGGCATTCGAGGACTTGAGGGCGGGATGGCAGCAACGACGACTGTGGGGTCATCTCGGCTGGCAGGACATCAAGCAGGGATACCGGCGCTCGGTGATCGGACCGCTGTGGATCACGATCAGCCTGGGCGTCCAGGCACTGGGCATGGGCATCCTCTACGGGACGCTGTTCGGACAACCGATTTCGTTCTTCCTGCCCTATCTGGCCGTCGGCCTGATCATCTGGCAGTTCATCGCGAGCTGTATCAACGAGGGCGCCGAGATCTTCATCCGCAACGAAGGCTTGATCAAGCACCTGCCCGCGCCGCTGAGCGTGCACGTCTTCCGGCTGGTGTGGCGGCAACTGCTGTTCTTCGGCCACAACGTGATCGTCTGGGTGGTGCTGGTCCTGATCTTCCGGCCGCCGCTGGGTTGGGGCAGCTTGATGGCCTTCCCCGCGCTGCTGCTGATCGTGCTGAACGGTGCCTGGGTGGCGATCCTGATCGGCGTCATCGCGACGCGCTACCGGGACATCCCTCCGGTGACCGGCAGCATCGTCACGCTGGCCTTCTTCATGACGCCGATCGTCTGGAACTACGAGCAGTTGCTGGGCACGAAGGGCGCCATGGGTAAACGCGCTCGGCTGGCCGAACTCAACCCTTTCCTGCACTATATCGAGATCCTGCGCCGCCCCATGATTGGGGAGTCCTTCGAACTGCGGCACTGGATAGTGGTGTTGGCGATCACTGTGGTGGGGTGGGCAGCGGCACTGGTGGTGCTGCGCAATTACCGTGCTCGAGTCTCGTACTGGGTGTGATCACTGTATGATCTCCATCGACGTCCGCGGCGCCTGCGTCGACTTCCCGATCTTCGACGCGAAGACGAGGTCGCTGAAGAAGGCCTTGCTCGGCACCGTGGGCCGGGCCGGCGGCAAGATCGGTATCGACTCCGGGGTGCCCATCATCGAGGCGCTGCGCGACATCACGCTGTCCATGCGCCACGGCGATCGGGTCGGCCTGATCGGGCACAACGGGGCGGGCAAGTCCACCCTGCTGCGGCTGCTGTCCGGGATCTACGAGCCGACCAGGGGTAGCTCGCGGATCGTGGGCAAGGTCGCGCCGGTCTTCGACCTCGGTGTCGGTATGGACCCGGAGATCTCCGGGTACGAGAACATCATCATCCGTGGGCTGTTCCTGGGGATGACGCGCAAGCAGATGGAGGCCCGCACGGACGAGATCGCCGAGTTCACCGAGCTGGGCAACTACCTGTCGATGCCGCTGCGCACCTATTCCACAGGTATGCGGGTGCGCCTCGCGCTGGGTGTGGTGACCAGCATCGACCCCGAGATCCTGCTGCTCGACGAAGGCATCGGCGCGGTGGACTCGGCGTTCCTGGAGAAGGCCAGGGACCGGCTCACCGCGCTGGTCGAGCGATCCGGGATGCTGGTGTTCGCGTCGCACTCCGACGAGTTCCTCATCGAGCTGTGCACCTCGGGGATCTGGCTGGACCATGGACAGATCCGGGAGCAGGGTGACCTGCGGTCGATATTGACCCACTACAAGGGCAAGGACCCGTTCGAGAACCTCAGCCAGGAGGCGCTCGACCGGATCGGTGCCCCCACCGGTATCGGTGAGGCTTCGTGAGTCCGGACGCGTTTTCTCCCGCGCTCCCCGAGGGGAGTGTGGTCGCCGTTGTGGTCACCAGGCACCGCCGTGACCTGTTGGCCAAGTCGCTGGCCGTGGTCGCCGATCAGACCCGGCAGCCCGATCACCTGGTGGTGGTGGACAACGGCCCGGACGACCCCGCCAAGGAGGTCGTCGACGACTGCCCGATCCCCTCCACGTACCTGCCTTCAGAGCGCAATCTCGGTGGCGCGGGCGGGTTCGCACTGGGCATCCTGCACGCCCTTGCGATGGGCGCGCAATGGGTCTGGCTGGCCGACGACGATGGGTGTCCAGCCGACGTCCGGGTGCTGCAGACGTTGCTCGAGGAGGCCCGGCGTCGCGACCTCGCGGTGGTCTCCCCGGTGGTGGTCAACATCGACGACCCCGAGCTGCTCGCCTTCCCGCTGCGCCGAGGCCTGACCTGGAAGCGCAAGCGCAGCGAGTTGGGGACCGAGTTCCTGCCCGGCATCGCGAGCTTCTTCAACGGTGCGCTGTTCCGGGCGGAGGCACTGGACGTCGTCGGCGTGCCGGACTACCGGTTGTTCGTCCGCGGCGACGAGGTCGAGCTGCACCGCAGGGTGGTCCGCTCCGGGCTCCGGTTCGGTACCTCGTTGCGGGCCGCCTACGCCCATCCGGACGGCTCCGCGGAGTTCAAGCCGATGCTCGCCGGACACTTCCATGCGCAGGACCCGGCGGATGAGATCAAGCGGTACTACACCTACCGCAACCGTGGATACCTGCTCTCCCAGCCCGGAATGCGCCTGATCGGGATGCTCGAGGTGTTCCGGTTCGGGTTGTACTTCCTGGGCACCAAGCGTGACCCCCGGGCCTTCCTGCAGTGGCTCAGGCTGCTCCGCCAGGGCCGTGCCGAGCGGTTTTACAGGTACTGAACCTGCTGGTGAACACCCTTTGTGGGGGCCGGGCATTCGGCCACTGGTCCACCCTGGACTCCGACCCCTTCGGGTGAGACCTCCGGCCATGGCCAGGAGGGTCACAAGGCGTCCACACGTGGTGAGCTAGCCTCGCCGGGTGCTGACCTCTGGGCACACCGACACCGCACGCCGCTCGTCCGTAGTCACTGACGAGACGACGCCGTCCACCCGAGCTGTCCAGGCCGCTGACCGGCCGCCCCGCTGGCTGCGATTAGCGGCCGCGACACTCGGGTTACTCGGCACGCTGCTTGTGGTCGCGGTGCCGCTGCTGCCGGTGATCCAGACCACCAGCGTGATCACCTGGCCGCAGCACGGGCACATCGCACCGGTCAACGCACCGCTGGTCACCTATCAGCCACAGAGCCTGACCGCCACGATCCCGTGCGCGGCAGCCGCGTCCGTGGACGCCCGGCTGGCGCTTCCGGGGACCGTGCTGGCCACCACCCCACCCGGATCGTCCAAGGGCGCGGCGGTGGGGATGACGTTGCAGGTCGCCGACGGCACGCTGACCCTGATCAGCCGCGGGCAGGCCCTGGGCAGCACGTCGGTGGCCGGCGCGCCCTCGGCAGGCGGGCCGTGTCTGATCAAGATGGTCTCCACCGCCAAGGGCACCACGGCGTCGCTCGGCGCCGCCCAGTTCGTGAACGTCACCCAGGACGTGCGGCCGCAGGTGACCGGCATCTACTCCGACCTCAACGAGACGCTCGACCCGGTCAACGGGCTGAGTGTGCGGATCACCCCGGACACCCGTTTCGAATCCGTCCCGCATCCGATCAAGCTGGCCGCCATGCTGCTCGGCGGCCTCGCTGTGCTGGGTAGCCTCATACTGCTGCACCGGCTCGACACGTGGATCGGGCGCCGGTCCCCGCGGTTGCTGCCACCGGGCTGGTGGCGCCCCAACGGCCGGGACGCCACGGTGATCGTGGTTCTCGCGGTATGGGTGTTCATCGGCGGCATCACCTCCGACGACGGCTACATCCTGACGATGATCCGCACCCGCGCGGAGATGGGCTACGTCGGCAACTACTACCGATGGTTCAACGTTCCCGAGGCTCCGTTCGGCTGGCCTTATGAGCTGTACGCGCTGTGGTCGCAGATCAACACCAGCCCGGTGTGGCTGCGGCTGCCCTCCTTCGCCATGGGCGTGGTCAGCTGGATGCTGATCAGCCGGGAGGTGATGCCCCGGCTGGGCCGCGAGGTTCGTCGCAGCGCCGCTGCCGGGTGGGCCGCCGCCGGGGTGTTCCTGGCCTTCTGGCTGCCCTACAACAACGGGCTGCGGCTGGAGCCGGAAGTGGCGATCGGCTCGCTGCTCGCGCTGTGCGCGATGGAGCGGGCGGTGGCGACCCGCCGGGTGGCGCCACTCGCCCTGGGCCTGCTCGCCGCGGCTTTCACGATCGCCGCGTCACCGACCGGGTTCATCGCGGTCGCGCCGTTCCTGGTGGCGCTGCGCCCGCTGCTGCGAGTGCTCCGCAAGCATGCCTCGGTCTCCGGCTGGGCCGCGGTGCTCGGACCGATATTCGGCGCCGGGCTGCTGGTGCTCGTGGTGATCTTCGCCGATCAGACACTGCGCGGGGTGCTGGAATCCACCCAGATCCGCACCGAGATCGGTCCCAACCTGTCCTGGTTCCAGGAACCCGTCCGCTACCAGGCACTGTTCAGCAATATCCCGGACGGAGCGCTGGCCCGCCGCTTCCCGGTGCTGCTGTTACTGCTGTCCCTGGGCACCTGCCTGGTGGTGCTGCTGCGCAGGGGCAACATTCCGGGCGCCGCGCTCGGGCCCAGCAGGCGGCTGATCGGAATTGGAGCGCTGTCGCTGGCGCTTCTTTCGCTGACCCCGACCAAGTGGACGCACCACTTCGGGGCGTTCGCCTTCATCGGGGCCGCGCTGGCTGCGCTCACCGCGCTGGCGACCAGCGCGAGCGTGCTGCGCTCCTCGCGCAACCGATGGTGGTTCATGGCCGGCCTGCTGATGGTTCTTTCGCTGTCCTTCACCGGACCGAACGCTCCCTGGTATGTCTCGCAGTACGGGGTGCCCTGGTACGACAAGGCGCCATCGCTGCACGGCATCCACTTCAGCACGATGCTGATCGCGCTGGCCGCGGTGGCCGCGCTGATCGCGCTGATCCTGGGGCTGCGCCACGAGCCGGGTGCCCCGCCACCGCCCCCGGCCGATCGCCGCAACGGACGCCGCCGAGCCCTGTTCGTCGGCTCGGCGCCGCTCGCGGTGATCTGCGGGCTGATGGTGCTCTTCGAGGTCGGGGTCATGGTCAAGGCGATGTACAAGCAACGTGACGGCTACAGCATGGGCGCGTCCAACATCGAGTCCGTCACCAGTTCCAGCTGCAACCTCACCGACGCGGTGTCCGTGGAGGCCAGCAGGCGCGCCGGTGCGCTGACCCCGATACACGGGACCTTGCTCGCGGATATCCCGCTCCGGGAGGGCTTCGAGTACAACCACCTGCCGCCCCCTGCGCCGTCCGACATGCTGCAGCAACAAACCCAGCCGGTCGACATCACCGGTGACCGCGCGCCGCAGTCGGGTAGCGAAGAAGGGAACCCGATCGGGCCGCCGCCTTCTGGTCTGGGCGGTACCGACATCCCGATCTGGAGCAGCTTCAACAGCGACGGCTCCGGCATCGGCGGTGTCCGTACCAGTTGGTACGCCCTGCCCGACAGCGCCCGTTCCGGCCGCGCCCCGGTGGTGGTCTCGGTCGAGGGCAAGCTGTCTCCCACCACGCCGATGGTGGCCGAGTTCGGCCGCCGCAGCGGCCAGGGGTTCCAGGTCATCGATCAGATCCCGATCGGCGACCCGGCGACCGCCCAATCGCCCGGCTGGCGGGACTACCGCCTCGGGCTGGCCGGCCGGCCCGCCGCCGAGGCGGACGCCGTACGGTTGATCGCCACCGACGCCGACGTGACCCCCGAGGGGTGGCTGGCCTTCTCTGCTCCCCGGGTACCCAAGCTGAGCCCGATGACCGATCTGCTGACCCCCACCGTCCCGGTGTTCATGGACTGGCCGGTGGGTTTCGTGCACCCGTGCGTGCGCCCGTTCGCGATCCGCGACGGCATCGCCGAAGTGCCCCGGTACCGGCTGCTGCCCGACGTGATGCTGGCGAACGACAGCAAGAGCTGGTCCTCCCAGGACGCAGGCGGTCCGATCGGCTGGCTGCAGATCGTCGCCACCGAGCAGGAGGTGCCGACCTATCTCAAGGAGAACTGGAACACCGACTGGGGCAAGCTCACCGTGATCGAGCCGCGGGTGCCGGGCACCGTACCCCCTACTGTGCAGACCGGTACCGCGGTGCGCAGCGGCTGGTGGTCGCCGGGGCCGCTGCGCAGTGGTGGCGAGCCGGCGGAGATCTCCCAGCTCGGTCGCTGACGCCACGCGCGGGGCGCGCACGGCATGCCGGTCATCCTGGATGCCTGCGGTCTGTCGACGACAAGGTCCGTCGTCGACAGACCGCAGGGCCCACAAAGTAGGGCCCCTCGCGGAAACGAGGGGGGAGGTGTTCCGCGAGGGGCGGCGGATCCGGCTGGGGGTCCCGAACCCGCATCTCCATAGTGCCACCTTCGGAGTGCTCCATGCGAGTGACCCCCGGCGTGGCGTTGTCGGCGTCATCGCCGCGCGTGTTTTGGTTACCCCCCGTAACTACCCCCGGACGAGGGTAACCAAGTCACGGCAGTGTTGGAAAATCACCCGGTGGCACCGAGAGATGACCGTGCGCTGAGCGCACCACGAAGGCCGTCGCGTGGAGCCCTATGACCGCCGGCGGTGGTTCAGGGCCCGGGTCGGGTGGTCCGGGCAGGGTGCCGAGGGGCCCGTCCGGGCGGTCCTACTACCCTTCGGCCGTGCCGGAAGCCGACACACCGCGCGCCTCCTCCTCTCGGGCTCTCTGGTTGCTCCTCGCGCTCACCGCGCTCACCGCAGCACTCGGCGTCAGTGTGCCGCTGGCCCCGGTGCACGCAGCGCAGCCGGTGGTGAGCTGGCCTCCCCATGGGCAACCGGCGCGTTCGACGGTGTTGCCGCTGTCGCCGTACCGGCCGTTGAGTCTGGAGGCGACCATAGGATGCGCCGCGCTGCGCGAGCTGAACGGCGCCGCAAGCGGCTCGCCGGGCACCGCGGATGCGCTGCGTACCGTGCCCGCGAAGGCCGGACCCGCCGCAGCGCAGGGGCTGCGGGTCGCCGTCGACCACCGGCAGGTTGTGGTGAGTGCCTCCGGTGCCACCATCCTGGTCGAGCCGCTCCCGCCGGGGGACTGCCGCTACCAGGTGGTGGCCGACGCGGCCGGAGTCCGGGTGTTGCGCAACGGCGTGCTGGTCGTGGACCGACCCGAGCTACTGCCACCGCAGGTCGCCGAGCTGGCCACCGATGTGAGCCCGGCAGCGGCGGCGTCGCTGACGGTGCAGCTGCGACCCGACGACCGTTACGCCTCCTCGCCCACCGTGCTGAAGACGGCTCTGCTGATCGCGCACCTGCTGGCCCTGGCCGCGATGCTGGTGCTGGCCATCCGTATCTGGCCGGGGCGACGGCCGCGCAACCGGCCCGGCCTGGTGGTCCCCAGGCTGTCCGGGGCCGACGCGGTGGTGCTCGTGGTGTCCGCCGCCTGGACCGTGCTGGGCGGGGTGAACTGGGACGACGCCTGGTATCTGCTGATGGCTCGCAACGCGGGCGAAGCCGGTTATCTGGGCAACTACGTGTACATGTTCAACGCCGCGGAGAACCCGTTCGTCGCCTCGCAGTACCTGCTGGCCGGCTGGGGCGCGCTGGGTAACTCCCTGTTCGGTGACGGCTGGGAGTTGCTGTGGATGCGGTTGCTGCCCCTGATCTACGGGCTGGCCACCTGGGTGTTGTTGCGAGTTCTGCTGGCCACCTCGCTGGGGCGGGCAGGCCGGCTGCGGCGGGTGGCGTGGCTGCTGATGGTCGCGCACCTGCTGTGGTGGCTGCCCTACGGCATGATGCTGCGTCCGGAACCGCTGATCGCGCTGTGCACCGCCGGAGTGCTGGTGCTCACCGAGCTGGCCCGCCGTCGCCGGTCGCTGGGCGTGCTCGTGGCGGCTACCGCCTTGGCCGCGCTGGCGCTGACGGTGTCCCCGACCGGGGCGGTGGCCTGGGCGCCGCTGGTGATGGCGCTGCCCTGGCTGGCCCCGCTGCTGCGCAACGGGCTGCCGCGCAACGGGCTGCGCAACGGGCTGCTGCGCAACCACGGTGGGGTGCCGGACGTCATGGCGGTTCTCGTCGCCGCTGTCGCGACCAGCATCGTGGTGCCGGTGGCCTTCGCCGACGCCAGCCTCGGCGAGGTGCTCGACGCGGCGGTGACACACAATTGGTACTACCTGACCTACTCCTGGTACCAGGAGATCATCCACTACAACGACCTGCTGGAGCTGGGTGACACCGGGGTGTGGGGGCGCCGGGCGCCGGTGGTGCTCACCATGGTGGTGCTGGTGCTGGCCGCAGTCGGCAGCGGGCGACGCCGGGGTGTGGGCGATCCGCTGCACCGGCTGCTGCTCGGCAGCACGATCACCGCGGCCGTGGCGCTGGCCCTGATCGCGGCGACCCCGACGAAATGGGTCAACCACTTCGGTGCCCTCGGCGCGATCGGTGCGGTGGTGTTCACCGCTGCACTGTGTCGTTCCCCGCTACCCCGCCGGGCCGGGCCCACCGCCACCGGGGCGGCCGTGTTGACCGTGGCCGTGGCCGCCGCGCTGGTCTACGCCGGACCGAACCTGTGGCGGCCCTTCTCGGACTGGGGGCAACCGTTCGGCGACCATCGCCTGGCCAACGGCACCCCGTATGAGATCAGCCTGATGGCCCCGCATCTCGGGTCGATCTACCTGCACAACCCGCTGGTCTGGGTGGTAGTGGCCGCTCTGCTGGCCACCGGGATCGCCTGGTGGCGCCGCCGCGGTGGGCGCACCGAGCTGACCACCGACCGGGGCCTGTTACTCATCGCCTCCGGACTGTCGGTCGCACTGCTGCTGTCGGTGTTCGTGGTGGCGCCGATCGGGCAGTATCCGGGCTGGACCGTGGCGCTGGCGAACCTGCAGGCGCTGTCCGGCCGGCCCTGCGGGCTCGCCAACGCGGTGCAGGTGCTGGCCGCCACCGGCCCGCAACCGGTGGGTGCGGGCCCGGCGCAGGTATCCGGTGACTTCGCGCTGGCCGAGGGTGCTCCCGCGCCGCTGCACCCGCCTTCCGCGGGCACGCCGGTCTGGCACGACGCGGTACCCGTGCGGCAGGCCGGTCTGGCCCGCGAGCGGGGCACCCTGACCACGCCCTGGTACCTGTTGCCCGCGGGTTCACCAGCAACTGACGTGACCGTCCCGGTGGCGGCGGGCAAGGTGTCCGGGCAGCAGGTGCAAGTCCAGTTCGGGCAGGCCCGGTCCGGGGACGGCGCAGCTCCGGTGCCGGTGCGGACCGTGCCGCTGGATCTGGACGCCCGGGCCGGTCCGGATACCTGGCAGGAGGTCCCGGTCCCGATCGAGGGCTCATCGGCGGCCGCGGTGCGGGTGCTGGTCAGCGATGACGTCACCGGCGCGGGCAGCTGGGTTGCGGTGGCCGCACCCTCGCTCACCTCATGGCAGCCGGTCCGGACGGTCACCGCCGGGCGGCCGGTCTTCGCCGACCAGCTCTCCGCTGTGCTCTGGCCATGTGTCAGCCAGGTCGCGGTCCGGCACGGCATCGTGCAACCGCCCGCGGTGCGGCTGCTCACCGACGACGGCATCAACGACCAGGTACTGAACAACTCCCTCGACCCGCAGTGGGGCGGCTCGTTCGTGCAGGCCGGATACACCTCGACCTACGTCGCCATGGCCACCCGGCTGTATCCGAAACCGGCCACCCGGCAGTGGGGGCATGTGCAGCGGGTGGTGTACGACTACCCCGTCGCCGTGGTGGACCTGCACGTCGAGACCTCTGTCGAACCAGGCTGGCATCGCGAACCAAAGATCACCGGCGACGCCTACTCCGGCCGTAAGTACCTCGGATGAGGTGGCTGCGCCCCGTGAGTGGCGATGTGAGCTACAGCTCACATC
>JBOHGD010000035.1:0-52536 GCA_050699955.1 Pseudonocardiaceae bacterium | reverse complement strand
ACCTTGGAGCCTTGCTCGGTCACCGTCGAGGTGAGCTGATCCAGCTTGGAGCCTTGCTCGGTCACCGTCGAGGTGAGCTGATCGACCTTGGAGCCTTGCTCGGTCACCGTCGAGGTGAGCTGATCGACCTTGGAGCCTTGCTCGGTCACCGTCGAGGTGAGCTGATCGACCTTGGAGTCAACCTCGGTTAGCTTGGCGCCGTGGTCGGACAGGGTCGCCTTGATCTCAGTGAGATCCTCGCCGTGCACGGCCAGGATCTCGTAGATCGCCGCGAGGTCATTGCCATGCTGGCGGACCTTGCGCTGCAGCTCCGGGGAACCCATGCCGGGCAGCATATGCCTTCACGACCACGCGAAGGTACTGGTGTGACAGCCAGGCCATCATTGTCACACCTGTCACTCTAGGCCATCTGAGCTGGGAAAACAGGAGTGACAGCAGGTCACAGGGGTGGCTGGTGGTTCCGCCGTCACCTGCCGCCACCGTGACGGGCCTCGTAACCCCGCCAGGTTGCCTACAGCCCCCGGCACGTGGCCCACCAACTCGTCCAGCATGCCCAGCCTCATGGTCGGCATGCTGGAGGCGCTGAAGATCGCCGACGAGCATCAGGTGCTGGAGCTGCGTGGCAAGGACGCCGCATGGGCCGAAGTCACCGGGACCGGCTAAACCTGGAACTCCGCTATCCGGCCAGTGGCCAGGTAGCAGACCTGCTGCGCGATGGCCACCGCATGATCGGCGAAGCGCTCGTAGTAGCGGCCGATGAGCGCCACGTCCACCGCCGGTTCGACGCCGTGCGACCAGTCCTCAGCGAAGAGGATGCCGAACAGCCGGCGACGCAGCGCGTCCACCTCATCGTCCGCTTTGGCCAGCCGGTCACCGGACAGCGAATCCCGGTTCTCGATCGCGGTGGCGGCCTCGTCGGCGAGCTGGCCGGCCAGCAGGCCCATCCGGGCGAACAACGGACGGACGGCATCCGGGACGATCAAGTTCGGGTGCTTGAGCCGGGCGATCTTGGCGACGTGCTGGGCCAGGTTGCCCATCCGCTCCAGATCACCCACCGCATGCAAGGCCGCGACCACCACCCGCAGGTCAGCGGCTACCGGGGCCTGCAGCGCGAGCAGTTCGATACAGCGCAACTCCACATCGTCGTGCAGCGCGTCCATCTCATCGTCACGAGCGATCACCAGCTCGGCGAGCGCGAGGTCAGCTTGGAGCACCGCCGCCGACGCATTGGTCATCATCTGGCCGCCCAGCCGGGCCATCCGGGCAAGCTCGCCGGTCAGTTCATCCAGCTCGGCGTGGAATGTCGTCCGCATATGCCCCCACCTTCCCCAACTTCACCGGGTGACCATACATACTCGCACACCGCGACGACCTGTAGATCCACAGACGCGGAGCTTTGCACATCAGAGCTACTCATCAGCGGAGATCAAGTCGCCGCACGCCACGTCCGCGCGGAAAACTCACCCCCCGGGTGGCATGATCGGCGTGAGGGTGCCCGGCCAGCCACAATCCGGACAGAAAGAACATCGAGTGCTTCGAGGGCAACCTGGATCGGTCCGCGGGCTCCGTCGCCCGGCTGGATCCATCAAGCGGTAGATCCAGGCTACTTTCCGTGGTTCCATCGTGGTGATGAGTAATCGGGGCGACGCAGGGGAACCGTTGCGGGATCGATCTGAGGACGGCCGATGCACGGCCGCGGTCACAGCTGAGGACGCCGGCTGGCTCGCCGCCCACCTGAAGGCGATGATCATGACTGGCCCCGGCGCATGGGCAGGCAGCGAGATGACACTGACCCAGATCATGGCGCTGCACTACATCTGCGCGAAGGAGCCGGTCTCGCTGACAAGCCTGGCCGAAGCGCTGGAAACCGGGCCTCCGGCAACCTGCGCGATGGTCGACCGGCTCGTCCACGCCGGGCTGATAACCCGCATCCACGACCCGACGGATCGCCGGCGGATCCGGCTCATGGTGACCGACACGGCCGGACCGATGCTCGGTGGCATCGACCTGGACACCGCCAGGCACCTGCACGCGGTGCTCAACGGCATGACCACCGCGGCTCGGCGCCGCCTCACCGACACCCTCAGGGACACCGCACAGCAACTTGCCGGTCACCAGCGCTGAGCAGTGCGGTGGATGCGGCACTATCAGGGGGTGAGCGCACCGCAGCCTTCGGCGACCATTCCCGACACTCTGTTCGACGACCCGGCCGCGGAGGCCCGCTGGCGCGCCCGGTTCACCGCACCCCGGGTCAGCCTGCCGCAGTGGGCCCGGGACGCACCGGATCGCTCTCTCTACAGCTCCAACGCGTCGGGCACCTGGGAGATCTACGTCTGGGATCGTTTCACCGACACCCACCGCCAGGTCACCGAACGGCCGCAGGGCACGCGTGCCGGCACCCTGACCCCCGACGGTGAACACGTGTGGTGGTTCGCCGACACCGATGGCGATGAGTTCGGCACCTGGGTGCGCGAGCCGTTCGCCGGGCGACCCGATGACGAGCAGCCGCAACCGGCTGTGCCCGGCGTCGCCGCCGGTTACCCCGCCGGGCTGGACATGGGCCGCCGTAGCGTCGCGGTGGGCGCCTCCACCGACCAGGGCACCACGGTGTGGATCTCCCGCGACGGCCAGCCCGCCGAGGTCATCTACTACAGCGCGCAGGACGCCGGGGTGGGGGCACTGTCCCGGAACGAGCGGCTGCTCGCGATCACCCACTCCGAGCACGGTGACTCCCGCCATCCCGCGGTCCGGGTGTTCGACACCGATCCGAGCGCCGCGGACCCGATCATCGCGCAGAAGTGGGACGGCCCCGGCAAGGGCCTGGAGATACTCGATTTCTCCCCCGTCGAAGGTGACCCGAAGCTGCTGCTCACCCACGAGCGTCGCGGCCGGGAGGAACTGCTGATCTGGGACGTCGCAACGGACACCGAGACCGAGATCGCCCTGGATCTACCCGGTGAGGTGGCCGCCGACTGGTTTCCCGACGGCACCGCGCTGCTGGTGGTGCACAGCCACTCGGCCCGTTCCACGTTGCACCGCTACGACCTGGCCACCGGCGAGCTCACCGCGCTCGACATCCCGCCCGGCACGATCGGCAATGCCGCCGTCCGGCCGGACGGAACGGTGGAGTACTCCTGGTCCTGCGCCGCGCAACCGCCCGCGATCCACGCGCTGCACCCACACGGCACCGACCGGGTGCTGCTGCGCCCCGTGGGTGAGCCGGCCCCCGGCTCGCAACCGCTGGCCGATCAGTTCGTCACGACCCCGCACGGACCGGTGCACGCCCTGACGGCCCGGCCGCCGGGAGCTGAGGACGGTCCGCTGCCGACGGTGTTCCTGCTGCACGGCGGGCCGCAGGCGGCCGATGAGGACCGCTTCTCCGCGGTACGAGCGCTCTGGCTGGACGTCGGCGTCGCCGTGGTGCACGTCAACTACCGCGGATCCACCGGCTACGGCTCGGCCTGGCGGGACGCGATCGAGGGCAGGCCGGGGCTGACCGAACTGGAGGATGTCGCGGCGGTACACGACTGGGCGGTCTCCTCCGGCTTCGCCGACCCTGCCACCTGTGTGGTGGAGGGCTGGTCGTGGGGCGGCTATCTCGCGCTACTCGCCCTCGGCACCCAGCCGCAGCGCTGGGCAGCCGGCGTGGCCGGGGTTCCGGTGGCCGACTATGTGGCCGCCTACGTCGATGAGATGGAGCCGCTGCGCGCCTTCGACCGGGCCCTGTTCGGTGGTTCACCCGAGGAGTTGCCCGAGGTCTACCGGGCCTCGTCCCCGATCAGCTACGTGACGGACGTGCGCGCTCCGGTACTGGTGCTGGCCGGGGAGAACGATCCGCGCTGCCCGATCCGTCAAATCGACAACTACCTCGCCCGGCTCGCCGAACTGGATAAGCCCTGCCAGTCCTACCGCTACGACGCCGGGCACGGATCACTGGTGATCGCCGAGACGCTGCGCCACGTCGCCGCCGAGGTGGCTTTCGTCAGGGAAGTACTCCCCGGCTTTACCGTCGGTCAATGTGGAGGTAACGCCGACAGCGAAGGCTGAGCGGCGGAGGTGGTCACCGTGAACCTGTGGCGGCTGCATGTCGACGTGGCCGACCAGCCCGGACAGCTGGCGGCCCTGGCGGCCGCGGTGGGGGGATGCGGAGCCAACATCGAATCCCTGCACGTAGTCGGCGAGCCGGCCGAAGATGGCTCGGTGACCGACGAGCTGCTGGTCCGAGTACCGCCGAAGCTCGGGGTGCCGACGCTGGTCGAGGCCGTGGAAGCCGCCGGGTTCCGGTGCGGCGTGGTGGTGCAGGCGGACGCGCAGGCGCTGGCCGATCCGGTCAACACCGCGCTGGCGCTGGCGCACTGCGTGGCGGCCGATCCGGGCAGTGCGCCGCGGGCGGCGGCGGCACTGCTGCGCGCGGGGCTGGCCGGGCCGGGCGCGCCGGTCTCCGCGTACCAGGCCGAGGTCGGCACAGGCGAGGAACGGGTGCGGCTCGGCCGCGGCTGGCCGTTCACCGCCACCGAGATCTCCCAGGCCACCGCGCTGCTCGAGCTCGCCGCCACCTCCGGCACAGGCCGTCGGCCCACACCGGAGCGCGCCACCGTACAGCTGATCGACGGCTGTGAGGTCATGCTGCGGGCCACCACGGCCGCGGACACCCCCCTGGTTGCTGCCCTGCACGCGCGGTGCTCCCCGCAGACCAGGTCACGCCGTTCGCTGTCCACCAGGCCTGGGCTGTCCCCAGCCGTGCTGCATCGGCTGGTCGGCGGCGACGGCTCCACCGGAGTACTGGCCTTGACCACCGATGGCGGGGCCGCGGTGGGGTTGGCGAACCTGGCCGAAGCCGGCGCAGGCACCGCCGAGATCGCGCTGCTCGTCGAGGACAGTTGGCAGGGGCGGGGAGTGGGCACCGCGCTGACCCGCAAGCTGGTGGAACTGGCCCGCGCCGCGCAGCTGACCGAGCTCGTCGCGGTGTCCGAAGCCGGCGATCACGCGCTCACCAGGGTGCTCCGCCGGGCCGGGTTGCGCCCACGCGGCCGGTTGGCGCACGGAGCGTTGCACGTGCGGGCCACCCTGCAGCCCGACGCGGTCGAGATCACCGGCCCCGACCGCATGAGCCCCGCCGCTCTGACACCGGTGAGCGGTACCGGCTCACCCTAGCTCCCGTCGTCATCCGGGTGCGGCCTGCGGTTCAGCGCGAACTGGACCACCTGCTCGCCGATCGTGCGCAAGGTGCGCTCGACCGCGGGATCGGACGGGACTCCACGCTCGTCGAAGGCCACTTCGCCGGAGTTCAGCGCCGCACCCAGCGGCGTGGGCCAGCCACGCAGTGCGTGCACGATCGAACGCAGTGCGCTCAACGTGGTCACCGTCGCCTGCCATCCCTGCGCGATGGCGACGCAGCCGACCGCCCGCCCGTCCAGGTAGGGCCGGGTGTCGGAGCGCAGGTCCTCGACATAGTCCAGCGCGTTCTTCACCAGTCCGGATACCGTGCCGTGGTAGCCAGGGGAGACCAGGACCACCCCGTCTGCCTGGCGCAGGGCCTCCACCAGCCGGTGCGCCACCGCACTGCGCTCGGGCATCGCGGGGTCGTAGAACGGCAGCACCAGACTCCCCCCGGTCACCGCGAAGGTCTCGGCGCCTGCGGCCCGGGCACCTTCCAGTACCACGTTGAGGGCCCGTTCGGACTGTGAGTTCGCGCGGATCGAGCCGCCGATGCCGACCACGGTGAGCCCCATGCTCCGACCCTACGACGAGGCTGCCACGCACCCCCTGTCACACCCACCCCGGGTAATGCCAGGGCCCGGCACCCACGGTGCCGGGCCCTCAGCGCGTCGGTCAGGCCTGACCAGCGCGGACACCCTGCTCGACCCGGCCGCCCAGATCCTTGTCCACGTTGCGCCAGTACTCGAAGGCCCGCTTCAGGACCGGCTCGGTCACGCCGCCGAGCAGATGGCCGACGATGTTGTTCACCAGCCGCTCGCGGGCAGCGTCGTCGAGCACCTCACGGACGAGGGTGCCCGGCTGACCCCAGTCGTCGTCGTCCGCGCGCAGGGTATAGGCGGCGTGCACCATGTCCCCATCTGTGTGCCACCCCGCCGACTCACCGTAGCGCGCGGTGTCGGCGCGCGGTCCGCCCTTGGAATTCGGCGCGTACACCGGGTCCGTGACGTTCTGGTAACGCATCGCGCCGTCCTTGCTGTAGCTGTGCACGGGCGAGTGCGGCGCGTTCACCGGCAGCTGCTTGTAGTTGGCGCCGATGCGGTGACGGTGGGCATCGGCGTAGGCGAACAGCCGGCCCAGCAGCATCTTGTCCGGGCTCGGGCCGATACCCGGCACCAGGTTGTTGGGTTCGAAGGCCGCCTGCTCGATCTCAGCGTGGTAGTCGGTCGGGTTGCGGTCCAGCGTCATCCGGCCGACCTCGATGAACGGGTAGTCGGCGTGCGGCCACACCTTGGTCAGGTCGAACGGGTTGAACCGGTAGGTTTTGGCGTCCTCGAACGGCATGATCTGCATCTTGAGCGTCCAGCTCGGGTGCTCACCCCGCTCGATCGCCTCGTACAGGTCACGGGTGTGGTAGTCACCGTCCGCGCCGGCCAGATGATCGGCCTCGTCCTGGGTGAGGAATTCGATGCCCTGGTCGGTCTTGAAATGATACTTCACCCAGAACTTCGCACCCTGCGCGTTGACCCACATGTAGGTGTGGCTGGAGTAGCCGTTCATGTGCCGCCAGGTCTTCGGGATACCCCGGTCACCCATCAGCCAGCTGACCTGGTGGGCCGACTCCGGGGACAGCGTCCAGAAATCCCACTGCATGTCGTTGTCGCGCAGGTTGGTGGCGGCGCGGCGCTTCTGTGAGCGGATGAAGTGCTGGAACTTCATCGGGTCCCGGATGAAGAAGACCGGCGTGTTGTTGCCGACCATGTCGTAGTTGCCCTCGGTGGTATAGAACTTCAGGGCGAAGCCGCGAGGATCGCGCCAGGTGTCGGGGCTGCCACGCTCGCCGGCCACCGTGGAGAACCGGACCACCATGTCGGTCGTCGTGTTCGGCTGGAACACCGCGGCTTTGGTGTAGGCGCTGACGTCGTTCGTCACCTCGAACCGGCCGAAGGCGCCGCCGCCCTTGGCGTGTGGCTGGCGCTCGGGCACCCGCTCGCGGTTGAACTGCGCCATCTGCTCGATGAGGTAGTGATCCTGCAGGAGGATCGGTCCGTCCGGGCCGACGGTGAGCGAGTGCTCGTCGCTCGCGACCGGGATACCGGCATCCGTCGTCGTCGGCTTGGGCTGCGTATCGGTCACTGCCGTGCCTCCAGATGATCGTAGATTGGTTGGTTGCTGTCGTCATCAGCCCGGACTGGCGAGGTGCGGTCACCCGCAGCCCGGCGAGACGCAGCTGCTCGCTGACGTCGCTGATCTCCGGTGAGGTCATGACGCGGCCCACTATCCCGCGTAATCTGGAACGAGTCAAGATAACGCGCCGCCGCGCCCACCGGACGTGGAACACCCCCGGTGTCGGCTACGTCGGTGATCCGGCTGTACCTGACCGGGCTGATCGAATCCGACAATCCTCGCGCACTGTGCGCCATCCCACTCGCCGAACTCTGCCGGAGGCACGGCCGGCACCCGACGCGCACGCGGACCAAGACGGGCTACTCAACAACGTGAGTCTCCGGACATGTCTGGGCGATTCAAACCGACCCACCGCAGGACAGCGGGCAAGTGGCAGACCGACTGAGTGATGATCGGGTTGCCACCGAGTTCCGCGAACTCGGGCAGGCTCTTAAGAAACTCTTGCGGTATCGTCGTTACGGTCCGTTCAATCCATGTAGTCAGTCGAGCAGCGAACAGGAGCCCTGCATGACCGATCCGCTGCTGGGCCATGAGGCCGACCTCGTGGATCTGACCGGCCTTCCCCTGTCCGAGTTGTTGACCATGGATGAGTCAGTGCTGGCACAGTCACTGCGGCGGCTCGCCGAGGAGACAGATCGGCAGGAGGAGATAGTCGCGGGTTTCAGCAACTATCTGATGTGACCGCAGTCGATCGACACGGGGGTTGATCTTGGCTGGCGAATGGCCCGTCGACGAAGTCGGCAGGGAAACAGCGATGTGGAAGCCGGTTCCGCTGCGCCAGTTCATACTGAAGATGCATGCTCGCTGCAATCTTGCCTGTGCCTACTGCTATATGTACGAAGCTGCCGACCAATCATGGCGCGACTCGCCTCGGCAGATGTCCGCCGAAACTTTACAACGCGTCGGACAGCGTATCGCACAGCATGCGTACCGCCACCAACTCGATAAAGTAGAGGTCATTTTCCACGGTGGTGAGCCACTGTTGGCAGGGGCCTCCACGCTGACCCGCGCAGCCGCCACCCTGCGAGATACGATGCCCGCGAGAACGGTAGTGGCCTTCAGCATGCAGACCAACGGCACTCTCCTCGACGAGTCCGCACTCGCCGAACTGCTCCGGGAGAACATCCGGATCGGTATCAGCGTCGACGGTGACCAGAGCACCCACGATCGGCACCGCAGGACAGTCGCCGGAGCGGGCAGTCACGCTGCGGTGGTGCGGGCGCTGCACTTGCTGGGTGGCAACGACTACCGTTCGCTGTTCGCGGGTGTGCTGACCGTCATCGACCTGTCAGCAGACCCGGTGAGCGTCTACGAATCACTGCTGGAATTCGCTCCGCCGCAAATGGACTTCCTGCTTCCGCATGCCCACTGGTCGGCACCGCCGCCGCGGCACGGCGCACCGCACAACTACGGTTACGGCGAGTGGCTCGCGGAGGTGTTCAACCGGTGGTACGGCGCCCCCCGGCAGGAGACCCGTGTTCGATTGTTCGGCGAGGTCATCAATCTGCTGCTGGGTGGCGCGAGCACGACCGAGCAGGTCGGCCTCAGCGCCGCGGCGATGATCGTGGTGAACACCGATGGCAGCCTCGAGCAGGTCGACGCGTTGCGGACGACCTACTCGGGAGCGGTCCAGACCGCGCTCACCGTCTTCGATCACGACATGGACGAGGTGCTGCGATCGTCTGCTGTGCATCACCGGCATACAGGCTGATGAGGGCTCTGCGCACCAGGGCGTAGGCGGCGAGTTCCCGGTCTCCGCCCGCCGAGGCCAGCGCCACGGCCTTATCGGTCCACCACAGCGCCGCCTTGTCGTGTCCTGCTTCCTGGGCCATCCAGCCTGCGTACTCCGCGTATCGCGAGGCCAGTACGTAGCAGTTCGACCGCAGCTCACCAGCTGCGTTCACAGCCACCTGCTGCAGGGTGTGCGTGGACGCGATCAGGGTGGGCAACACAATCTGCGGCCTCGCTCGTTGGCCGAGCGCGCGAATCTGGCGGAACATTTCGGACCAGGTGACCACCACAGTTTCCTGCTGCACTCGAGACGGGAACTGAACTGTCCCGAAACTCAAGGCCAGCAGCGACGTCGCGCCCGCTGTCAGTACCTCGCGGCGATCCCTCGGCTGAAACCACACCGAGCCGTCAGTACCCATACTGAGTGCCCACACTTCTCCTTGGTCCAGCACAGTGGGCAGCATCGATCGGGAACCGGCCGTGTCCGGTGGCGGAACCAGCGCCATCAATGTGCCACCGGCATCCAACGCTGCGTCGCAGCGCCGAGCCACGGTCACCGTAGGCTTTCGCGACCCGGTTTCGATCTTGCTGAGGTAGCCTTTGCTGTAGTAGGTCAGCCGAGCCAGGTCCGCCAAGGACATACCCGCCGTCGTGCGCCTGCGCCGCAACTGCAACCTGAAGGACACGCTCTGCCCCATCGTGACTCCCCGGTGTTCAGCGGTGGCACCCATCGTGAACCGCAAGGCCGAACGAGAGTACTCGGCCGAACACTAAGTGCACCACTGAGACACCGAGGTGACAAGAGAGACGTCACAGCCCACGTCGCTGAGGACCGGCTGTCGTGGCTCACCGCGACATGGCTGCGCATGGCCTGCGCGGACTCACGCCAAGTCCGCGCTCATCTCCTCCGTTTTGGTACCCGGTGGCGTGGCCTGCGGTCGGTTGTCACACCGACGGAAGATCTCACGCATGTCGTACAATTCCGACCACATCACAGGCACCGCACCAGCAACTACAATGGCCAGCGCGGCGGCTTGAACACCGGCGACCCGAATCTGCGTAAGCACTACGATGACGGCGCACACCTCAGCCACACAGAACAACGTTGGCCAAACAAAACGCCCTGCGATCACCCATCCCGACGGCTTATCCGAACAACCAGAGAAATCATCATACGGTCTCATGCCTGCAACCTCCTGTCTGGGGTAGTCGCCTCCAACATCTCGCGGGCGAGTGAATCAATGAAGGTGTTGACGGTCTCCGAACCGTTTGGCAACAGGCAACAGCTCCGGTACGGCGACTGATCAGCAGGACAGGAGGGTTGCCACGACCGCGGGCACCTGGGGCGGGCAGCGCCCAGTGGCCCACCCGTTGCACGTTGTTCTCGGTGTTCAGAGAAATTCGTGTCTCGGCAGGCTCACTGCCTGGACGCCACCCACTCCGACCGTGCGGTGCATGGTGAGGCGTGCACTACCGCAGGCTTACCGAACCTTGATCAGCCACTCCCGGCGAGGTATCAGTTCGCCGATCACCGGCGCGCCGGGTACCTCACCGGCCACCAGCAGGCCGCCGGAGGTCTGCGCGTCGGCGAGCAGGAGCAACTCGTCCTCACCGACCGACGTCGCCAGGTGCGGGCGCACCCAGTCCAGGTTTCGCCGGGTGCCCCCGCTGACATGTCCGTCGGCGAGCGACTGGCGGGCGCCGTCCAGGTAGTGCACCGCGGCGGCGTCCAGGACCGCGGAGACGCCGCTGGCGCGGACCAGCTTCATGAGGTGGCCGAGCAGCCCGAAACCGGTGATGTCCGTGGCGCACCGCACGCCTGCCGACACCGCGGCTGCCGAGGCCGCCGCGTTGAGGGTGGTCATCGCGTCCACGGCATGCTGGAACACCTCGCCGGTCGCCTTGTGCCTGCTGTTGAGCACGCCGATGCCCAGCGGTTTGGTCAGCGACAGCGGCATTCCCGCCACACCCGCATCGTTGCGCAGGATCCGTTCCGGGTCGGCGATGCCGGTGACCGCCATGCCGTACTTGGGCTCGGGATCATCCACACTGTGGCCGCCCGCCAGGTGGCAACCCGCCGCGCCGCACACGTCCCGCCCGCCGCGCAGCACCTCAGCGGCCAGTTCGATCGGCAGCACCTCGCGCGGCCAGCCGAGCAGGTTCACCGCGACCACCGGCCGCCCACCCATCGCGTATACGTCGGACAGCGCATTCGCGGCGGCGATCCGTCCCCAGTCGTAAGGGTCGTCGACCACCGGGGTGAAGAAGTCCGCGGTGGCGATGACGGCCTGACCGCTCTCGATGCGCACCACGGCGGCGTCGTCACCGTCGTCAAGCCCGACGACCAGTTCCCCCGCCGGATCGGTCACGTCTGCCTTGACCAGCCCGGCCACCACCGCTTCCAGCTCACCAGGCGGGATCTTGCACGCACACCCCCCACCATGCGCGTACTGAGTCAACCGAATCCCGGCAACCGTCATACCCCTGACCCTAATCTGTCCTCCTTCTCCGCGTTCTGCGCAGACCACCGCTATGGCGGGCGCTTTGGGTGCGTTCTGCGCAGCACGCGGTCTGGGTCAGCGGCTGGGTGGACGCCGGGGGCGTCGTTCATCGGCCGCCTCGCCGAGGGCGACCAGAGTCTCGCCGAGACGGCGCAGTATCGCCGGATCTGCGATCTCGTTCTGTGCATCGAGCTTCGTTTTCACCCCCGGTACGGTGAGGGTGACCACCACGTCGGCCGCCTGGGCGAGCAGGGTCTGGATGAGCGCGATCTGCGCACGGATACCGCCGCCCGAGGTGGTGGATGCACTCACCAGCGCGACCGGCATGTTCGCCAGTTCTCCGCTACCGACCAGCCAGTCCAGCGCGTTCTTCAACAAGCCGGGCATGCTGTGCCCGTATTCCGGGCTCGCGATGAGCACGCCGTCGGCCGCCTGGAACGCCGCTCGCAGCTCACGGACGGGCTCCGGGGCGGTGTCGCCGTCGAGCTCCGGGTTCAGCAGCGGCACCGCGCCGAGCGAGGGGTGCACCACCAGCTCCATTCCCGCCGGGAGCATCCGCTGCGCAGCTCGGACGAGCGCGGAGTTGGCTGACCGGTCCTGCAAGCTGCCGGAGACTGCGAGGATCTGCACGACTGTCGAATCTACTTCGCGTCTGACTCGTCGGTCAGCGCAGTCTGGCCGGCGGCTCCACCACGACGTCAGCGCCCGCGCCGACACCGCTCTACCGGCTGCGCCCGTGAGTGCGTAACAGTGTTCGCACACTGTTACGCACTCACCACCTAAGATCTCGCGGCGGAGGCGTCTGGGTGCCTGGTGGCCCCCGCGGTCTTCAAAACCGACGTGGCCGAGCACCTCGGCCAGGCGGGTTCGATTCCCGTCCGCCTCCGCCACCTCACTCGGCTCGGCAGCTCGACCCAGCCGACCGGGCTGCGGTGCTGGCGACCGCCGCAGAATGTCGGTGTCGGGCAGTAGGATTCGGCCGTTTTGCCACGCTCAGCACCGGAATGGCGCAGATCACCGCGCTGCTGACGGGGGAAACAGATTCCGGGCAGGACTAGAGCGCGCGCCGGGGGAGCTAACCTGCGCGCATGGATCCCCGGCGCCAGGTCCCGCGTACGGATGCGGTGCTCGCCGAGCCACCACTCGTGGCGGCCGTGGAAAAGCTGGGGCGCCCGCTGGTGAAGCAGGCGGTGGCCGCGGCACAGCAGCGGGTCCGCGAGGGCACCCTCGAACCACACGGCGTCGTCGCCGACGTGCTGGCCGGCTTGCCGGACACCGCGACCGGCCTGCGCCCGGTGCTGAACGCGACGGGCGTGCTGCTGCACACCAACCTCGGCCGGGCGCCGCTGTCCGCGGCCGCGGTCGACGCGTTGCGCGCCGCGGCCGGCACCACCAACGTGGAGCTCGACCTTGCCACCGGCGGGCGCGGGCGCCGAGGGGCCGGGGCGCTCACCGCGCTGACCGAGGCGGTGCCCGCAGCGCAGGACGCTCACGTGGTGAACAACGGCGCCGCGGCGCTGGTGCTCGCCGCCACCGCGCTGGCCGCCGGTCGCGAGATCGTCATAGCCCGCGGTGAGATGGTGGAGATCGGCGACGGATTCCGCATTCCCGACCTGCTGGTCTGCACCGGAGCCCGGTTGCGCGAGGTCGGCACCACCAACCGGGTCCGACGCGCGGACTATGCCGCGGCGCTCGGGCCGGAAACGGGGTTCGTACTCAAAGTGCACCCGTCCAATTTCCGCATCACCGGGTTCACCTCGTCGGTGCCGATCAGGGACCTGGCCGGCCTCCCCGCGCCGGTGGTCGCCGACATCGGCTCCGGGCTGCTCGCGCCGCACCCCGCGCTGCCCGAAGAGCCGGACGCCGCCACCGCGCTGGCCGACGGCGCCGATCTGGTCACGGCCAGCGGCGACAAGCTGCTCGGCGGTCCGCAGGCCGGGCTGCTGCTGGGATCCGCGGACCTGGTCGCGACGCTGCGGCGGCACCCGCTGGCCCGGGCCCTGCGGGTGGACAAACTCACCCTGGCCGCGCTGGAGGCCACCCTGCGCGGCCCCGCCAGCCCCACCGCCACGGGACTGGTCGCCGACCCGGCCACGCTGCACCGGCGAGCGGCGGCGATCACCACCGAACTGGCAGCCCATGGCGTGGACGCCGTCCCGGTGCCCTCGGAGGCCACCGTCGGTGGGGGCGGTGCACCGGGGGTGACGCTACCCAGCGCCGCGGTGAGCCTGCCGGAGCGCTTCGCCGCGGCGCTTCGCCGGAGTACTCCGCCGGTGCTCGGGCGGATCGAGCACGGCCGGTGCCTGCTCGATCTGCGGGCGCTGCCCGCCGAACAGGACGCCACCCTGCGCGACGCGGTGCTGGCGACCCGAACCCCGCAGGCCGGGAAGCCATGCACGTCGTAGCCACTGCGGGGCACGTCGATCACGGCAAGTCCACCCTGGTCCGGGCGCTGACCGGGATGGAGCCCGACCGGTGGGCCGAAGAGCGCCGCCGTGGGATGACCATCGACCTCGGGTTCGCCTGGACCACTCTGCCGTCCCGAACCACTGAGCCATCCGGAACCACCGTGGCCTTCGTCGACGTGCCCGGCCACGAGCGTTTCGTGCCCAACATGCTGGCCGGCGTCGGCCCAGTACCCGCCGTGATGCTGGTGGTGGCCGCCGACGAGGGCTGGATGCCGCAGTCCCGCGAGCACGTCGAGGCGTTGAACGCCCTGGATGTGCGGCACGGCCTGCTGGTGGTGACCCGCAGCGATCTGATGGATCCTGAGCTGGCCCGCGAGGAGGCTCTCGAGCACCTGGTGGCCACCTCGCTGGGCCGGATTCCTGCGGTGAGTGTCTCCGGGACGACCGGTGCGGGCCTCGACGAGCTGCGCGCCGCGCTGAGCGATCTGGTCGCCGGCTTGCCCGCACCGGACGCCGATGCCGATGTGCGGCTGTGGGTGGACCGGGCGTTCACCATCCGCGGCGCGGGCACCGTCGTCACCGGCACGCTGGCCGCAGGGACGCTGCGAACGGGCGACGAGCTCGTCCTGTCCCCCGAGAACAGGCGGGTGGCGGTGCGGGGCCTGCAGTCACTCGGCAGTCCGGTCCGGACGGCGTCGGCGGTGGCGCGGGTGGCGGTGAACCTGCGCGGGGTGCCGCTGGACGCGGTACACCGCGGGTGCGCCCTGCTCACCCCGAGGACGTGGGTGAGCAGTCGCACCGTCGACGTCCGGCTGGCCGGAACCGGTTCGCGAGCTCCGGCCTGCGAGCCGCCACGGCAGGTGGTGCTGCACATCGGTGCCGCCGCGGTACCCGCCCGGGTCCGGCCGCTCGGTACTGACACCGTCCGGCTGAGCCTGGCCGAGCCGCTGCCACTGCGGATCGGCGACCGGGCGCTGATCCGCGATCCCGGTAGCCGCCGCATCCCCGCCGGAGTCACCGTGCTGGACGTGCGCCCACCCGCGCTGCGCCGTCGCGGGGCCGCCGCCACCCGTGCCGCGGAGCTGTCCACGATGGACGGGACCGCGGACGGGGCCACGGAGGTGCGCCGCCGCGGACTGATCCGTCGCGACGAGCTGGTCGCGATGGGAGCGTCCGTGCCGGTCGACGTGATCGAAGCGGCCGGCTGGCTGATCGACCCCGGCCTGCTCGCCGAGCGGGCCGCCCACCTCGCGACCGCGGTCGCCGAGCATGCCGCCACGAACCCGCTCGAGCCCGGGATGCCGCTGGAAACCGCGCGACAGGTCACCGAGATGCCCGAAGCGCGGCTAGTCGAGCTGCTACTCGGAACCGGCTTGACCGTCGCCGAAGGGCGGGTGCACGCGGGCCGCCCGGACACCGGGCTACCGGCTACGGTCCAGCAAGCCGTCGACGAGGTCCGCGCCGAGCTCGCCGCGCGGCCCTTCGCGGCACCCGAGGCGCATCGGCTGGCCGAGCTCGGGCTGGGCCCCAAACAGCTCGCCGCGGCCGTCCGGGCCGGTGAGCTGCTCAAGATCGCCGACGGGATCTACCTCGCTCCCGGAGCCGACGCGCAGGCCAGGCCGTTGCTGGCCGCCCTACCCAGCCCGTTCACCCTCAGCCAGGCCCGCCAAGCGCTGGACACCACCCGGCGCGTCGCCGTTCCGATCATGGAACTGCTGGCCAGGCATGGGATCAGCCGCAAGCTCCCGGACGGCACCCACGAGCTCCGCTTGTGAGTGGCGATGCGAGCTATGACTCGCATCGCCACTCACAAGCCGTAGGCCATCCTGGAGAATGAGGCGTATGCGAATTCTGGTCACAGGTGGGGCGGGTTTCGTCGGCTCCCATATCGCGGAGGCTCTCGTCGAACAGGGTCACTCGGTGGTGGCATTGGATGCGTGGCTGCCGCAGGCTCACGGACAGTCCCCCGCACAGGAGCGGACGCAGCGCTATGAGCTGGTGCATGGCGATGTGCGCGACGCCGACGTGCTCGCCGGGGTACTGGATGGGGCGGATGTGGTGTGTCATCAGGCGGCGATGGTCGGCCACGGCCTGGACCCCTCCGATGCCCCGGACTACACGGCGCACAACGACCACGGCACCGCGGTGCTGCTGGCGGCCATGCACAAGGCAGGAGTGGCCCGGCTGGTGCTGGCCAGCTCGATGGTCGTCTACGGGGAGGGCCGCTACTCCTGCGCCGAGCACGGGGACGTCCCGGCCGGTACCCGCCGGCCGCAGGACCTGGCCGCAGGCCGGTTCGAGGTGCACTGCCCGCACTGCGACCGGGAGCTGCAGCCAGAACTGATCGGGGAGGACGCGCCGCTCGACCCACGCAGCACCTATGCGGCCACGAAGGTCGCCCAGGAGCACCTGGCCGGGGCGTGGGCGCGGCAGACCGGCGGCCGGGTGTGGGCGCTGCGTTACCACAACGTCTACGGGCCACGGATGCCGCGCGACACCCCTTACGCCGGGGTGGCCTCGATCTTCCGGTCCGCGCTGGAGCACGGCCAGGCCCCCCAGGTGATGGAGGACGGACGGCAGCGCCGGGACTTCGTGCACGTCAGCGACGTCGCCGCGGTCAACCTGCTGGCCCTGGGCACGGACCTGGAAGCTGGGCGCTGCGAGCCGGTCAACGTCTGCTCGGGGCACCCGCACACCGTCGGTGAGCTGGCCACCGAGCTGGCCGCGGCGATGAACGGTCCAGTGCCGGTGGTGGTGGGTGGTGCCCGGCCCGGCGACGTGCGGCACGTCACCGCGGACTCCGCCAGGGCGCGGGCGGTACTCGGGTTCCAGGCGGCGGTGGACTTCGCGTCGGGCGTCGCCGCCTTCGCCACTGACCCGCTGCGGGAGCCGGTGGGGCTCACCACCCGGTGAGCAGCAGGTGGTTGACCGCCAGCGCGACGAGGGCCTGGGCGGCGAGCCACCACCGCTGATGCCGCGCGGGCAGCAGGCCGGCCGCGGCGACCAGCCACACGGCGAACGGTAGCCAGATCCGCTCCACTTCGGCCTTGCTCAATCCGCTCAGGTCGGCGAGCAGCACGGCGAGCAGCGCCGCCCCGCAGAGCAGCACCAACGGCCGGAGAGCTGGTCGATGCCAGCCCGCTGCGGCCCGGCGCAGCCCGGCCACCGTGGCCGGCCCGAGCGCCACCGTCAGCGCGGCCAGGTTCGCCCATACCCAGTAGCTGTAAGGGCGATCGAGGCCCCACTCACCTGGTTGGTAGTAGCGGATGGTGACCTTCTGGTAGCCGTCCAGCCACCAGAACCCGGCCGTGGTGAACGCGGCCACCACCGCCGCCACACCGCCCCCGGCCACCAGCAGCGGGACCGGCCGGCGGGTGCAGCCCAGCACGGCCAACGGCAGAAGCGCCGCGAGCGCGAGGCCGTAGGACAAGTACAGGCTCGCGCCGAGCAGCAGACCACCGGTGACCGCCGCGACGGTGGCCGGTCCGTCGAGCCGCGGCCGGGCCGCGCCGACCGCCACCAGCGCCACCCCCCAGGCCAGCACCCCCGCGAACAGCCCGTCGGCGGACACCCCGACCCACACCGCCCCGGGCAGCAGCACCCCGAAGGGCAGCGCGGCGCGCGCGAGGGGTTCCGCGCCCAGCGCGCGCAGGGCCACCGCGACGGCGACGCAGGCCGAGGCACCGATCAGTACGCACAACAACGCCGCCGGTGCGCCACCGGACAGACCCACCCGGTCCAACCCGACGAAGACCAGCAGCGCCCCGGGCGGGTGGCCGGCCACATGGGGGCTGGACCAGGTGTGTGGCTGGAAGCTCAGGATCCGCTCGGTGAAGGTGGCCAGCATCGCGGGCACGTCGGTGACGGCGGGCACGTCTCGGAGGTACTCGGTGCCCGTGGTCAGCCGGCCGGCGATCCCCCGTTGCCAGCCGTCCACCAGCGCGAGGCTCAGCGTCCAGGCCAGTGCGGTCAGGTAGGACGCCGCGAGCAGCGGCCGCCAGCTCAGCCGGCCGGCCAGCTGCGGACCCCACAACGTGACGAGCACCGCGACCAGCACCGCGGGCACCGTGCCCGGGCCGACGTGCGGCAACCACTGGGCCAACAACGGCGGAGCAGCCACGTGTAGCGGTACCCCGCGGTCGAGCAACCACAGGCCGACCAGGGCCGCCGCCGCCACCAGTCCGGCGGCAGATCCGGCAACGAGAAGGTCGAGACGCAGCCCGTCGTGGCTGTCGGTGGCCGAGCGGTGCGGTCGGCGGAGCGCGGTGGTCACAGACCTACCCATTACCCGTTACTTCCGGTCATCAAACCTACGCCGGTTTGTGACTATCCGAACATGATCCAATACCGTCTGTACCTCGTAGGTTCCTAACATGGACCACATGATCGACGTTGTCCTGCCCTGTCTGGACGAAGCCGTTGCGCTGCCTGGCGTGCTGGCCCGGCTTCCGGCCGGCTATCGGGCGATCGTGGCGGACAACGGGTCCACCGACGGCACCCCTGAGGTGGCGGCCGCGCACGGGGCGGTGGTCGTGCACGAGCCCCGCCGCGGTTACGGCGCCGCGGTGCAGGCCGGGCTCACCGCCGCCGACCGTGACGTGGTCGCGGTCCTGGACGCCGACGGCTCCCTCGACCCCCTCGCGCTGCCCGCCATGGTGGCCGTCCTTGCCACCGGCGGGGTGGACATGGTGGTGGGGCGGCGGATGCCCAGCCAGCCGGGGGCCTGGCCCTGGCATGCCAGGGCTGGCAACGCGCTGCTGGCAGCGGTGCTGCGCAGGCGCGGTCTGCCGGTGCACGACATCGCCCCGATCCGGGTCGCGTATCGGGCCCGGCTGTTGGAGCTCGGCGTGACCCATCCGGCGTCGGGCTATCCCCTGGAGCTCCTGATCCGAGCCGCTGCGGCGGGCTGGCGGCTACACGAGGTCGACGTCGCCTATCGGCCTCGGGCGGGGGGTCGCTCCAAGGTGTCCGGTTCGGTGCTGGGCACCGTGCGCGCGGTCCGGGACATGGCTGGGGTGCTGCGGTGAGCGCACCAAAGGCGGTGCTGCTCGTGCTGGCCAAGGCACCGGTTCCCGGGCAGGTCAAGACCCGGCTGTGTCCCCCGCTCACGTCGGCGCAGGCGGCCAGGCTCGCCGCCGCGGCACTGCTGGACACCCTCGATGCGGTGCTGGCCGTGCCGCACAGCGCGGTCGTGGTCGCGCTGGCCGGGGAGCTCGACCGGGCCGAGCAGGCCGAGGCGCTGCGGGCCGCCTTGCCCGCGACCTCGGTCATCGGGCAACACGGGACCTCGCTGGGCGCGCGGATCGCTGCCGCACACGCCGAGACCGGTGTCCTGTTCCCCGGCCGGCCGGTGCTGCAGATCGGGATGGACACCCCGCAGGTCGACGCCCGGCTGCTCGGCCACTGCCTCGACGTCCTGGACCGCCCCGGAGTCGACGCCACCCTCGGCCCGGCCCACGACGGCGGGTGGTGGGCGCTCGGCGTGCGGGACCCGGCGCTGGCCGGCCTCATCGCCGAGGTCCCCACCTCCCGTCCGGATACCGGCGCGAAGACATGGGCGGCACTGCACGCGGCGGGCTGCCGGGTCGCCGGGCTGCCGGAGCTGTTCGACGTGGACACCGCGGCGGATGCGGCCATGGTCGCCGCGGACGCCCCCGCCGGCCGCTTCGCCCCCACGGTCGCCGCACTGCTGGCCTCGACCGCGGGGGGCGTGCGGTGACGGTCGCACCTGCCGAGGCCTTCGGCGCGGCGCTGGCAGGCGAGCCCGCGCGGCTGATCAGCGGTGACGGCAGAGAGCTGCCCACCGCGGTGCAGCGCTGGCACGACTGCGCCGCGGGGGACGACGACTGGCTACTCGACCGCTGCACCGGACCCACGGTCGACCTCGGCTGCGGACCGGGCCGGCTGGCCACCGCGCTGCTGGAACGCGGTGTGCCCACGCTCGGGGTGGACTGCTCCCGGCACGCGGTGCGGGAGAGCCGCAGCCGGGGCGCGGTCGTGCTGCACCGCGACGTGTTCGCGCCCCTGCCCGGCGAGGGCTGCTGGCAGCACGCGCTGCTGGCCGATGGGAACATCGGCATCGGTGGCGACCCGGAGGCGCTGCTGCGCCGTTGTGCCACCTTGCTCCGGCCCGGTGGCAGCGTGCTCGTCGAGGCCGAGCCGCCCGGCTCGGGGCTCTGGCGCGGTCCTGCTCGCCTGCAGCACGAGCACACCCGCGGCGCGGCAGGCCCGTGGTTCCCGTGGGCGGTGGTCGGCCTCGACGCGCTCGGCCGGATCGCTGAACGGAGTGGGCTGCGGGTGGGCGCCCAGCACCGCGGGCTCCGCTGCTTCGCCGAGCTACGCTGGAGCACTTGGTGAGCGCGCCAGGAGGTCGAACGCCGATGCGGAGGCTGACCCGGTTCGTCGTCGAGCATCCCCCGCCGGGGCCGTTTCGCCGTGGTTTCTGGCGCAGCCCGCTGCGCGGCCCGTGGTTCACCGCCGTGTTCAGTGTGGTGCTGCTGGCCGGCCTCCCGGTGGTGTTCCTCACCGGGCTGCTGTCCTACGCGGCCTACAACCCGGATCTGGGCGGCCCGAACAGCGACTTCACCCCGGACAAGGGGCTGCTCGGCTTCTGGCTGTTCGGCTGGCCTGCCGGACCGTCCTGGCTGTACTGGCTGACTCAGGGCGTGCACGTCACGCTGGGGCTGGTGCTCATCCCGGTGGTGCTGACCAAGCTGTGGTCGGTGCTGCCGACGCTGTTCGAATGGCCGCCCGCGCGCTCCCTGGTGCACGTCGCCGAGCGGCTCTCCCTGCTGCTGCTCGTCGGCGGGGCGATGTTCGAGCTCGTCACCGGCGTGATGAACATCCAGTACTTCTACGCCTGGCCGTTCAGCTTCTACCAGGCTCACTTCTACGGGGCCTGGGTGTTCATGGCCGCCCTCGTCGTGCACACCGCCTTCCGGATGCGGTCGATGATCACCGCGCTGCGCAGCCGAAGCATGGGCAGCGTGCTGCGCACCCCGCTGCAGCGGACCACCGCCGAGGAACCCGACCCCGACCACCTCGTCTCGCCGAACCCGGCGCGGGCGACGATCAGCCGACGTGGGGCGCTGGGCATGGTGGGGGCCGGCTCCGCGACGCTGCTCGCGCTCAGTGTGGGCCAGACCCTCGGCGGGCCCACCCGGTCCACCGCGCTGCTGGCCCCTCGCGGTCAGGACGTCGGCGACGGCCCAGCGCAGTTCCAGGTCAACAAGACCGCCACCGCGGCGAACATCTCCCGGGTCGACCAGAGCTGGCGGCTGAGGCTCGCCGGCCCGTCCGGGCGGTCGGTGTCGCTGTCCCGAGCCGAGCTGCTGGACCTGCCCCAGCACACCGCCCGGCTGTCGATCGCCTGCGTGGAGGGCTGGTCGACCGGCCCGCAGACCTGGGCCGGTGTGCGGCTGGCCGACCTCGCCGCGCTGGCCGGCGCCCCAGCCGCCGAGCGACTGTTCGTCGAGTCGCGGCAGACCGGCGGGCCGTTCAGCAGCGCCACGCTGGCCGGGAACCAGATCCATGCCGCCGACGCGCTGCTGGCCCTGCGAGTCAACGGGGTGGACCTGCCGCTGGACCACGGCTCTCCGGCCCGGGTGGTCGTCCCCGCCCTGCCCGGGGTGCACAACACCAAATGGGTGGCCCGCTTGACGTTCTTCCCGGGTGGGCCGTGAGCCGCCGCGAGGCCCTCCTCCTGCTGTCCCTGCTGGCCAGCTTCGTGGTGACGGGCTACGCCGGAGTGCGGCTGCTGGCCGGCCACCCCCTCGGGGTGGGCGCCTGGTTCCTCGGTAGCGCGGTGGTCCACGATCTGGTGCTGTTCCCGCTCTACGTGGCCCTCGACGTCGCGCTGGTCACCCTGCTTCGGCGCAGCCCCGCGATCGCCACCGTCCGCGGGGTGCCCTGGCTCAACCACCTGCGGGTACCGGCGGTCATCTCCGGCCTGCTGCTCATGGTGTGGTCCCCGCTGATCCTCCAGCTGGCCACCGCCCCCGCCGCCTACACCGCTGCCTCCGGACTGTCGACGCAGCCCTACCTCGCCCGCTGGCTAGCCGTCACGACAGCACTGTTCGCCACCTCCGTCCTGCTCCTTGCGATCCGAGTGGTCCGCGCGAACAGTTCCCCAGGCCCGGTCCTGATCCGTCGGAACAGAAAGAGGGTGACCGAAGATGGCTCGATCAGCGATCACCAGCCCGGTGTGGCTGATCATGGCAATGCTGCTGGCCCTCGCCGGCTGCTCCGCCGGTGGCGGGCCACCGGCAGGGAATACCCCCGGGCAGGCGAGTCCGGCACCGCCGGCTGAGCCCGGGCAGGCCCCGGCGCTGATCGGCGCGCCGGCCGGGCAGGTGCGCCCACTGCCCGGTGGCGCACCGGAAGGGATCGCGGCCGATCCCGCCTCCGGCCTGATCGCGATCGCCCTGCGAAACCCGGGCCGGGTCGCCCTGGTCGATCCCGCCACCGGCCAGACCCGCACGCTGCCGATGCCGGGGGCCGCGCGGCACCTGGTGATCCCCCGGCCCGGTGAGCTGCTCGTGCCGGTCGAGAGCACCGGTCAGCTCATCGAGGTGGCATTGCCACAGGGCACGGTCACCGCTGCGGTGACGGTCGGCAGACAGCCCCATGACGCGGTCCGGGTGGGCGACACGGTGTTCGTCGCCAACGAGTTCGGCCGCAGCGTGGGCGTGGTGCGTGCGCAGCGGATGACCCGGACGTTGCCCGGACCCACCCAGCCGGGCGGGATCGCCGCGGCCGCGGGGCGGGTGGCGGTCGCCGATGTGGCCGGCAACCGGCTCTACGTCTACGACGCCGCGACACTCCAACAGGTGGCGGTACTGCCCGCCGGCGCCGGTCCCAGCCATGTCCGGCCGGTGGGACATGGCCGGGTCGCGGTGGCCGACACCCGGGGCAACGCGGTGCTGGTCTACGACCTGCGCGGGCAGCCGCGGCAGGTCGGCCGGGTCCCGGTGCCCGGGCGGGCGTACGGGTTGGCGACCGACCCCGAGCACGGCCGGGCCTTCGTGACCCTGCCCAACACCAACCAGGTCGTGGCGCTGCAGGTCGGGGACGACGGATCGGTGCGCACCGTGGGCATCCTGGGTACCGTCCGCCAGCCGAACTCGGTGGCCTACGACCCGAGGTCGGACACCGTGCTGGTGGCCGGGGCGGCGAACAGCGAACTGCAGACCATCGCGGCGTCAGCCCTGTGAGTGGCGATGCGAGCTATGACTCGTATCGCCACTCACAGGGCGGCGGCCACCCCCTCCGCGATCTCGTAGGTGTTCAGCGCCGCACCCTTGCGCAGATTGTCCCCGCACACGAAGAAGTCGAGCGTGTTGGAGAAGTCCAGCGCCTGGCGGATCCGGCCCACGTAGGTCGGGTCCTCGCCGACCACGGCGGCCGGGGTCGGCCACACCCCGGCGGCCGGGTCGTCCTGCAGCACGATGCTCGGCTGCGCGGCGAACACCTTCCTGGCCTGCTCGACGGTCACCGGCGAGGCGAACACGGCGTGCACGGCCAGCGCGTGGGTGGTGACCACCGGGACACGCACACAGGTGGCGGACACCTTCAGGTCCGGGATGCCGAGGATCTTGCGGGACTCGCTGCGCACCTTGAGCTCCTCGGAGGCCCAGCCGTCCTCCTTGAGCGACCCGGCCCACGGCACCACATTCATCGCGAGCGGCGCCGGGAACGGTGACTCGGCGGGCAACCCCGCAGCCGCCAACGCGTCCGCCACGTCACCGCCCCGAACCCCGAGATCCTTGCCCGCCACCGCGGCGAGCTCCGCGTAGAGCCGGTCCACGCCCGGCTTCCCGGCCCCGGAGGCAGCCTGGTAGCTGGCCACCACCAGCTCGGTGAGCCTGAACTCGTGGTGCAGCGCACCCAGTGCGGTCATCATCGACAGAGTCGTGCAGTTCGGGTTGGAGATGATCCCCTTCGGCCTGCTGGCGGCCTCGGCGGCGTTGACTTCGGGGACCACCAGCGGTACGTCGGGATCCATCCGGAACGCGCCCGAGTTGTCCACCGCGACCGCGCCCCGCTCGGCCGCGACGGGCGCCCACCGCTTCGAGATCTCATCGGGGACGTCGAACAGCGCGATGTCCACGCCGTCGAATGCCTCGGCGGCAAGCTGCACGACGATGCGCTCCGCACCCCGAACCGTGATCTTCCTGCCCGCCGAGCGGGCCGAGGCGATCAGCCTGATCTCGCCCCACGGCACCGACGGTCGCGAGTTGATGATGTCGATCATCACCGTGCCGACCGCACCGGTGGCTCCGACGATGGCCAAGGTAGGCGCCACGACAGGGGTCATCGGCCGGTCCCGCCGTAGACGACGGCCTGCTCGGCGCAGCCCAGGTCGAACGCCTCATGGATCGCCCGCACCGCATCGTCCAGCTGCCCGTCGCGGACCAGCACCGAGATCCGGATCTCGGAGGTGTTGATGATCTCGATGTTGACCCCGGCCTCGGCGAGCGCCTCACAGAACCGTGCGGTGACCCCCGGGTGCGAGCGCATACCCGCGCCGATCAGCGACACCTTGCCGACATGATCGTCGCAGTGCACGTCGGTGAAACCGATCTGGGTCTGCACCGCGCGCAGCGCCTTGAGCGCGATCGGGCCGTCCAGCTTGGGCAGCGTGAAGGTGACGTCGGTCCGATTGGTGTCGCTGTGCGAGATGTTCTGCAGCACCATATCGATATTGATCTCGGCGTCGGCCATCACGCGGAAGATCGCGGCGGCCTTGCCGAGCTCATCCGGCACTCCGGCAATAGTGATCTTCGATTCGGACCGGTCGTGCGCAACGCCGGTGAGCAGGGCCTGTTCCACGGTGAGATCCTCCACTGATCCGGCCACCATCGTGCCGGGCTTGCGACTGAAGGACGAGCGGACGTGCACGGCGACACCGTTGCGCCGGGCGTACTCGACACAGCGCAGCATGAGCACCTTTGCTCCACAAGCCGCCATCTCCAGCATCTCCTCATGCGTGACGGTGTCGAGCTTGCGGGCGTTGGGCACGATCCGCGGGTCGGCGGAGTAGACGCCGTCGACGTCGGTGTAGATCTCGCACACGTCCGCCTTGAGCGCCGCCGCCAGCGCCACCGCGGTGACGTCGGAGCCGCCCCGGCCCAGCGTGGTGATGTCCTTGGTGTCCTGCGCCACTCCCTGGAACCCCGCGACGAGCGCGACAGCCCCCTGATCCAGGGCATCACGGACCCGGCTGGGGGTGACATCGATGATGCGGGCTCTGCCGTGCGACGCGGTGGTGATGACGCCGGCCTGGGAACCGGTGAACGAGCGAGCGTCCACACCCCTGGCGTGCACCGCCATGGCGACGAGCGCATTGGAGATCCGCTCTCCAGCGGTGAGCAGCATGTCCAGCTCACGCTGGTGCGGTTCCGCCGAGACCTGGCCGGCGAGATCGAGCAGCTCGTCGGAGGTGTCCCCCATGGCCGACACCACCACCACGACGTCGTTGCCGTCGTCGCGGGTCTCCACGATTCGCTCGGCGACCTTCTTGATCCGCTCGGCGCTCTCCACAGATGATCCGCCGTACTTCTGGACGACGAGGGCCACGCCGAACCTCCTGTCCCCGGAGCACCGGGCTGTCCTGGGCCTGACAGGGCGGGCGATACCCCCGCCGAGGGGAACCCTACCGACGGCGTGCGGGCGATGACGCTCTCAGCGTTAGCCTGAACACACCGAGAGAACCCCGAAGACGCTGGGACGGACGACTAAGCAGGAGGACCGGGTGGCATCCACGGTGCTCTCTCGCGCCGCGCCTGGTGAGAACGCTTCGGCCCCGAGCCCGCTGATCGGGCGGTTGCAGCGGGCCACCACGTTGCTCGCCCCGGCGCTGGTGTACCTCACGATCCGGCAGGTCAGCCTGCTTGTACTGGCCTGGATGTCGGCGGCCACCGGGGTCGGCATGCGCGGCGCACTGACGTCCTGGGACGGCTCCTGGTTCCTGGGACTGGCCGCCGGTGGGTACGGCGGAGTCCCGCCCGGGCTGACCGATGCGTTCGGGGCACGCAGCTCAGAGACTGCGCTGGCGTTCTTCCCCGGCTACCCCGCGCTGGTCGCGGCGGTCTCCTGGCTGACCGAGATCGGGGTGACGGCCGCAGCCTTCACGGTCACCGGTGCGGCCGGGGTGCTCACCGCATACGGGCTGGTACGGCTGGCCGAGGTGGTGCCTCACGGGTCCCGAAGAGCCGGGCTGGTGCTGGTCGCGCTGTTCGCCGCAGCACCGATGTCGATCGTGTTGTCCATGACGTACTCGGAATCGCTGTTCTGCGCGTTGGCGGCCTGGTGCCTGGTCGGGCTGTTACGCGGGCAGTGGCTGCTCGCGGCATCGTGCGCCACCGTCGCCGGACTGGTCCGGCCAACCGCGGCGGCCCTCGTCGCGGCGGTGGTGGTGGCGGCGGCGGTCGCGGTGCTGCGGGGCCGGGACGGCTGGCGCCCGTGGGCGGCCGGACTGCTGGCGCCCGCCGGGTTGGTCGGTTATCTCGCCTTCGTGGCCATCCGCACCGGGCGTTGGGATGGCTGGTTCGCTCTACAGCAACGGGGGTGGGACTCGCGATTCGACGGTGGAGGCGCCACGCTGCGCTTCACCGCCGAGGTGCTCACCAGCGCCCCCTCGGTACTGGAGGTGACGACGGTCTGGTTGCTGGTGGGTGCGCTGGTGCTTCTTGTGTTCTGTGTGCTGGAGTGGCGGCGTAGCCCGGCTTGGCCGCTGCTGGCCTACGCCGCGGTAGTGCTGGCGATGGACCTGGGCTCCAACGGGCTGATGAACTCGAAGGCCCGTTTGCTGCTCCCGGCGTTCGTGCTGCTGCTGCCGGTGGCGGCCGGCCTGGCCAGACATCGGACGGCTGCTGTGGTCTTGACACTGGCCGGGCTCACCGCCTTCGGTGCCTGGTTCGGCAGCTACGCCATCACTGTGTGGCCATACGCGATCTAAGCCGTGTCCCCTGCTGAGGACACGGCCTAGATTCAGCAGACCCCACTAAGCGGTGACCGTTTGGCCGCTGGTAGCCCGCAGCAGGCCGCAACCGAACACCAGCGTCGCGACAGCGGTCACCAGGTGCAGGAACTGGTCCGGGTCCGGGCCGCTCGGGATGGACAGCAGACTGAGGTAGCCGAACCAGCCCAGCACGGTGGCCAGCAGGTAGACGCCGGCGATCGCGAAGTTCAGCCCCTCCGTCGCGGGAGCGGTCAGCGCGAGTGCCCCCAGCAGCCAGAGCGCACCGATCGCGATGTGCACGATATTGTGGTAGGGGTTCAGCATGAAGATCCCCAAGATCTTGTGATCCGTCATCTCAGTGATGTTGCTGAACCCCGTCACGAAGAATCCGACCACACCGACGGTCATGTAGGTGACGCCGGCGGCGAGCGAGAACCTCTGCGCGACCGTCTTCGTCCCCCCGCCCCTGATCCCGAACTTCACAGCTGGGTCGATCCTGCTCATGTCCCTGTTCCCTTCCACTCGATCATGACCGCGCGGTGATACGCATATCTCGGCGGAGCCATCCGGCTTCATGTCTTCGCGTGGTCGTACGTGCGGCAGGCACAAGCGGTTCACTTCCGGTTGCGGAGTGATGTGAGGGCGCACCATGCACGCAGGCTGTCTGGTGTCGTCGCACGCCGAAGACAGCCACGGGCACCTATCCGAAGTACCTCAGCGACGTTCGCGAAATCGGGCGAGGAGCGCGGAAACTGTCTTATCGGCACGATGCGGTTGGTGTCCGGTTGAGTTCGTACCGGAGGCTTGGTGCCGCCATCGGGTCTACTCCCCGTGCCCCGGCTCTCAACCCGGTGTGGTGCCGCCCCGCTCAACGTCCTGCGCATCCGCAGCCCCGGTAGCCGGTTCGGTAGTCCCGGTGGCTGCCTCACCTTCGGCAGTCCCGGTGGCTGCCTCACCTTCGGCAGTCCGGGGAGCGGCGGCACCTTCGGCAGGCACACCGGTGTCTGCCGAAGTATCGTCGTGAGCCGCTGCGGCGCTCGGAGTCGCTCCCGCCCTTTGACCGGCTCGGGCCTGGCCCAGCTCTACCTCGGCATCCCGCAACTGCTCCAGGCTGCGGCTGAAAGATCGGAGCATGTACAGCAGCGTGGCAACCAACGCAAGTACTCCGAGCACTAGGACGCCGACCACCACGGCGGCGAGCACCCAGAATGCGGTCTCGTTGGCGGACGCCGCGAGCAGGTTCATGATCTTGTCAGCTCCGCTCCGGAGGACTCGGCGCCCCGGAGATCATTTCCGAGCATGTGGTTAGCGCCTCTCAGTTCAGTTCGTGCTGTAGGAGCCTCGTCAGCTGTCCCGCCTCGCGCACTCACCCCTTCTCGGGCCAGTGCATCGATCCGGATAGCCTGGACGACAAGCACGACCAGGATTATCACGACGACCGCCGTGCCGTCGATGCGGGTGCCGAATATCGAGGTCGGCCTCCCCACCTGTGCATGCTGCCAGTAGGATGCTGCGTCCGTGCCCCGACTCCCTACACAAGGGATGTATCACCCGATGGTGTGTCGAGCCATACGCTACACACGCTTACGATCCGAGGGAAGTGGCCAGCATGACTAATACGATATCGGAAAACGATAGTCCTCCGTCCACGGCCACGCGCAAGAAGCGACTGGTCGCGATCGTCGCCGGAGTGCTGGTGGTGATCCTGCTCGCGGCTCTCGCGGCCATATTCGGGCCGGGGCTGGTGGGTTTCCAATCATCCTCGAACAATGCCAAGCCGGCCGCTCCGTCGGCGAGTGCCGCACCGGTCCAACTCACCGAGTACCGCAATGACCAGGTCGGCATCGCACTGTCATACCCGTCCAGCTGGGCGGTGCTGAAGAGCAAAGATCCCCAGGTCTTGCTGGTCGCATCGGAAGGAGCGCTGGGCACCTTCCAATTGCGCGCCGTCGATCTGCCGACCGTGGTCGGCCCGCAGCAACTCCCCGCAGCCAAGCAGTTGACGGATCAGATCATCGGCGCCAACAAGTCAGCAAAGATGCTTACCGAGCCGAAGCAGATCGAGCTGGGCGGGCTGCCAGGCTACTGGTACCTCTATACCTTCAAGGATGACTCCAGCGGCCAGGAGGGCGCACACTCCCACTTCTTCGTTTTCAAGGGCAAAACGATGCTCAGTTTTGTCTTCGAAACCATTCCCTCCGCGCAGTTCAGAGACGCCGCACCAACCTTCGATCAGATCACCAGCTCGTTCCATGTGCTGAAGAAGTGAGTCTGCGTTTCGGAAAGTGAAAGTCCCGCTCGGCGGCTCGGAGACTCCAGGGCTTCGAAACCGACGAGCCGGACGAGGCGGCCGGGGCGGTACGTCAGAAGACGATAAGCAACCGAAAGGCCTGGGGCCCCTTCACGAACCGTGATCGCGGCAGAAGATCACGATAGCCGAGGGGCCCCAGTCGGGGGATGAATCTGCTGCGCTCGGTGACCATGGCAGTGCTCGGATCACCAGCTCACCGTGTTGTCCGCCACCATCCAGAGTCCCAGGCTGATTGACTGACTGTCCCCGAGGCGCTCGCTGATCGACCGGCTCTCGTCGACGCGCTCACTGCTGAGACCTGCCCAAGGTTCCGGCTGGGTGCGTGTCGACGTCCTCGACTCAGCGGCGGCACAGCACACAGAGATACCGAACACAAGACACTGACACCGAGCACAACGCGCGGACACACCGGGCACGAAACACTGACACACCGGACTAGACAGGTCGAGCCAAAGATCAAAAAGATCGGGGAGCACCGGCCTGGGCCGGTGCTCCCCGATCAAGGGAGTGCTCTCGAACTCTTACCGCACTACCGCCCCAGCGAGAGGAGCGAGCCGGTGTCACCCAGCAGCGGCAAGTCCAGCAGGGGAAGCCCCAGCAACGGCAGCGGGTTGGTCAGCGGGACCACGGGAAGTGGACCGCCGAGTCCCTGCAACTGCGGGAGCAGACTGCTGAGGTCTGGGACACCTGCAGTCCCAGGAGGCGCCAGCTGGCTGGCTGCAATCGTCTGGTGCATGACCGCCGCGTTCGCCGGGTTGAGCACGACCGGGCTGGCCCGGATCTTGATGGCGTTAGCGTTGATCTGATCCACCAGCGGACTGATGGTGTCGGTGTCCGACCTGATCCCCTGAATCTGACCGGTCAACGTATCGACCTGCTTGCTGGTCATGGTCAGGTTCTGCCGGATCCGCTCAACCAAGCCGGTGACCGAGACGAACTTACCGCCGATCGAGTGCACGGTTCCGTTGATCTCATTGGCAGTTCCCTTGATCGTGGTCAGCCTGGACCCGATCGAGTGCACAGTCCCGTTGATCTCCGTTGCCGACGCATTGATCGTCTTGACCTTGGCGTTGATCTCGTTCGCCGACACCAGAATGCTCTTGGCGCTGGTGTCGATGGAACCGACGTCGGTAACCACGCTGGAGAGCTGTCCGGTCAGCGGCGCCGCCGCTGTCCGGATGGCCCGAGCGTTGTTGGTCACCTTGATCAGGATGGGGACGGTGTCCAGTTTGGTGTGAATCGGAGCGACATCACTATTGATCGAATCGACCCGATTCTTGATGGACTCCGCCGACCCCAACGTGCTTGTCAGCATCAGCACTGCGGCCAGTGCCCAGAAGACGATGATGACGAGCATCAGCCCCGGTAGGGCGTTTGACTTGAAACGCTCTTGTGCCATCCGTTCCCTCCTAGCACTTACCCGGCGGCAGGAGGTTCACCGCAGGGGAGGTGCAGATCGCAGTGAGGTGATCGTTGGTCTGCTGGAGCTGACCATTGATCTTGAACGTGTCAGCCTGGGCCGGAACCAGAATCGAGTTGGCGTTCTGGATCTGACTCACGATCATGGCCGTGCCGCGGCTGTCCGCACGCTGCACCTGCTCCAGCGTGGTGTCGATCGTCCCAGCCATACCCAGCACGTTGATCAGCACGTTGGACGTGTCGTTCAGCGAGCCGGTGATGTTCTGCACCGAGGTGCCGGCACCGATCAGCACACCCGACGTGTCGTTCAGGGAGCCGGAGGTGTTGATCAACGAACCGGAGGTGTCCTTCAGCGACGCATCGATGTTCTGCAAGGAGGTCCGGATGGAACTCAGCCCACCGATGATGTCGCTGGCCTGGCCAGGAATCGGCTTCAAGGAGACATCGATGTCGCTCAGGGCGCCGTTGATGTTCTTGATGTGCGTGGGCAGCGGCTCGACGTCGCTACCCGCGCCACTCACACCGGCCGACGCCGTGAACAGACCGTCATCGATCGACTCGAGCGCCCGCACGATGCCGATGAGGAACCCGATGACGACGACCACGACGATGATGCCGAAGACCACCCAGATCCACATCCACCGGACGAACGAGCTGCTCTGGTTACGTGGAGCCTCAGGACTGCTGAGAGGCTGGTTCGAAAGTTGCTGCGTTGACATCTTCCATCCTCTCTTAGCAGTTACCCAGCGGCTGCAGCTTGGCAGAGATGCAGCGCGAAGTCTGCTCTGCCTTGACTGCCTGGCCGACGATGTTGCCGGTGTCCACCTTGACCTTGCCGACGATGTCCAGCGTCTTGTCGAGGGTCAGGGTGATGGTCTCAGCGTCCTTGTCGATGCGCTGTGCGACATTGAGAATGCCGCCTGCGGTGGCGTTGATGCCCTTCGCGGTGACGTTGATCGTGCCTGCAGTGGCGTTGATGGTCCCGGCGTTGGTGTTGATGTCCTTCGCCGTGGTGTTGATCGTGCCTGCAGTGGTGTTAATAGCACCGGCGGTGTTGTTGATGGTACCGGCGGTGTTGTTAATCGACTTTCCGAGGCCATCGATGTCGTGAGCCAACTGCACGATCTGGCCAACCTGGCCCTGCAGAGGCTTCGCGGTCTCGAGGATTGAGGCAGCAGTTGCGTTCGTCCGGTTCAGCAGGAGAACCGAGTCGGTCGCAGTGTTGATGCCGGTAGCCGTATGAGCAATGACTCCAGCCTTCTTACTGATGCTCTGTGCCGCCGCCATGGTGCGAGCAAGCAGCGCAGCCGCGATACCTACGGCCAATACTGCGACCACAAGGACGACCACACTCACCAAGTTGAACAGCCCAGCTCCAGATCCCGCCCCACCGGCGCGACCATCCGTTCTAGCCAACTCCACCACCGCTTCCTTGTGCAGGGTCTTTCGTTCAAGCGGGAAGCGTGACAGGGCAGGGAGTTACGGCGGGAGTACGCGAGCTTCGCCGCAACGGCCAGCGCCGTTGGGACGGCCTCCTTTCTCAGCACGCCTCCCCGGGGCAGCTGCTCCCGTTAGGTACGCGGCAGCTTGGAGGATGTCGACCAAGAAATCAAGAGGCGAGGGCTCGCCGGACGTTGTGTAGTTACGCTTTCAACCTGAGCGTCTCGCCAGGCCGAGAACGTACGTATTCACCCCCAGGTTCAGCGGACGCCCCGATGAACTCCTCTCCGCACTACTCATGTCTGGCTACCGCCTCTGACCAGGCACTATGACCGTCAGCTCGACAGCAAGGCAGGTAGTGTGATCCAGGTAACCACCCGAACATAAGAAGCTCCTGAGAGCCGCTGCATCGGCACTTCGATGGTTACTCTCCGCAATCGATAGTTGTCCACCTTGCTTGCGACATGCGGCCGACGCGCCTCCCGTTCGAGTCAAGTATTACTATCTGTAACTGTATCCACTAACGGGTGAAAATTGGCTTGTTTACCTGGAACAGACGTGGTGTCTGCTTGGCTGGTTTGGCCACTCATTGGCGCGGGGGCATCCGTGCCGGGCGCAGAACTGCGCACCGGGATCCGCCGATCACTCAGCTCACCTGCGGCGTGGTCGCTCGTCTCGGGGGCGGCGTAGGCCCAGGTGGGCGCGGTCGGCAAGGGCCCGGAGCCGGTCTCGGGGCCGATGAGAACGGACTTACCAGCAGCGCTCAGCGTTCGCTCAGGATGTCCTCAGGATGTCCTCAGGATCCCGCAGCGTCGCTGCGGGATGTCTCAGGTATGTCACGGAGGACTACGCCGGGAGGAGCAGGGTCCTTGGCCCAGCACCTGGCGAGTCGGCGGGACGCGCCCCGGGCGCCATCCCAGAATCCGGGAAGGGGTTTCACACCACCGGGAGACCAAGGCTAACGTGATCGGGTGGCTCACGCCCTCCTGCTTCGCTGCCGCGACGGGGTCTGACAACGACCGGCCCCCCGTCGCGGAGTGGCTCGCGCGTATCCGCTGGTCGGCTTCCCCGGCTATCCAGAAGGCGCAGAAGCAGAAGATGACTCCCAAGTCCGCCGGTATCGACCCTGGCGCGTTCGCAGCAGGTGGCAGCAGCCGTATCCGAATTCCCTCCAGCCCGGCGCCGACCGACCAGGCCGCCTGGAACGTCCAGCTCGGTAGCGCGATGCCCGTACACCGCTACCGGCCCTTCGCCCAGACTGTGGAACCGGTATTCCTGCCGGACCGCACATGGCCTGACGTCACGATCAGCCGGGCGCCGCTGTGGTGCGCGGTGGACCTGCGCGACGGTAACCAGGCACTGATCGACCCCATGAGCCCGACTCGTAAGCTCCGCATGTTCGAGCTGCTGGTGCGGATGGGCTACAAGGAGATCGAGGTCGGGTTCCCCGCGGCCAGCCAGACCGACTTCGATTTCGTACGAGAGATCATCACCGAGGGCGCGATACCCGAGGACGTGCGTATCCAGGTGCTCAGCCAGTGCCGACCGGAACAGATCGAGCGTACCTTCGAAGCCCTCGAAGGTGTGTCCAAGGCGATCGTGCACATCTACAACTCGACGTCGATCCTGCAGCGCAGGGTGGTGTTCCGCGAGGAACGCGAGGGAATCAAGAAGATCGCCACCTCGGCCGCCGAGATGCTCATCGAGTACGCGCACAAGTACTCCGACACCGACTTTCGCTTCCAGTACTCACCCGAGTCCTACACGGGCACCGAGCTGGAGTACACCGCGGAGGTGTGCAACGCGATCACCGAGATCTGGCAGCCCACCCTGGACGCGCCGATCATCCTCAATCTGCCTGCCACGGTGGAGATGGCCACCCCGAACGTCTACGCCGACTCCATCGAATGGATGCACCGCAACCTGGAAAGACGAGCCGCGGTAGTCCTCTCCTTGCATCCACACAACGACCGCGGTACCGCGGTGGCCGCCGCCGAGCTGGGCTACCAGGCGGGCGCGGACCGGATCGAGGGTTGCCTGTTCGGCAACGGGGAACGCACCGGCAACGTGTGCCTGGTGACGCTGGGGATGAACCTGTTCAGCCAGGGCGTCGACCCACAGATCGACTTCTCCGACATCGACGAGATCCGCCGCACCGTCGAGTACTGCAACCAGCTGCCGGTGCCCGAGCGGCACCCCTACGGCGGTGATCTCGTCTACACCGCGTTCTCCGGCAGCCACCAGGACGCGATCAACAAGGGGCTGCAGGCAATGCGGGCCGACGCCGCGCGGGCGGGGGTCGAGGTGCACGAGCACCGCTGGGAGGTGCCCTACCTGCCGATCGACCCGAAGGACGTCGGGCGCAGCTACGAGGCCGTGATCCGGGTGAACTCACAGTCCGGCAAGGGTGGAGTCGCCTATGTGATGAAGGCTGAGCACCAGCTGGACCTGCCCCGGCGGCTGCAGATCGAGTTCTCCCGGATCATCCAGCAGCACACTGACACCAGCGGTGGCGAGGTCTCTTCGCAGCAGATCTGGAACATCTTCTCCGAGCACTACCTGGATCGACGCGCCCCGTTGCAGGTGCTGCGGCATCGGCTCGCCGACGATGGCGAGGGCCACGACGAGATCGCCGCCAGCGTGCTGGTGGAGGGCGAGGAGTACGAGATCACCGGGTCCGGCAACGGCCCGATCGCGGCCTTCGTGGACTCCCTGGCCACGCTGGGCTTCGACGTCCGGGTACTCGACTATTTCGAGCACGCCATGTCGGCGGGCGACAACGCCGCGGCGGCGGCCTATGTCGAGTGCGCCCTCAGCGAGCAGGTGCTGTGGGGCGTCGGAGTCTCCGGGTCCATCGTCACCGCCTCGCTCAACGCCGTGGTGTCCGCGATCAACCGCGTCATGCGCTAGCCGCCCGCTCTTCCGTGGAGGGCAGCCTGCCTGCCTCGATGTCCTCGGTCCAGTGGCAGGCGACTCGGTGCCCGGGGCGAACCTCGCGCAATGCGGGTCGCTCGTCGTCGCATCGGGTCGGCTGGCGCCACGGGCACCGGGTGTGGAACCGGCAGCCGACGGCGGCGCTCCGGGCCAGGGCAGGTCCCCGGCGAGCAGGATCTGCTCCCTGGCGTCCTCCACGGCACGGAGTGCGAGATCGGGACAGCAGGCAGGTACTCGCTGCGAGGGACACCGTGACGACCCCCGACGACCATCAGTGCGGCGAGTTTCTTCGTCTTCTTCGGTCTCGGTGTGACCAGTCATCGCAGCCGGACCGTGCGCAAGCGGTCATGAGCGCCACCTCAGCTCCTCCGAATCTGTGGGCTGTCCGGGGAGCTTATGAGTGGTCACATTGGCGGTACCGACCCGCAACGGGCGCTCACCCGCCACCACGGCCACCCGCTCAGCTCAGGGCCGGCCTCGACGCGGCCTGACGCGGCCAATCTCGCCGTTCTGCCCACGTGCTCACGGACGAGAACCCATAATGACATTGCACCAGCCAATGTTGTGCACGACGCTATCGGCGGGTTGCGAAGCACAGTTGAAGCGGGACCCGCCACCACCGATCCGCGGCCCGGGCAACCCCCGGCCGGCACCGGATCACCACTGAGAAGGGGGCAGGCAACCATGTCGGTATCCCACCGGAGCGCGGCACGCGTCCCCGGGGTACGGCCCACAAGCCGTGGCCAGGGAACGGAACGTCGTGGCGGAGTACACCGCAGGGCACGGTGACGATGACGCTGGTAGTGAGCGCGATCCTGCTGGTGTGTCTCGGGCTGTTACTCGGGGCGGCCTGGACCACCCAGGCCCTTCAGTTGAAGTTCCGTGAATACGCGAAGGAACGTCGCAGGCTGGACGAAGAATGGCGAGCGATGCTCGCTACCCGCAGCCAGTGGGCACAGCGCCAGCGTTATGGGTCGATGCCGCCCGAGCAGGACGAGCAGTACGCACCGACGGGCGCCGGGGACCAACCGGACGACGACTGATCTGAGTCATCCTTCGCCTGGGTGCTCGAGGTTGTTCGCGAGCACCCGGCCGACGGTTCCGGCGGGCTAGCAGGCATCCTCGCGCAGCATGTCGGCACACTTCTCGCCGATCATCATCGTGGTGATGCACGGATTGACCGCGATGAGGAACGGCATCGCGGCGCCATCAGCCACCCGCAGCGCATCGATCCCCTTCACCCGTAACCGGGCGTCCAGCGGGGCCCGCTGCGCTGCGCCCATCGGCACGGTGCAGGACGGGTGGTAGACGGTGTTGTGGGTGCGGTGCAGGTAGTCGATCAGATCGTCGTCGGACTGGGCGTCGGGTCCGGGCGCCAGCTCCCGGCCGGCCCACGGCACGAGCGCGGGCCGCGCGGCGATCTCCCGCGCCAGCCGCACACCGTGCAGCATCACCTGTTCGTCGTGCGGGTCGGTGAAGTAGCGGGGATCCACCCGGGGCTTGTCCCGGAAGTCGCGGGTGCGCAGTCGTACGGTGCCGGTGGACCGCGCGCGAGTCACGTTCGGGGTGAGACAGAACCCGTTCTCGGTGGTCGGGTAGCCCCACCGGGCCGTGTTCAGGTCGAACGGCACCGAGCCGTAGTGGTACATCAGATCGGGCCGGTCCAGCCGGTCGGAGGTGGCTGCGAAGATGCCGATCTCCCAGAACTGGGTGGACTGCGTGGGCATCGGCGCCAACGCCTCCCACGCGACGATGCCCTCCGGGTGGTCCTGCAGGTTCTCCCCCACCCCCGGCGCGTCGAGCAGTACCTCGACACCGACGTCCCTCAGGTGCTCCGCGGGCCCGATACCGGAGAGCATGAGCAGCTTGGGGGTGTCGATGGAGCCGCAGCTGAGAATCACCTCGCGGCGCGCGACGACCCGCCGCGAGTGCACGAGATCGGGCGTGCGGTACTCGGCACCCGTGCACCGGCGGCCGTCGAACGTCAGCCTCTTCACCCACACGTTGTCGCGGACGTCCAGATTGGACCGACCGAGCACGGGGTGCAGGTAGGACACCGACGCGGATGATCGCGTGCCGTCCTCGCGAGCGTTGAGCTGGAACCAGTTGGCGCCGCGGGTCACGGTCCGGCCTGCGTTGAACTCCGCGGTGGGAATGCCCGCCTGTGCGCAGGCTTGCAGCAGCGCGACCCCGCACTGGTCCCGTGGCGCTACCGTGCGGATCCGCACCGGCCCGGACCGGCCATGATGCTCGCCGGGCGCGTCGTTGTCCTCCAGCCGCCGGTAGAGCGGGAAGCAGTCGGCCGCGCTCCATCCCCGACAACCCAGCGCGGCCCATTCGTCGAGGTCCTCGGCGGGTGCCCAGAAGGCGATACCCGAGTTGTGGGACGAGCAGCCACCGAGCACCCGGGCACGGGCGTGGCGCAGGAACGAGTTGCCGCGCTCCTGGGGCTCGATCGGGTAGTCCCAGTCATGGCCCGATCCCAGCAGGTGCATCCAGCGGTCCAGCCGCAGCACCCGCTCGTCGCCCACATCGGATGGTCCGGCTTCGAGCAGGCAGACCGACACCGACGGGTCCTCCGACAGCCGGGCAGCCACCACACACCCGGCGGTGCCCCCGCCGACGACGACGTAGTCGAACGTTTCCCGCTTGTCCGCGTTCTGGATGCCGGCCGCGGTCACTCGGGCCCCGTCTGCTGCCGTTCGCATCCAGAACGCACTGGGTCGAACCAGTTGAGCGGAACCGGCGCGGTGTTCTGGTAGATGTGCTTGACCTCGCGGTACTCCTGCAGCCCGGAGGGACCGAGCTCCCGGCCCACCCCGGACTGCTTGAACCCTCCCCACTCCGCCTGCGGGAGGTACGGGTGATAGTCGTTGATCCAGATTGTGCCGTGGCGCAGGCGTGCGGCGACCCGCTGCGCCCGGTTCACATCGTTCGTCCAGACTCCGCCTGCCAGCCCGTACCGGGTGTCGTTGCCGATGCGCACCGCATCGTCCTCGTCGGTGAAGGTCTCCACGGTGAGCACCGGACCGAACGACTCCTCGTGCACCACTGACATGTCCTGTGTGCAGTGGTCCAGCACGGTCGGCAGGTAGTAGCTGCCAGTGCGCAGCGCGGGGTCCTCGGGGCGGGCTCCGCCGCAGCGCAGCACCGCACCCTCGGCCAGCCCCGCCGCGACGTACGCCTCGACCTTCTCGAGATGTCGCCCGCTGATCAGCGGGCCGGCCCTCGCCTCGGGGTCGAAGGGACCGCCGAGGCGGATCCGGCGGGCCCGCTCCACCACCGCGTCGACGACCTCGTCGTGCACGCTGTCCTGGACGACGAGGCGGGCGCCTGCCGAGCACACCTGCCCGGAGTGCAGGAACGCCGCCGTGAGCGCGAAGTCGGTCGCGGTCGGCAGGTCGGCGTCGGCGAACACGAGGTTGGGGTTCTTGCCACCGAGCTCGAGCGCCACCTTCTTCACCGTGCCCGCGGCGGCCGCCATGATCACCTTACCGGTGCCGAGGCCGCCGGTGAAGGAGACCAGGTCGACATCGGCATGCTCGGACAGTGCTGCACCCACGGTGGGCCCCGCGCCCAGTACCAGGTTCGCCGTGCCTTCCGGTAACCCGGCGTCGGCCAGCGCCCGCATCAACAGGATCGCCGTCGACGGGGTGAGCTCACTGGGCTTGAGCACGAAGGTGCATCCGGCGGCCAGCGCGGGCGCGACCTTCCATGAGGTCTGCAGCAGTGGGTAGTTCCAGGGCGTGATCAGCCCGCACACGCCGACCGGCTCGTACACCACCCGGCTGATCGCCGTCGCGACGCCGGTGTCCACTGCGCGACCGGCCTCGCCGGTGCCGATGAGGCTCGCGAAGTAGCGGAACGCCGCGATGCCGTCGGCCATGTCGATCTCACTCTCCACCAGCCGCTTGCCGGTGTCGAACGACTCGGCTCGGGCCCATTCCGCGCGGTTGCGCTGGATGGCGTCGGCGACGCGGTGCAGGAGTGCGGCCCGCTCCGGGTGCGGTGTGCCCGGCCAGCCGCCACGGTCGAAGGCAGCGCGCGCAGCGGCGACCGCGGCCTCGGTGTCCGCTGCCGTGGCCTCGTCGACCGTGCGCACCAACTGCCCGTCGGCGGGACAGCGGATCTCCCGGGTACCGCCACCCCGGGCCGCCACCCACTTGCCGTTGATGAACAGGTCAGGCATTCGGCAAAGTTACCCACTCGACTCCCCGATCAATCATGTGCCGTGGTGACCACTTCCGACTCGCTGTGCACCGTCCGCGTCGTTGAACCGGCCGAACGTGTACACGAGAGACGGACACGGCGTACACGGGAGGCTGACACGCGGGGAGGGGTCAGACCGCTCGGCGACCTGAGAGTGCCCGGCCGAGGGTGAGCTCGTCGGCGAACTCCAGGTCACCACCCATCGGCAAGCCGGAGGCGAGCCGGGTCACCGCGAGACGGGGGAAGTCCCGCAGCATCCGCGCCAGGTAGGTGGCGGTGGCCTCCCCCTCGGTGTTGGGATCGGTCGCGATGATCACCTCGGTGACCTCGTCAGCACCGATTCGGGTCAGCAGCTCACGGATGCGCAACTGGTCGGGGCCGACGCCGGAGAGCGGATCGAGCGCCCCGCCCAGTACGTGGTAACGGCCAGTGAACTCGCGGGTGCGTTCCACGGCCAGCACGTCCTTGGGCTCCTCGACCACACAGATCACCGCCGGGTCGCGGCGCGCATCGGAGCAGATCCGGCAGGTCTCCTTCTCCGAGACCGTGCCGCAGACCGCACAGAAGACCACACCCTCCTTGATCCGCTGCAAGGCCTCCTGCAGCCGGGTCACATCGGCCGGGTCCGCGGCGAGCAGATAGAAGGCCATTCGCTGAGCGCTCTTCGGGCCGACGCCGGGCAGCCGCCCCAGCTCGTCGATGAGATCCTGGACGACCCCCTCGTACACGGTCGTCACTGCCCCTCCGGGGGACGGACTACGTCGGCGGTCGTCACATGCCGGGCAGGCCGAGACCCCCGCCAGGCCCACCCAGCCCGCTGGCCAGCGGGCCCATCTTCTCCTGGGTGAGTTCCTGCAGCGCCCGGTTCGCGTCCGCCAGCGCACCCACCACGAGGTCCTGCAGGGTGTCCACATCGTCCGGGTCGACCACCTTGGGGTCGATCGTCACGCTAAGGACCTCCCCCGCACCGGTCAGTGTCACGGAGACCAGGTTGCCTCCGGCCTGGCCGGTCACCTCGGCTTCGGACAGTTCTGCCTGCGCGCTCATCAACTGCTGCTGCATCTTCTGAGCTTGCTGCAGGATCTGTTGCATATCGGGCGCTCCACCGGGTTGCACCGCGGCTCCTCTCGATCACCGACCGGGCCCCCTGAGACCCGTGGAGCCCAGGGTAGCCACGTCACCCGAGCCAAGCGGTGCGGGGACGCCCCTGTTCGTCGTAGCGTGGCCCCGTGCAGGTCACCGGATCAGAACGCAATCATCAGTACGCCGTCGAGCGGCTGCGGGCCAGTTACCGGGCAATTCCGGCAGGTTCACCGGTGCGCCTGGCCAAACGCACCTCGAACCTGTTCCGGCCACGCGCCGCGACGGGCACCCCTGGCCTGGACGTCTCGGGCCTGACCGGGGTGCTGCACGTCGACCCGGCCGCCCGCACGGCTGACGTGGCCGGCATGTGCACCTACCAGGACCTCGTCGCCGCGACCCTGCCGCACGGGCTCACCCCGCTGGTCGTCCCGCAGCTCAAGACGATCACCCTGGGCGGCGCCGTGAGCGGGCTGGGCATCGAGGCGACATCGTTTCGCAACGGCCTGCCGCACGAGTCGGTCCTGGAGCTCGACGTGCTCACCGGTACAGGCGAGGTGGTCACCACCGCGCAGGGTGACGAGCTGTTCGCCGGGTTCCCCAACTCGTACGGCACACTCGGCTACGCCACCCGGTTGCGGATCGAGCTGGAACCGGTGCGCAGCTGCGTCGCGCTGCGCCACGTTCGGTTCGACGACCTGGACAAGCAGTGCGCCGCGGTGGCGCAGATCATGGCGACCCGCTCCTGGGACGGACAGGACGTCGACTATCTCGACGGGGTGATGTTCTCCCGCACCGAGTCCTACCTGACGCTGGGCAGGCGCACCGACCACACAGGACCGACCAGCGACTACACCGGCCGGCAGATCTACTACCGCTCCATCCAGCAGTGCGACCAGGACGTGCTGAGCACCCATGACTACCTCTGGCGCTGGGACACCGACTGGTTCTGGTGCTCGGGTGCCTTCGGCGTGCAGCACCCGGTGGTGCGGCGGCTGTGGCCGTCGCGGCTGCGGCGCAGCGATGTCTACTGGAAGATCGTCGCGCTCGCGCGCCGTTTCGACCTGGAGAATCGCCTCGAGGTGCGGCGCGGCCGCCCGCGCAGGGAACCCGTGATCCAGGACGTCGAGATCCCGGTCGAGCGCACCGCGGAGTTCCTGAGCTGGTTCGTCGAGCACATCCCCATCGAGCCGGTGTGGTTGTGCCCGCTGCGGCTGCGCGACGACCGCGTCTGGCCGCTCTATCCGCTGGAGCCCGGTCACGACTACGTCAATGTCGGTTTCTGGTCGACAGTGCCGATAGCCTCCGGTGGCTCCGACAGCGATACCAACCGGGCCATCGAGGATCAGGTGCACGCGATGGGTGGGCACAAGTCCCTGTACTCGGACTCGTTCTACTCGCGAGCGGATTTCGACGCCCGCTACGGCGGGGAGCACTACGCGGCGCTCAAAGAGCGCTACGACCCGGACCGGAGACTCCTGGACCTCTACACGAAGGCGGTGCGACGCCGATGACAACGTACCGGCACTCGACTCCGGCAACTCACCCCCGGATCTCCGCGGGGCCGAGGGGCCAGATGTCCTTGGCCGACATCGTCGACCTGCTCACCAACGGGCAGCTACCGGTCCGGTTCACCGCCTACGACGGCAGCGCCACCGGACCACCCGACGCCGAGATCAGCGTGCACCTGGCCACCCCACGGGGTGCCACCTACCTGGCCACCGCGCCGGGCGACCTCGGCATGGCGCGGGCCTACATCGCGGGCGACCTGCGCGCCGAAGGGGTGCACCCGGGCTACCCGTACCGGGCGATGCAGCTGATGGCCGACAAGCTGCGGTTCCGGCGCCCGACGGTGGCCGAGCTGGCGTTGATCACCCGTTCGCTGGGCTGGGAACTGCTGCGGCCGGTTCCGCCGCCGCCCCAGGAGTCGCGGCCGCGGTGGCGACGGATGGTCGAGGGGCTGGCGCATACCCGGAACCGCGACTCCGAGGCGATCCACCATCACTACGACGTCTCCAACCGCTTCTACGAGTTGGTCCTCGGCCCGTCGATGGCCTACACCTGCGCCGTCTTCGAATCCCCTGAGGCGACCCTGGAGCAGGCCCAGGAGCGCAAGCACGAGCTCATCGCCGACAAGCTCGGGCTGCAGGCGGGGATGCGGCTGCTCGATATCGGCTGCGGCTGGGGCGGCATGGTGCGCTACGCCGCCCGCCGCGGGGTACGCACGCTGGGCGTCACACTGTCCGCGGAGCAGGCCAAGTGGGGGCAGGATGCCATCGTGCGAGAGGGCTTGGCCGACCTCGCCGAGGTGCGCCACATGGACTACCGGGACGCCCCCGGTGAGAACTACGACGCGGTCAGCTCGATCGGGCTCATGGAGCACGTCGGGGTGCACACCTATCCGGCCTACTTCGGAAAGCTGCTGGCCAAGCTGCGCCCCGGCGGGCGGCTGCTCAACCACTGCATCACCCGGCCCGATCACCGCGGCAAGGCGCAACCCGACGCCTTCATCGACCGCTACGTGTTCCCCGACGGGGAGCTCCCCCCGGTCGGCCAGGTTGTCAGCGAGGCGCACGACGCCGGATTCGAGGTGCGCCATGAGGAGAACCTGCGGGAGCACTACGCGCTGACGCTCAAGGGGTGGGGCGCCAACCTCGTCGAGCACTGGGACGAGTGCGTGGCCGAGGTCGGCGAGCCCACCGCCCGGGTATGGGGGCTCTACATGGCGGCGTCGCAGCTGTCCTTCGAGCGCAACGGGATCCAGCTGCATCAGGTGCTCGCGGTGCGCCCCGACTCGCTGGGCAACTCCCACGTCCCGCTGCGCCCCTGGTGGCGCCCCTGACCACGGGCCTGGCGTTGCGTGAAACGACATCGAAGGCTGCTCACGGACGTGCGGCGCTGAAGCAGAACTGGACGCAGGTGAAGAAGAACTCACCCCACTGGTCGAGCGACGTCGGAGCACCGAACCCTCGGCAACACGGTCTCATCCTCGATTTCGGGGGTGTGCTCACCACCTCATTCGAGGGTGCGCTGCGCTTCTACTGTGTGCGCGACGGACTCGCCCCGGACGCCTTGGAGAAGATCTTCACGCTGGACAAGGGTGCCCAGGGCATCCTGGTGGACCTGGAGCGGATGGTCGGCGACCTGCACCCTGAACCACTCGTGACGGCAGCGGTCGCCGAGCTGCGGTCCCGCGGGATCAAGGTTGCCGTGTTGTCCAACAGTTGGGGCAGTACACAGTTTGATCCCTACGCCCGCTTCCGGCTCAACGAGCACTACGACACTGTCGTGATCTCCGATCAGGTCGGGCTGCGCAAGCCGGATCCTGAGATCTTCACGCTGGTGCTGCAACGGCTGGGCCTGTCGGGCGAGGACTGAGTGTTCGTCGACGATGTGGCCCGCTACCTGCCCGCCGCCGAAGCGCAGGGAATGGCCACCATCCACGCCACCGACCCCGCCGTCACCGTCGCCGAACTGGAAAACGTGTTCGTTAGCTACCGCGTCGGCGCCCAGGGTGAGCCAGATCTGATCCCGGCGCAGCGTCACCGGCCATCCCCAGGTGCGGTACTCGGCTACGGCAGCCAGCCGCCCCACCCCGGGACCGTCCGGCGCCTGCTCAGGGATTTTCCTGGTGGTCGGGGCTGGTGGTGGGCAGTCCGACAGATGGACGACGAGGCACAGCGCACCCTGCCCGGGGATGACCGTCTCGATCTGTGTGACGTCCAGCCGAGCACCGCACATGGCCAGAACCTCGCCCGCCAGATCAGGGCGGACCGACAACGGGAGCAGATGTATGGTGCGGGCGGCCTCCCCGGCCAGGCCAGGGCGATAGCGAGCCAGCGGCACCCGGCGCGCGCCCATCGTCGCCGGGTCGCGGGTGGTCATCGCGGCCTCCTGCCGTGCACTGGTGGCGGGACCAGTGGCACTGCGATGATCGGCACGATCGGCAACGGCGGGAAGACCGGCAGAGCCGTATTACCTGATGCAACCAGGCATCGGAGGGAACACGGCGAGGCCGGAGGTGATCGGGGCAGGGCACCCCGGCCCCGCCGTGGTCAGATTCCGGGAGTTCGATGCCGGTCATAGCTTCTCCCGGAGCCGGTTCATCATCGTGGTGAGTTCGTCGGTGGACAGGTGGACGGCCAGGCTCGGCATCCCGTGCGGCAGCAGTACCCATTCACTGTCCTTGACTTTGATCCACAGAACGGTGCACCAGCCCCGCCCATACCGGGTGCCGCAGGTGCTGACTCGTGGCGAGCGGCTGTGGTAGATCGCGTGGTCGGCCGGATGGGTGGATTCGCCGGTCGCTGCGCTGCTCCCCGCCTTCGGTGCATCGGTCACTTCTGCTCACGCTTTCTCTGGATCGGAGTTCTGCCGCCAAGTGCACCTGTTTGCCAGTGGCAACGGCGAGCCCGCGTTGCTGGCAATGTCATGGCAGGCCGCGGGTTACGCTTCCCGGATGGAATGGACACCGGCCCGAATCCGCCTGCTCCGTGAAGTCGGACTGTGCCTGTCACAGGACGAGTTCGCCAAGGCATTGGGATTCGCGATGCGGACGATCGGCAATGCCGAGCGTGGCACCCACCCGCCCAGCTTGGCCCTGCGCCGCGCCCTGGACGCCGCACTGGAGCACGCCTCTGACGCCCAGCGCGACCGCTTCCTCCCCGCCGTCACCATCCGTGAGACCACGACCCGCTCCAATACTCGCAGCAGTACAACCGCTGCCGGTCCGCCGCCCGGCACCCTCGATCGTCTGCGCAGCGCCGTCCTCGGCACGCCGCCGGCGTTACCGTTAGACGTGGACAGTCCCCCGGCACGCTCAACAACGACCATCACGGCCGCCACGGTCGAGGTTCACCGGCTCTACCAGCTCGCCGACTACGACGCCGCCGCGCAACTTTTGCCGATTGTGCTCGCCCGCCCGCAAGGCGCGACTTATGCCAGCCCTGACGAATGTCTCGCCGGCACACTGACCGCGCAGCATGTCATGGCCGCCGCCTATATCGCAGCTGCCAAGCTCACCACGAAGCTCGGCGATGTGGGATTGGCGTCGGTGACCGCGGATCGCGCCATGACCGCAGCCAAGGAGAGCGAGCACGCTGCACTGGTTGGCGCCGCGACCTATCAAGCGGCGTGCGCGCTCCTCATGAGCGGCGAACTGGGCGCCGCAGAACGGATTGTCACCGCCGGAGCAGAGAATATCGCCAATATTACTACAATACGGCGACTGAACCGCCACACGGAGGAAACACTCTCGGCGCAGGGCTCGTTGTTGTTGCTGCTCGCCGTCGTCGCTGCCCGTCGTGGGGACCAGAACTCGGCACAGCGGGCGATTCGTGACGCCGGCCAGCTCGCTGAACAACTCGGTTGTGACAGCAACTGGCTCTGGACGGCCTTCGGCCCGACCAATGTCGCCATCCATCAGTTGTCTGTCCAATCCCAGCTGGGCAATGCCAAGAAAGCGGTGCAGATTGCCGAGACGATCGATACCGATGCCATGCCCGTCGTGCTGCGTGGCCGTCGCTCGCGGATACATCTGGAGCTGGGCTGGGCCGCCGCTAAGCAAGCGGATGACGCTGTGGCCGTTCTACACCTATTAGAAGTGGAGCGGGTGGCTGAACAGGCCGTGTCGCGCAGCGCCTCCGCCAGAACATTGCTGGGCATGCTCATGGCACGGGAACGCCGGAGCGTCACACCCGGCCTACAAGGGCTGGCATCCCGGGCAGGTGTACTCACATGAGTGACGGGCAGCCGAAACCCATGCTCTACCTCGTCGGCTGCGCGGCACCCCCCGTCCAACACATCGAGGGGCTGATCGAACTGCTGCACCAGGCAGGTTGGCGCATTTGCGTCATTCTCACGCCACGCGCGGCGACCTGGATAGATGACCATGCTCTGGCACGACAGACCGGCCATCCTGTCCGGCATGACCATCGGCTCCCGGCTGATCAGGAATCACTACCTCAGGCTGACGCGATCGCTGTGGTGCCCGCCACGTTCAATACCATCAATAAGTGGGTGGCCGGCATCAGCGACACGTTCGCTCTAGGTATTCTCAACGAGGCGATCGGGCTTAATCTTCCTATTATCGTCGCGCCCTATGCCAAGTCAAGATTGGCGGCACATCCAGCATTCAGTACGAACATCGGCAAGCTTCAAGAGTGGGGTATCCACGTATTGCCGAATGGAGTGATCCGGACACCGGCCGCGTCACAAGCCAGCTTTGACTGGCAGCCCGTGGTGGAGGCGGTGCTCAGGAGCAGATCGGCGTGACGTGCCAGCATAGAGTGACAACATACATCCCTGTGGTAGGGGGCTCGACTCGGATGATCTCTGGCTATGCAGCTGCGCAGTTAACCGGGCCCGTTGCACCGGCCAGCGCGGGGGCGTGTTCACGCAACTACAAGCAGGTTCGCACGCACCGATCCGCAGACCGCGAACTGCTCGAATACTGCGGTGATGGCCCCGGTGACGACCTCATCAGGATGCAGCAGGAAGGTAGCTGTTCGGGGAGGGATGAACAGCTACCTTAGGTTGGCACCTTACCGGCGGCAGCCAAGACATCTGCCTTGGCTTGAAGCAACTCGAACCTGGCGGTACGCAGGTGCTCTGCTGCGCTTGCGGCGGCCGCCGTTTCCGAAGCGTGGGTTGTTTGGAGGGCTTTCAGCGCCTTCCGTAGGTCGTCCAGAAGTCGTCGCTGCGCATCATCGATCTCCTTCTCGAGACGGATCACGGCCTCCCGAGGCAGTGGACGGGACGGGTCGTAGACGAAAGAGTATTCTCTTTCTCGGCGCCAAGCGACGAGACGATTGGTCAGTACTGGTCCGAATCGCGAAACCTGCTGGATACGGTAGGTCTCGACGTCCCCGGCGGTGTCTATGCCATAAGCGGACAGCATTGCCACACGGCTGGGGCCGATTCCTTCAATACGAGCTGACTTGATCAGCTGTGTTTGCAGGAATTGCTGCAGTTGCTCCTGACGTTTATTCTTCTCCAGCTGTCGGTACTTCTCAACCCGCTGGGATGTCAGGCCAGTCCACTGACGCGATGACTGGCTAGCCGCCGCCCGGGATACAGCGTGCGCAGGGAAGTGGTTCATCTGTTCGAGCTTGGCGGCAGCGTCCGCTTCTTTGCTCTTGGCGGCGTGGTAGGCGTTGATCCACGGCTTCCGACGTTTTCTGTGTGCGCCGGCGCCAAATACCAAGGCAACGACGCCAAAAAAAATCAACAATACATCGCTAGGTAAGGCTAGCCCCCCCGCTATGAGCAGGACTAGGCCCCCTGCTATGAATAGGAAGGCCACTATATAGCTGGCCCAGGCCAGATCAGGTGTCTTGACGGCCTCCTGAGCGGCGGGGCTAGCTTCGATGCCGGAAATAGTCACAGCCACGGTCTCGGGCACTGGCTGAGGTACCGCCGCAATGAGGTTGGCTACTTGCTGGTATTGGCTTTCGTACCGTTGTGTTGAAGGGGCCTCCGGGATGCCGAAGAGAAGCACGCTGGTACTCTGTTCGAAATTGCACCATGGGCACAGCGATGCTGACCGAGGATAGTAATGCGTGGGATTGCATCGGCAATGTGCGAGCTCGGCAGCCAATTGGTCTAGAGCCTGCACCCACTCACTGGCGGATGGCCGCAGATGTTGGTGAGCGGGAGGCGCGAATGCGGCCTCAATGAGCGCGGCCACACGGGACGGCAGTATTTCCATGCCCACCGCGTTTGGCGGTCGCTGCATTTGCCGGTCGGCAGCGTGGGCGCCATAGGCGAACCGATGCTCGGTGATGGCGCGTTCAATCGGCATGTCGCCCGCACCCAGAAAGCGCCCGGCGTAAGGGTGGCGCCCCATCATCAGCAGCTGAAAAATCGTGATGGCCAGCCCGAACGCGTCGTGGTCCGGGGTTCGCACCACCGAGTTCAGCTGCGCCTGATCCAGTTCCGGTGGCAAGAAAAGGGATACTGCCACGGTGCACAGCAGTGGGCGCCCACCGGGCACGGGCACCTGAAAGCTGTCGACGTCGATGAGCCTGACGGTACCGTCGCCGAGCACCAAGATTGAGCCCGGATTCACGTCACCGATGACCAGTCCCAGAGCGTGGACGGCAGCGAACGCGCGGGCGACGTTGCCGCTGACGTGCACAAGGAAACGCCAGTCCGCTGTTGGGAATTGTTTGCGGCGGCTGCTTGGGGTGTAAAGGTGGTGGATGTCCTTGCCGTGTTCGACGACAGGGAGCAACAGACCGCGCGCTTGCCCCTGTTCGTCGAGGGCTAAGCCGGAGGGCCATGCGGTGAATCGGTCGATGTCCGTCTGACTGAATTGGGTCAAAATCTTGATCTTTTGAGCTCGTTCGACAGTCAGGGGAGAGGCGTAGACCTTGATCGCCTGAGAGCTATGTCCCGCGAGCCGATACACAGATCCTTCGCCACCCTCGCCAAGCTTGTCGCCGAGCCGAAGTGGGCGGCCCTGCTCGTCAACGAGGCGCGACAACGCCGGAACCGTCCGCGAAGCGGCTCGCCAGAACGAGCGTCAGGTCGTCATCGGCACGCGACGTCACTGTGGGCGAGTTCAGGTACTTCGCCAGTTCAGCGCTGAGCTCACGATCCTCACCCTCAGATGTGGATAGGCGGATTGGACGCAACATTCGCTCGAAGAATGGGCTGTGCACCGTCTGCTGCTCGTAGTGCAGAAGGAGGTGCTGCAGGCCGTCGGTGAACATAGCGACTTCATGCTGAGCGTGGGGGAGCGTGTCGACTTGGAGCGTCTGCATGGCTGTCGGATCAGTGAGGAATGAGGTTGTATTGGCGTACTCGCCGCGCTGGGGCCAAAAAAGCCATGCCCACGAGTCGGTTCCAGCTTCGGGAGTGACGATGGCACCGTCACCCACCTGTGCAAACGCTGACCACTGCTCGGCCAGTACAGCACAAAGCATCGTCGCGGCTAGCTCTCGCGGCGGTAATTCTAAGCGGTCGGCCTCGGCGAGGAGACCCGCGCGGGCACTGGCAACGCTGTCCTTCAGCCAGTCGGCAGTCGTGAGAGGGTGCGCATGGTACTGCACCTTCTCGTGGACCTGCTCCAAGAGCGCGTTGCAGACATAGGCGGCGCCTCGGGCACCTTCAGAGGCGCTGCCGGCGCCATCAGACACCACAGCAATGAGGACTTGTCCCTGCGGAGTCGCGACAAGCTCGCAGCCATAGGCGTCCTGGCAGGGCAGAGCCTCACGCACGTGGCTCGTGCCTGCTACTGTGGCCGCCGCGAATCGCCACATCGTCGGGTCCGACACCGGCTCAGATGGAAAAATCATTGCTAAGAATGAAGACTATACCGTGTCGAGCACCGCACTCAGTCACACGACGGCCCAACCTTGCGGAGTTGCGGGGTTAAGTAACGGTACCTCTTCGCCCGGTTGGGATCGGGACACCGAGCTCATGGAGTTCGACAGCCAGGTGAACAGGCTACTGAACTCCAGTCCCCGAAGCCGCAACGGTTGACGCGCAGAGATTTGCGCGAGCACGTCCATATTGGCATCCTCAATGCCGACAGCGAAGAAACTGAATGCCTTAGTCTCCTCGCCTGAGCTGACCCGCGCGGCAGCGTCCCTCCAATTGTCAGTCGGCTGGCCGTCTGTGATAAGAAAGACCCACGGCCGATAATACGAGATGCCCTGCTCACGGTACAGCTGTTTACGCTGCTCAATGAGGCCGAGGCCAGTACTGATAGCCTCACCCATTGGTGTGGCGCCGTTGGCTCGCAGGACGGGGACCGTGAAGTTCTCGGCCGTAGTGAAGTCCGACTGCAGGTGCACTGGACCGAAGGATAGAACTGCTACCTCCACACGCTTGGCTGCTAGTCCATCACTAGTGAGCTGCGAGGCGAATGTGTCCAGTCCAGCGTTGAGCTCGCTTATCCGCTGGCCAGCCATGGAGGCCGAGGTGTCCAGCAGCAGCAAACATGGGCAACGCGGCTCGGGATTGTCCACGAACTCGCTCGCGTCAAATGGGACCTGGTCGAAGCTCATCGTGTCGTCACTCTCTCACTGTATCGGTACTTTCAGCCAGTCAGCCCATGAAGCCCGCAGCCGCGCCTTGGGCCCTGCACGTGTCTGTCGCCGATATCTCGCCACTGCCGCCAGCCGTGTTACAGCCGCGATCGGCACCGGAGACATGTCAACACAAAGGTCGGCCGGCAGCAGACCGTATCGGGCAGCGCCGGGAGGAGGCCAGGCTGAAGCTGGACGCGGCGATGCGGGCCGGTGCGTTGTTCTCGTCTGCGGATCAACGTGCGGCCGACCCCGCGGCGATTGCTTCCGGACTGCTCGCACTCACCCGGCTCGACCACGCCGACCTGGCCGTCGCGCTTCTGGTGGATCTCTGGTCGGACGGGGACGAGAACGCTGCGAACAAGGGCAAGAAGGTTGCCGACGAGACGGCGGTGCTTGTCATCGACGCCGCGCTGAAGTCCACGGCACAACCAGCGCTCAACTGGTCGCGGCCGAGTTGCTGTGCCGAAACGCACGTCGGCTGGATTCCTACCAGTCGCTGCACTGACCCAGCGTGATCGACGGCGAGTGGGACTCGCGGTTCGGCCCGAAGACGAAGCTGTTGTTGATCGATGCACTCATCCGGATGACCCTTGCCCGGGAGATGAACGAGGCTACGTTCCGTCGCGGTTCGCCTCTACGGCGCGTGGAGGGGAGATCGTGACGAGCGGGTGTGTCGGTGTGTCGGTGTGTCGGTGTGTCGGTGTGTCGGTGTGTCGGTGTGTCGGTGTGTCGGGAGGATCATCGATGCGGTGGTGCCGTGTTGACCGCTGTCGGGGACGCCGACGTGGCGTTGGTTTCGCGCCGTCGACCGTGACGACGAGTGGGGCGTGCCCGGCTGGCTCCTCGGCGCCGCCACAGTGCCGACGCGGCGGGTTCGCCCGGCTCTCGCGGGTCTGAACCTCCTCACGGTGCCGCCGGGCTGGCCGGCGACGTCCCTCCACGGTGGACACGTGTGACGTGGAGCGGGCCCAACACCAGTTGACCCCTGCCGTCCCAGCCCGTGCTAGAGCACGCACGTGCGCTGTGCCGAGACGACGACACGGTGATCGGGATCGTGGACCTTGAGCGGCCGGGGCAGACCTGGCTGCGGACGAGCTGGCCTGCCCGGGATGCGACGGCCGGCTGCGACGGTGGGGCCACGCGCGGGCCCGCGACGTCCGCGACCAGGGGGCGACGACGCTGCGCCTGCGGCCCCGGCCGGGCCAGGTGCGGGTCGTGCGGCGCCACGCACGTGCTGCTGCTCACGGCGGTACTGCCGCGGCGTGCCGACACCACCGCCGTGATCGGAGCGGCGCTGCTGGCCAGCGCCCGCGGTACCGGGTACCGGCGGATCGCGGGCGGGCTCGGGCACCCCGCTGCCACCGTGCGCCGCTGGGTCCGCGCGGGCCGTGACGCGATGGCTGGCTGCTCAGGAGTCGATGCGGCGGGCGCCGAGTTGTTCGGCAAGCAGTTCGAGGGCGGCCTCGTCGGGGTTGCGGTGTCTGGAGTTGTCCAGGTCCGCGACGGACTCGGCGATCATCGACGCTTCGTAATCATCGGGCGGCACCGATGGGCGCTCGGGCGGAGCGACGAAGCGCGGCACCGGGCCGGGGTCATCGGGGTCCGGCTCGGGGGGGTCCGGCTCAGGAGGGTCGGCTGGATCCGGTGGCTCAGGGGGAGGCGGGATGCCGTCGTCCGGTTTGGCGGGTCGCTGCGGCGCTGACGGACGGCGCACGGGCTGGCGGGCGGGGCGCTCCGGTGGAGGCTGCGCCGGGCGGGCCCGCTGGGGCTGCGCGACGGGACCACGGGGCACCGGGTCACCGGCGTGTTCGCAGCGCACTCGCCAGTCGACGCCGAGCACGGTCCGCAACGCCCCCTTGATCATCTCGGTGTTGCGCTCATCGGCAAGTCGGCGGGCCAGCGGAGCGGTGGGCAACGTGAGTACGAGGGTGTCGCCCTCCACCGCGCTCGCTGTGGCGTTGCTGAGCAGGACCTGGGCGGCCCGGCTCTGCTCGCGCACCGCGTCCAGCAGAGCCTGCCACACCCGGCGCACCGCGGCCGCATCGAGCCGGCCGGACGTGGCCGGGGTGGGCTCACCGGCCGGTTCCGGCGCCGGTTCCAGCCGGGCTGGAGCCGGAGCGGGGGCGGGGGCGGGCGGGCGCGCGGCGGGCGGCGGCGCACC
>JBOHGD010000034.1:0-52707 GCA_050699955.1 Pseudonocardiaceae bacterium | reverse complement strand
AAAGAAACCCCAAACCCAACCAGACAAACAACACCCAGCCAGGCCACGGGGCCAAACAAACATGGCACTAACATTCGGCACACTGTTGAGTTCTCAAAGAACAAACACACACCATCACGAACCATCGAAATGGTGGCTCGATCCGGGGTAATCATTGCTGACTTGCCCGGTCCCAGCTCGGTCGGCCTCTGAATGATGAGGCCCCGTCGGTCCCGGCAACTTACTCAGCTTACCAGCTGCGCAAGTCCGCGTCCACGCAGATCATGATGAGGCTGGTCGGACTTCGCAGTGACCGCCTCATTTGCTCCCTGCGGGGCGAAGGGAAAGTTACGCGGTGCGCAGGGTAGAAGTCAAATCGGCGTGTATGACAAGTATCGTCGCAGGTCAGGGTGCTAAGGAGGGGAGCGGACCAGGCAACGCAGTGGCACCGAGAGTGCGGCCCAGCCAGCCCAGGCGACCGTCCACCAGAACGGGGGCCCTGACACCGACGACCGACACTCGTCAACGATCGCTTGCCCCGGCAGGCCCAGCAGGCTCCCGGGTGGATTGCCGGCCCCGCCGGTAAGCCGACACCGCCGGGCTGCCATCCACCCAGAACCGCCAGGGCCAGTCATGCGCGGCGGCAACGCCGACCCGAGGCCCGGTGCATATCTGTTCGGCGGGCACAGGGTCGCCAGGCAGGAGCCGCACCGGCGACGCGGGATCGGTGAGGTCCAGGCCGTTGTGCTCGCGGCCCAGGCCCAGCAGGGTGGCCAGCCTGGCAGGACCGCGAGCGATCTCGGCATCGGACCGGGCGGTGGGTCGATGCAGGCGTGCGACGCCGAGGTCGGACATGACCTCGGCGGCACGCAGCAGTACCGCGCCGGGTTCCCCGTCCCGCAGGCAGGAGACGTTGGCGCAGAAGTGCATGCCGTACACGAAGTACACGTACAGGTGCCCCGGCGGACCGAACATCACCGCGTTGCGGGCGGTGCGCCCGCGGTAGGAGTGCGCCGCCGGATCGTCGGCTCCCCGGTAAGCCTCGAGCTCCACCAGTCGGACGACCACCTCGCCCTCCGGTCGGTCGGCCACGAGACGGCAGCCCAGCAGCAGCCGGGCTGCCGGGAGGACGTCCACCGCGAGGTGCTCCCTCGGCAGCGTCGCGCGGTCACCGCTCACCCCGCGGCCCACGCCCGGTGGTCACTGACGGCATGACGGGCCCGCTGTAACTGCTCAGCCACACGCTGGGGTGCGGTGCCGCCGTAGGCATCTCGGGAACCGATCGACCCGGCGACGCTGAGTACCCGACGAACGTCGCTGGTCAGTTCGGGGTGGACGGCGCTGAGCTCCATCTCGGACAGCTCGGCTAGCCCCACCCCGCGGGATTCGGCCAGCCGCACGCAGGCGCCGGCCGCGTTGTGTGCAGTGCGGAACGGCACCCCCTGGCGGACCAGCCATTCCGCGACGTCAGTGGCCAGCGTGTAGCCGGCAGGGGCGAGCTCGGCAAGCCGGTCGGTGTCGAAGGTCAGGGTGGCGACCATGCCTGCCATCGCCGGTAGCAGCAGTTCGAGTTGCTCGACCGAGTCGAACAGCGGCTCCTTGTCCTCCTGCAGATCCCGGTTGTACGCCAGCGGCTGCGCTTTGAGCGTGGCCAGTAACCCGGTCAGGTTGCCCACCAGCCGGCCTGCCTTGCCCCGGGCCAGCTCTGCCACGTCCGGGTTCTTCTTCTGCGGCATGATCGAACTGCCCGTCGAGTAGGCGTCGTCGAGGGTGACGTAGCCGAACTCGGCGGTAGCCCAGAGGATGATTTCCTCCGCGATCCGGGACAGGTTGACGGCGAGCATCGCGAGAACGAAAGCCGCCTCAGCCGCGAAGTCACGCGAAGCGGTGCCGTCGATTGAGTTCTCGGTCGGCGCGTCGAAACCGAGTTCTGCGGCCACCGCAGCGGGATCCAGGCCAAGCGATGAGCCGGCCAGCGCGCCGGAGCCGTAGGGCGAGACGGCAGCGCGGACGTCCCAGTCCCGCATCCGCGCGACGTCGCGCAGCAGGGCCTGGACATGTGCCCCGAGGTGGTGGGCGAGCAGCACGGGCTGGGCGTGCTGTAGATGAGTGCGACCTGGCATTGGTGCGTCGGGGTGCGCTTGGGCCTGTGCGAGCAGTGCGTCGACCACGTCCAGAGTGCCTGCGGCGACGCGGCGGGCGGCATCGCGCAACCACATCCGCAGCAGCGTCGCCACCTGGTCGTTGCGGGAACGCCCAGCGCGCAGCTTGCCACCGAGCTGCGGTCCGGCGCGCTCGATCAGGCCGCGTTCCAGTGCGGTGTGCACGTCCTCGTCCTCGGGGACCGGAGTGAACTCGCCGGAGGCGACGTCGGCACCCAGTTCGTCGAGCGCGGCCAGCATTCCATCCAGTTCACCGTCGTCGAGCAGTCCCGCGGCGTGCAGGACCCGGGCATGCGCCCGTGAACCACGGACATCGTAGGGGGCGAGCCGCCAGTCGAAATGCGTCGAGAGGCTCAGTGCGGACAGTGCGGCGGCCGGTTTCCCGCTGAACCGGCCGCCCCACAGGGCAGTGCTCACAACTGGAGGTCCCGCTTCTGATGGGCCGGCCCGGCGAGCAGATCCCGCTTCGCCGCGATCTTCGACGGCAGCCCCCACAGTTGCACGAAGCCCTTGGCCATGGACTGGTCGAAGGTGTCGCCCTCGTCATAAGTAGCCAAGTTGAAGTCGTAGAGCGACTGTGCACTGCGCCGGCCGGTCACGATGGCCCGGCCGCCGCCCAGCTCCAGGCGGATCTCGCCACTGACGTGGCGCTGGGAGTCGGCGACGAATGCGTCAAGCGCCCGCTTGAGCGGGGAGAACCACAGCCCGTCGTAGACCAACTCGGTCCAGCGCTGTTCTACCTGCCGCTTGTACCGGGCCAGGTCGCGCTCGACGGTGACGTTCTCCAGCTCCTGATGTGCGGTGATCAGTGCGATCGCGCCGGGCGCCTCGTAGACCTCACGGCTCTTGATGCCCACCAGCCGGTCCTCGACCATGTCCAACCGGCCGACCCCGTGCGCCCCGGCTCGCGCGTTGAGCTGCTGGATCGCCTCGAGCACGGTCACGCTGGTGCCGTCGATGGCGATCGGGACGCCGGACTCGAAGGTGATCACCAGATCGTCCGGCGCCTTCCACTCGGCCGGGTCATCAGTGTAGGAGTACACATCCTTGGTGGGGGCGTTCCACAGGTCCTCGAGGAACCCGGTCTCCACCGCTCGGCCCCACACGTTCTGATCGATGGAGAACGGCGAGCGTTTCGTGACGTCGATCGGCAGGTTTCGCTCGCCGGCGTAGGCGATCGCTTTCTCCCGGGTCCACGCGTAGTCCCGGACCGGTGCGATCACCCGCAGGTCAGGAGCGAGCGCGCCAATACCCACCTCGAAACGGACCTGGTCGTTTCCCTTACCGGTGCAGCCGTGCGCCACGGTGGAGGCGCCGTGATACTTCGCCGCCTCCGCCAGATGCTTGACGATCAGCGGCCGGGACAGGGCCGACACCAGCGGGTAGCGGTCCATGTAGAGCGCATTGGCCTGCAGCGCAGGCAGGCAGTAGTGCTCGGCGTACTCATCGCGGGCGTCGGTCACGACAGCCTCCACCGCACCACACGCCAGCGCCCGCTTGCGGATCGTCTCCAAGTCCTCGCCACCCTGGCCGACGTCCACCGCGACGGCGACGACCTCGGCTCCGGTCTCCTCGGCGATCCATCCGATCGCCACCGAGGTGTCCAGGCCCCCGGAGTAGGCCAGTACCACCCGCTCGCTCATTCCTGTTCTCCTTTCGTGGCTGCACTCACAGGGCGCGCCAGCGCCATCAATCGATCAGCGAGTCGCACCCCGGTGAGGGGTTCGCGCGCCACCACCATGATCGTGTCGTCTCCTGCGATGGTGCCGACCACGTCGATCAGCGCCGCACGATCGAGTGCGCTGGCCAGGAAGTGTGCCGCACCGGGCGGGGTGCGCAGCACGACCAGGTTCGCGCTGGCGTCGGCGGAGACCAGCAGCTCGGACAGTAACCGCCCGAGCCGTGCGGTACCGCCCTCCACGGCCCGAACTGGGCTGCCGTCCTCGGGTATGACATAGACCGGAGCACCACCGTGTACGCCGCGCAACTTCACCGCACCGAGCTCGTCGAGATCGCGGGACAGCGTGGCCTGGGTGACCGAGATGCCTTCCGCCGCCAGCAGCGAGAGCAGCTCCGTCTGGCTGCGCACCGCACCGCGCGCGACCAGGTCGAGGATGCGAGCCTGCCGACCTGCCCGGGTGGGTGTCATGTCACCCGCCCCGGATCGAGCAACCAGGCCAGCAGGGCCTTCTGCGCATGTAGCCGGTTCTCCGCCTCGTCCCAGACGGCGCTGGCCGGGCCGTCGAGCACCTCGCCGGTGATCTCCAGCCCCCGGTGTGCGGGCAGACAGTGCAGCACGATGGCACCGGGTGCGGCCCGATCCAGTAACTCGGTGTTGATCTGCAGCGGACGGAACGGGGTGACCCGGTCGGACTCGTCGCTCTCCTGACCCATCGATGTCCAGGTGTCGGTGACCAGCACATCGGCACCGTCGACGGCGGCGTGCGGATCGGTCAGCACGGTGGCGCTCCCCCCGGTCTCCTGCGCGCGGCGCTCGGCCGCCAGCACCACCTCAGCCAGCGGCTTGAATCCCTCGGGAGCAGCGATCCGGACGTGCAGCCCGGCGGTGGTCCCGCCGAGCAGAATCGAGTGCGCCATGTTGTTGGCTCCATCACCCAGATAAGTCAGCGTGAGCCCGGCGAGGCGACCGTGGCGCTCCCGGATGGTCTGCAGGTCCGCGAGCACTTGGCAGGGGTGGAACTCATCGGTGAGCGCGTTCACCACAGGTACCCGGGATACGCCGGCCATTGCCTCGATCCGGCGGTGCGCAAAGGTACGCCACACGACGGCGTCGGCGTAACGCGACAGCATCCGTGCGGTGTCCTCGATGGTCTCCTCGCGGCCCAGCTGCATCGTGCGACCGTCGATGATCACCGGGTTGCCACCCAGTTGGGCGATGCCTATCTCGAAGGACAGCCGGGTCCGCGTCGAGCTCTTCTCGAAGATCACCGCGACGGACTTCGGCCCCGCCAGCGGGGTACGCCCGAACCGATCGGCCTTGAGCTGGTCGGCCAGGTCGAGGATCTGGCGCTGCTCGGCAGGAGTGACATCATCGTCGCGCAGGAAATGCCGGATCGACTTCGACCCGGCCATCACCGCACCTCGTCGAGGATCGCGGGCAGGGCGGCAAGAAACTCCCGTGCCTGGTTCTCGGTGAGCACGAGCGGCGGGGCCAGCCGAACCCGGGCGGGCGCGGCGGGGTTGACCAGAAAGCCGGCCTCGCGTGCGGCGGCGGCGACATCGGTGGAGACCGGGGCGCTCAGCGCGATCCCGATGAGCAGCCCTGCCTCGCTGATGGACTCGACGAGCGGGTGGTGCAGCGCCGCCACCTCGGCGGCGATCTCCTTACCGAGTTGCGCGGCGTGGTCGAGCAGCCCGTCGGACGCGATGGTTCGCAGTACCGCCAGCGCGGCCGCACAGCAGACGGGGTTGCCGCCGAAGGTGGTGCCGTGCTGGCCTGGTTCGAGCAGAGCACTCGACGGACCGAGGGCGATGCAGGCGCCGATCGGAAGGCCACCGCCGAGGCCCTTGGCGAGCGTCATCACGTCGGGGGTCACGCCGACCGACTGGTGGGCGAACCAACTGCCGGTCCGCCCGATGCCGGTCTGGACCTCGTCGAGGACCAGGAGCGTCCCGTGCGCGGCGGTGATCTCCCTGGCGGCCTGCAAGTAGCCCTCCGGCGGGATCACTACTCCGTTCTCGCCTTGGACGGGTTCGAGGAACACCGCCGCGGTGTCCGAGTCCACCGCAGCCTGCAGCGCGGCGGCGTCCCCGTAGGGAACGAACGCCACCCCCGGCGGCATGGGCTCGAAGGGCTCGCGTTTGCTGGGTTGACCGGTGAGCGCGAGCGCCCCCATGGTGCGGCCGTGGAAGGCTCCCTCTGAGGAGACGATCTTGAGTCGTCCAGTCCGGCGCGCGATCTTAAAGGCGGCTTCATTGGCCTCCGTGCCGGAATTGCAGAACAGCACCCGGCCCGATCCGTTGCCGCCATGGCCACCGAGCAGGTCGAGGAGCATTTCGGCGAGCGTGAGCACCGGCTCGGTGATGTAGAGGTTCGAGACATGCCCCAGGGTGGCGATCTGCTCGGTGACGGCCCGCACGACGGCTGGATGCGCATGTCCCAGCGCGTTGACCGCGATACCGCCGAGCAGGTCCAGGTATCGGCGACCGTCGACATCCCACACCTCGGCGCCCGCGCCACGAGCCAGCGCCAGCGGCGGCGTGCCGTAGTTGTTCATCATCGCCGCCTGCCAGCGCTGTTGGCATTCCGCGGTGGACATTCAGTCGTCCTCCTTGTCCGGCAGCACCATCGTCCCGACACCTTCAGTGGTGAAAACCTCCAACAGCACCGAATGCTCCAGCCGGCCGTCGATCACGTGGGCCTGTGGCACTCCGCCCCGGACGGCGCGCAGGCAGGCTTCCATCTTCGGTACCATCCCGGCCGACAACCCGGGCAACAGCCCTTCCAGCACGTCCGCGGTTATGTGGGACAACAGACTGGACCGATCCGGCCAGTCGGTGTACAGGCCCTCCACATCGGTGAGCACCACCAGCTTCTCCGCGCCCAGCGCGACGGCCAGTGCGGCCGCGGCGGTGTCGGCGTTGACGTTGTGCACCACGCCGTCGCCGTCCGGGGCCACCGTGGACACCACCGGGATGCGTCCCGCGTTGACGATGTCGAGCACCGCGTCGGGATTGACCGCAACCACGTCGCCGACCAGCCCCACGTCGACCGGCTCACCATTCACGGTGGCCGCGCGCCGGGAAGCGGTGAACAGGTGCGCGTCCTCACCGGAGATACCCACGGCGAACGGGCCGTGTGCGTTGACCAGCCCGACGAGCTCGCGGCCCACCTGGCCGAACAGCACCATGCGCACCACGTCCATGGTCTCCGGGGTGGTGACCCGCAGCCCCCCGCGGAACTCACCCGCGATGCCCAGCCGGTCCAGCATGGCGGTGATCTGAGGGCCGCCACCGTGCACCACCACGGGGCGCAGCCCGGCCAGCCTCAGAAAGACCATGTCCTGGGCGAAGGCCTTCTTGAGCCCGTCGTCCAGCATCGCGTTGCCGCCGTACTTGATCACCACGGTGGACCCGTGAAAGCGCTGTAGCCAGGGCAGCGCTTCGGCGAGCACCGCAGCTTTCTGCGTTGCGTTGTCGATCCGCATCGTCATGAGGAGTACGCGCTGTTCTCTTCGACATAGGCGTACGACAGGTCGGTGGTCAGCACGGTGGTCTCCCCCTGGCCGAGGTTCAGGTCAATCTCGACGGTGATCTCCCGGCCGGACAGATCCGCCTTCGACCGATCCACCGCGGCCGCACCGCCCCGGCAGAGCAGCACCCCGTTGATCTGGATGTCCAACGCGGCGGCCCGCACGGTAGCGGGCGACGCACCCACCGCGGCGGCGATCCGGCCCCAGTTGGGATCGGAGCCGAACAACGCCGTCTTGACCAGATTGTCCCGGGCGACCGCGCGGGCGGCACCAAGGGCATCGGCATCGGTGCTTGCACCCCGCACGGTGATCGAGATTTCTTTGCTGACCCCCTCGGCGTCGGCCTGCAGGCCGCGGACCAGCTCATGGCACACCTGCCGCACTGCGGCGGCGAACTGCCCCGGGTCGGGTGTGACCCCGGAGGCGCCGGAGGCGAGCAGCAGCACCGTGTCGTTGGTCGAACAGCTGCCGTCGATGTCCAGCCGCTCGAACGTCGCGGTAGTGGCTGCGCGCAGTACCTCGTCCAGGATGGACTCGTCGACGAGGGCGTCGGTGCTGAGCACGCAGAGCATGGTGGCCAGGCTGGGCGCGATCATGCCCGCGCCTTTGGCGAATCCGCCCACTGTCCATCCCGCACCGGTGGTCACCGCCTGCTTGGGCACGGTGTCGGTGGTGAGCACCGCCGTGGCGGCAGCCAGGCCGGCTTCCGGAGTGGCGGCGAGCGCCGCCGCAGCTGTGTCCACTCCGGCGAGCACCGCGTCCAACGGCAGCCGCTCGCCGATCAGCCCGGTCGAACAGACCGCCACCTCGATCGCCCCGCAGGCCAGTACCTTCGCGACCCGCTCGGCGATGGCGTGGGTGTCCTGAAATCCGCCGGGTCCGGTGCAGGCGTTGGCCCCACCCGAGTTGAGCACCACAGCGCGCAGCCGGCTGCCGGTGAGCACCTGTGCCGACCACAGCACCGGCGCGGCCTTGACCTGATTGCGGGTGAACACCCCCGCGGCTACTTGCGACGGCCCCTCGTTGACCACCAGCGCCAGATCTGGGCCTGCGCCGGCCTTGATTCCGGCGGCGATCCCGGCGGCCCGAAATCCCATCGGTGCGGTGATGCTCATTGCGGTTTCCTCCCCGGATCCTGCTGCGAATGATGCTGGGGGTCGTGCTGCGAGATCGCTGGATTCGATTCGGGGTCGAGCTGCACGACAGTGTGCCCAGCACGGTGCAGCGCCCGGGTCGCCGAGGTGTGCTGCAACAAAGGGACCAGCACCCAGTTGGCGTCGAAGGTGGAGAGCGTGAACACGCTGACCCCGGCCGCCGCCAGCGGAGCCAGCATGGCTGCCAGCACACCGGTCGTTGCCAGCTCCAGCGGACCCTCGACCTCGAATGCCGTGAACGGCCCCTCGTGACGGACCCGTGCGGGGACGGTGTCCATCGCGCAGACGATCGACAACTCGGCGGAAGTACGGATAGCGGCGCGCAGCCTGCCCGGCGCGGCAGCCCAACCGGGCACCGGCGCATCCGCGGGCAACCAGCATACGGCGAGTTGCTCGGTGTGCCGGTGCCCGGTCAGCGCTGTCACGGGGCTATCCCCCATGAGGGCAGGCCGGTGCTCTCCGGCAGGCCCAGTGCGAGGTTGAGGCACTGCAGTGCTGCTCCCGCAGTGCCCTTGGTGAGATTGTCGACCGCGCCGACTGCGACCAGCCTTCCAGCGTCGGGGTCAACCGCAACCTGTACCTGTACGGAGTTGGAGCCCTGCACAGCACCGGTGGTCGGCCACCGATCCCCGGGCAGCAGGTGCACGAACGGCTCCGTGGCGTACGCGTTGTGGTAATGCTGCCGGGCCAGATCCTGATTGATCTCCTGGTGTGCGCTTCGGCGCAACGGGGCAGAGCAGGTGGCCAGGATCCCGCGCGGCATCGGCGCCAGCACCGGGGTGAACGACACCGAGACCGGCTCGCCCGCGACGCCGGAGAGATTCTGGATGATCTCGGGATTGTGCCGGTGCGCGCCGGCCACCCCGTAGACGCTGGCCGAGCCCATCACCTCCGAGCCCAATAGGTGCGGCTTGAGCGCCCGGCCGGCACCGGACGTGCCGGACACCGCGGTGACCACGACCTCGGGCGCGATGAGCCCCGCCGCGAGTGCCGGGGCCAGCGTGAGGCTGACCACCGTCGGATAACAGCCGGGTACCGCAACGCGACGCGCCCCGCGCAGCTTCTCCCGCGCACCGGGCAGCTCGGGCAGCCCGTATGGCCAGGCGCCGGCATGGGCGCAGCCATACCAGCGCTGCCAGGCCACCGGATCCGCGAGCCGATGGTCAGCACCGCAGTCGATCACCACGATGTCCCTCGGTAATGCGGCCGCCAGGGCTGCGGAGTGGCCGTGCGGCAGGGCGAGGAACACCGCGTCGTGGCCGGTCAGCTGCTCGACGGTGGTGTCGGACAGCACTCGTTCAGCGAGTGGGACCAGATTAGGGTGGTGCTCGCCGACGGTGCTGCCCGCATTGCCGCCCGCGGTGAGCTCGCCGATCTCGATCTCCGGATGGCCCAGCAGCAAGCGGAGCAGTTCGCCACCCGCGTATCCGCTCGCCCCAGCCACCGCGACCTTGAGCACCATCGGATGATTATGCATCACAATGTAATCTCATACAATGCACTGCTCGCCCGCTTCACGCCGCCGGGTGTGTCCGTCGGTCCTGTACGGCGTGTCCGTTGGGCGCCGTACAGGACCGACGGACACACCGTGCATGAGGGCCTGACACGCCGGGGGTTGAGACGCCGGGGATTAGGAGCGGAGCGTAGCCCCGTGTGCCTCGACGGCGGCAGCAACGGCAGCGTCCCGGGCGGCGGCGGCTTCAGCGGCGGTGAGAGTGCGATCCGAGGCGCGGAACCGCAGTGCGAAGGCCAGCGACCGCTTGCCCCTGCCAACCTGATCTCCGGTGTAGACGTCGAACAGGCGTACGTCCTCGAGTAGCTTTCCAGCACCACGGCGCAGCGTGGCGGTCAGGTCCGCAACCGGCACGGCCACGTCGACGACCAGCGCGACATCCTGCAGGACCGGCGGGTACGGCGACACCACGGGCGCAGGCCGGCGCTCGGCCAGTGGAAGGGCATCGAGGTCGAGCTCCATCGCCGCGGCGCGGCGCGGTAGACCCAACGCCTCGATCACCGCGGGGTGCAGCTCCCCCGCGTACCCCACCGACACCCCTGCGCACAGCAGCTGCGCACAGCGACCGGGATGCCACGGAGCGTACTCGGTAGCCCGCACCTCGAGGTCGACTCCGGCAGCTTGGCCGACCAACCGCGCGGCCTGCACGGCATCCGCCCAATCCGCCAGCCGACCGGTCCCCCACCAGCCACGCCGCTCCCACTGCCCGGTGAGCACGGCACTGACATGCAGCGGCTGGATCGGCAACGCGGCTTTCAGCGCGGCGAGCTCGGCGTCGTCGGGCCTGTGCTGCACCCCGATATCGGGCAACGGCCCGGCGCCGGTGCGCGGCTGCACGACCTGAGCCACTCCATAGAGCGCCACGTCGCGCTGCCCCCGGGCGACGTTACGGACCAGGGCTTCGAGCAGGCCGGGCAGCAGGGTGGTGGCCAGCTGGTCGCGATCGGACTCCAGCGGGTTGAGCAGTGTTGTGGTGTGCCGTCGCGGGTCGCCCTCGGGCAGGCCGAAGGCGTCCCAGGTATCAGCGGAGACGAACGGGCTGGGCAACACCTCCACGTAGCCCGCCCCGGCCAGCGTCCTGGACACCACCCGGCGACGACGCTGTGTGAGGGTCAGCCCACGTCCGGGCGGTGCAGGCGGCAGCGCGGAAGGAATGCCGTCATACCCCTCCAGCCGCAGCACCTCCTCGACGAGGTCAGCGGGCTGGGTGAGGTCGGGACGCCAGGACGGCGGAATGACGGTCACCGTGGTGGTGCCGTCGGTACCGCCGACCTCGACTGCGCAACCTATCTGGGTGAGCCTGCGGACCGTGGCTCCGCGCTCGTATCGTCGCCCGGCCACTCGATCCGGCAGATCGATCGGCATGGTCACCGGAGCCTGCCGCGGGGGGGTGCCGAGGTCCGTTCGGCCCGGCCGGATCTGCCCGCCGCCGTACCGGATGAGCAACGTCGCGGCGAGCTCGGCGGCCACTGGCGGCAGCGCGGGATCCACCCCGCGCTCGAAACGCCGGGATGCCTCGCTGAGCAACTTGTGCCTGCGGGCCGAGCGGGCCACCGAAGGCGGGTCCCAGGTCGCGGCCTCCAGCACCAGGCTGGTGGTATTCGGACCGATCTCGGTGCTCTCACCACCCATCACGGCCGCCAGTCCGATCGGTCCGCTGGACACGGCGACCACCATGTCGTCCGGATCCAGCTCCCGGCTCACCCCGTCCAGCGTGGTGAGCTTCTCGCCCTCGGCGGCGCGGCGCACCACCAGGTCACCGTCCAGCTTCGTGGCGTCGTAGGCATGCAGCGGCTGGCCCAGTTCGAGCATCACGTAGTTGGTGACGTCCACGGCCAAGGAGATCGGCCGCACGCCGGCCAGCTGCAACCGCCTGCGCATCCACCAGGGGGTGGCCGCGGTCGGGTCCACACCCGACACCCGCAGGGTCACGAACCGGTGACAGCCTTGCTCGTCTTCGATGCGTACCGGCCAGGTGGCCGCGCCGGCCTTGGACAGCTCCAGCTGCGCAGGGTCGCCATAGGGGACATCGAAGGCGATGGCCAGCTCGCGAGCCAGACCGCGCACGGACAGGCAGTACCCACGATCCGGGGTGATGGCCAGCTCGACCACCGCATCATCGAGCCCGAGCAGTTCGACGGCGCTTTCCCCGGGGGTGGCGTCGCCCGGGGAGAGCACCATGATCCCGGTGTGGTCGTCGCCGAGCCCCAGCTCGGCAACCGAGCAGATCATCCCGTCAGAGGTCCGTCCATAGGCGGTGCGGGCCGCGATGACGAAGTTGCCCGGGAGCACCGCGCCCGGCCGCGCCACCACCACCAGATCTTCCACCGCGAAGTTGGTGGCACCGCAGACGACCCCGCGAGGTTCCAGCTCGCCGTCATCGACCCAGCAGTATCGGATGGGCTTCTTGAAGCCGGTCAGATACTCGATCTCCAGGACGCGCCCCACCACGAGCGGCCCGCTCGCCGGTCCGAGCTGGTGTACCTCCTCGACTTCGAGGCCGGCCCGCACGAAGGCATCCGCGATGTCGTTCGCGGTGGGGGCGGCGATCCCTTCGGGCAGCGCGACGTGATCGCGCAGCCACGACACCGGAACGCGCACTGGTTCAGGCCTCCATTCCGAATGCGCTGGTGAACCGGACGTCACCCTCGACGATGTCCCGCATATCAGAGATACCATTGCGGAACTGCAGGGTGCGCTCGACTCCCATGCCGAACGCGAAGCCGGAGTAGGCCTCGGTGTCGACGCCGCAGGCGCGCAGGACGTTCGGATTCACCATCCCACAGCCACCCCATTCCACCCAGCCGGGTCCGCCCTTCTTCTCCGGGAACCACACATCGACCTCGGCGGAAGGCTCGGTGAAAGGGAAGAATGAGGGCCGCAGCCGAGTGCGCGAGGTGTCGCCGAACATCGCCCGGGCGAACGCGTCCAGGGTTCCCTTGAGATGCGCCATAGTGATGCCCTTGTCCACCGCGAGCCCTTCGACCTGGTGGAAGACCGGGGTGTGGGTGGCGTCCAGTGCGTCAGTGCGAAACGTCCTCCCCGGGCATACCACGTATACCGGGAGCTTCCGCTCCAGGAGGGTACGCACCTGCACCGGAGAGGTGTGCGTACGCAGCACCTGCCCGGACCCCTCCGGGGCCACGTAGAAACTGTCCTGCATGGTGCGAGCCGGATGGTCCTTGGGGAAGTTGAGCGCGTCGAAGTTGAACCACTCCGCCTCGAGCTCGGGACCCTCGGCGACCTCGTAGCCCATTGCGACGAACACGTCGGCGATGCGCTCGCTGATCGTGGTGATCGGGTGCCGGGCGCCGAGGGGAACCCGATCCCACGGCAACGTGACGTCGACAGCCTCCTCGCGCAGCATCCGGAAGTCCCGCTCGGCCTGCAGCACGACCCGGCGCCGGTCGAACGCCGTCTGCACGGCCGTCCGGCTCTCGTTGAGCCGCTTGCCTGCCTCAGCCCGGGCCTTCGGTGGGAGCGCGCCGATCTCGCGACGGGCGATCAACAGCGGTGAGCGGTCGCCCAGGTGCACAGGTTTGACCGCAACCAGCGCGTCGAGGTCGGCGGCCTGGGCGAACGCCTTCTCGGCGTCCTCGACGGCAAGCGTCAGCGCCTCAGGAGCCAGCATGGCTACCTGCTTAGGGTCGTAGGAATCGTTAGGTCCGGACATGTGATTGAGAAACTCCTGGGCCTCCGGCCGGCCGGCGAACGCCGGGGGAACCGTGACGGTATGCGGTCGTGCTCAGATCCTAGGTGATCGGTTCAGCGCCTGGCCGCCGGTGCGCCCGTGCACTCGCGTACAGGCAGACCGCCGCTGCGGTTGCCAGGTTGAGGCTCTCCGCCCGCCCGTGCAACGGGATTGCCACGGCGCCGTCGGCGGCCGCGAGCAACGCAGGATCCAGCCCGTGCGCCTCGCTGCCGAACAACCATGCGGTCGGTGCGGACAACTCCCCGCCGTCGATGACATCGTCGAGGTCGCGGCCGGTCCCGGCGTCAGCGGCCAGCACCCGCAGCCCGGCCACCCGGCAGGCCGTGACCGCATGCAGCGGATCAGGCTCCACACCCAGCGCGACGTGGAACAGGCTGCCGGTGGAGGCCCGCACACATTTGCCGTTGTGCGGGTCGACACCGTCTCCGGCGAACAGCACCGCACCCGCCCCGGCTGCGTCGGCCACCCGGGTGACGGTGCCCGCATTGCCCGGGTCCGACACCCCGGCCAGGATCGCAACCAACCGGGTATCGCGCAGCGCGTCCTGCGCTGACAGCCCGAGGGTGGCGCAGACCGCCACGATGCCCTGCGGGGTGGCCGTCTCGGACAGACCTGCGGCGGCCCGTTCGGTCACCATGCTGACCTGACTACCCGCCGCACCGAGCAGATCGGGATGCCGGGCCGCAGCTCGCTCAGTGAGGAACAGTTCCCGGACCGATCCGAACGCCAGCGCCTCCCGCACGGCCTGGGCACCCTCGACGAGGAAGCGCCCGGACCGCTCGCGGTCTCGCCGTCGCAGCAGCCCACGCGCTGCGCTGACCCGGGGGGTCCGCTCGGTGCACAGACCGCCCCCGGATCGCTGCTGGGCTGGATGTGCTCGGCTCAGGCGGCGTCGCCGTCCTGCGGTGTGGGAGCGCTCGCTCCGCGGCTGGCCGGCAGGTGCGCCTTGGCGACCTCGACCAGGGCGGTGAACGCGGTGGGATCGGAGACGGCGAGCTCGGCGAGGTTCTTGCGGTCCACCTCGACCTCGGCGATCCGCAGGCCCTGGATGAGCCGGTTGTAGGTCATCCCGTTCTGCCGCGCAGCGGCGTTGATCCGGGTGATCCACAGCTGCCGGAAGTCACCCTTGCGGGCTCGCCGGTCCCGGTAGGCGTACTGCATCGAGTGGAGGATCTGTTCCTTGGCCTTGCGGTAGAGCCGGGAGCGCTGGCCGCGGTAGCCGCTGGCGGCCTCCAGGGTGGTGCGGCGCTTCTTCTGGGCGTTGACCGCCCGCTTGACGCGTGCCACTGGTTCGTCCTGTCGATCTCGGGGGCGGGATGACCGCCCAGGGTCGGAGTCGGGAGGCGCGGCTGCTCAACGACCGAGCAGCCGGCGGATCCGCCGGGCGTCCGGCGCGGCCACTTCGACCACCCCGTCCAGGCGGCGGGTGAGTCGAGAGGACTTCTTCTCCAACAGGTGGCGCTTGCCGGCTCGCTGCCGGAGCAGTTTGCCGGTGGCGGAGAGCTTCACGCGCTTCGCGGTGCCCCGGTGGGTCTTGTTCTTCGGCATGTCCGTCCTCGTCCTGCCACCCGAAGGGCGGCCTTGGTCCTACTCGTCTGTGCTGCTCGGCAGGGCGCGCTACAGGAGGTGCCCCGGCTGACCGACGCACTGACTGACCGACGCACTGACTGACCGACGCACTGGGCGGGCGACCCACGGCAGGTCGCCCCGGTGTCACTCTGCTGGCTGCGACTGGGCTGATTCTGAGTGAGCTGACTCCGAGTGGGCTGGTTGAGCCGCGCCCCGCTCGGCCCGTACCCCCCGCGGCTTGGTGCGGTGCGGGGCCAGCACCATCGTCATGTTCCGGCCGTCCTGTTTCGCGGAGGTCTCCACGAAACCCAGTTCCTCGACGTCCTGGGCCAGCCGCTGCAGCAGCCGGAAGCCCAGCTCGGGCCGGGACTGCTCGCGGCCACGGAACATGATCGTGACCTTGACCTTGTGCCCGGCGGTCAGGAACCGCGACACATGGCCCTTCTTCGTCTCGTAGTCGTGAGTGTCGATCTTGGGGCGGAGCTTCTGCTCCTTGATGACCGTCAACTGCTGGTTGCGGCGGGACTCACGGGCCTTCTGCGCAGTCTCGTACTTGAACTTGCCGAAGTCCATGAGCTTGCAGACCGGCGGCCGGGCCTGCGCTGCGACCTCGACCAGATCGAGGTCCGCCTCTTGAGCAAGTCGCAGCGCGTCCTCGATCCGGACGATACCGACCTGTTCACCGTTCGGCCCGACCAGCCGGACCTCTGGAACGCGAATGCGTTCGTTAATGCGCGTTTCGACGCTGATGGGACCTCCTCGGGTCGTCATGCATCCTGCGGCGCGACCCAGCGCGATGGCCCTGCCCGATAGTGCATCCCGGACGCAGGGCGGCCCCGCTGCCTGTTGGCATGCGGGGCCCACATCCGACCGGTCGACGCCGTCAGCACTGCACGACGTAACGCCGGAATCCAGCACGGGATTCCGAGACCGGACCCGTCCGCCTCGCGGCGATACGGGTGGGAGCGGGGCTCCTCTTGCGGCCTCCACCCTGTCCGAGGCGGGGCAGAGGCTGGTCGCTTCTGCTCACCTTACCAGGTCGTCGCCGCAACTCAGCGCCTTCCACCGACTGACCGCCAGTTTGATCTGCGGCGAGCGCATCCGTAGACAGCTGTCACCTGGTGATGTCCGCCAGGCTCAGCGGATCCACTACATCGAACCGTCGACGACACCTACAGCAACGAAACCAACAACATGGTTCTCATCACGACCGCTACGAGCTACCGCCGACTGAGCCTGGATTCACTATTGCGCTCGACCCTGTTCTGGCACTAGAGCCCACTCCGCCTACTACCAGCGCCTATTTGAGACCCCGCGCAGCCACAGCGAATCGGCCTGCCGCCCTGGATCCGCTGATGCCTCCGAACGAAGCACGGTAAGGTCATCCCCGACCGCACGAAGCAGCCGGAGGACCCTGACCTCATCGACCACGTCGGATGGCCTCGGCAAACTCGCGGTGACTGCGCATCAGCCGCGGCAGCTCGTCGGCATAGATCTTGCGGGTGGTCGCGGTCCAACGAACCCGCGACGGCGGGTCGTCGTCGAAGAGCAGGTGGCCGCGCAAAGCGATCCGGCCCGCAAGCTCAAGGGGAGCCCCGTTGAGCACGACGAGATCGACATCGGGAGGAAGCAAGACCTCGAAGGCGGCTGGCGGATCGGCCACGCAGCTCCGCGACCACCTCCGCAGCAAGCGCATCCAAGGCCGGGCCAGTCACAGCGCATAGTCTGGCATGCCGTTCGGCCAACCTGCCCCCGTTCGAGCTGGCGCGCCGGCCCGGAACACCAGAGATTCGACGCGATCATTCTGCAGCACGGCCCAACCCCGACTGACCCACGAACGCCAGGGACGCCTCGGGCGCGAGGGGATGAAACGGTCCCGCCGCGCACGTCGCCCGATGGTACTCGACGTGGTGCTCAGCCTGCGGCAGCGGCGGCCCGGCGACGCCGCACCGGTGCGGGCTCGGCATCGACGATGGTGCGCAGGAACTGCCCGGTGTAGCTGGCGTCGACGGCAGCGATCTGCTCAGGGGTCCCCTCGGCGACAAGCGCGCCCCCGGCTGCGCCGCCCTCGGGACCCATGTCGATCACCCAGTCCGACGTTTTGATCACGTCGAAGTTGTGCTCGATGACGATCACGGTGTTGCCCTTGTCGACCAGGCCGTTGATCACACCGAGCAGTTTGCGGATGTCCTCGAAGTGCAGGCCGGTGGTGGGTTCATCGAGCACGTAGACGGTGCGGCCGGTGGAGCGTTTCTGCAGCTCGCTGGCCAGCTTGACCCGCTGGGCCTCCCCGCCGGACAGCGTCGGCGCCGACTGGCCGAGCCGGACGTAGCCCAGCCCGACATCCACCAGGGTCCCCAGGTGCCGGTGGATCGCCGAGATCGGCGCGAAGAACTCGGCCGCCTCCTCGATCGGCATGCCGAGCACGTCGGCGATGGTCTTGCCCTTGTAGTGCACCTCAAGGGTCTCCCGGTTGTACCGGGCGCCTTGGCACACCTCGCACGGCACGTACACATCCGGCAGGAAGTTCATCTCGATCTTGATCGTGCCGTCGCCCGCACAGGCCTCGCAGCGACCGCCCTTGACGTTGAACGAGAACCGGCCGGGCTGGTAACCACGGACCTTCGCCTCCGTGGTGGCAGCGAACAGTTTGCGGATCCGGTCGAACACCCCGGTGTAGGTGGCCGGGTTGGACCTCGGGGTCCGCCCGATCGCCGACTGATCGACCTGGACCAGCTTGTCGAGCTGGTCCAGACCGGTGACCCGGGTGTGCCGCCCGGGCACCTGCCGGGCACCGTTGAGTCGATTGGCCAGCACGGTGGCCAGGATGTCGTTGACCAGCGTGGACTTGCCCGAGCCGGACACTCCAGTGACCGCGATCAGGCAGCCGAGCGGGAAGGACACATCGATTCCGCGCAGGTTGTGCTCGCGGGCCCCGACCACGGTCACCCGTCGCGAGCGGTCCACCTTGCGGCGGGTGAGCGGCACCGGGATGCTGCGGCGGCCCGACAGGTAGGCGCCGGTCAGCGAGGTGTCGTGGCGCTCCAGCTCGGGGTACGGGCCGCTGTAGACCACCTGACCGCCGTGTTCCCCCGCGCCGGGTCCGATGTCCACCACCCAGTCGGAGGTGCGGATGGTCTCCTCGTCGTGCTCGACCACGATGAGCGTGTTACCCAGGTCCCGCAGCCGGGTGAGGGTGGCCAGCAGCCGGTGGTTGTCCCGCTGGTGCAGGCCGATCGACGGTTCGTCCAGCACGTAGAGCACGCCGACCAGCCCGGAACCGATCTGGGTGGCCAGCCGGATCCGCTGCGCCTCGCCGCCGGACAGCGTCGCCGAGGCCCGGTCCAGCGAGAGGTAGTCCAGTCCCACGTCGAGCAGGAACCGCAGTCGAGCCTGGATCTCCTTGAGCACCGCGCCTGCGATCATCGCCTGCCGGGCGTCCAACTGCAGGCCACTCAGGAACTCCGCGGCATCGCGTACCGACAGCGCGGACACGTCGGCGATGGACTTCTTGCTCTCCGTGGTGTGCGCGAGGGTCACCGCGAGGATCTCCGGTTTGAGCCGGGTGCCATGGCAGGCCGGGCAGGGCACCTCCCGCATGTATCCGTCGTAGCGTTCCCGCATGTACTCCGACTCGGTCTGGCTCATCCGGCGTTCGAGGAACGGGATCACGCCCTCGAAGGCGGCGTAGTAAGAGCGCTCGCGGCCGTATCGGTTGCGGTAGCGGACGTGCACCTGCTCGTCACTGCCGTGCAGCACCGCCTTCTGGACGCCGGCAGGCAGTCGGCGCCACGGGGTGTCCATCCGGAAACCGACGGTCTCGCCCAGTGCCTCCAGCAGTCGCGCGAAGTAGTCGGCGGTCTGCCCGGTGGCCCACGGTGCGATGGCGCCCTCGGCGAGGGACAGCTCCTCGTCAGGCACCACAAGCTCGGGGTCGACCTCCTTGCGCACCCCGATACCTGTGCACTCCGGGCAGGCCCCATAGGGCGAGTTGAAGGAGAAGGAGCGTGGTTCCAGATCATCGACGCCGATCGGATGGCCGTTCGGGCACGCCATCCGCTCGGAGAACCGCCGCTCCCGGTGCGGGTCGTACCCGTCCCGGTCGACGAAATCAAGCACGACGAGGCCGTCAGCCAGCCGCAGCGCGGTCTCCACCGAGTCGGTGAGCCGTTGCTTGGCGCTGTCCTTGACCGAGAGCCGGTCGACCACCACGGAGATGTCGTGCTTGTCCTGCTTCTTGAGCGTGGGCGGATCGGTGAGTGGGTGAACAGTGCCGTCGACGAGCACCCGGGAGTATCCCGCGGCCTGCAGCTCGGCGAACAGGTCGACGAACTCGCCTTTACGGGTGCGGACCACGGGTGCAAGGACCTGGAACCTGGTGCCCGGCTCCAACGCCAGTACCTGGTCGACGATCTGCTGCGGGGTCTGCCGGGAGATCGGCTCGCCGCAGACCGGGCAATGCGGCTCACCGGCCCGGGCATAGAGCAACCGCAGGTAGTCGTGCACCTCGGTGATGGTGCCGACGGTGGATCGAGGGTTGCGGCTGGTCGATTTCTGGTCGATCGACACGGCGGGTGACAGGCCCTCGATGAAGTCGACATCGGGTTTGTCCATCTGGCCGAGGAACTGGCGGGCGTAGGCGGACAACGATTCGACGTACCGGCGCTGGCCCTCGGCGAAGATCGTGTCGAAGGCGAGGCTGGACTTGCCGGACCCGGACAACCCGGTGAACACGACAAGGCTGTCGCGGGGCAGGTCCAGATCGACGCTGCGCAAGTTGTGCTCGCGCGCGCCACGAACGACGAGCCGGTCTGCCACTGCGATCCCCTTCGCGATTTGGTGCCGTTTCGCGATTGATGGTCGTGCCGGGCGGCTCCGCGGCGGCACACCATCGGACCGTGCGACGGCCGGGCGCCTCCATGTTATGCGGGGGTACCGACAGTTTCCCTGGGGGCAGCCAGCACACGCGACCACCGGGTCGCGGCCCGGGACACCGGCCGCTCCACCAGGTGGGTGAGCAACCACCCGAGAAGTACTGAGGTGACGGTCATCGCCAGCACTTCGGACAGCTGGCCACCACCGAGGGCGTTCACCCAGCGCATCACCAGAAAGCCAAGGGTCTGGTGCAACAGGTAGATGCAGTAGGAGATCCCGGCCAGCCAGCGCACCCCCGCCTGCACGGGCCGTGGAATCACCCGCCCCCAGTCGGGACCTCGGGCCGCGAGGCAGGACAGTGCCAGCACCACGGCCAGCCCCACGACGGCCCCGACGTCACCGAGGGTGTGCGCGGCGTGCGCAACGAGGCAGACCGACGCGAGAGCCAGCCCATGCAGGTGCCCGATCCGCCGGGTGGACCACAACCACACCGCGACACCCAACACGAACAGGTGCAGCCGGTGGAAGCCGAGCGTGTCCACGATCGCGCGGTAGAGCTCAGGAGGCCCGTTCTGGCGAATCGGCCACAGCGCGAGCGGTACCAGCACGGCCGACCAGAGGACCAGTCGTAACCGCAGACCACCCCGCCAGCCACGGGCGACGAGCCACGCCGCCACGCTGAACGCCATCAGCTGCAGCGGCAACGTCCAATATGAGCCGTCGATGTACGGAATATCGGCCGGGTAGGCCGACCACAGCATCAGCAGGTTCCCGGCGAGCTGATGCAGCGTGGGGCGCCACCAGTCCTGCGGGGCGACGAGCTGCAGGACCACCCAGGTGAACAGCACGCTGACCACGAACGGCGGGAGCAGCCTGGATATCCGGCTCCACCAGAAGCTCCACGGCTGGGCACGGCTCAACGAGTGCGCTGTGAAGTAAGCAGAGATCATGAGCAGGGACGAGGCGCCGATCTGCAGCGGGAACGTGAACGAACGCGGCTGCAGCACCGGTTCGACTATCGGGGCTATGAAGGTCGCGTGGTAGGCGATCACCATCAGAATGCAGAGCACCCTGAGGACGTCCCAGCTGACCTTGCGCTGCCGGGCGATGCTCGGAGCGGTCATCAGTGGTCGCAGTACTTTCAGTGGCCGATATGTCGGCACAGGCTATCTGAGGACCAGCTGGAGACCAGCCAACGGGTGGACCCACTACGGTGACCGCGGCTGCCGTCGGCCGCACCCCGGTGGCCGCGTCAGTTACGCCAAACGGGCCGCGCGGCGGGCCGGGTCCGGTAGGTGCGGGCAGCCTGACCGCGATACGGTCGGCCACCGTGGACATCCTCGACGACTACAACGGCGCGGTACGGCCCGGCGGACCCGCGCAGCGACGAACCCTGGACGCACTGACCGTCAGCAAGATCTCGGTCGGGCCGATGGACAACAACGCCTACCTGCTGGTCTGCCGGGTCACTGGGGAGGCACTGCTGATCGATGCGGCCAATGAGGCCGACCGGCTGATGGACCTGCTCGGTCACGATCAGGGCCGGCCCGATCTGCGCACGATCGTCACCACCCACCGGCACGCAGACCACTGGCAGGCCCTCGGTGCACTCGCCGGCGCCACCGGTGCAGGCACCATCGCCCATCCCGACGACGCGGCCGGGTTGCCGGTGCCCCCGGACCGTCTGGTGGGCCACGGTGACACGGTGCACGTAGGCGAGGTGACGCTGGACGTGATCCACCTGCGCGGGCACACTCCCGGGTCGATCGCTCTGCTGCACCGAGCTGCCGACGGCACCCCACACCTGTTCACTGGGGACTCACTATTCCCCGGTGGCCCGGGAAAGACCTGGTCAGCGACGGATTTCAGGTCGCTGATGGACGACCTGGAAGCCCGGGTGTTCGACCGGCTCCCCGACGAGACCTGGTTCTACCCCGGGCACGGCAAGGACTCCACGCTCAGCGCGGAGCGCCCCCACCTCACCGAATGGCGCGCCCGCGGCTGGTAGCAACGGGCCGGGCGGGCCGAGCCGGCCCTGGGAGCGAGGTGAGCTACCAGGAGATCGGTGAACTCTTCCGCGGCGCCGGCGTCGAACTGCTCGTGGCGGTAGCGGATGACCAGGGCGAGTCGTTCTCCGACGGTGGCGACCCCGACAGCGACGCTGCAGGCCGGGTCGCACGGCGGAGAGAACCACAGCTCTGGTGGCTGAGCGGCTGGATCGGCATCGAAGCTGGGCGGGTCAGGAATGCGGCCCAGGTTGGACAACATCGCGGTGTCGACAAACCGATCATTAACGTATGGCAGCAGTCTGGGTGCCGCGCGCTTGAGCAGGAGAGGCGCATTCCTGGTGAGGCTGAGCAGATCGTACAAGCCGTAGGCGCGGTTCCTGCGTCGCACCGGATTGGTCTGCCCGGCCACCGCGGCAGTGGCGGTCACCAGGTTCGTTCGGTCGTGTGGGGCAGTGGACACCGTGACCATCGACGTGATGTTGCTGACCACCTCCCAGAAGCGGTCAGCGGGGCGGACATTGACCGGCATCTGGACCCCCACCCGGTCGGTCGGCATACCGTGCTTGGTGTTCCAGGCCTGCACGGTGAGATGCAGCGCGGCGAGCAGGACGTCGTTGACCGTCGTCCCGGGCGCGCGCTGCACGAGCCCTGGTGTCGTGGTCTCGCCGATGCCGAGAGTCCGGCGGACGAACCCGAAGCCGTCGCCGTCACCGTCACCGACTACCGCGATCCGACTCGGCCCGTCCAGTGCCTCCCGAACCCGCCGCAGTCCTTCCAGCCGCCGCGCCCGCTTCTCGCTCCGGGTTCTCGGAGCCAGGAAGGAGCCCAGGTCACGGGCCTGCACCAGGGGTAACGGATCCGGAGGGTCCGACTCGTCCCGGTAAGCCCTGGTGATCGTCTGCATCAGGCGAACGACGCCGACCCCATCGGCGACGAGGTGGCTGGCGCACACCATGACGAGATCGCCACCGGGCCGCCGGGCCAGCACAACGCGCAGCCCGGGGGTGGTGTGCAGAGGAATCGGCGGGGTGTACAGCTCGGCGCGAAGCCGGTCCAGAGCTGCATCGTCGGGGCAGTCCGCCACCCGGACCAGATCGACATCCGGCTCATCCGCTACGTCCCACCGATACGAAGTGTCCCATCGCTTCCAGGGCGCCAGCCGAGCCCGGAGTAGCGGATGACGCCGGCAGCAGGCCAACACCGCCTGCCGGAGCCTGGCCTCGTCCAGAGGGTGGTCCATGCCCAGCTCGAACTGAACGTTCCACTGCGAGCGCACATTCTGCAAATGCAAGAGGCCTTCGTCCAGCAGGGTCAAGGGCAGTGCCCGAGACTCAGTAGCCACGACGCTCCTCGTATCAGACACCGCGGTATCTCCTCATCACACAGCTCGCAGATGTTCCGACACCCTCATATTCGCGCCAGAGCATGAGTCGGTTCGTCTTCGGAGTGGCCATGCCGCGCCGTGCCCTCACCGCAGCACGAGGCGTGGCTCCGACACTCACTGGGCGCCCTGCGCATCGCCGAGCAGCGCCGCTCGCGCCCCGGCGCCAGGCACGGCAGCATCGGCAACCTCAGCGCGGTCGCCAGGGCGTCGATCATGAGGCACGACGGTATCGCCTATGAACGTAGCCAGAAAGCGACTTGCCGCAGCTCTTGACGCACGCACCCGAATAAAGGAAAGCTACATAGGCGAAATAGGAGCGGAGGACAGGTCATGGGCAGGGAGCTTGAGCGAGCCGTGTCGGCGGCTACCGACCCGGCCACCGGCCGCTGCGCCGAGGATGATGCCACAGACCACCACCCGGCTCTGCGGATCGTCCACCAGGCCCTTGCGGTCGATCTGGACGCCGCCGAACAGGCCGCTGCGCTGTTCCTGCGGGCTCTCGGTATCAGCACCGACACCGAGCACTTGCGCGCGACCCCGCGGCGGATGGCCCGCGCTTACGCCGAGCTGTTCACCCCCCGGCCGTTCGACCTGACCACCTTTCCCAACGACGAGGGCTACGACGAGCTCGTCCTCGCCCGGTCGATCCCGTTCCGGTCGGTCTGCGAACACCACCTGCTGTCCTTCGTCGGCGTCGCCCACGTCGGCTACCTGCCCGGCAAGCGGATCCTCGGACTGTCCAAGTTGGCCCGGGTGGTCGAGCTGTTCGCCTGCCGCCCACAGCTGCAGGAACGCCTCACCAAGCAGATCGCCGACCTGCTCGATGAGCAGTTGCAGCCCAAAGGCGTCGGGGTGGTCATCGAGGCCGAACACACCTGCATGACCCTGCGCGGCGTGCAGGCCGTCGGTTCACGCGCCATCACCTCGACGCTGCTCGGCGCCCTGCGGGAAGATCCGCGGTCGCGGCAGGAGTTCTTCGCCCTGGCCGGCCACGGCCGCTGATTCGATACGTCGCCCATCCGAGCCGAGGCGGATGCGCATGACCTGCCCACCCTTCGCGCCGAGCAGACCTTCGTACGGGTCCTTCGACCGGGTGGTCGTCCGCGGTGACGTCGCCGGTCAGGAGCCCGCCGCCGAGCGGTTGATCGGCACGCCGGAATGAACATCGACGTCCGGGGTGTTACTGATACGTCCAGCGGTTCATCCGTTCGGACAACGCAGTGGACCGATCGATAGCCGATCCGCCGGTCCCACTGGCCGAGCCGTGATGAACCATCTGGGCCGCGTCAACGAACACAGGGTGAACGGAGTAGTGATGATCCAGCCAGGTTTACTCACGGTGCAAGGTCAAGACCGGGTGGCCACGCCATGACCGCTGTCAACGACCAGTTCGGACGCGCCCTGCGAGACCTGCGGATCTCGGTCACCGACCGGTGCAACTTCCGCTGCTGCTACTGCATGCCCCGCGACGTCTTCGGCACCGACTTCCCCTTCATGGACAGCTCCGAGCTGCTCTCGTTCGAGGAGATCACGCGGGTCGCGCAGATCTTCGCCGGGCTGGGTGTCAAGAAGATACGGCTCACCGGCGGAGAACCACTGGTGCGGCACGGCATCGAGCGACTGGTCGAGCGACTGGCCGGCATCGAGGGCATCGACGACGTGGCTCTGACGACCAACGGCTCGTTGCTGGCCGCGAAGGCACGGACCCTGCGGGATGCCGGGCTGAGCCGGGTCACGGTCAGCCTGGACTCCCTCGACGAGGAGATGTTCCGGGCCATCAGCGACGTGAAGATCCCCCTTGCCAAGGTGTTGCAGGGCATCGCCGCCGCAGGCGAAGCGGGCCTGCGGCCGGTGAAGGTCAACACGGTGGTCAAGCGGGGTATGAATGACGGCCAGAACCTCCTCGACGTCGCCGCCTTCGGGCGCGAGCACGGCTGCATCGTCCGCTACATCGAATACATGGACGTCGGCACCACCAACGGCTGGCGGATGGACGAGGTCGTGCCCTCAGACGAGATCATCGAGCGCATCAATGCCGTGTGGCCGATCGAGCCGGTGGATCCGCGCTACACCGGCGAGGTCGCCAGCCGGTACCGCTACCTCGACGGAGCCGGCGAAATCGGCGTGATCTCCTCGATCACCAAGCCGTTCTGCCGCACCTGCACCAGGGCCCGGCTGTCCGCCAAGGGGGAGCTGTACACCTGCTTGTTCTCCGGTGCAGGACACGACCTGCGCGCGCTGCTGCGGGACGGCGCCAGCGACGATGAGCTGGACGCGAGGATCAGAGGCGTCTGGCAACGTCGGGGTGATCGCTATTCCGCGGAGCGCACGAGTGCGACGTCCGGTCTCGCCAAAGTCGAGATGAGCTACATCGGCGGCTGACAGGGTGGCTCGATCGAAGGCGGGTGGCCCAGACGGACTCAGCACCGGTGCACATCGGCCTGGGCCACCGCGGCCTCGTCGGGCTCCCGCCGCTGCATCGCCCGGCGCTGGCGGACCCGGAGTTCCAGCACGGCCACCAGCAGGGCGAGGCAGACGAATCCCGTCGCGGTGAGCAACGCCGCGGCGATCGCACCCGAGTAGCCGCCGCGCTGCGCCACCACGCTGTAGAGCACCGCCGCGAGGGTGGCCGTCCCGATCGCCGAGCCGATCCGCTGTCCGGTCTGCAGCGCCCCGGCGGCGGCCCCGGCCATCTCGACCCGCACGCATTCCAGGGTCAGCGTGATGTTCGGCGAGATCACCGCGCCACCACCGACACCGGCGACGAGCAACGGTAACGCCACCGACCAACCCGCCGACGCGGCCGGAGCATGGCACAGCACCAGAGCGGCGGCGGTCAACCCGATCGCGCTGAGAACCAGCCCGACGATCGTCACCCACCGGCCGTAGCGCGCCACCAGCCGGCCGGCCACCGCAGCCGATGTCGCCGACCCGAGCGCGAACGGCGTCACCGCGAGCCCGGACTGCAGCGGGGTGTAACCCAGCCCGTGCTGGAAGTAGAGCGCGAACACCAGCCAGATCCCGCTGAAGCCGATGAAGTAGACGAGCGCGAGTGCAGCTCCGCCCGGGTAGCCGGGCGTGGCGGACAGCAACCGGGTGTCCAGCAACGGCGCCCTGCCCCACCGCACCATCCAACGCTCCCAGTACAAGAACAGTACGATCAGCACCAGTGCCGCCGGGAACAGCGACCACAGCCGGCCCAGCCCACCGCTTTCGACCTGCACCACCGGCAGCAGTACGCCCAGCACGGCGGCGCCGAGCAGCAGTGCGCCGACGATGTCGATCCGGGTGGCCACTCGCCCCTCGGCCGGCTGCCGGGGTGGCACCAGGCGCCCCGCAGCCACCAGCGCGATCAGCCCTATCGGGACGTTGACGTAGAACACCCAGCGCCAGCCGTCCGGCCCACTGGCCACAGTGAGGATGAGGCCGCCCAGCACCGGGCCTACCGCCGTGGACAGCCCCACCGTGGCGCCGAAGATTCCGAACGCCTTACCCCGCTCCGGTCCACGGAACAGGTCCTGGATCAGGCCGGAGTTCTGCGGAGTGAGCATCCCGGCCGCGACGCCCTGCAGCAAACGTGCCGCGACCAGCAACGACGCGCCAGGCGCCGCCCCGCAGAGCGCGCTGGTGACCACGAACCCGGTCAACGCCACCAGGAACATCCGCCGCCTGCCCAGCGCGTCACCCAGCCGCCCGGCCGCCACCAACACCAGCCCGAACGTCAACGCATAGCCGGACACCACCCACTGCACCTCGGCCACCGACGCGCCCAGACTCCGCTGGATGGACGGCAGCGCGACGTTGACGATGCTGACGTCGAGCAGGCCCATGAAGCCGGCCAGCTGGGTGACCCAGAGGGCCCGCCAACGGTGCTGGTGACCGGGCTGGTCGGTGCCGTTGTGCTCCCTGGTGGTGCTCACCACCCCATCCTGGGCATGGAGCCTGCATCGCACGAGCCGCAACGGCTGGTTCCTGTGGCTCTGCCGGTGGCAGGCAGGCCGAAGGTCCGTATCGTCACTCACCAGGCGCAGCTGAGGAGGACCCGGGTGACCCGCACCGACTCCGCAGCCGACACCGTGTGCCAGGCCTTCGCCACCGGCGCGCCGGTGGATCTGCACGGCGGCGAGGTATCCGCCGACCTGCTCGTCGGGCTGCTCACCGGGGCATCCCGCCGCGATGGCGGGATCCCGGCCCTGCGGCTGACCGGTGCCGTACTCCGCGGCCCGCTGACGCTGCCAGGAGCGACGGTCAGCGCGCTGGTCGAGCTCACCGACTGTACGTTGGACGAACCGGTCGACCTCTACGCCGCGGATCTCGCGGGCTGGCGCTTCACGCAGTGCACTCTGCCCGGACTGCGGGCAGCCAACCTACGGGTGCGCAGCGAGCTGGGGCTTGAGCACTGCACCGTGACCGGGTCGATCGAACTGCCAGGTGCCCGGGTGGAGGGCAACATCGATCTGCGCGGTGCCCGGCTGGCCCGGCGCAGCGGCGACGCGCTCGACGCTGCCGGGGTGCAGGTTGGTGGCAATCTGCGCTGCGACCGAGGATTCACCGCAGAGGGCCGGGTGATGCTGGCCGGCGCCTCGGTCGCGGGCAACGCGGTGTTCTCCGGCGCGATGTTGCGCGCCATGACCGACTCCGACGAGTGTGCCGTGCTGGTGCTGCCGCGCGGGCGCGTCGATACCACCGCGGCGCTGGTGGCCGATCGGATCACCGTGAACGGCAACCTGGTGCTCGACGCGGGATTCACCGCTGTCGGCAGCGTCCGGCTGACCAACGCCCGGATCGGTGGCTACCTGCGGCTATCCGGCGCAACACTCGGCATTTCCTTCGAGTACGACACCGAGGACGGGGATCGGCCAGTACCAGTGGCACTGGCCGCCGACGGCCTCGAAGTCGGCGGCGACCTGGAGGCACGTCGATCGGGCAGCGCAGCGGACGGCGTCGGCCCGCTGCAGGCGTCCGGCCAGGTGCGGCTGGTCAGCGCGAATGTGCACGGCAGTGCGAGCCTGACCGGGGTACGGCTGCACGCTCCGGGCTACGACGCGCTCTTCGCCGACCGGCTGCGGGTCGGCGGGACGCTGTTCATGCGCCGGATGGTGGTGAACGGCTCAGTCCGGCTGCATCAGGCTCACATCGGCTCCACTCTGGACTGCACCGCAGCCACGCTCGACGCACCACGGCATCGGCCGGACGGCTCGATCAAACCGTCCCTGGACGCCAGAGCCGCCACAATCGGCAAGGACCTGTACGCCAGCCGCGGGTTCACCGCCACCGGGGGTGTGCGGCTCAGCCTCGCCGAGGTGTCGAAGTCGGTGAACTTCAACGGCGCCCGGCTCGGCGGTCCGGGCAAGGGAGTGGCGGCGCTGCGCATCCGCCGGCTGACCTGTCAGGAGCTGAGACTGTGTGTCGCCCAGCCCCCACACGGCGATGTCCTGCTCACCGGTGTAGTGGCCGGATCGGTGTACGACTGTGCGGAGCTCTGGGCCGCCGAGGGGCTAGTCGACGTCGAGGACTTCCGCTACCAGTCGCTCACCGCGTGGCCTGCCGAGCCGAATGTCGCTACCCGGCTGCGCTGGCTGCGCAGCGTGCTGCCCGCCTACGACCCTGATCCCTACGACCAGCTCGCCGCCTGCTACCGCGACGGCGGTCACGACGATCTCGCCGACACCGTGCTGCTGTCCAAGCAGCAACATCGGCACGCCTCGCAGGGACGGGTGGTGCGGGTGTGGGGATGGCTGCAGGAATGGACGGTCGGCTACGGCTACCGGCCCTGGCGGGCGGCGCTCTGGCTCGCCCTGGCCTGGCTGCTCGGATCGGTATGGTTCCTCGACCATCCGCTGCGGAAGCTGGACAGCGGCCAGGACCCGGCCTGGCAGCCGGTGCTCTATGCGGCGGACCTGCTGCTCCCGGTGGTGAACCTGGGTCAGGACGGTATGTGGAAGATGTCCGGGGCATCGGCCTGGGTGGCTGGTCTGCTGACCGCGGTGGGCTGGCTGCTGCTGTCCACGGCAGCGACCGGGGTCACTCGGATCCTCACCCGCCGCTGATCCGGGCTTGTACGGCCACCATGACCGTCAGCCACAGAATCGGCGTCCGGTCAGCTCGCCTTCGCGATCGCCTTCTCGGCTGCCGTGCGGTCCCTGCGCACCTTGACCAGGCTGGCCACCGTCGTCACCATCAGCACGCCGACGATCACGCTCAGCGAGAGCCCGATCTGCACCGTGGGCACCGAGGACAGCGGCTGGCCATCGTTGAGGAACGGCAGCGCGTTGTCATGCAGCTCATCGAGTACCAGCTTGGTGCCGATGAAACCCAGGATGATGCCGAGTCCGATGTGCAGATAGACAAGCCTGCTGAGCAACCCGCCGATGAGGAAGTAGAGCTGCCGCAGGCCCATCAGCGCGAAGACATTGGCGGTGAACACGAGGAACGGTTCCGTCGTGAGGCCGAAGACCGCCGGGATCGAGTCCAATGCGAAGATCAGGTCCGCTGTACCGATCCCAAGCATGACGACCAGCATCGGCGTGACCCACCGCTTGCCGTTCCGCTTCACCATGAGCTTCGAGCCGTGGTAGTCGTCCGTCACCCGGACCAGCTTGCGCAGCACCCGCAGCGCGAGGTTCTCTCGGTACTCCCCTTCGTCGTCTCGGTGGCGCAGCTGCCGCCAGCCGAGGTAGATCAACAGTGCCCCGAACAGGTAGAACACCCAACTGAAGCGGGAGATCAAGGCCGCACCCGCCGCGATGAACAACCCCCGCATGACGAGCGCGAGGACGATACCGACCAGCAGCACCCGGTGCTGGTGAATGGTCGGCACGGCAAACGTCCCCATGATGATGACGAAAATGAAGAGGTTGTCCACCGACAGTGAATACTCGGTGAGGTATCCGGCGAAGAACTCGAGCGCATATCTGTCACCGGCGAAGGCCCACACACCCAGCCCGAACGCCACCGCGCAGGCGACGTAGAAAACCACCCACCTGGCGGCCTCCACGACCCTGACCTCATGCGGATGGCGGTCGACGACGAACAAGTCGACGGCCAGCAGGACAATGAGGACGCCGATGGTCGCGAACCAAACCCAGGTGGGGACATCCATGTACAAAGACCTCCGGTAGACGACGTACGCCACTCACCGGAGGTCTCTTCCACCGGAGAACCGGTCGACGGCACCGGGCTCCCCGCAGCCGCGGACAACCGTGATGACGATGCCGCCGCGAAGGAATACTCCCCTCCACGAACACGGCCAGTCTCCCGCACCGGCGACGGTGACATCAACGAGGGGTACGGCACACCACCGGGTGATGTGGCAGATCACCGAGGCGGTCGCCGTATGCGAGGGTGTGCACATGGTGCTGGAGATCGCGGAGCTGACCATCCGGCCAGGCGAGGAGGAGGCATTCGCTGCGGCGTACGAGCGCGCGGCACGCCTGGTTCGCGACAGCCCCGGTTGTCTGTCGATGCGCATGACCAGGGGTATCGAGTCACCGTCGCGGTTCGTGCTACTCGTCGAGTGGGAGAGCCTGACCCACCACACCGAGGGCTTCCGGGAGTCGTCGTCGTTTCGGGCCTGGCGCGAGGAGCTCGGCCCGTTCTTCGCCGAGTCGCCCCGCGTCGAGCACGCGGTGGATCTGGAGGGGCCGCGCTGAGAGTTCGCTGAGATAGGCACAGTGCCGCCGCGGCCCTCACCTACCGTCGGCCCATCACCTACTTTGGCGGAGTGCCCCGACCGGCTTGGCTGCCCCCATTGGCGGGTCTGCGCCGACGACCCGTCGTCGCGCTGATCGTCGTCGCGCTGATCGTGGGCGCGGGGGTGGTGCTCGCAGCGACGACGGCCCCGGGGCCGCGGCCGGTGGCTACCGAGAACCTCACTATCGACGTCCCGGCGGGCCCGGGCAGCACCGGGCAGGTCCATCTGGATGCCACGGTGTACCGGCCCTCGGTCACCCCGGCTCCCGCCATCCTTCTGGCACACGGCTTCGGTGGCAGCAAGGACTCGGTCGGCGCCGAGGCCACCGAGCTGGCCCGCCGCGGGTTCGTCGTGCTCGCCTGGTCCGCCCGTGGATTCGGTGCGAGTACCGGACAGATCGGGCTCGACTCCTTGGACTACGAGGTGGCCGACGCTCGCGCGCTGGTGGACTGGCTGGCCAAGCGACCCGACGTGGTGCAGGACGGGCCCGGCGACCCCCGGGTCGGCGTCACCGGCGCGTCCTATGGCGGTGCGCTGGCCCTGCTGCTGGCCGGGACCGACGCCCGGATCGACGCGCTGGCGCCGGAGATCACCTGGAACGACCTGGCCCAGGCGCTGTTCCCGAACGCAGCGACCCGGGGGCCCATCGCCGCCGGCACCCCTTCGGCAGGAGCCTTCGCCCCGGACGGGGTGTTCAAGCGCGAATGGGCTGGGTTGTTCTTCGGTGTGGGCACGAGTGGGTCCGGCTTGTGCGGACGGTTCCGTCCCGAGGTGTGTGCCGCCTACGTGCAGGCTGCCACCACCGGCGCGCCCACCCCGGCGATCGTGGCGCTGCTGCGTCGCTCGTCACCAGCGTCGGTGGCCGGCCGGATCACCGCACCGACTCTGCTCATCCAAGGTGAGCAGGACACCCTTTTCGGGCTGGACCAGGCCGACGCCACCGCCCGGCAGATCGCAGCGGCGGGGGCCCCGCTGAGGGTGGTCTGGTACGCGGGCGGACACGACGGCGCCGAACCCGGACCGCGGTTGCAGGATGAGGTCGGCGCCTGGTTCGACCACTACCTGGCCGGCAAGGGCGACGGTCCGGGTCCCGGGTTCGAGTACCAGGTGCAGAGCCTGTTCGGCACCCAAGGGTTCGGTCAGCGCACCGTCACTGCCACGGCCTACCCCGGGCTCGCCTACCCCGGGCGCCCCGGCACCGCGGTGCAGCGTCGGGAGCTCGCCCTGCACGGCGGTCCGCAGCACGTGCTCCGCCCGCCCGGCGGCAGCCCCGCCGCGCTGAGCAGCCTGCCCGGGCTCGGTGGTGCCGTCTCGCAGGCCGGCGCCGCTCTCTCCAGGCTGGCGGCGGACCTACCGGGGCAGGCCGCCACCTTCGTCACCGATCCGCTGGCCGACCCACTGGAGATCGCCGGAGCACCCCAGGTGCGATTGCGGGTCGCCGCCGCCACGACGGGCGCCACCGGACCACCGGGCGAGGCGGTGCTGTTCGTCAAGCTCTACGACGTGGCGGGCGACGGCCAACGCACGCTGCCCGGGGGTGCGGTGGCCCCGGTGCGGATCGGGCCGCTGCCCGCCGACGGCACGCCGGTCGAGGTGACCGTGACGTTGGCCGGTGTGGTGCGGCCCGTCGAGGCAGGACACCGGCTCGCGGTCAGCGTCGCGACGACCGACCGGGCATATGCGGTACCCCCGCAACCCGCCGAGTACACGGTGGCGCTGGCCGGCGACGCGGCACTGGCCGTCCCACTGGTGCCCGGGCGGCAGGCTCCGGCACCACTCCCAGCCGTCCAGCTCACCGGTCTCGGTGGGCTGGCGGCATTGGTCGCGGCGCTCGGCCTGGTCGCCGTGCTGCGCAGGCGGCGAGCAGACGACAGCGACCCCGCGCTGGCCGACGTACCGCTGGTGGTCTCCGGACTGTCCAAGCGCTACCCCCGTGGGATCGTCGCCGTCGACGAGCTGTCCTTCCGGGTCGAGCAGGGGCAGGTACTGGGGCTGCTCGGGCCCAATGGGGCAGGCAAGACGACCGTGCTGCGGATGCTGATGGGCCTGATCCGCCCGAGCACCGGAGAGCTCCGGGTGTTCGGGCACCGGGTCGGCGCCGGCTCCCCGGTGCTGTCCCGGATCGGGGCCTTGGTGGAGGGGTCCGGGTTCCTTCCGCACTTGTCCGGAGCGGACAACCTGCGGCTGTACTGGGCCGCCACCGGTCGCCCCGCCGAAAAGGCAGGTATCGAGGAGGCGCTGGAGATCGCCGGCCTCGGTAACGCTGTGCGCAGGCGGGTGTCCACCTACAGCCAAGGGATGCGCCAGCGCCTGACCATCGCACAGGCCATGCTCGGCAAGCCTGATCTGCTGGTGCTCGACGAGCCGACCAATGGCCTGGACCCGCCACAGATCCATGCCATGCGCGAGGTGCTGCGCAACTACGCCGCCGCGGGCCGCACGGTACTCGTCTCCAGTCACCTGCTTGCCGAGGTGGAACAGACCTGCACTCACGTGGTGGTGATGCACCACGGCCGTCTGGTGGCCGCCGGCGCCGTCGCCGAGATCGTCGCGGGGAGCGCCACGGTCAGCTTCACGGTGGACGACCCGGCACGGGCCGCCGTCCTGCTGCGCGACCTGGACGGAGTCGACGTCAGTGATATCGAGCGTTCCGTTGTGCACGCCCATCTCAACGGACTGCCCCGCACCGTCGCAGTCTCGACGCTGGTCGAGGCGGGGGTCGGGGTTGAGGGAGTGAGCGCGCAGCACCGGTTGGAGGACGCTTTCCTTCAGCTGGTGGGAGAGGAGCCGGTCGAGTGACCCGCCGACGCACTTCCCTACGCGGAGGCGGCATCATGACCGCCGACGCACTTCTTCCCGCGGAGGCGGCATCATGACCGCCCGGGGGGCCGCTGCCGGTTATCGCGCCTCAGCGACCCTGCCACTGCGGGTGGAGCTGGTGCGCCAGCTGCGGCGCAGGCGAACCGTGCTCACCCTCGGCTTCCTCGTTGCGCTGCCCTTCCTGCTCTGGCTCGCCTTCGAGTTCGGCAGCAACAATGGGCCAGACCGGGCGAGCACCAGCCTGATCGACTTGGCCACCGCCAGCGCGGCCAACTTCGTGGTGTTCACGCTGTTCTCCTCGACGACGTTCCTGCTGGTCGTCGTCGTAGCGCTGTTCTTCGGCGACACCATGGCCAGCGAAGCGTCCTGGTCAACCCTGCGCTATCTGCTCGCCGCCCCGGTACCTCGCGGGCGGCTGCTTCGGCAGAAGGCGGTGGTGGCCGCGCTGCTGTCGGTATTCGCCCTGGTGTTGCTGCCCATAGTGGCGCTGGCGGTCGGGGTCGTCGCCTACGGACCCGGTCATTTGATCTCCCCGACCGGCCAGTCGCTGGGCTTCGCCCCGGCGTTGAGCCGGCTGGTCCTGGTGCCCGGGTACCTGGCGCTGCAGCTGGCCTGGGTCGCCGGGCTCGCCCTGCTGCTGTCGGTCAGCACGGACGCCCCGCTGGGTGCGGTGGGCGGTGCGGTGATGGTGTCGATCCTGTCCCAGATCCTGGAAAGCATCGATGCCCTCGGCAGTCTGCGGAACTACCTGCCCACCCGGTTCAGTTCGGCGTGGTCGGACCTGCTGGCCTCCCCCGTCGACTGGAGCCATCTGGCCAGCGGAGTGCTCTCCGGGCTGGCCTACGCCACGGTTTTCGGGCTGGCCGCCTGGTGGCGGTTCGCCAGCAAGGACATCACCAGCTGACGGGACGGACTGGCTCAGTCCCCCTGGCTCAGTCCCCCTGCGCCGAACGTGAGGATCGACGCGGTGAATCCGTGCACATAGTTGCGACCCCCGACCGGGCCGATCTCGCCCGCGGCGAAGAACCCGCCCACCCCGGGCACAGCGAGACCATCGCGTACCGCCACTACGTCGTGGTCGGCAGTCGGGAACATGGCCCTGCCGCGTCCGTTGCAGGAGAACAGCAGCGCACCGCCGACGGGACCGGACTCCGCTCGGAACTGAGCGAACAGCTCGGCGAGATCCTCGTCAGCGGCGGATGCATCGCGCACCTGGAAGCGGACCGTGCGACCCACCTCCACGAAATCCCCGATGGCGATGGCGCCCTGCTCCTGGTCAGCACCCACGACGCCGCGGATGAGAAAGTCGCCGCGCTCATGCTCCAGGGCGTATTCGTCCATCACGACGCCGATGTGCAGACCGCGCGTCACGGCCAGCCGGTCCTCGGGACCGAGCTCGGCGACGATCTGCTCGAGCTTGGTCAGCGCGGGCGTTCCAGCCAGTTCGAACAGGAGGTTGCCCTCGGCCTTGGTGACGATCATCGGGGGGCCGAAGGGGCGGCATCCCTGGCTGACCACAGGGCGCACGGCGACCGAACCGCCCAGCACGACCCCTACGGCACCGGCCGGTACGCTGCGACCGTCCATGAACAGTCGTGCCGAACCGGACTCGACCGGACCGCTGGCCGCACCGCCGATGAGCGGCAGGCCAGAGAGCTCGTCATTCGAACGCTCCACGAAGGCGGCTACCGGGAAGGTAACCGGATCAGCGAGCAGAATCGCGACGGCATCATCCTCGCGCCGGTCCGGCATCCCGGTGACGGCGGCACCGTCGGGGGTGCGCTGAAGCTCCAGCTGGAATGGGGTGCACCTGGCCCCTGGCAGGCACGCGGCGAACGCACTGACGGCGCGCTCGGTCTCCACTCCCCGGCCGGCGCCGATCACGCCACCGGCACCGCAGCCCAGCGTGACGCCGGCCCCGGCCACATCCATCGCGCGCAGACCAGCCGCTTCGATCGCCGCCGGATCGTCGCCACACACGAACACGAAGAGCAGGTCAGGTCGCTGTCCAGCGAGCGGTGCGATGGCCTGCGCCACGGCGGACTCCGCTGAGCGGGCCAGATCGGGACCGACGGCCAAACCGTCGCCGAAACGAGTCGTGACAACGTCCGCTGTGGAAGACACGAGCGTGTCACCTCCTAATGAGTAGGGCTAGTCCCATTGTGGCCGTGCGATCCGGCTCAGTACATGCTTCCCTGTGCCTGGTCAGATCCCGGTGTTGGGGGTCTTGACGACCCCTGACACGGGGTTGGTGGTACGTGCGGGCTCCCATTAACGGATTCCGGCCGCGTCCATGCCGCGGAGCTCCTTCTTGAGGTCCGCGATCTCGTCCCGCAGCCGCGCCGCCAGCTCGAACTGCAGCTCCCGGGCCGCGCCCAGCATCTGATCGGTGAGCTGCTGCACCAGGTCGGCGAGCTCCGCCCGGGGCATCGCGGAGGCGTCGCGGTCCTGCATCACCCCCGCGCTGACCCGGCTTCGACCGGGCTCTCCAGTGGCGCGCTTGCCCCGGGACGCGTTGCGCCCGGAACCCCCGACAGCCACGCCCTCGGTGTCCTCCGCTTCGGCGTACACCCGGTCGAGGATGTCGTTGATCTTCTTGCGCAGCGGCTGTGGGTCCAGTCCGCGCTCGGTGTTGTAGGCCACCTGCTTGGCTCGCCGGCGGTCGGTCTCGTCGATGGCCCGGCGCATCGAATCGGTGACCCTGTCAGCGTACATGTGGACCTGCCCGGAGACGTTGCGGGCGGCGCGGCCGATAGTCTGGATCAGCGAGGTCTCGCTGCGCAGGAAACCCTCCTTGTCGGCATCCAGGATCGCGACCAGGGAGACCTCGGGCAGGTCCAGGCCCTCGCGGAGCAGGTTGATCCCGACCAGCACGTCGAACTCGCCCTGCCGCAACTGCCGCAGTAGCTCCACCCGACGCAGCGTGTCCACCTCGGAGTGCAGATAGCGGACCCGAATGCCGAGCTCAAGCAGGTAGTCGGTGAGATCCTCGGCCATCTTCTTGGTCAGCGTGGTGACCAGCACCCGCTCGTCACGCTCAGCCCGCTCCCGGATCTCGTGCACCAGATCGTCGATCTGGCCCTTGGTGGGCTTGACGATCACCTCAGGGTCGACCAGCCCGGTCGGCCGGATGACCTGCTCGACGAACTCGCCACCCGCCTGACCCATCTCGTACGGACCCGGTGTGGCTGAGAGGTACACGGTCTGACCGATGCGGTCGCTGAACTCCTCCCAGGTCAGCGGCCGGTTGTCCACAGCAGAGGGCAGCCGGAAGCCATGGTCGACCAGATTGCGCTTGCGCGACATGTCACCCTCGTACATGCCGCCGATCTGCGGCACCGTGACATGCGACTCGTCGATGACGAGCAGAAAATCGTCGGGGAAGTAGTCGATCAGCGTCGCCGGGGCGGATCCCGGGCCGCGACCGTCGATATGCCGTGAGTAGTTCTCGATACCCGAGCAGAACCCGACCTGGCGCATCATCTCCACGTCGTACTGGGTGCGCATCCGTAACCGCTGGGCCTCCAGTAGCTTGCGCGCTCCCTCCAGATCGGCGAGCCGCTCCTGGAGCTCGACCTCGATGTCGCGAATGGCACGCTCCATCCGCTCCGGACCCGCAACGTAGTGCGTCGCCGGGAAGATCCGCACACCCTGCACCTCACGGACCACCTCACCGGTGAGCGGGTGCAGGTAGAACAGCGACTCGATCTCGTCGCCGAAGAACTCGATCCGAATGGCCAGCTCCTCGTACGCTGGGATGATCTCCACGGTGTCCCCGCGAACCCGGAACGTGCCACGGGCGAAGGCCAGATCGTTGCGGGCGTACTGGACGTCGACCAGCGCCCGCAGCAGCGCGTCCCGGTCCACCTCGGCGCCGACGTCGAGCTGCACCGAACGGTCCAGGTAGGACTGTGGGGTGCCCAGACCGTAGATGCAGGACACCGAGGCGACCACCACCACGTCGCGCCGGGAGAGCAGGGTGGACGTCGCCGAATGGCGCAACCGCTCCACGTTCTCGTTGACCGAGGAGTCCTTCTCGATGTAGGTGTCGGTCTGCGCGATGTAGGCCTCAGGCTGGTAGTAGTCGTAGTAGGAGACGAAGTACTCGACCGCGTTGTTCGGCAGCATCTCGCGTAGCTCGTTGGCCAGCTGGGCAGCCAGGGTCTTGTTCGGCGCCATCACCAGCGTCGGCCGCTGCACCCGCTCGATCAGCCAGGCTGTGGTGGCCGACTTGCCGGTGCCCGTGGCACCGAGGAGAACCACGTCCTGCTCGCCTGCCCGCAGCCGCCGCTCGAGCTCGTCGATCGCCTTCGGCTGGTCACCTGCGGGCTGGTGGTCACTGACCACCTCGAAGTGCCCGCCGGTGCGAGGGATCTCCTGCACAGGACGGAACTCCGACTGTGCCGGCACGGGATACTCAGTCGCGAATGCCACATGTCCCAGGGTAAAGGGGCACTCGGACAGTCTGCGGGCCACGGCCACCCTGCTTGCGGGCAAGCGTGAATCCGAGCGCTGCGGTACCCGGATGCGTAGGCTGGAGCTACATGGCCGCGACCCGTCCCGCCCACGACGTCGCCCCGACCGCGGGCCACGTGCACGCCCCCAAGGTCGAGATCTTCGACGTGGAGGCGATGACCAACACCGACCCCAAGGGATTCGTCCGTACGGTGCGGGAGTACCGGGTCGAGCCGTTCGGGCTCTACCTCGCCCGCGACGTCGTCGACCACCCTTCGATCCGCGCGATCGAGTCCTGGCTGCTTCCCGAGGTGGGCCTGCGGGCCACCGACTGGTTCTTCCATCCTGGGCACGAGCGCGACCAAGATTTCTACCTCGACGTGGTGCGCATCGACGTCCAAGCCGGGTGCTGGCGGACCGAAGATCACTACCTGGACCTGGTGGTGCGCGCAGGCCGCAGCGCGGACGTGCTCGACATCGACGAGTTGCTGGACGCGGTCGTCGCCGGGTTACTCGACCCGCCCACCGCGCAGGCAGCGCTGGCCACGGCGTTCCGGGCGGTGGACGGTCTGGCCAGGCACGGCTACCGGCTGGACCGATGGCTGGCGACCGTGGGGGCACGGCCCACCTGGGCGCGCCACCCGGCCGCGCCTAGTGATGACGACTGACCGAACGCGCCTTGACAGTATGTAAACGTGCGGAAAATTCATCATCCTATTGCGTGATCCTGCGACGTACGTCCTACTACGCTGGCGCAACGTGGACGCCGTGATGACCCCCCAACTGGTTGATGTGGTGGACACTGTCACACGAGTTCGCATGTACTCGTCGGGCACCGTCCGCCGGCTGAGCACCTGTCACGCCGAGCCGTGGGGGCTGCACCTGGAGTTCAGCACTCCGGAGGATCCCGACATCGAGTCCGAGGCCTGCTGGTTGATGCCCGCAGAGGGCCTGAGGCTCGCCGCCCAACGACCCCGCTCCCGGCACGACCGGTGCAGGTCCAGCACACTCACCGCAGTGCGTATCGAGCACGACACCCGGCACTGGCGCACCACCGACATGCTACTGGGGCTGCGGGTGGTCTCCGGTTCGGTGCCCCGTTTCGCCAGCTCGGAGAACTTCGCCGCGGCAGTCGCAGGCGGCGTGCTGCGGCCGGTGGACGCCGACCTCGCGCTGCAGTCCGTGCACCGCGCCTTGGAACAGCTCTCCGCTCACCACCACGACCTGGGATCATGGCTCGTTGGCCGCGGCATCAGGCAGCACTGGCCGCCGCTGTTCTGACTCGGGCCCCGGGGTTCTCAGCCCACCCGCCAGCCGGTTCGGGTCGCCCAGGACTCGGCCAGGTCCAGCGTGCGGTGCACGAACGGGGTTTTCGCCGCGGCGTAGGCCTCGATGTTGTCCGACAGCGCGGTAAGCCGGTGCTTGAGTTCGGCATACTCGCCTACCCCGGCAGGGTGAGTCCGTAGCCAGTCCCGCAACAGCAGGGCTTCCCGCCAAGTCGGGGTGTCGACCGGCCGGATGTGACAGTTGACGGCGCGGGCGGGATCGGCGTTGGTCGCCATCGCCTTGTCCCGGCTGGTTCCATCGCGGAGGGGATCCCGCCATCGGCCATCCCGCCCTACCAGACCCACCGCGATCAGATCTTCGGCGAGCCGCCCTGCCACCGTGAGGTCAGCGACGACGATCTGGATGTCCAGTACGTCCCTGGCGTCCAGGCCGGGGACCGACGTGGAGCCGATGTGGTCGATGCGGTGCGCCCGCCCATCCGCCACACCCTCGATCCGGATGATCAGACGCTGCGCCTGCCGCGGCCAGCTGTCGTCGGACATGACGAACTCCGGACGGGTGGCCCGCGGGGCCGCACGGTGCTGGCGCAGGTTGTCTTCGAAAGGCAACAGCCGCTCGTCCCATAACCGATCCACCGCAGCGATCGTGCCCTCCAGGCTGCCACTGTTGTCCAGCCACACATCCGCCGCGGCGTGGCGCTGCTCGTCGGTGGCCTGTGCAGCCAGCCGGGCCCGAGCGTCGGCTTCGGGCATGCCACGTTGCTCGACCAGCCGCCGTACCCGCACCTCAGGGTCCGCATGCACCACCACGACCAGCGGGAAACCTGCCGCCAGCCCTGCCTCGACGAGCAATGGGATGTCCTGCACCACGATGGCGTCGGCCGGCGCAGCCTCGATCAGCTCGGCGGAGCGCGTCGCGACCAGCGGATGCACGATGGCCCCCAGCCGCCGTCGGGCATCCGCATCGTCGAAGACCCGCGCGGCCAACGCGGCCCGGTCCAGCGCACCGTACTCGGCGAGGATCTCCGCCCCGAACGCATCGACCACGCCGTGCAGCCCGACAGACCCGGGCTGGACCACCTCGCGAGCTATCCGGTCGGAGTCGATGATCCACCCGCCCCGTTCGGCCAGCCGCGCCGCGACCGTGGACTTGCCGGATCCGATCCCTCCGGTCAGTCCCACCCTGAGCACGACGCGCTTCTCCCAGCCCAACGATGATGACCCGAACGGATGAGTTCGCGGCGTCCATTCGGCGTGGCGTCCGTCGTCCCCGGCTGTCACGCGAGTAACTTCTCGCCACCGGCGTCACACCAGGTTGCAAGCTTCGGAGGTGCAATGCTCCGCTCCATCGGACCGGGCCGACCCCGACGGCCGGCCCGACACCGGCTCGGTACTCCAGGGCTGGTGCACTGCCGGGCATATCCCGAGGTCGACTTCGCCCTCGTCAAGATCGAGCGCGATAGGGGATTCCAGCCGCATATGCCAGCCCGCCGGAGCTGGGCCGTCCTGCGCCGCCGGGCGGTCAGCCTGCGACAGGCGCTTTCTCTTGGCTAACGCCCTGTGAGTGGCGATACGAGTCATAGCTCGTATCGCCACTCACAAGCGCGACACGGTTACGCGCCGCCGGAGAGCTTCTCCCGCAGCGCCGCCAGCTGCTCGTCGCTCGCCAGCGAACCACCCCCGCTGCTGCTACTGCTACTGCTGGTGGCGGGTGCCTCGGTGGTCGCCGAGGAGTAGTTCTGGTCCCCGGCCGCCTCCGACTCGGCCTCGGCGGCCTTGACGACCTGCTTGCGGTGCTGCTCGAAGCGGACCTGCGCATCGGCGTAGGAACGTTCCCACTCCTCACGCTGCTTGTCGTAGCCATCGAGCCAGTCGTTGGTCTCGGGGTCGAAGCCCTCGGGGTAGATGTAGTTGCCCTCGTTGTCGTACTCCGCAGTCATGCCGTACTGCGTCGGGTCGAACTCCATCTCCGGCGACAGACCCTCGTTGGCCTGCTTGAGCGACAACGAGATGCGACGCCGGTCGAGGTCGATGTCGATGACCTTGACCATCACGTCGTCGCCGACCTGCACGACCTGCTCGGGGATCTCCACGTGACGCTCGGCCAGCTCCGAGATGTGCACCAGGCCCTCGATGCCCTCCTCGACCCGCACGAACGCGCCGAACGGCACCAGCTTGGTCGCCTTACCCGGCACGATCTGGCCGATCTGATGGGTACGGGCGAACTGCCGCCACGGATCTTCCTGGGTCGCCTTGAGCGACAACGACACCCGCTCGCGGTCCAGGTCGACATCGAGCACCTCGACGGTGACCTCCTGGCCGACCTCGACTACCTCGCTGGGGTGGTCGATGTGCTTCCAGGACAGCTCGGACACGTGTACCAGGCCGTCCACGCCCCCGAGGTCCACGAAGGCACCGAAGTTGACGATCGAGGAGACCTGGCCCTTGCGGACCTGACCCTTGGCCAGCTGGTTGAGGAACTCGCTGCGCACCTCGGACTGAGTCTGTTCCAGCCAGGCACGGCGGGAGAGCACCACGTTGTTGCGGTTCTTGTCCAGCTCGATGATCTTCGCCTCGAGTTCCCGTCCTACATAGGGCTGCAGATCACGGACCCGCCGCATCTCGACCAGCGAGGCGGGCAGGAAGCCGCGCAGGCCGATGTCGAGGATCAGGCCGCCCTTGACAACCTCGATGACGGTGCCGCGTACCGGCTCCTCGTTCTCCTTGAGGGCCTCGATGTTGCCCCAGGCGCGCTCGTACTGGGCGCGCTTCTTCGACAGGATCAGCCGGCCTTCCTTGTCCTCCTTCTGGAGAACGAGGGCCTCGACCTCGTCGCCGACCTTGACGACCTCTGCCGGGTCGACGTCGTGCTTGATGGACAGCTCCCGCGAGGGGATGACACCTTCGGTCTTGTAGCCGATGTCGAGCAGCACCTCGTCGCGGTCGACCTTGACGATGGTGCCCTCGACGATGTCACCATCGTTGAAGTATTTGATGGTCTGGTCGATGGCGGCGAGGAAGTCCTCCTCCGTCCCGACGTCGTTGATCGCGACCTGCTGCGTGGTCGGGGCGGTGGTGGTGTCGGTGGTCATGCGGTGGGGTGCTCCGGAGGAATAGGGTCATCGGTGGGCGTGCTCTTGCCTTGCGCTGGTCGTTCCCGCTGCGGCGGATCGTCCCCGCCACGAACACCGGCCCAAGCCTCTACCAGCGTAAACCGCCTGCAGACCCCTGCGTTTTCCGGATGCGACGTGCTGAGCGGGCTCGACACCCGGGCAGCGCGAAATCAAAGCGCATGTCGATCGTACTCAGGGCGGCGTCCAGGCAGCAAACCCAATCCCCGGATCCGTGTGCGCAGTCTGGAAGACTGCCCCGGTGACCGGCGCGCCGCAACCTGGGCACGAAGAAGACGCGACGCCTCACGGGCGGGCCGAAGCACTGCTGGGCACCGTGGGTGTCGTGCAGCGTTCGGTCGGTACCGAGGAGTCGGTGGCCGCCAGCCGCCGGTGGTGGGATGCCGACGCCGAGGACTATCTCGCCGCACACAGTGACTTCCTGGGCTCGGCGGACTTCGTATGGTGCCCGGAGGGTTTACGCGAGGCCGAAGCCGGGTTACTCGGTGCACTCGCCGGCCGTCAGGTACTCGAGGTCGGCTGCGGCTCGGCGGCCTGTTCTCGCTGGCTGGCCACCCAGGGCGCGCGGGTAGTCGGCCTGGACCTGTCCGCCGGAATGCTGCGGCACGCCGAGCGCGCGGCCCGCGACACCGGGCTCGCGGTACCTCTGGTGCAGGCCGACGCGAACCGGTTGCCGTTCGCCGACGGCAGCTTCGACCTGGCCTGTTCGGCGTTCGGCGCGGTGCCCTTCGTCGCGGACTCGGGCGCGGTGATGCGGGAGGTCGCCCGAGTGCTGCGCCCCGGTGGCCGCTGGGTCTTCGCGGTGACCCACCCGATGCGCTGGATCTTCCCCGACGATCCGGGCGAGGCCGGTTTGACGGTCGCGCAGTCCTACTTCGACCGCACCCCCTACGTCGAGGTGGACGCTTCGGGCGAGCCCACCTACGTGGAGCACCACCGGACGCTGGGCGACCGGGTACGGGAGATCGTCGCGGCGGGCCTGCTGCTGGACGACCTGGTGGAGCCGGAATGGCCGGCCGGGTTGCGGCAGGAGTGGGGTCAGTGGAGTCCGCTGCGCGGAGCTCTGTTCCCCGGGACCGCGATCTTCTGCTGCCGACGCGGCGGCTGCGCCCCGCTGAGCCCCACCCCGTCGAGGCCAGCGCCGTGAGCAGCACCGCAGAGCAGCTGCTCGCCGACCAGACCTTGCGGCTGCAGGCGCTCGACCCGTTGTTACCACCCTGGGTCACGGTGCCCGACGGTCTGGTGCTGACCGCCACCTGCGAGGACGAGAAGGTCGCCGGTGTGCTGCTCCGATTCACCCATCCCGCCGGGTCGCCGGCCCAGATGTGGTCGGCGGCGCAGGTCAGCGAACTGGTCCCGGTACTGGGCACCACGGGGCCGGCCGGGATGCACGCGCTGCTGAACGCATGGCGGGCCAGACTGCCGCAACTGGGCCTGCCACAGGTCGACTCGGCCTGCGTGGTCAGCTGGCCCAGCCGGGATGCCGAGACCGGCCGGGCCCTGCTGGACCACGGGTTCTTCCCGCTGTCGGTGATCGCGGTCCGCTCCCCGCCGGCGTCCCCGGTCCGGCCTGTCCCCGCCGGCCTCGACGTCCGGCGGGCTGGGCCGCGCGACCTCGAGGACTGCTTGCGGCTGGCGATGGCCGAGCAGTCCTACTCCGCCCTGACCGGCGGCGCGGTGGCACGTGCCGGGGCCATCGCCCTGAAGCGCAGCTTGCTGCAGGCGCGGCTGTCCAGCCACGAACCCATCTGGCTCGCCGAACTGGCCGGTGCCGTCGTCGGACTCATGGAATGCGGCTACGCCGAAGTGAGTCCCGGCACGTGGATCGCGACCCGGCTGCCCCCTGGACGCTGGGGCTATGTCAACTGCGCCTCGGTACTGCCCCACGCCCGCGGTCGCGGGGTCGGCCGGGTGCTGGCTGACCGTGCGCACGCGGTCTTCGACGCAGCCCCGACGGTCGGGTCCTACCTGTACTACAACCCGCCCAACCCGCTGTCCTCGGTGTTCTGGCCCCGGCAGGGCTACCGTCCGTTGTGGACGATCTGGGAAGCGCGACCGGTGGGCGCCCTGCGCTGAGCCTCACCCCGGGACCCCAGGTCCTCAGTGCGCGGCATCGTCCCAGGACCGTCCGACGCCCACGGACACCTCGAGCGGGACGTCCAGCGAATATGCCGAACCCATCTCGCGGCGCACCAGTGCCTCCACCGCCGCCCGCTCACCGTCGGCGACCTCCAGCACCAACTCGTCGTGCACCTGCAGCAGCATCCGAGAACGCAGCCCCTCAGCCCGCAACGCCCGGGCCACCCCCAGCATCGCCACCTTGATGATGTCCGCCGCGCTGCCCTGGATCGGGGCGTTGAGCGCCATCCGTTCGGCCATCTCGCGACGCTGCCGGTTGTCGCTGACCAGATCGGGCAGGTAGCGCCGACGTCCCATCATGGTGGCCGTGTAGCCGTCCTTGCGGGCCTTCTCCACCACCGAGTGCAGGTAGTCGCGCACTCCGCCGAAGCCGGTGAAGTACTCGTCCATCAGCCCGCGCGCCTCCTCGGTGGAGATCCGCAGCTGCGCGGACAGCCCGAAGGCCGACAGCCCGTAAGCCAGGCCGTAGTTCATCGCCTTGATCTTGGCGCGCTGCTCACCGGTGACCGCCCCGGCCTGCACCCCGAACACCTGCGCGGCGGTGGCCGCGTGAAAGTCGTACCCAGACGTGAACGCCTCGATCAGCGCGGCGTCCTCGGACAGGTGCGCCATGATCCGCATCTCGATCTGGCTGTAGTCCGCGGTCATCAGCTCGCCCCATCGGACGTCCACGGCGCCGGGGCCCACCACGAACGCCTGCCGGATCCGCCGCCCTGACTCGGTGCGGACCGGAATGTTCTGCAGGTTCGGTTCAGTGGACGACAGCCGCCCGGTCGCGGCGATGGTCTGGTTGTAGGTGGTATGGATTCGCCCGTCGTCGGCCACCGCCTTGAGCAGCCCGTCCACCGTGATCTTGAGCCGGGTCGCGTCGCGGTGCATCAAGAGGTGCGCCAGGAACGGGTGCTCCGTCGAGGCGAAGAGCGTCTGCAACGCGTCGGCGTCGGTGGTGTAACCGGTCTTGGTGCGCTTGGTCTTCGGCATGCCCAGCTCGTCGAACAGCACCACCTGCAGCTGCTTGGGTGAACCCAGGTTGATCTCCTTGCCGATCACCGCGAAGCAGTCCTGTTCGGCCTGCTTCACCACGGCGGAGAAACCGGCCTCCAAGCCGGTCAGCACGTCGCTGTCGACAGCGATGCCGACCGCCTCCAACTCGGCCAGCACGGCGAGCAGCGGCAGCTCCACGTCGGTGAGCAGCGTGTGGCCCTCGATCCGGTCCAGTTCGGCGTCCAGAGCATCGGCCAACTCGGCTACCGCGTTGGCCCGCAGAATCTCGTCGGTGGCCCGAGCGGCGGCGTCCTCCCCCTCGAACAGGCTGGGCTGGGCGCTGTCATCGGGCTCGGCCCGCAACTCCCTGCGCAGGTAGCGCAGCACCAGGTCGGCCAGGTCGAATGAGCGCTGTCCCGGCCGGACCAGGTAGGCCGCGAGCTGGGTGTCACTGGTCAGACCGGCCAGGGTGATGTCACGGGCGCGCAGCGCATGCAACAGCGGCTTGGCGTCGTGTGCGGCCTTCGGCATGGCCGGGTCGGCGAGCCACTGGGCCAGGGCCTGCTCGTCCTGCGGGGTCAGGGTGGCCGGGTCGAGGTATCCGCCTTCCCCGTCCGGCCCGGCCAGCGCGAGGCTTTCCAGATCACCGGCACCGCGGATCCAGCTGCCCCGGAAGGCGAGCCCCACCCGGCGCCCGTCCCGGGCATGCACTGCCAGCCAGTCCGCCAGCGCACCCGGCTCGATCGCCGCACCCCGCACCTGGAAACCTTCCTCGGCCTCCGGCTCGGGTGCACTGAGCGTGGCGAACAGCCGGTCCCGCAGCACCCGGAACTCCAGCTCGTCGAACAGCCGGTGCACCGCGTCGCGATCCCACGGCTTCAACACGAGATCGCCGGGCTGATCGGGCAGGTCCACGTCCCGGACCAGCTCGGTGAGCTGACGATTGAGCAGCACCGAGGCGAGGTTCGCCCGGAGCGCGTCACCGACCTTGCCCTTCACCTCGTCGACCCGGTCGACCAAGGAGTTCAGCGACCCGAACTCCCGCACCCACTTGGCCGCGGTCTTCTCCCCTACACCCGGGATACCCGGCAGATTGTCCGAGGGATCACCGCGCAGCGCTGCGTAGTCGGGGTACTGGCGAGGGGTCAGGCTGTAGCGCTCGGTGACCTCCTCGGGGGTGAACCGGGTCAGCTCCGAGACACCCTTGCGCGGATAGAGCACGGTCACCTGACCGCTGACCAGCTGCAGCGCGTCCCGGTCACCGGTGCAGACCAGCACCTGGAAGCCGGCCGGCTCGGCCCGGGCGACGAGCGTGGCGATCACATCGTCTGCCTCGTAGTTCTCCTTGGTGAGCACCGGGATCCCGAGGGTGGCCAGCACGTCCTGGATCAGCGAGACCTGGCCGCGGAACTCGTCCGGCGTGGTGCTGCGGTTCGCCTTGTAGGGCGCATAGGCCTCGGCCCGGAAGGTCTTCCGGGAGATGTCGAACGCCGCGGCGACGTGGGTGGGCTGCTCGTCGCGGAGCAGGTTGATCAGCATCGAGGTGAAGCCGTACACCGCGTTGGTGGTCTGCCCAGTGGTGGTGCGGAAGTTCTCCGTGGGCAACGCGAAGAACGCCCGGTAGGCCAGCGAATGACCGTCGAGCAGGAGCAACCGAGGGGTGGAGGGCGTCACGGCCCGCGAGTGTAGGCCGGGTCACCGACATCCCGGATGGCCCGGACCCCGGCGCCGCTGTGCGGGTGAACTGCCAGTGCCAATGGTGACCTCTGCTTACAGTGGGTGGGTTCCCGGCATACCCGGAGGTTCTGCGTGACCACATCCGCCATCCCACCCGCGGCCGATCCGGCCACCGCTGAGGTGTTCGCCCGCTGGGCCGACGAGCAGCTCGCGGATCGGATCGGCATCAAGATCCTCGAGTGGGACCCCGAGCGAATGGTGGCGACCATGCCGGTCGCCCACAACCGCCAGCCGTTCGGCCTGCTGCACGGCGGAGCGAGTGCCGTGCTGGCCGAGACGCTCGGCTCGATGGCGGCCTCGCTGTGGGGCCTGCCCGACCGGATGGCGCTGGGCGTGGAGCTGTCCTGCTCCCATCACCGCGCAGCGACCGGGGGGGAGGTCACGGGGGTGTGCACGCCGCTGCACCGCGGCCGGACGGTGGCCACCTTCGAGATCACCATCAGCGACGAGCAGGGCCGGCGGATTTGCACAGCCCGGCTGACCTGCCTGCTTCGAGATCGCCCAGTCGAGTGAGCACGGACCGCGCTGCGTTACGTCTTGGGAACGCTCGGGGTGCACGTGGTCTCCATCCGGTGAACCAACGGCTAGTCTGCGCTCCCCGGAACCACCTGAGCACCCGGTCGGCCACCCTCGGCCCGCTCGATGAGGAGGCGCGCCGTGCGAAGACCAGGCCCCGCCCGGCCGCCGAGCAGGATGCGGACCGCTGATCCCGGGACCCCGGCCCGGACTCCTCTCCTGCTACGTCTGCTACTCGTCACGCTGATCGCCGGGGGCGCTCTGCTCGGCCTGGCCGCGCCGGCACTGGCCGTGCCCCAACCCGCCGTGCAGCCCCGACCCGCCCCAGCCGCGCAGCAGCAACTGCCGGTCAGCGGAACGCTGCGCAACGAAGACGGCACGCTGCTGTCCGACGTGCGGGTACAGGCGCTCAACGCAGCCGGCCGGCAGGTCGCGGACACCGTGTCCAACGCTCGCGGGCGCTGGGAACTGAGCGTTCCCGAGCCTGGCCGGTACACCTTCCGGATCGACCAGCGGTCGCTGCCTCGGGGCGTCCATCTGCTGCAGGGTGAGGTGATCCGCGACGTCGAGCCGGGCCGGGTGTCGCTCGTGGTGTTCCGCTTCGGCGCCGAACGCACCGGTCTGAAGAGTTCCGCGACCTCGCAGGTCCTGCGGGTACTCGTCGACGGCAGCCGGTTCGGCTTGATCATCGGCATCACCGGGGTGGGCCTGTCACTGATCTTCGGGACCACCGGGCTGACCAACTTCGCGCACGGCGAGATGGTCATGATCGGGGCTGTGGTGGCCTGGGCGTTCAACGTCGTCCTCGGGATTCAGCTGATCTGGGCGACGCTGCTGGCCATCGTGGCGGGCGCCGCGCTCGGCGCGGCAACCGATCTGGGTATCTGGGGGCCGATGCGCAGGCGCAGATCTGGGCTCATCGCACAGCTCATCGTGTCCATCGGCCTCGGCCTCGCGCTGCGCTACCTGGTGCTGATCTTCTACGGGGGCCGGTCACAGTCGTTCGCCGACTACACCGACCAGGTGGAACGTGACTACGGGATCATCAGCCTCACCGACAAGGATCTCGCCACGATCCTGATCAGCCTGACCGTCATGATCGGGCTCGCGCTGCTGCTGCAGCGGACCCGGATCGGCAAGGCGATGCGGGCGGTGTCGGACGACCGGGACCTGGCCGCCTCCTCGGGCATCAACGTCGAACGGGTCGTGCTGTTCGTGTGGGTTCTTTCCGGCGGACTCGCCGCACTCGGCGGCGTCCTGTACGGCCTGTCCGAACTGGCCGGAACCGTGCAGTACGAGATGGGCTTCAACCTTCTGCTGCTGATGTTCGCCGGGGTGATCCTCGGCGGGCTGGGCACCGCATACGGTGCGCTGGTGGGATGCCTGATCGTCGGGATCCTGGTGCAGGTCTCCGCCGAGATCATCCCGGTGGATCTCAAGTATCTCGGCGGGCTCGCGGTACTCATTCTTGTCCTGGTAGTCAGGCCGCAGGGCCTGCTCGGCAGCCGCTCGCGGATCGGGTGAGAAAATGATCGACGTCGGGAGCCTGCTCAGCAACGGCATCGCGCAGTTGGTCGGCCCCCAGGCGATCTTCTTCACCTTGCTCGCGATCGGGCTGAACATCCATTTCGGGTATACCGGCCTGCTCAACTTCGGGCAGATCGGCTTCGCCTTGGCCGGTGCGTATGGCATGGGGATCGCGGTAGAGAACTTCGGTCTACCGCTGTGGGCCGGGGTACTGGCCGGGATAGCCGCCGGGGTGCTGCTCGCGCTGCTGCTCGGAATCCCGACGCTGCGGCTGCGTGCCGACTACCTGGCGATCGTCACGATCGCGGCCGCGGAGATCCTGCGGCTGATCACCCGGTCGACCTCGATGACCGGCTTCTCCGGTGGCACCCAGGGGCTCACCGGCTACGGCACCGGCTTTCGGAACCTCAGTCCGTTCGACAACGGACACACCTATGTCTTGCTCGGCGTGCGGTTCCTCGGCCAGGACCTGTGGTCGATCTGCGTGGGCTGGACGATCGTCGCCGCCTCGTTGCTGCTGGTGTACCTGCTGGTGCGCAGCCCGTGGGGGCGGGTACTCAAGGCGATCCGGGAGGACGAGGATGCGGCCAGAGCACTGGGCAAGAATGTGTTCGCCTACAAGATGCAGGCGCTGATGCTGGGTGGGGTGTTCGGTGCGGTCGGCGGAATCGTCTACGGGCTGGCGACGCAGTCATTGACACCGGACTTCTACTCCCCGCCGCAGACCTTCTTCGCCTACGTGGCACTCATCATCGGCGGAGCCGCCCGGGTATTCGGTCCGGTCATCGGCTCGATGATCTTGTTGTTCGTGTTCTCCGTCACCGACAACCTCCTCCGCCAGATCACCGCGGGCAACGACCCGCTGATCACGTTCGTCCAGAGCCAGGATGTCGGCGCCATCCGATTCGTTCTGGTCGGGGCGGCATTGGCGCTCCTTGTGGTGTTCCGGCCGCAGGGCATCTTCGGCAAGAGGGAGGAGGTGCTGCTGGATGGACGGTGACAACCCGCTTGCCGCGGTGCCCCCCGTACCAGGTGCCGCAAAGCCCGACCCGATACTGGTGATCGACTCGATCACTCGCACGTTCGGCGGTCTCAAGGCCGTCGATGTGGCTCATCTGGAGATCCAGCGGGGCAGCATCACCGGACTGATCGGCCCGAACGGCGCAGGCAAGACCACGCTGTTCAACCTGCTCACCGGATTCGACCGAGCCAACACCGGCCGCTGGACCTTCAACGGGGCATCGCTGGCCCGGCTCGCCCCGCACCAGGTCGCCCGCCGCGGGGTGGTCCGCACCTTCCAACTGACCAAGGCACTGGCCAAGCTGACCGTGTTGGACAACATGTGCCTGGGCGCGCCGAACCAGACCGGGGAGCGGTTCTTCGGCGCGCTGCTCAGCACCTGGGGGCCACAAGAGCGGGCCATCACAGACAAGGCCGTGGAACTGCTCGTCCGGTTCCGGCTGGACGCCAAGTCCCACGACCTCGCCGGCTCGCTGTCCGGTGGCCAGCGCAAGCTGCTGGAAATGGCCAGGGCGCTGATGATGGACCCGACCGTGGTGATGCTCGACGAGCCGATGGCCGGAGTGAATCCGGCGCTGACCGAAAGCCTGCTGCAACATGTCAGGTCGCTGCGCGCGGAGGGCATGACCGTGGTGTTCGTCGAGCACGACATGGACGTCATCCGCGATATCAGCGATTGGGTCGTGGTGATGGCCCAGGGCAGCGTGATCGCCGAAGGCCCGCCGCAGGCGCTCTCATCCAACAAGGTGGTCGTCGACGCCTACCTGGGCGCACATCATGACCGCGCGCTGGAGTTCGACGCACAGGGCAACCCGGTGGGGGAAACGGCGGTGCTCGTCGCCGAGATCGAGAGCGAGCTCGGGTCGGCGATCGAACGTGGCGAGGACCTGTCCGACCCCGCCGTGATCACGTCACCGCGGACCGCCTCGAAGGACGAGCAGTGAACACCCCGAACGGGGGCGAGCTCTCCCCCGCTGAGCTCGCCGCGACCCCGCAACGGCACCGCGAGCTGGCCCGGGGTGCGCTGCTTCGAGCCGACGACCTGGTAGCCGGTTACCTGCCCGGTGTGAACATCCTGGACGACTGCAACCTCTTCCTCCGGGAGGGCGAGATCGTCGGCATCATCGGGCCCAACGGCGCGGGCAAGTCGACCCTGCTCAAGGCGATGTTCGGGCTCCTTCCGGTGCGCGGTGGCAGGGTCTGGCTGCGAGACGGCGACATCACCTCCGCCAAGGCACACGTGCTCGTCACCAAAGGCGTGGGCTACGTGCCACAGAACAACAATGTGTTCCCCTCGTTGACCATCGAGGAGAACATGCAGATGGGTGCCTATCTGCGGCCACGCACCTTCACCACCCGGTTCGAGACGGTGTGCGCACTGTTCCCGTTACTCGGAGAACGACGCAAGACCAAGGCCAGGGCGCTCTCCGGCGGTGAGCGGCAGATGGTCGCCATGGGCCGGGCGCTGATGATGGAGCCGTCGGTACTGCTGCTCGACGAGCCCTCTGCCGGGCTGTCACCCATGTTCGCCGACGAAGTGTTCGTGCGCTGCAAGAAGATCAACGCGGCCGGCGTCTCGATCATCATGGTTGAGCAGAACGCGCGGCGTTGTCTGCAGATCTGCGACCGTGGCTACGTCCTGGACCAGGGTCGTAACGCCTACACCGACACCGGATCAGCGTTGATGAACGACCCCAAGGTGATCGAGCTCTACCTGGGCAGCCTGGCCGGATCGAGTGAAACCAGGTAGCCCGTCGGTACTGACTCAGCCCCGGCCCCACCTGCGCGCGGGCCGCCGACGGTCATCGGCTGCCCGCGGCGGTGTGGAC
>JBOHGD010000033.1:0-52863 GCA_050699955.1 Pseudonocardiaceae bacterium | reverse complement strand
CGGAGTCGGAGTCGGAGTCGGAGTCGGAGTCGGAGTCGGAGTCGGAGTCGGAGTCGATCAAGAGTGTGAGGGGGTGTGTAGCACTGGGCGCACATGACTTGGCACAGGGGAATGTCACGCTGCAGGTTTACGCTGAGCGATCAGGGCAATACGGACAGGGGGGCGGGATCATGGCGCGGGAGCCGGAAGAGCTGGTCGAGATGCGCCGGGTGCTCGGCGCACAGCTGGCGGCCTACCGCCAGGCAGCCGAGCTGAGCCAAGGACAACTCGCCATCGCCACCAGGGTGGACCGCACCACCGTGGCCCACATCGAAAAAGGCCGCTCCCGCGCCGATGAGCGGTTCTGGACCATCGCCGACCAACGATGCCACGCCGACGGTGCCCTGCTGGCCGGGTTCCACACCTGGGAAGCCGCCAAGCAGGACCACGAAGTCCGAGCCCGCGAAGCCCAACTCGCCGAAGCCCGGGCGAAAGCGGAGGAACTGCGCGCCACCACAGCGCCACGACTATGCGTCTGCCACGAGCCAGACCGCCCAGGAGAAACCGGGGCACTGACGAACACTGGCGGTGCGAACCTGGTGCAGGGGTTGGCTCCACCGCTGGCCTCCCTCCCGATGCTCGGTAGCCTGGCAGAGGACGTGCCCGGAGCAGGACCCGATGAGATCATCGGCCAGCTCGCCAGGCTCCTCTGCGGATGGGTAGGTGCGATGAACCGTCGCGGACTGATCCAGTTACTGGGATGGGCGGCCAGCACCGCCACCGCCCTCCCTGTCCTAGGCGCCCTGAACACCGACGAACAAGAACGCCTGACCCGGGCAGTTGTCACGCCCAGCCGGGTGGACGAGCGGGTCATCGACCACATCGAGACCATCCACCGCTACTGCAAACAGCAAGACGACACACTGGGCGCCCGTGCAGTACTCAACACGGTACTCGCGCAACGAACCCTGGTTCACGATCTACTCGGGGAATGCCCGACCAGCCTGCGACCGCGTCTGCTCTCGGTCTACAGCGATATGTCCACCTCCATCGGATACTACTACTTTGATCTCAATGACTCCGATAGCGCCCAGGGCTACTGGGACCAAGCACGGGCAGCAGCTCAGGACGCGGATAATACTGAACTCAGCATCTATGCACTGTGTGAAATGAGCCATGCCGCGTACTGGCAGGGCAAGGCCCACACCGCGATCGACACGGCAGCCGCCGCACAGAGTCTGATCAGCAAAGTCGATGATCCGCTCATGCAAGTCTGTGTTGCGGACAAGTCCGCCCAAGCCTATGCGATCGACAGTCAGCACCGGGCGTGCATGGCCGAGTTGGAGAAAGCGCAGGATGGCCTGGCATCAGCCAGGGAGGTGCCTGCTGGATCGCCAGCGTATTGGTATCACGAGGGATTACTCGCCAGCGAAAGGAGCGGTTGCCTGTTGCGGCTCGGGAAGCCACAGGATGCGGCCAACAGCGCTAAAGGTGCGTTGGCGCTGTTCGACAACTCCTTCGTGGGCAGTTTGGCATTTTGTACACTATTTCTGGGTAATGCCCATCTGCAATCCGGCGAGATCGACGAAGCAGCGCGGGTCGTCAGTGACGCCGCCGGCCTTGCCGCCCAGACCCGCTCGGCGCGACTGGTGAAGGAACTGCGCACCACGCGCGCCCACATGCAGCCTTGGCAGGGCACCCAGGCCGTCAAGACGCTGGACGACCAGTTGGCCGCCTACGGCCTGGTGACGAGTACGGCCATATGAGTCTGCGCTGGTACAGGAGCTGTGTCTAGCGCTGAGGGCATGCACGATCAGCGGATCGGACATGCATGGCAGGTGCAGAGCACGGCGTGGCGAGGTGGTTGGGGCTGCCGGAAGTGTCAGAGGCCAGTCATACTCTGGAGCCATGACTAGCCGGTCCGAGCGTGGCGCACTCGTCGCGCTGCTGCAGGACCGGCCGTCGGACCTCACGTGGCGGCGGCTGGCGGCCGAGGTCGGTGACGTCAGCAGTGCCGTCGAGGTCTATGCCCGGCTCAGCAACCTTGATCTGTTCAGCGATCCCGACGGCCACGGGGAGCGCTTCGAGCGGGCCGCAGGTGAGATCGAGAGCTGGGAGGCAGAGGGCATCGGCGTGCATACCATGCTCGATGACACCTACCCCGGGCAGCTCCGCGAGGTGCTGCACATGCCGCCGATCGTTTTCACTCGCGGCACCCTCGCCCCAGACACCCGCTCGGTCGCGATCGTCGGCTCCAGAACCGCCAGCCAGGAGGGCATCATAATCGCCTCGCGGCTCGCGACTGAGCTGAGTGAACGCGGCTACACCATCGTCAGCGGTGGCGCCAAGGGGATCGACTCGGCTGCTCATGAAGCCGCCTTAACTGTCGGTGGCCGGACTGTCGCAGTGCTCGGCACGGGGGTACGCACGTATTTTCCGCCTGAGAACCGCGCGCTGCACGACCGGATCGCCCGGGAGGGGCTTGTGCTGTCTCAGTTCTGGCCGGACTCGTGCGGCACCAAGCACACCTTCCCGATGCGCAACGCCACCATGTCGGGCTATGTCACGGCCACCGTCGTCGTAGAAGCGGGCGAGCGCAGCGGCACTCGAATTCAGGCTCGCAGTGCGGTCGAGCACGGCCGGCCGGTACTGCTCGCAGCTGGGGTGGTGCGTGTCAACCGCTGGGCGCAGGATCTGCGGGGGCAGCCTGGCGTGCACGTCGTGTCCGGGCTGGAGGACGTACTGCGAGTCCTCGACCGGTCCGACGACTCGGGCGAGGCGGTGCGCAAGCTGCTTGGCTCGGTGACGACCTGACGGCACCCCGACAACTGCCCTGGTCGCCAGCTGATGTCGAGCGGCTGCGCGAACATATGCGCGACCGTGTCGGTGGGTTCTTCCGGAACGCGCTTCGAGTACCGCGCGCCAACTGTGCGGTGTGCACTGCGCCTGTCGAAAACTGGCATAGGTGCGCCCGGTGTCACCGGCACCGGCAGGTGTTCGGTGCGCAGCTCGCGGATGTGGTGATGCCGCTGGCCTACGCCTACCGCCGATCCGACGAGCACCGAGGGGAGTTCGGCCGGCATCAGTCTGAGCACCACATGTGGGGCTACAAGAACGAGCCACCCGCGCCGAGCTGCGCGACGGACCTAGCGGTGATGTTGTCGGTAGCAGCGCAGTTTCACTGGTCGTGTGCCGCCACTCACGTCGGCCTGCCGTGGCACTGCTGGGCAGTTGTGCCGTCGAGCCGGCGCAACCGTGCTGGCGAGCACCCGCTGATCGAGGTCGTGCAAGCATCCGGACTATCGATCGAACAGGTACCCATAATGCTCAACGGATCACCGGATGACGGCCGCCAGGTACGGATCGACAGGTTCGGGGTGCCCGAAATAGCGCTGGTCGCAGGACGACACGTCTTGCTGATCGAGGACACATGGGTGACTGGTGCGTCGGCGCAATCCGCAGCCGTCGCGTTGAAACAAGCCGGCGCGACGGCCGTGACAATCCTGTGCCTGGCGCGCTGGCTGCGGGAAGACCCCGATTGGCCAGCCGAACGCGATTTCTTCGAGAACCTGACCACGCCCTACGACCCGCTGATATGCCCTGTGCTTGGCGGGCTGTGCAGCGGCCCCATCCAGTAGCAACTGATGAGCCCCGCGCCGGGTGCCGGTACCGGAGTCGATCATGAGTGTGAGGGGTGTGTAGCACTGGGCGCACGTGACTTGGCACAGGGGAATGTCACTCTGCGGGTTTACGCTGAGCCGATCAGGGCAATACGGACACTGGGGACGGGATCATGGCGCGGGAGCCAGAAGAGCTGGTCGAGATGCGCCGGGTGCTCGGCGCCCAGCTGGCGGCCTACCGCCAGGCGGCCGAGCTGAGCCAAGGACAGCTCGCTATCGCCACGACGGTGGACCGCACCACCGTGGCACACATCGAGAAAGGACGCTCGCGGGCAGATGAGCGGTTCTGGAGCATCGCCGACCAACGATGCCGCGCCGACGGTGCGCTACTGACCGGGTTCCACGCCTGGGAAACGGCCAAGCAGGAGCATGAGGTCCGCGCCCGGGAAGCCCAGCTCGCCGAAGCCCGCGCCAAAGCCGACACTCTACGAGCCACCACAGCACCACAACGATGCCTCTGCCACCAGGCAGACCGCCCAGGAGAAACCGAAGCGCTGACCAACAACGCTCCCGCTGGCGGTACGGACCTGGTGCAGGGGTTGGCTCCACCGCTGGCCTCCCTCCCGGTGGTCGGTAGCCTGGCAGAGGACGTGCCCGGAGCCGGACCCGATGAGATCATCGGCCAGCTCGCCAGGCTCCTCTGTGGATGGGTAGGTGCGATGAACCGTCGCGGGCTGATCCAGTTGCTGGGATGGGCGGCCGGCACCGCCACCGCCCTCCCTGTCCTAGGCGCCCTGAACACCGACGAGCAGGAACGTCTGACCCGAGCCGTTGCCACGCCCAACCGGGTGGACAACCAGGTCATCCACCATATCGAGACCATCCACCGCTACTGCAAACGCCAGGACGACGCACTGGGCGCCCGTGCAGTGCTCAACACGGTACTCGCGCAACGAAACCTGGTTCACGATCTACTCGGGGAATGCCCGACCAGCCTGCGACCGCGTCTGCTCTCGGTCTACAGCAATATGTCCAGCTCCATCGGATTCTATTTTTTCGATCTCAACGAATTTGATAGTGCGATGCACTATGGCGAGCAGGCTCGGGCGGCGGCGCAGGAGGCAGGAAACGCTGGACTCGGCATTCACGCACTAGGCTGTATGAGTTACTTCGTGTCCTGGCGACGTAAGACCCATGACGGACTGGATCTTGTCGCGGCCGCTCGGAATCTGGAGAGTGAGGCGCAGGATCGACTCATGCGGGTCTGTGTCGCGCAACGGGCTGCCACAGTCTATGCGGTTGATGGCCAGTACGAGGCGTGCATGGCTGAGTTCGAGCGGGCTCAGAATGGCTTGGTGTCGGCCGGGCCGGTATCCGTTGAATCACCAGCTTATTTCTACAATGAAGGATTTCTCGCGAGCAAGAAGAGTGAGTGTCTCCTGTTACTGGGCAAGCCGGAGGAAGCCGCTACCAACGCCAGAGCAGGCCTGGCGACCTACGATAAGTCTTTTGTGGGTAGTCGAGCCTTCTGCACGCTTCGGCTGGGCCAGGCACACCTGCAATCCGGCGAGATCGACGAGGCCGCACGGGTAGTCGGCACCGCTGCCGGCCTGGCGTCCCAGACCAGCCAGACGAGGTTGGTGAAGGAACTGCGCACCACCCGCGCCCACATGCAGCCGTGGCAGAGCACCCAGGCCGTCAAGACGCTGGACGACCAGTTGGCGGCCTACGGCCTGGTGACAAGCGCTGCCACATAAAAACCGAAGAAACTAAGGCGTATCTCACCACCCGCTGACGACGCTGTCTCACAGCATCGCGCTCACCACGCGAATCTTGCCTAGCGTTATTTTTACGTCGTCCTGGACACCGATATAGCGTCGCTGAGCCTCCGCAACCGTGTGCCGTCCGGACTGCTGACGAAACTGACTGACGTCCCACCTACATCACGTTCGTGCCGAGCCGACCCAGTGGGCGGTACAGCGGCGGTAGGTTCTCGGACTTCACTGGACACAAGGGGTTACCATCATTACTACCTGAGTGTCGAGTGGAAGAGGCGCGCCCGATCACTCAGCCGGTCGCGGTGGGTGGCGAGGGCCTTGGCCGGGTGGGGGGTCGAGGACGGTGCGGTAGGGCTGGCCGGTGCGGATGGCGTCGGCCATCGCGTCGTAGATCTCCAGGATCGCTTTCTTGGTGCGGGTGAAGCGGTCCGGGTCGTTGTTGCGGAAGGCGCGGAAGGTGTCCATGACGTAGTCCACGTCATCGCGCGGGAGGCCGTAGAGGTGGAAGTAGGCCGCATCCAGCTCCGCGCGCAACCAGAACCGCCGGTCCTCGTCCCACCGAAACGGCGGCCCATCATCACCGTGATCCTCTGCGAACGCCGCCATGTCGTACGCCGTGTAGGACAGCTCAAGCACTCGGCATGTCACCCACTCAGATAGCGTGAATGCCGGGTCCCACGGGCAGACCTTCTCGTATGACTGCGGAGGGAGAACCGCGAGCTGGTTGACATAATTGAGTGTATAGTTGGTTCCCGCGATCTTCTGACGACCTATGTAATCTAGGGCGAATGACGACATATTTGCATAGAGGTTCGCTGATCGCCCATCGCCTGGGAGCATTAAAGGGAAGCTATGGCCGACGGCGAGACGTGGAACCACACTGCTCATCATCGTGCGCTCGTTCCCCGTATTTGTGATATTTCGCCAGCCGAGCAGCCAACCCCGATCCCAGTGCTTGCGGGCAAGTCGACTGTCGACCTCGCTCTCGGGTACCCAGTAGCGAGGTAGCATTGCGAAACCCGGATCGTTTTTCTGGTCGAGAGTGACGCGGGGAAGGGTTCCCACGTTCGCCTGTGCCTGGGTTTGGCCCTCGTAGGTGCCGAGGCGGTGGTCGAAGTGATGCACCATCTTCGCCTCGACCAACGGAAACATGCGGTCGTTGTTGCGCACGAAGATATTTCCCTGCAATGTCCAACCATCGGCCTCCAGCGTGTCCCGGTCGTGGAACAGCCCCGAGTCGTTAGCCATGTGCAGCATCGCCTGGAACGACAGGCCCCACGGGTTACTCTCTGGCTGCTCCTGCCACAACACCGGTACTTTGTGGTAGATAGCAATCGTGATCTCGGCATTTCGGCGGTAATCGAATACCGGGCAGGTTCCGGTGTTCGGGTTGAGCAATGTAATGTCGTCAGGAGTGAGGGTGAAGCATCGCTCGGGGATCTGTGGGACCTGCCGGAGGCGGAAGGCCAAGTCAATCCGGCCCTGCGGTGCAGCCCGGCCTGCTGCGGTCCAGAGACAGAAGCGGACTCGGTGGTGGATGTGCGGAAAGAGCTTCTCCTCGTTCTCGAAGTCGTAGAGCGAGGCCAGTGTTCGAGTGGTGACCAGATCCTTGAAGAAATATTGGGTGGTGGCGTCGGTGGCGATGCCGGTGGGTAGCACCATGCCGACCCGGCCGCGTGGGTCGAGCACGGTGCGGCCGGTCTCGGCGAATACCGAGTAGGTGTTGATGTCCCCGCGTCCGGTGAGTGGGTATCGGCCGGTGGTGCGCAGCAGGTGGCTCCAGCCGTCGGCGTGGCGCAGGTTCGCTCGGTAGTCCTCGTGCAGGCTGCGGTCCACGGGCTCGTCGCTGGTAGCGAGTGCGGCGATCATCTTCTTGCGCGCAGCGGCGTTGCGCGCCCCGGCGATGTCCGGGTGGCGGGTCGCGAAGAACTCCTGCTCCTGCAGCTTCACCCGCTCCCACGGTGGGTTGCCGATAACGCAGGTGAAGCCGCCGCGCCAGCCCGTCACGGCGTCGACGTCTCCCCCATCGGACACGGCGAAGATGTGCGGGAACTCGGCGTGCCAGTGGAAGAAGCGGTAGTCGCGGGCCAGGCGCTCCACCCGCTCGACGATCTGCTGCTCGGGGAGGCTGGAAGGACCAGCACCGATCCAGTCCAGCGCGCCTTCGGTGATACCGCAGAGCACCGTGTCCGGGGTCTTGTCCTGCACGAAGGCGGCGCACCAGGCGTCGGCCACCCGGCGCAGGCCGGAGCGCGCGGCGTCGATCCCGCGCAAGCGACGCCGGGCGACGATGACGTCACCGAGGCGGGTGGGCAGAGCGTGCACCACCTCGCGGGTCTGGATCGCCAACGACTCGTTGGTCAGCTCCAGCCCCCCGGACGAGAAGAGGTCGTAGACCTGCCCGGCGCGCTCCCGCGCGCTTCGCTCCCGGAGAGTCTTGGCGGCGGCGCGGTCGTCGCCCTCGATCGGGGCGAAGGCCTCGTCGGGGATGCCGGCCGCGATCAGCGCCGGGGTGGTGCCGAGCAGGGAGTTGCCGACCCGGATGTTGGCGTCCAGGAACGCCAGCGGCTTACCGGGCTCGACGGACTCCAGCCACAGGGACACCTTGGCCAGCTCGGCGGCCATCTCATTGATGTCAACCCCGTGGATGCACCGGCTGACCACTTCGCGCATCGCGGCGCGTACCAGGTCCGGCGAGGGTTCGTTCTCGCCGCTGCGCAGCTGGGCGACCCGCCGCGCGATCCGCCGCGCCGCCGCGACCAGGAAGTGCCCCGACCCGCAGGCCGGGTCGCACACGGTGACGCCCAGCAGAGCGGCGACCTTCGCCTCGGCGTCCCCGGACACGGCGGCGGCCTCGTTGAGCACCGGGTCGAGCGCACTGTCCAGCAGGGCCTCGGTCAGCGAGGTCGGCGTGTAGTAGGAGCCGGTCTCCTTGCGCTCGTTGCCCGCCGCGCTGACCAGCGTGAACGTCTGCTCCACCGGGTCGTAGGCCGGGTGCAGCTCCAGCAGCGACTCGTAGACGCTGCCCAGCTCCTCGGAGTCGAGGTTGCGGAAGTCCACCGGGCGGCGCGCCCCGTCCGATTCGACGACCGCCAGGTGGCGCACGGCCGTGACCAGCGCCTCGTTGCTGAGCAGCAGGCCTTCCAGTGGCTCGTCGAGGGCGTCCGGCAGCGTCGGCGCCACGGGATTGTCGTCACGGTCGCGGGTGATGCGCTCGAAGAGCCCGCCGATGCCGGGCAGCGCCAGCTCCGGGCGGCCCTGCTCGGTGCCCAGGGCGGTGAACACCAGCCGGACGGCTTCCCACAGGTCCTCGTGGTGGTCGAGGCCGCCGCGCCGGGCGCGGTCCCGCAGCCGCTGGGCGGAGAAGAACCGGGCGTACCGGGCTCGGGTGGCGCCCGGCGCGTCCGGGTCCAGCAGCACGTCGCGGTCCTCGGCGACGAACCAGAACAGCAGCCGGTACACCAGCCGCAGCACCGCGCGCTTGTAGTCGTCCCGGGTCAGGGTGCCCGCGGCGAGCCGGTCGCGCAGTGCGGGGTTGGCGCGCAGGAACCCGGTGCCCAGGGTGGTGATGGCCGCCTCGACGCCGCCGCGCAGCCGTTCCAGGGCGCGTTCGCCCTGCTTGACGGCGTTGGCTCGCCACTGCTCCAGCCAGCACGACGCAGGGAGCTCCCCCGAGGGCACGGCCAGCCGGGAGGCGTGCACCAGCCGGAACAGCAGCACGAAATCGGAGAACAGCTGCTCGGTGAAGATCAGTTCCAGGTCGAACTCGACGTAGGCCGACCCGGCGAGTGAGCGCGAGTCCCGCAGCAGCCGCAGCGTGCAGCCGTTGGAGACGACGGCCCACAGGTGCTCGTCGGTCCGGTTGAGCAGCTCCTGCACCATCGACTGCGGCGCGGCCTCGGCGGCGCCCGCGACGCCCTTGGTGCGCCGGTCCAGGTCCACCCCCCAGCCGAGCAGGTGGATCGGCACGTGCTCCCGGAGGTGGCTGACCCGGAACGCCTTGTCCTCGGCCACCAGCCCGCCGGCCGGGGTGGTGGGCAGAATCCCGTAGTCCAGCGCGCGGAACACGGTGAGCAGCCAGCGCTCCCGGGTGAGCCCGGTGAGCGGGCGGCCCTCGGCCTGGGCCTTGTCCCGTTCCCGGGTGAACGCCTGCCAAGCGCCGCCGAGGTAGTCGAAGGCGCGGGTGGCGGCCTGCCGGACGCTCTCGTGCGGGGCCAGCCCGTAGTCCGCTGAGCGCCAGCCGGGCAGGTCCTTGCCCTCCAGCACCCGGCCGAACAGGTCAGCGGGCAGCAGCCCGCCCGCGACCCGCAACGCCGGGAACGGGGACCGGCTCACCGGACACCCGCAACGTTGAAACCGCTGGCGACCGCGGGCAGGTAGAGGTAGACGCCGAGCACGTCGGACGGCCGGTGCGCCTCGACCGTGATCTTGCTGGTGCCGCTCTGCTTGGTGGCGTCGCGCACCCGCACGTGGGAGTCCCGCAGCCGCGCCGCCGTCGCCTCCGCCTCGGCGTCGATCCGCGGCTGCAACCCGCTGAGCTGGGCGATGACTCGTTCCAGGTCGTCGCGGGCGAGTTCGGGCGCCACGTTGCCGGTCGGCTCGGCGGCCAGCAGCGCCTCCACCTCGTCCGGGGCGAGCCAGTCCGGGTCGGCGGGGCGGCCGCGGTAGGCCAGCACCCGGGCCTCCTCGGCGACCATCGGGCGCGGACCCGCCCGGCCCGGCAGGGTCAGGTGCAGGCGGAAGCGCACCAGCAGCAGCGTGGTGCGCCGGGCCACCGCGTCGGTGCGCAGCACCCCGCACCGCCGGGCCGGGCGCGGGCCGGGCGTCTTGGCGTCCAGCGCGCTCTCCAGCACGTACCGGGCGACGGCGCGGACGGACGGGTCGGTCCGGTCCAGGTGGGCGTGCCTGCGCGGCACCGGCAGTTCGCGGTGGAACGGCAGCGGCTGGGCGTGCCCCGGGGGCAGCGCGCCACTCAAGGCGGGGGGCAGCGTGGTGGTGACGGCCGTGAAGCCGTCGCCGTCACCGGTCAGCGAGGAGCCGAGCGCGTCCAGGGCTTCGCGGGTGAACTCCTCGATCTGCGGGCCGGTGCCCAGGCTGGCCCGGATCTCGGCCAGCTCGCGGGCCACCTCGTCCGGCTTGATCCCGGCCTGGGCGTACTTGGTGAGCGCGGCGTCCTCCCGCTGCGCGAAGCTGTCCCACTCCCGGTGCAGATCGGCCCGCCGGGTCCGGACCAGCTCGTCCATCCCCTCCAGCACCGGCTGATCGGCCCGCGGCCTGGCGAGCAGCTCCTCCATGACCGCCTCGACCACGTGGTTGGCCGAGTCCGGCACCGGGACGCTGATGCCGAGCTGCTTGCGGATCGCCTCGTGCTTGCGCAGCAGCACCCGCATCACGATCTCGTCGATCTGGTTGTCCGCCCCGATGATCGTCACGGCGCGGACGACGTCGCGGGGCTGGCCGAACCGGTCCACCCGGCCTTCGCGCTGCTCGTGCCGGGTCGGGTTCCAGGCCAGGTCGTAGTGCACCACGGCCTGGAAGTGCTGTTGCAGGTTGACGCCCTCGGACAGGCAGTCGGTGGCGATCAGCACGTGCCGGCCGTCGGTGTCGGTCAGCTCGGCGATCCGGGCCTCCCGGTCGGCGGGGGGCAGCGCGCCGGTCACGGACTCGACGGTGGCGCTGCGGCGCAGCGAGATCCGCAGGTGCTCGGCGACGTACTCCGCGGTGTCGATGAACCGGCAGAACACCACCGGGTCGTCCCCCTCGGCCAGCAGCCCCTGCACCACGTTGTCCAGCATGGCCAGCTTGGCGTCGGGTTCACCCGCGAGCTTGTCGGCCCGCCTGGCCAGTTCCAGCAGCCGCCGTCGCTCGGGGCTGGCGCCTTCCGGGGAGTCGTCGGCGCCGGGCGTGACGTCGACTGCTTCGGCGGCCTCGGCCTCCGCGAGGTCGAGCACGGTGGCCCGGCCGAGAGTATCGGCCTCCTCCACGGTCGTCGCGTCGACGTTGCGCGCGCGGGTGCGCAGGGTCGCCGCGGCGGCCTTCGGGGACGACGCGAGCGCTCTGAGCAGGGCGAGTGCCGACCAGTACCGCACCCGCTGCCGCAGCGGGCCGCCCGAGCTGTCCCGCACGGTCTCCCGGGCGTAGGACAGCACCGAGTCGAAGAGCTTGCGGTAGTCGTCGGTGAGGTAGTAACGCTGCTCCTGGGTCAGCCGGTCGGAGGGGAAAGCCGTCTCCTGCTCCAGGAACTTTCGGATGTGGCTGCGGCGGCGCTGGACCATGTGCCGAGCCAGGTGTTCGCGCCCCTTCGGCACCGAGAGGTCGAGGGTGGCCAGTGCCGGGTCGAGCAGGCCGATCAGGTTGCGGAAACCCTCCTCCTTGCCGCTGTGCGGGGTGGCGGTGACCAGCAACAGGTGCCGCTTGACCTCCGCCGCCAGCCTGCGCACCAGGTCGTAGCGCAACGTGCGAGCGCGGCTGCTCGACCCGTCCGCGACGCAGCCGTGCGCCTCGTCGACGATCACCAGGTCGGGGCAGCCCTGGATGAACAGGTCGCGGTGCCTCGGGGACTTGATGAAGTCGGTCGAGACGACCGTGTAGGGGTAGCGGTCGAAGATCCACTCGTCGTCGAACAGGCCCCGCTCCAGCTTCTTGACCGTGCTGGAGAGCACCAGCTCCGCGTCGATCCGGAACTTGCTCGCCAGCTCGGCCTGCCACTGCTCGGCCAGCGCCGGGCTGCACAGCACGGCCAGCCGGCTCGCGCTGCCCTGCGCCAGCAGCTCGGCCGCGATCAGCCCGGCCTCGATCGTCTTGCCGATCCCGACGTCGTCGGCGATCAGCAGCCGGACCGTCTCCTGGCGCAACGCCATCAGCAGCGGCACCAACTGATACGGCCGCGGCTCCACCGCCAGACCCGCCAGCGACCGGAACGGCCCCGCGGTGCTGCGGAACCCGATCTGCAGGGCGGTACGGAGCAGCCCGGCGCTCACCGCATTCCCGGCATCCCCGGCCTGCGGGGGCGGGAACTCGGCCTGGCTGACCGGCTCGACGGCGGTGAGGATGCCGGCGATCTCGTCGTCCCCGCCGCCGAGCGGGCGCACCACCAGTAGCTCGGGGTCCGAATCGGGTAGCACGACCCAGTCACGGCCACGCGCCTGCACCAAAGATCCTGCGGCGAACCGGCTCACGGACTGACCCTTCGACTGATTCCGAACACGCTCGGGTACTTCTGAGCGATCTTGGAGTATGTCGCGCCGGGCGGGACCCGTATTACGCTCCACCCCGCATCGCGAAGATCATCCGCGGCGTCCTCGTCTCGGCCCGGGTCCTCCGCGTTGCCCGGGCCGTCCACGAAGATCCCGACCGGGCCGGTCCGGGTTCGGTACACCAGATCGGGCCGGGCGCCGTCGATCTCGGCGCCCAGCTCGTCCGGGCAGCGGTACTCCATCTCCTCCAGCCACCGCACGAAGCCGGCGCACGGGCCGTCGGGCACGGTATCGACCGACTCCCACGTGTCCTCGGCGCTGCGCTGCGGCCCGGTGCGGTTGGTCCGGGCCGTGGCGCAGGCCAGCAGCAGGTCCCGGGCCAGGTGCCGATCGATCAGCAGGTGGCTGCCCTGGTTGCGGTAGGACAGCAGGCAGTCGTAGCAGGCGCGGGCGCAGCGCTCCCCCGTCCGGTCCAGGATGCCGCCCCGGTCCTCGCCGGTGTCCGGGTCGAAGTGGCAGATCTCCAGCGCCCGGCGAGCGGCCCGGGCCAGCCCGTTCTCCTGCTCGTCGACGAGCCGGCGCAACACCCCGGCGCCGCCTTCGGCACTCTCGACCAACAGCGCCCGGCCGAGCCGGCCGTCGTCCGGCAGGAGCTCGCTGGACAACTCGCTGTCCTCCAGCTGGAACTCCGCCTCGATCCCGCGTTCCAGCGCGTGCATGACGCTCAGCGCGGTCTGCTCGTCGACCGGGCCGCGGGCGAACCGGGTGATCAGAATGTTGCGGCGGTCCTCGACGTAGGGGATGACCTTCTGCTTGCGCGCCACGGCCCCGGCGTCCTCGAGTTCGGCCGTGTCCGGGGTGGCGTCGAGGGCCTGACGCTCGGAGAGCCAGTAGCCGGTCTGCGCATTGATCCAGTACCCCGCACTGTCCCCGGAGGCGCGACGGCGCCGCCGGCCCAGATTCGTGACCCGCACGGTGGCGGTATCGCCGTAGCGCAGGTGCAGCACTGGTCCTGCTGCCGCGTTGGCGGTCGCGTCGATCCTGCCCGGCCGGGCGCCGTGATCGTTGAACCGGTACGAGGTCACCAGATCGAATCCGGCCCGGCGCCGCTCCTCCTCGTCGGAGGAGATCCGGTCCCGCCGAGCCGCCTTGACGGTCTGCAGCCGCAGCAGGCGGTGCATCGTGCGGCCGAGTCTGCCGCCGCACGACTCGCAGACGTCGACGCCCACCTCCTGGCCGTGCAGGTAGCCGCAGGCCTCGCAGCGGCGGGCCGCGTTGGTGTCCAGGCCGCTGCCGCCCTGCTCACCCGGGGTGAGCTGCACCTGGTTCACCTGGTAGCGCAGCCCCTCGTGGTAGATCAGCGCGCCCGGCCCGAACTCGCTGATCGCGATGAACCGGGGCCGGTGGATGAACTCGGCGTCCCGGGGGACCCCGCGACGACCCGGCACGTAGGCCCGCAGCGGCAGCCGGGGGAACGAGTAGCCCGGCAGGAATCCTTCGGAGGCGAGGTAGCGGTAGGAGTAGAAGTCCGTCTGCAGGTCCTCGGTGTCCTCATTGCGCAGCAGGCGCAGCTGGTTCTCCGCCTCGCGGCGGCGTCTGGTGGCGATGTCGCGGGTCTTCTGGTTCCCGGAGTGGTCGAGGATGATCCGGTTCTGCTCGGCCTGCTCCTGCCAGGCGGCGCGATACAGCTCGCGCCAGCGGTGAAACGCCCGGTCGAACTCCTGGGGTGCGTCCTCGACCACGCGGGTGATCCACTCGTCGTGCCACCAGGAGGTGTCGGCGAGCTCCGGGGTGAGCTCGGCGAGGACCCGGCGGGCGCGGTCCGCGGCCCGATCCCGCGCGCCGGGGTCGTTACTGCGCTGCCGGATGGTGGCCGTGAGCGGGTAGTCCCCCGCCGAGACGTCGAGGATCGCGGCCACCGACCGGTCCAGCGCGATGTCGGTCTCCGCCAGCCACAGCGCGTGCAGGTGCGAGCGGAGCAGGTCCTCGTTGGTCAGGTCGAGCCGGGGCGCGGTGACCGATCCGCCGACCATCTGGCCGCGGTGGCGGAAGTAGTACTGGTCGTGTGCGTTGCCGGTGGCGCAGTAGGTCACGACCAGCGCGGGCTGTCCGGAACGCCCGGCGCGGCCGGCTCGCTGCGCGTAGTTGGCCGGGGTCGGTGGGACATTGCGCAGGGCGACCGCGTTCAGGCTCGCGATGTCGATGCCCAGCTCCATCGTCGGCGAGCAGTAGAGCACCGGCAGGGTGCCCGCGCGGAACTCCTCCTCGCGGCGGGCCCGGGTCTCGTGGGTCACCTGCGCGGTGTGCTCCCGGGAGTGCAGGCCGGCCAGCGTCGCGGCGACGTCGGTGTAGAGCCGCTGGAAGAACGGGTTGATCCGGGGGCCGAGCTCCGAGGCGATCTCGATGCGCACCGGGTCCTCCGCGCCCGCCTTGCCGTCGCCCGGACGCCAGACGATCGAGGACGCCTTGAGCTGATAGCCCGGCGCACCGCCCTCCTCGGCCGGCCGGGCGATCGTGAGCAGGCCGCATCGCTGCATCACCCGGAGCAGATCGCTGATGACCTTCTGGCTGTCGTCCCGGGTCAACGTGCTCGCGGGGAACTGTCCCTCGCGCAGCAGGAACCTGCCGTAGGCGCCGTAGCCGCTCAGGTAGAGGTGTTCCCGGGCGCTGCCCTTGCCCCCGGACCGGGCGAAAGCCATGCCCGCCTGCGGTCGCTGCTCACGTTCCGACAACGCCCACGGCTCCCGCAGGTGCTGGTCGCTGAGCTTCTGCAGCTGCTCGAAGCCGACGTCGGTGAAGCAGTCGACGTCGATGGCCATGGCGCGGCGCATCTCGTGCAGCAGCAGCCGCATCAGTTCCTCGCGATGGTCCGGCGCGTCATCGCGGAGCGCGAAATGGCGCTTCTCCCACAGCGACTCATCGGCCGCGATGTCGGACAGGTCCAGGTAGTCGATCCGCAGCAGCCCGGTCTGCTCCAGGTTGGGCATGGTGATCCGCCAGCCACGCTCCAGATCCAGGTAGAGGCGGTAGCCGACCACGGCCCGCAGAGCTTGCCAGGCCTTGCGCTCCACACTGAACCGGGCTTCCGGGTGCTGCGCGAAATCGGGGAGCGCGACGCCCAGCGCGTCGGTCACCCGCTGCTCGATCACCTCGTGGCTCAGCCCCCCCGGCTCGGCCTCCACGGCGCGGTGCAGCGCGCCACGGAGCTGGGTGACCTGAATGAAGTCGTTGAAGTGCCCCGCCTGCAGGCTCGCATCCTGGCGGTTGTCCGCGAACGCGAGCAGCTTGCGTGCCTCGGCCTTCAGGTCGGGCTGCTCACGCAGGCTCCGGACCACACTCGCGCTCACCACCGACGTCGCCGAGCTGCGCCCCTCCACCGCCAGCGAGGCCAGCTTGGCGAAGTCGCTGCCCCGCTGCTCGTAGGACACCCGGCAGCGCAGACAGAAGCTGAACGGAGTGGGAACGTAGCCGGCCGGCGTGCCCCCCGCCCCGTCCACCTCCACCCCGTCGACACCGATCCGCACCAGCTCGGGCAGCCGCTTGCGCCAGCGGCTCGCCACGGTCACCCGCCCGTCACGGTCGGTGACCAGCCAGGACTCCGGCACCCGCTGCTCGCTGATCGCGACATCGAGGGCACTCGGCCACGGGATCTCGGAGCTGATGAACAGGTACCCGTTCGCCGAATCGCCCCCGCTGGCGTCGGCGTCCTGCCGTGACGTGTAGCGGCGGCTCCCGGCCTCCTCGACCCGGCTGACCACCAGGTACTCCTGACCGCACTGCCGGCAGAAGGCGGCGGGCACCAGAATCTTCTGGACGTCCCCGGGCTTCTGGACGTCCCCGGGCTCGGGAACCACGGTCTGGTACCGGCTGGTGATGTACCGGTCCGTCTCCGGTTCGAGGCTGAGGTAGACGTTGTCACCCTTGGACAGGAACTGGTGGAGCCGGAACGCGAACACCGGACGCCGGGTCCGCGGGTCCAGCATGTCCGCACCGGCGCGCAGCGTCATCTGGATCGCCGCGGTGCACACGTCCGTCGTCTCACCGGTGAGTCCGGCGAGTCGGCGGGCAGCCTCCGGGATGGTGCACGGACGGGGTGGGCGCACCAGGCGTTCGTCTTCCGGCCGACGGACGACTCCGAACTGCGATTCGACCCAGGCGGCCAGCGGGTCGGCTGCCAGCTCTTCATAGCCTCGACCCGGACGGCCGGAGCGAATCCGCGAAGTGATCGCCGCGACGTCGTCAGGGTCCCCCGTGGTGGCGCGCTGCAAGGTCTCGCCGATGACGTGCGGCGCCGCCACGGGCGCCCCGAACAGCCGGGTGGCCACCGCGGCCACGTCGCGACGCCGGTCGGCCTCGCTGCCCTCGCTGGTCATCGTGGCCGAGGTCCCCACGCACTGCATGTGCTGGGCCGCACAGGCGTCGCGCAACCGGCGCACCAACAGCGCCACATCGGCGCCCTGCCTGCCGCGATAGGTGTGCAGCTCATCGAGGACCAGGAAGCGCAGTCCCGCCGCGGCTGTGATGAGCCGATCCCGCTCCTCAGGCCTGGTCAGGACGAGCTCCAGCATCACGTAGTTGGTGAGCAGGATGTCCGGAGGGTTGCCGAGGATGTCGGCGCGGTCGGCTTCACGGTCCTGCCCGGTGTAGCGCCGGAAGGTGACCGGCTCGGCGCCGTCGGGGTAACCGTGCTTGAGGAACTTCTCGAGTTCGTGCAGCTGGCTGTTGGCCAGCGCGTTCATCGGGTAGACGATGATCGCCTTGACGCCGGGCTGGTAGCCGCCCTCGGCGTGCTCGCGCAGCACGCTGTCCACGATCGGCACTATGTAGCTCAGGCTCTTGCCTGACCCGGTGCCGGTGGTGAGCACGTAGCTCGCCCCACCCCGGGCGATCTCTACCGCCTCCCGCTGGTGCTGGTGCAGATCGATCACCTGGCCCTGTGGTGTCTGGCCCTGGGCCGCACCACTCTGGACCCCAGGCGGATCGCCCTTGCCGACCCGGAAGATCCGCGCACACTCCGGGTGCAGGAACCTTTGCCGGACCAGTTCGCTGATCGACCCGCCGGAGGCGAAGTTGGGGTTGAGCGACAGGTAGGCGTCCGGCCACTGGTCCCCGTGTGCCAGGCGCTGCTCGACGTGCTCCCGGATGTGCGAGTCGTGGATCTTGGTGAAACCCGAGGTGAAGGCCGCGTAGTCGGCGAGCAGCTGCTGGTGGACCTGGAAGACGTCCATGCGCCCGCTACCCCTCATGATCTCGTGCCTGCCGGCAGGCTACTTGCCGACGCCACGCCCGGTATCGGGCTCAGGCCACCGATCTCGCTACCAGGGCCGCGCCGACGATGCCGGCCTCGGCGCCGAGCTGGGCGGTGCGGATCTGGGCCAGCGGCCGGTGCCCGGATCCGGTCACCACGGCGGCGTAGTGTTCACGCGCCTCGTCGAGGAACAACGGGGCGGACTCCGACAACCCTCCCCCGATCACCACCACCTCGGGGTCGTAGACATCGGCCACCAGCGCCAGCCCCTCTCCCAGCCAGCGGGCCAGCTCGGACATCGCGGCAACGGCAACCGGGTCACCGTCACGAGCGACCAGGGCCACCCGACGACCGGACAGCCGTTGCGGATTCCCCGCCAGCGGACCCGGCGTGCCGCTCCGCGCGGCGAGCAGCTCGGCCGCGGTGGTCGCGAGGCCGGTGCCGCTGCAGTAGCGCTCCCAGCAACCGCGCTTGCCGCACGAGCAGGGCCGCCCTTCGGGCACCACACGGAGGTGACCCAGCTCGGGTGCCACGCCGTGTGCACCACGAAACAGCTCACCGTCGACCAGGAGGGCGCCACCGATCCCGGTGCCCAGCGCCACCAGCAGAGCGACTCCGCCGCCGCGCGCCGCGCCGTAGCGATGCTCGGCCAGCGCCGCCGCGTTGGCGTCGTGTTCGAGCAGCACCGGGATGTCCAGCCTGCGCTCGATGTGCTCGGCCACCGGCACCCCCCGCCAGGACAGGTGCGGGGAGAACCCGACGCGCCGACGGTCGAGGGTCACGAAACCGGCCACGGCGAGCCCGACCGCGCGGACCCCACGGTGCGTGGTGACCAGCTCGGTCACCATCGCCACGATCGAGTCCTCCAGTGCCTGGACATCGGCCGGGGTGGGCGCGCATCGGAGGTCCAGCACGGCACCCGCGGCGTCGACCAGGCCGGCTCGAACACTGCTACCACCGACATCGACTCCCACGGTCAGCACCCGGATGCGCCACCCTCGTCACGAGCTGCCGGGCGCACCACCACGTGCTGCACCGAGACCCGCCCGGCGCGGTCCCGATCCGGGGCGGCCTCGGCGGCCGGGGTCACCAGGTCCCGGACCGCCGTGACCAGCCCGACCGCATGTTCGGCCAGCCGCACGACGACGTCGGGTCGGTCGCCGCGCAACGCGGCGAGCAGCGCGCACAGCGGGCACCGGGTGCACGGCGGACCACCCGGCCCCCCGTCCTGGTCCGGGGTCTGTCCCGGGCCGCCGTCCTGGGCCATTCGCTCCAGCCACGGCTGCAACCGGCCGGCGAACAGCTCGGCGACAGCACGGAGCTCGGCGGAGACTCGCGGATGCGCGGCACACCCTTCGGCGCGTTCTGAAGCATTCATCGCATCCACACCGCGGGATCCGGGCGGAACCGCACGACCAGGCCCGCGCTGTCCACCTCGGCCCCGGTGACCGTGCACCGCCGCAGAACCGAGGGCAGCGCCAGCAACCTTCGGTGACCGGCGGCGGTCACCGCGAGATCGTCGTCCACCCTGGACAGCTGGATACCGTCGGCGTCCAGCAACGGCAGTGAAAGCCGCAGCTGATACTCGGTATCCAGGCCGGACCCACCGACGTGCGTGACGGCGAGCGTCGGCGTGGCAGGCTGCCCGGGGGTCAGGTCGAGCAACGGATCATCAGGGCCACCCAGATCGGCGGCGACCTCCCTGAGCGCCGCGAGTCCCACCGGTTCGGCGGCCCGATGCTCGACTGTGCGCACCGGCAGGTCGGGCAGGTCGGCACGAAGCGCAGCGAGCACCCCATCCTGCTCCCGGCGCCGGGAGCGCAACCAGTCGGCCGCCGCTCCGCTCGCCGTGCCTGCCACCTCGGGGACCAGCCGGTTGGCCAGCAGCCCGTCGACCCGGATCCCCTGCAGGGCCAGCACGGTGACCGATCTGCGGGTCTCCGCAGCCACCACCCGCTCCGGGGTCAGCACCAACCGCACCGAGGTGGACGCGGAATCGGTCACCAACGACCGCAACGACTCCAGGTAGTCGGCGAGCCTGCTCAGGGCGTCGGTGGCGGCATCCCAGCGCTGCGCGGAGGAGCCCGCGCCGGCCAATCCGGCCAACATCCCCCGCACCATCCGGCGGTGAGCCGGAAACATCCGATCCAGGTAGCGCGCGCAGACCTCGGGCAGGGCAAGCAGCCGCACCGCATCGGCCGTGGGGCCGCAGTCCACGATCACCGCCTCCCACGGCCCGGTCCGCGCCATCCGCTGCACCTCGGCGAGCGCCAGCAACTCCTCGAACCCGGGCAGCACGGTCAGCTCCTCAGCCACCACCTCGTCCACCCCGGCTCCGGCCAGCAGGGTGGCAAGGTGGACCCGCAGCGTCGACCAGGCGCCGCTGAGCAGCGCCCGGGTGTCCACTTCGGAGGCGAAGAGACCCTCGTCCACCTCGGACGGATCGGCGCTCAGCCCGACGCCCAGCGCGTCGCTCAGCGAGTGCGCGGGGTCGGTGGACACCACGAGCGCCTTTCGCCCAGCAGCACTCAGCGAGGCCCCGGTGGCCGCCGCGAGGGTGGTCTTGCCGACCCCGCCCTTACCGGCGAAGAGCACAACCCGCACCCTGCCGCCTCCTCGTCCGCCGACCCGGGAGTCCGTCCGGAAGCAGGTCTCAGGGCTCCACGCGACGCTTGAGCTCGTTCAGGGCGATGTCCATGATCACCCTCTCGGCCTTGCGCTTGAACAGCCCGATCATCGGGATCGCCAGCTCCACGGTGAGGCTGTAGGTCACGTTGGTCGAGCCGCCGACCGGTTCCAGCACGTAGGAGCCGTGCTGGGCCTTCTGCATATGGCCCTTGACCAGCTCCCAATGCACCGCCAGCCCATCGGCCGCCCAGTCGTAGACGAGTACGTATTCGTCCTTGACCACGCCCGCGTCCAGCAGAAAACTTACTTGTTCTGCGCGACCGTCGCTCCCGGGAGCGATCACCTCACACTTCTTCACACCCATCGCCCACTCCGGGTAGGCGGCGAAATCCGCGATCACGTCCATGATCGCCTTCGGCTCGGCGTTGATGACGATGGATTGGGTGGACTGATCGGCCATGTCGGCAGGCTACCCGGGAGCGGCTCGGCGGAAGTGCTCACCACCGCAGCACATGTGGTGTCCCGGTTCGCTGGAAGTGCCCCACGTTCACGCATTCGGTGCGCCCGACCCGAACTCGCCTAGCCAGCGGCTGGTGCACGTGTCCGAATAGCGCGGCACGCGGACGGTCTCGCCGGATCAGGTCGAGCAGCTGGTCCGAACCGATCTCGGGGCGCCGGGCGTGCACGTCGTAGAGCAGTTCGGGCACCGCGGGCGGGATGTGGCTGCACAACACGTCCACCCGTCCCAGACCCGCGACCGCCGCGGCGTACTCCTGGGGAGTCCGCAGGTAAGAGCGGAACGCCTCCCCGGGCCGCTGGGCAACCCCGGCAGGCAGCAGCGCCCCACCGACGAAACCCCACCGCAGGCCGCCGAACTCCGCGGTCTGACCATCCAGGACGTGGACGCCGGAATGCGCGAACAACGGCCACAATTCGGGCAGATCAACGTTACCGGGAGTGGCATAGGTCGGGGTGGGCAGTACCGCGAAGAGCCGCTCGTACTGGTCGGCCACGGCGTCGCGGACAACCTGACCGGGATTGTCCAGCCGAGTCCACAACTCCCGCGCGAACGCGAACGCCTCGCCACGCGCACCCCCGGAGCGCAGCTGTGCGAACCGTTGGACCGCGGCCGTTCCGAACACCCTGCCGAGAATGCAGGCCGAGGGGTTGTGATAGTCCACGAAGTCGATCAGGTCCCCGAGCACGAGCAGCGCATCGGCCCCCTCGCCGGCCCTGGCCAGGGCATCCGCGTTGCCGTGAACGTCGGACACCACATGGACCCGCACTGGTCGCAGGCTACCCGGCGCGCATCAGCCGGCGTGCCGCGGCGGCTCGCCAGGGGCACGGCCGGTCTCCAGGTGCCGCTTGAGTGTGAGGGCGAACCGCCTGGCGGCCCGGTGCCGCCGGGCCGTTTCAGTGCGGGCACGCCGGGATGACGTCGGCTGAGCAAGGCCTTGCGGCCCCGCGATGTCGGCCCGCAGGAAGTAGTGCAGCACGGTGCCGGACTCCGCGCCGGGCGCCCCGCAGGGGTCCAGCGCCTCCAGCCACACCTCCATGCTGCCCACCAGCGCACCGGTGACCGTCCAGCGAATGCCCTGCTCGCCCCGGTCTGCGAACACCTCCAGCCGCAGGTCCGGCCAGATCTGCGGCCAGCGCTCCCGCTGGGCGAACACGGCAGCCAAGATCCGGGCGGGCACCGCGAACCAGGTCTCGTCGACCACATCCACCGCCGTCATCGCCTAGCCTCCTAGCCCCAGATCGCCCGGTGAAACGCGGACCGCGATACGTTCGATACAGAAACCGGCTGAGGGCTACCGAAGCCTCACCGAGCGTACTTGGGCCAACCCAACCCCTCCGGAGGTCCCCGTGCGGGAGTTCACTGTCCGTGCCACCACTGCGGTAGCCGACGAGGAGAACCTCACCGATGTGGTGTGGGCGAACGCCGAGCGATTCGCCGGCAGCATCAGCTTCCGCCGCCGGGTCGACGGCGGTTGGACAGACGTCACGGCGCGAGACTTCGCCGACCAGGTGACCGCGGTGGCCAAGGGCCTGATCGCCTCAGGCATCGAGCGCGGGGACCGGGTCGCACTGCTGTCCAAGACTCGCTACGAGTGGACCCTGCTGGACTACGCGATCTGGGCCGCGGGCGGATCGACGGTGCCGATCTACGAGACATCCTCGCCTGAGCAGGTGGAGTGGATCCTGTCCGATTCCGGCGCCAAGGCGATAGTGGTCGAGACCGCCGCGCACCGGGAGACGGTGCAAGGGCTGGTCGGCCGATTGGGCGAGGTGGCCACGGTATGGCAGATCGAGCCGGCCACCGGGAGTGCGGGCCCCGCCGCAGCGATCGATGAGCTCGCCGCGCTCGGCGCCCGGATCAGCGACGACACCGCGCGAGAGCGCGCGGTGTCGGTAGGCGCCGAGGACCAGGCCACGCTGATCTACACCTCAGGAACCACCGGACGTCCCAAGGGCTGTGAGCTCACTCACCGCAATCTAATGGCCGCGACCCGGTCCGCCGTGTCGGGCTTCCCCCGGCTGATGCAGCCAGGCAACTCGGTACTGTTGTTCCTCCCCCTGGCCCACGTGTTCGCCCGCATCATCCAGTGCTGCTCGGTGTACGCCCGGATCACCCTCGGGCACACCCCGGACGTACGGAACCTGGTCGACGAACTGGCCGAGTTCCGGCCCACCTTCATCCTGTCCGTACCGAGGGTGTTCGAGAAGGTCTACAACTCCGCGCGGCAAAAGGCGCACGCCACGGGCAAGGGCCGCATCTTCGACGCCGCCGAAGCCGTCGCCGTCGAGTGGAGCCGGGCCCAGGACACCGGGGGACCTGGATTGGCCCTGCGGGGCAAGCACAGGCTGTTCGACCAGCTGGTCTACGTCAAGCTCAGGGCGGTGCTGGGTGGGCGGTGCGTGGCCGCGGTCTCCGGCGGCGCACCGCTGGGTGAGCGGCTCGGGCATTTCTTCCGCGGCATCGGGCTGCCGGTGCTGGAGGGCTACGGGCTGACCGAGACGAGCGCAGCCTCCACGGTCAACGCCGAGAACCGCATGAAGATCGGCAGCGTGGGCCGGCCGGTGTCCGGCGTGACGGTCAGAATCGGTGACGACGGAGAAGTGCTGATCAAGAGCCCAGGCGTGCACCGCCGCTACTGGCACAACGAGCAGGCCACCGAGGAGTCCCTCGTCGATGGCTGGTTCCACACCGGCGACCTCGGGGAGCTGGACGGGGACGGCTTCCTGCGCATCACCGGCCGCAAGAAAGAGCTCATCGTCACCGCGTCGGGCAAGAACGTCGCGCCTGCGGTGCTGGAGGATCGCATCCGGGCGCACCGGCTGATCAGCCAGTGCATGGTGGTGGGCGACCGGCAGCCGTTCATCGCAGCCCTGGTGACCCTCGACGCCGAGGCCATCCCGGCCTGGAGCGCCGAGCACGGCAAGCCGGCCAACATCACGGCAGCCGATCTGACCGAGGACAAGGACCTGCTCGCCGACGTGCAGAGAGCGGTCGACGAGGCCAACAAGGCCGTCTCGAAAGCGGAGGCGATCCGCAAGTTCCGGGTCCTGCCGGTGGACTTCACCGAAGACGGCGGCCAGCTCACCCCGACCCTGAAACTCAAGCGCACCGTGGTGGCCAAGGATTTCGCCGCCGACATCGACGCACTCTACGTACGCTGACGCGCTGGTGATGGTGGCACTGCTGAGAGATGAGGGTCAGACGGGCGGTTCGAGGCCGGCGAGGAATCGCTCCCCGTTGCACTCGGGGCAGGCCTCGTTGGTGTGCACGGTGCCCGGGACGCCGCCGAGCATGGCGAACTTGGGAACATGGATGATTCCCATGCCCGCGCAGGTGCGACACAACCCCCGAAGGGGACGTGGCTCGGTCTCCTGCTCGTCGCGGTCGTCGGGGTCGCTCACGCTGTCTCCTCACTGGTTACGGTGGTCTCCGGGTCACCTTGTCAGAGGGGTGGCTGGAGACCGGGCAGCCATCGAGTGCCCTGGCAGTGCGGGCAGGTCTCCGGTACGCCGATGGTGACACCTGACCCCGCGTAGAGGGCTAGCCGCGGCTGGCTGACCACACCCATCCCCGAGCAGTGCGGGCACAGCGTCCGCAACGGCTCGGGTTCGGCGGGTTGCTCAGGCTCGGATGCGTCCATGCTCCGCACGCTAAACCCGTCCCGTCGCGGCGTGGGCGTCGATAGCCCGGATCGCCGCTCACGGGCCGCGCAGCAGCTGGGCGAGTTGCTGCGCCCGGCCCGACCAGTTCCAGTCCCGCTGCATCCAGCGGCGCCCGTGTCGACCCATCGCCGCGGCCCGATCGGGATCGGCGAGCAGGTCTGCGACCGTCCGCGCCACCGCAGCCACGTCCCGGCCGTTCACCAGTTCACCGGTCTCGCCCGGACACACGGTCTCTCGCGCCCCGCCGGAGCTCCCTGCGACGACGGGCAGGCCGGTCGCGGCGGCCTCGAGGAACACCAGGCCCAGCCCCTCCACGTCCAGCCCCTTGCCTCGGGTTCGACAGGGCATCGCGAAGACGTCACCGGCGGCGTAGTGCGCAGGCAGCTGTGACCATGGCACCGAGCCCGCGCACACCACGGCATCGGCGACGCCACACGAGCGCGCCAGCCGGCGCAGTGCGGTGAGCCGCGGCCCGCCTCCGACGAGAAGCAGCAGCGCTCCCGGTACCTGCCTGCGGATCGCGGGCAAGGCCCGGATCAGGACGTCCTGCCCCTTGCGGGCCACCAGCCGGGACACACACAGCACGACCGGCGCCTCCCCCAGCCGATAGCGTCGCCGGATCTCCGCCCGGGCAGCGGGATCCGGGTGGAAAGTGGCGCCGTCCACCCCTGGGGTGAGCAGTTCGAGGGCGGCGCTGGGACCGAACGCCGAGCTGACCCGGCGGCGGGTATACCGGCTCACCACCGTCACCACATCGGCGTCCATCCCGATCCGGCGCAGCGCCAGCCGGCCGGGCGGCAGCATCGACCAGCCCACCTCGTGCCCGTGACTGCTGGCTACCACCCGTCGGGCACCCGCGTGTCGCAACGCCGGTCCCAGCAGAGCCAGCGGTGCGGCGGCGCCGAACCATACGGTCTCGCAACCCAGCTCCCGCAGCATCCCGGCGGCTCGTCGCACTACCGATGGGGCCGGCAGCATGAGAGATCCGGGGTGCCGGATGACCGGGAACGGCAACCCGGCGTCGAACGCCGCCGCCCCAGGCCAGTCCGGCGCGTAGACCGCGAGCTCGCCAGGGGGCAGCGCGCGAACCAACTCGTGCAGATAGGCTTGGATGCCACCGGCGCGGGGCGGGAAGTCATTGCTCACCAACAGGGTCCGCGACACGGCGTGAGGGTAGCCGGAACCCACCCGGGTGCGGTCAATCGCCGATCCGACGCATCGCGCTGACATCGCCCCACGGCACCGAGGAGACCTTCACCACATCGCCGGTCTGCGGTGCGTTCAGGTAGCGCCCAGCCCCCACGTAGATACCGATGTGGCTGATCGGCGAGTACAGCGCGATGAGATCACCCGGCTGCAGCTCCCCTCGGCTGACGCCGCTGCCCATCTGCGCCTGCTCCTCGGCCGAGTGCGGCAGACCCGACATGCCGACCTGCGCGTAGGCCCACTTCACCAGGCCGGAACAGTCGAAGGTGCTCGGACCGTCGGCGCCATAGACGTAGGGCGAGCCCTGCTTGGTCAGCGCGGCCCGCAGCGCCTCCGCCGCGATACCACTGTTGCCCACGTTGATCGGGAAGTTGATGTCCCCGACCGAGGTGTAGGAGGCCCGCTCCGCTCGGGTGAGCTTGTCGAGGCGCTGCTGGACCAACTGGATCTGGCGGTCCATGTCTCCTCGAGAGCGGGTGAGATCACTCTCGAGATGCGCTGCGTCCTGCGCGGCTTGGTTGGCCCGGGCAGCCGCGTCGTGAGCAGCCCGCTCTGCCTGCCCGGCCTGGTCGACGGCACCGGTCAAGCGGTCCATCGCCTCCTTGTTGTCGGTCGCGAGCACATCCAGCGCCGACATCTGGTCTAAGAAGTCCTGCGGCGAGCTGCTCACCAACAAGGCGGAAAGCCGGTTGAGGCGCGCGCCCTGGAACGAGGCATCGGTCAGCCGGTCGACCTGGCCACGGTACTGGTCCTGGACCACTCTGGCCTGCTGCTCCGCGGCGGCGGCGGCGGCCTCATCTGTCTTGGCCCGATCCAGCTCGCCACGGCGGGCGTCCAGTTGATCGCGGGCGAAATGCCACTTCTCGGTGAGCGCCTCAGCCTGCCGGTTCAGCTCGGCGAGCTGCTTGACGGCCGTCGGGGCATCGTTGGGAAGTGCAGGATCGGCGATCGCAGGATGGGGAACCATCGTGACGAGCGCGGCGACGGCGGTAGCGGCTAATGCACCGCGGACGGTGCGCTTCAGACGATGCGACGACACGTCGCGTCTGCTCCTCTTCCTTAAGACCGCCTACCGGGTTAGCTGTCGGGTTCGGGCTGGAAGTGGATGCGAGCCCTACCGGGTGGACGTAAACGCCCACCCGGATTCACCCCAAATAATTGGGTCCCCGGTTCGGCTCCCGACTCAGCCGATTCGGCAGTGACCTGCGTTGCCTCCCGGTCTGGGAAGCACCTGCCACAAAGTCTCGGGAAGGCTACGAAAAGTCACCAGCACTGTCCAGCTCCAGCGAGGCCGGAAATGGCGAAGTGACGGCCGGACACGGTCGGCGTTGCCACCACTGCGGGGGGTGTTCAGCCCGTCCGATCAACCGACGTGGCGTTCCGACCGCTCGACGCCAACTGCAGACCGTTCAGCGCGGTGACGTCCCGTGGTCTCGACATCGAACCCGTCCCTCCGCGTCCCGTGACCTTCATCACAATCCACCAGCTGCAGCCGGGGCACCATGCCGGCCGCCGCCAGGGTGTCCAATGCCATGCGGTCGGCGCCGTCCAGTTCGAGACCCCCCGGCGGTGCCCCGAGCAGCACGGTGATGACGCACTCGCCGCAGGCATCGCCGCGTACCTCGCAGCGGTCGCAGTCCACGATCATGTCGGCTCCCGTCTCACTGGTGATCTCGTCACGGCGGACGGTAGGACACGACACCGACGATTCCGGATGGCTCGACCGCCGTGCCCGGTCCAGGTAGGGCGGTTCCGGATCGCCCGGTTCACGTCAACCGCGGGTCAGCCGGGTGAGGAACACCGCAGAGGGCACCGGATGCGCCCCGCAACGGCGCACCGACTCGGCGACGGCCCGGTCAGAGGTGACGACCACCACCGGGCGGCCCACTGGCTCAGCCGCCACCAGAGCCCGAATGACGTCATCGGCGAGGACGCCGGGATCGGAGAACAGCACTCGGACGCCGCGGGAGGTGGTGATGGGCACGGCGACGACGGCGGCACCGTCGAACACCACGGTGAGCTCCGCACCGGTGCGCGCATGCAGCGCGGCAAGCTGGCCGATGAGCCGATCCCGTTGGTCGGACAGGGTGAGGTCGGGATAGCCGGTCTTGGTGACGTTGTAGCCGTCCACCACCAGGTGCACCAGGGGTAGGGCGAGCAGCCGGTCCAGCGCCGCGGGATCGACCACGCGGCCCGAGACTCCGCTCGGCGGGCTCCCTCCACTGACCAGATCGGCGGGCCGGGGTCCGTTCGACGTCGGGTGATCACCCAGTGCCAACTCGCGACGCAGCCCGGCCACCGCGCCGGCCACGGTGTCCAGCAGTAGCGTCAGTCGTACCTCGTCGGCGGCGCGCGCCTCGCGGACGGACTGCCGGGCGGCCTCCGCCTCGGCCACCGCCCGCGCCGCGCGACGGCTCGCCAGCTCGGCCCGCTCCCGTTCGCGGTCCCGTTGCACCTCCGCCGCCGCGAATGCCCGACGGATCTCGCTGAGCTCGCCATCTCGGCCTGCCGCCGCCTGGTCGGCCCGGTCCAGCGCCTGGCGCAACCGCACGCCCTGCTCCCTGAGCCGGTGACGCAGCCGGTGGGCTTCGGCCTCGCCTGCGGCGCCGGCATCCTGCGCCGCCGCGGAGGCGGCCTCCAGCTCACAGCGCAGCCGGCGGTTCTCCACGGCCAGCCGCTCCACCTTGGCCAGGGCGGCATCACGCTCGGCGCGCAGCTGCGCATCGGAGGTGCGCCGGGCCACCTCGGCCACCTGCTCTCCCGCACCCGGCGCTCCCAGCAGCACCGCGGCGGCCGCTGCGGACGCGTCGTCAGCCGCGGCAACGTCGAGCGACTCGGGCCGGTAGGTGCGCGCCCATTCGGTGACCGCGGTACGAAACGTGGGTGAGTCCCGCAGCCCGGTGAGCAACGCGGTCCCGCCGAGACGGGCCCGTTTGGCTGGGGCGAACCGGGCCACCGGACGGACCGCGACAGGCATATCCGAACCAGCGATCCTGGCAACCGCGCCCGCCGCGAGGTCAACCAACCGCAACCGGACCGCGTCCGGGAGGGTGTCCCAGTCCAGAGGGGCCCCCGGAGTGTCCCCCAGAGTGTCCACAGTGGTATCAGCGGGGTCGCCGTCAGGAGGCTCTGCGGGGTCCGGCGGGTTCGGCCCGGCCGGCGAATGCGTCGCGGGCACGCAGGTCAGGCTAGCCGCCCGGAACCGTCGGTGCTCCGGCCCAGCGTGGCGGGCGATGACCGGGCACTAGGATCGACTCCGCCCGGCGCCGGAGAGCCCAGGAGGTCTGACGTGATCACCGCAATCGTGCTGGTGCACGCCGCTGCCGCCCGGATCCCGGAGACCGCCCAGGCCATCGCCGATCTTGAGGGTGTGTCCGAGGTCTACTCCTGCGCAGGCGACGTCGACCTCGTCGCGATCGTCCGGGTCACCGAGCATGAGCAACTCGCCGATCTCATCGCCGGGCAGCTCTCCAAGGTCGAGGGAGTCCTGCACACCGACACGCACATCGCCTTCCGTTCCTACTCGCGCAAAGACACCGAAGCCACGTTCTCCCTCGGCCTCGAAGACGGCTGACGTCCGGGTCAGCGGGGAGTCGCGGACAGCTCCGTGGTCAGCTTGGCCCAGCGCTCCAGCAGCGTGGCCGCCGCGCCGGAGTCGATCGCCGCCGCGGCACGTTGCATCGCAGCGGCGAGGTCGGCGACCAGATCGCCGGTAAGACCGCGGTACGCGGTCAGCGCGGCCGCCGCGTTGAGCAGTACAGCCGCCCGCACGGGACCGGGCTCACCGGCGACCAGACGACGCACCGCCTCAGCATTGGCCGCCGCATCCCCACCACGCAGGTCTTCCGGGCGGCCGGCGGGCACACCCAGCTCCGCCGGGTCCAGCCGGTCATGCCGCACCACCCCACCGTCGATGATCCAGATCGAGGTGGTGGTCGTAGTAGTGATCTCGTCGAGCCCATCGTCACCACGGACCAGCAGTGCCGTAACACCCCGGTCAGCCAGCACCTGAGCCATCACCGGCGCCATCCGCAAGTCCGCGCAACCCACCAGAGCGGCGTCCGGCTGCGCCGGGTTGGTCAGCGGCCCGAGGAAGTTGAACGCGGTGGGCACCCCGATCTCGCGCCGGAGTCCGGCCGAGTGCCGCAGCGCGGGGTGGAACAGCGGCGCGAAGCAGAACCCGATTCCCACCTCCGCCACGCATCGGGTCACCTCCTGCGGGCCGAGGTCGACAGCCACCCCGAGCGCCTCCAGCACGTCTGTCGCACCGCACTGCGACGACGCCGCACGATTGCCGTGCTTGACCACCGGCGCGCCTGCGGCGGCAGTCACCAGCGCGGCCATCGTGGAGATGTTGACGGTGTGCGCCCGGTCACCCCCGGTGCCGACCACATCGACCGCTCGCCCGGGCACCTGCACCCGGCGGGCGTGCGACAACATGCCGCGAGCCAGCCCGGTGATCTCCGCCGGAGTCTCCCCCTTCGCCCGCAACGCGACCACGAACGCGGCGACCTGGGCCGACGTGGCCTCGCCGGACATCACCTGGTTCATCGCCCATGCCGTGTCGCCGGAGTCCAGATTCGCCCCGGCGATCAGGTGGGTGAGCAGGGCAGGCCAGCTGCGGGTGCCGGGCGTCTTCGCCATGCCGCGCGACCTCAGCCGTTCAGCACCGGCAGCCGGTGCGAGCGCAGCACCTCGGCCACGGTCTCAGCGGCGGCCAGCGGGTCCAGCGGGTGCACGATCACCGCATCGGCCTGAGACCAGACCGCCAGCCAGCGATCATCCTTGCGCTGCACCGACACGATGATCGGCGGGCACTGCTGGATCTCGTTCTTGAGCTGGCGGGACAGGCCCATCCCGCCGGTGGGCTGTGCCTCGCCGTCCAGGATCGCGAGGTCCACCCCGCCCGCATCGACCGCCGCCAGCACCTCGGCGATCGTCCCGACCTCGAGATAGCTCAGCCGGCCCAGATCCGGCGCAGGGCGCCGCCCGACAGCGTTGATGATGGCCTCGCGCACCTCCGGTCGGTGGCTGAAGACCAGGACAGTGCTGGTGGCGCTCGCAGCGTTCATCGGTTGGTCGCAGATCCTCCGTGTCGGCGTCCGGAGGGGGACGCGGTGGCCGGGTCGGCTCCGCCGCGCAGGCACGTGGCGCCGCAGGCGGTGGCAACGATGGTATCGCCACCACGCCGCCAACCGCCCCCGACCAGGCCCGGGCAGACACCTTTAGTCATAATGCTTGGCGTGACCTCCTCGTCCAGCCTGGCAGCGCCCTCCATCAGCCAACGGGTGCACTCGCTGAACCGACCCAACATGGTCAGCGTCGGCACAATCGTGTGGCTCTCCAGCGAACTGATGTTCTTCGCCGGCCTGTTCGCCATGTTCTTCACGGTGAAGGCGCAGAGCGACGGCCCGTGGCCACCGGTCCTCGCCTCCACCGGCGAGCCGATCCACCTCGACGTGCCCTACGCACTAGTGATCACGATCATCTTGGTGGCCTCGTCGTTCACCTGCCAGTGGGGCGTGTTCAAGGCAGAGCAGGGCGACGTGTTCGGGCTACGGCTCTGGTACTCGATCACGTTCGTGATGGGCCTGTTCTTCGTCCTGGGGGCCGCGAACGAGTACCGAACTATGATCCATGAGGGGATCACAATCCCCTCCGGAGCCTATGGCACCGTGTTCTACCTCCTCACCGGATTCCACGCTTTGCACGTGACCGGCGGTCTGATCGCATTCATCTTCCTCATCACACGAACCAAGTTGAGCAAGTTCACCCCGGCACAGGCCACCTCCGCGATCGTCGTGTCCTACTACTGGCACTTCGTCGACGTGGTCTGGATCGGTCTTTTCGCCACCATCTACTTCTTGCCCTAGCAGTATGGACAATAGCTGCCCGGAAGCCCGCCGACGGCCGTGCAGCGAATTCGAATCGAGAGACAGCAGGGGTAGCCGAAACCGATGACCACCACGAAGCCCGCAGGCCGATCGAGCCCCAACGAAGCGAACCGAGCCCGGGGGGCGGGTAACCGGCTGCGCCGCCGGGTGTCCGGGACGCTCGCGCTGTCCATCGCCCTGTTGTCCGCGGGTGGGCTCTATACAGCGCTCGCCCCGCAACCGCAGACCGCGCAGGCGCAGGAGGACTCGGCGCTGGTGCATCAGGGTGAGCAGCTCTACAACAACGCGTGCATCACCTGCCACGGCGCCAACCTGCAGGGGGTCCCGGATCGCGGTCCGAGCCTGATCGGGGTCGGCCAAGCAGCGGTCTACTTCCAGGTCTCCACGGGGCGGATGCCCGCGACGCGGCAGGAAGCGCAGATCGCCGAGAAGCCGGTCAAGTTCAACCCAGAGCAGGTCGACGCGCTGGGCGCCTTCGTGCAGGCCAACGGTGGTGGCCCCACGGTGCCGAAGGGCGACCTCAGCGGAGGGGACCCGGCCCGGGGAGGAGACATGTTCCGGCTCAACTGCGCGTCCTGCCACCAGTTCACCGGGCACGGCATCGCGCTGTCGTCCGGCAAGTTCGCGCCCGCCATCAGGAATGTGAATGACCAGCAGGTCTACGCCGCGATGCTCACCGGACCGCAGAGTATGCCGAAGTTCTCCGACCGGCAGCTGACTCCGCAGGAGAAGCAGGACATCATCGCCTACATCAAGTCGGTGACGGGCCAACACAACGACCCGGGCGGGTACGCAATCGGTGGCTACGGCCCGATCTCCGAAGGTGCGATCGCCTGGATCGTCGGCATCTCAGCGCTGGTCGCCATCACACTGTGGGTCGGAGCAAAGGCATGAGCGCACACGAAGGGCCCCCCGGTGGGCTTCCGGACGACGCGGACCTGTCCACGTTGAGCCAAGAGGAGCTCGTCCGGCTGGGATTAGCGCTCGACGGAGTGACCATCGTGCACCGGGAGGACCCCTTCCCGGTGCCCGGCACCCGCGCGGAGAAGCGGACCGAGCGCAAGGTCGCACGCTGGTTCATCCTCGCCGCGCTCGCCGGCCTCGGCTCCATCGTGGCCTACCTTTTCTGGCCTTGGGAGTACACCCCACCCGGTACCAGCGCGCACCTGATCTACCTGGCCTACACCCCGATCTTCGGGACACTGTTCGGGGTCACCGTGTTCGCCGTCGGTGCAGGCACCATCACCTACGCCAAGCAGTTGCTACCGCACGAGACCGCGGTGCAGAAGCGCCACATGGGCTCGTCCTCCGAGATCGACCGGGTGACCACGGCCGCGATCCTGGCCGACACCGCGGCCCGCAGCGGCATCGCACGACGGTCCCTGATCAAGCGAGCGGCCGGGCTGGGCGCCGGTGTGTTCGGGGTCGGGGTCGGGATCTTCGCCCTGGGTGGGCTGGTCCGCAACCCTTGGAAGGGCGGGGCGCACGCCGCGCTGTGGACCACGGACTGGCGCTCGGACAACGGTGAGCCGGTGTTCCTGCGCTATGACGACGAGCAGATCACCCTGGCCCGCCCCGAGGACCTCGCCGCCGGGAGCATCGCGACGGTCTTCCCGTACAAGCGCTCCTGGACCGCAGAGCAGGCGCACACGGCGCTGCGCGCGTCCGACAGCCCCGTGATGCTCATCCGGCTGCGGCCGGAGCAGGCGGTACAGGTGATCAAGCGCAAGGGTCAGGTGGACTTCAACTACGGCGACTTCTACGCGTACTCGAAGATCTGCACCCACCTCGGTTGCCCCGCGTCGCTGTACGAGGCGCAGACGGCCCGGCTGCTGTGCCCGTGTCACCAGTCGCAGTTCAACATGCTGGAGTACGCCAAGCCGATCTTCGGCCCGGCCACCAGGGCCTTGCCGCAGTTGCACATCGACGTCGACGATGGGGGATACTTCTACGCCAAGGGTGACTTCATCGAACCCGTAGGCCCGGCTTTCTGGGAGCGGAGGTCATGAGTGCGATGACGACGTCGACCAAGGCAAACCGAGCGGCCAGCGCCGCGGACGAGCTAGACGAGCGGTACCACCTGGCTGCAGGCGTACGGCGGCAGATCAACAAGGTCTTCCCCACGCACTGGTCGTTCATGCTCGGCGAGATCGCGCTGAACAGCTTCATCGTGCTGCTGTTGTCCGGCACGTACCTGGCGCTGTTCTTCGACCCCTCGATGACGGATGTCACCTACAACGGCCCGTTCCAGAACCTGCGCGGGATCGAGATGTCCCGGGCGTACGAGTCGACGCTGCAACTCTCCTTCGAGGTCAGAGGGGGGTTGTTCATCCGGCAAGTGCACCACTGGGCAGCCCTGCTGTTCGTCGCGGCCATCGTCGTCCACATGTTCCGGACCTTCTTCACCGGTGCCTTCCGCAAGCCGCGGGAGATGAACTGGACGATCGGCATCGCCATCGCCTTCCTCGCCGGCCTGGAAGGCCTCACCGGCTACTCCCTGCCGGACGACCTGCTGTCCGGAACCGGGCTGCGCATCATCTCGGCGATCACCATGTCCCCGCCGGTGATCGGCACGTGGGCGCAGTGGGCGATCTTCGGTGGCGAGTTCCCCGGCAGTGAGATCATCCCGCGGTTCTACATCGTGCACGTCTTCCTCATCCCGGGCCTGCTGTTCGCACTCATCGCGGTTCACCTGGGGCTGGTCTGGTATCAGAAACACACCCAGTTCCCCGGGCCCGGCCGCACTGAACGCAATGTGGTCGGCGTGCGGATCCTGCCGATCTTCGCGACCAAGGCCAGCGGCTTCGCGATGGTGAACATCGGTGTCATCTGCATCATCGCCGGTCTGTTCCAGATCAACCCGGTGTGGAACTTCGGTCCGTACAACCCCGCGCAGGTGTCGGCGGCCTCCCAGCCCGACTGGTACGTGGGCTGGCTCGACGGCTCGACCCGGTTGTGGCCGGCGTGGGAGATCTACCTGGGGAACTACATGATCCCCGCGTCGTTCTGGCCGACCATGGTGCTGCCCATCGCCATGTTCAGTCTCGCGCTGATGTACCCGGCTATCGAGCGCAAGCTCACCAAGGACAACGCCTACCACAACCTACTGCAGCGTCCCCGGGACGTGCCGGTGCGCGCCGGACTGGGCATGATGGCGATCAGCTTCATGACCATCTTGTTGCTCTCCGGCGGCAATGACGTCATCGCCTACGTGTTCGATATCTCGCTGAACGCGACGACCTGGGCGGGTCGCATCGGTCTGCTGCTCGTTCCGCCGCTGGCCTACTACGTGACCTACCGGGTCTGTCTGGGTCTGCAGCGGGCCGACCGGGCGGTTCTCGAACACGGCATCGAGACCGGGATCATCAAGCGTCTTCCGCACGGTGAGTTCATCGAGGTGCATCAGCCGCTCGGTGGTGTGGATGAGCACGGTCACGCCATCCCGCTGGAGTACCAGGGTGCTTCGGTGCCGAAGCGGATGAACCAACTGGGTTCGGCCGGTGCGCCGGTGCCAGGATCGCTGCTGCGGCCCGACCCCCTGGAGCAGACCAGGGCACTAGAGAAGGCTCGCCAAGAGGCCGCCGCTGCCGATCGGCACACCGACAACGGCAGCACCGAGGCGGCAGCCGACTCCGAATCCGAGAAGAGGAAGCTGGCCGGCCGACCGCAGCAGCCCAGTGACTAGCCCGATTCACGCCGACTAGCGCGATAGCGGAAAGGGCCCGAGCCCACCCAGACTCGGGCCCTTTCGCTCGTCTGTGCGACATTCCGCGAGTCCCGCCGCTCCCGGGTGGCAGGCATTGACCTGCCGCTACCGCTGCGCGGGTGCCGCGGCATCAAGATCATCGACGCTACCGGACATGATCGTGCGGATGTGCGCGGTAATGTGCTGAAGTGGCCAGTTCCACCAGGCCAGGGCCAGAAGGCGGGTGATGTCCTCATCGCTGTAGCGGCGGCGGATGAGCCTGGCCGGGTTGCCGCCGACGATGCCGTAGTCGGGGACGTCGTCGACGACTACGGAACCGGAAGCGATGATCGCCCCGTTGCCGATACGGATGCCGGGCATCACCATGGCGCGGTATCCGAACCAGACGTCGTTGCCCACCACGGTGTCACCCCGTCCGGGCAGGCCGGTGATGAGATCGAAGTGCTCGGCCCAGAAACCACTCATAATCGGGAAAGGGAAGGTCGAAGGGCCATCCATGCGGTGATTGGCGCCGTTCATGATGAACCGCACGCCCTCGCCCAGTGCGCAGAACTTCCCGATGACCAGCTTTTCCGGCCCATAGTGATACAGCACGTTGCGGGTCTCGAAGGCGGTCGGATCGTCCGGGTCGTCGTAGTAGGAGAACTCCCCGACCTCGATCAGCGGAGAGGTGACCAGCGGCTGTCACCGCACCATTCTGAGGTCAGCTAAGACACTGGACGCGCCACCGCTCACCGGTCAGGCTCACCCGGCCTTGGGTCCGGTGTGGTACTCGAAGATCATCCCGGCAACGGTGATGAGGATCAGGGCGAGGCCGACGGCGACCAGCCACCACTCGACGAAAGCTACCGCGATCGCGACAACGCTTGCCGACAATGCGATCCCGAAAGGCCAGTAGCTACCGGGCGAGAAGAAGCCCAGCTCACCAGCACCGTCGGAGATCTCGGCCTCGGTGTTGTCCTCCGGGCGCATCCGGACCCGCCGGGAGACGAACCGGAAGTAGGTGCCGATGATGAGGGTCAACCCGCCCGTCAGGGTCAGCGCGACGGACCCGACTGACTCACCACCCGACCACAGGCCGTAGACCACTGCGGACAGGAAGAAGAATCCGGTGATGACCTCGAAGATCCGCGCTTCGACCCTCATCGTGCTGCCTCACTCTCGAACCTACGGAAGGGACCCGATGGATCGGTACCCGGGAAGGTCATCTACCGCCCGGAAGGCTGGCCACCCGTGCGTTTGGTGTCGAACGGGAACGTGGTGGTCGCCTGGGGGGCGCACAGCTTGCCGCAGTTCAGCTGGGCCAGCGCCTCACCCGTGGTGTAGGGCTGACCGGTCCGCGGGTTGGTACTGGCCCGAAACTGCAGATAACGATCGAACAGGTCACCTGGCAGCGCCCGCACCTCGAAGTTCATCATCGAGTGGTAGGTGCCGCACAGCTCAGCGCAGCGGCCGACGAAGGCGCCCGTACGCTCGATCGTGTTCTGGAACACGTTGTCGGTGTTGTTCTTCTCCGGCCGCGGGAAGACATCCCGCTTGAAGAGGAACTCCGGGACGAAGAACGAGTGGATCACGTCGGCGGACTCGATCTCGTACTGCACCAGACGCTTGGTGGGCAATACCAGGATCGGGATCGTCGTGGACGAACCGACTGTGGATATCGGCGTACCGGCCTGCGTCCTCATTACCGCGTGCTTGCCATCGGCTCCTGGCTTGTCCTGCAGGTATTGGAACTCCCAGTTCCACTGGAAGGCCACCACCTTGACCCGGACGTCAGGATTCGGGGCCTTGGCATTGACGTAGTCCTGCGTCGTGGCTGTGAAGTAGAACAACACCGCCACGATGACGAACGGAATGACCGTGTATACGATCTCCAACGGCAGGTTGTACTGAGTCTGCCTGGGCATGTCGTCGGACCGTTTGCGGTGGAACGCGATCGTCCACATGATCAGGCCGAAGACGATGGCTCCGATCACCAACGCGGCCAGCGTCGCCCAGATCCACAGATCGCGGGTCCGCTCGGCCTGTGGGGTGATCCCCTGCGGCCAGCCGAACGAGAGAGCGTCGTACACCGAGCATCCAGTAGACGCGAAGGCGACCACACCGGCCAGGCCGATTACCTTCAGCAACCGAACCACACGGGGGCGGACTACATCGACCACGCCTCGTTCCTCCTTGTTGCCCGATGCCCTGGTCGGCCCTGAAGTACGTCAGCTCAGTGTTACGACTCGGTAGAGCCTAGACCAGCACTGAGGCCGCAGCTCCCCCGGGGCGGCCAGGTGCTTCCCACGGCTCGGCATACTGAGCCGCCATGACTGTCTCTGGTACGGGGGCGGCACCACTGCAGAGAGGGCAAGCGTGTGTGCGGGTTGCTGGGACTGGTGACGGCGCAGCAGGATGCGGCCGGGCGGGTGGCCGACGTGGCGGTAGCGCTGCGCTGCCAACGACATCGTGGCCCTGACGAGTCCGGGACCTGGAACGATGCCGACGTGGTACTCGGCTTCAACCGGCTGTCCATCATCGATCTCGAGTGCTCTCATCAGCCTCTGCGGTGGGGTCCGCCGGAGGCACCGGAGCGCTACGTGATCCTGTTCAACGGTGAGGTCTACAACTACGTCGAGCTCCGCGAGGAACTACGGCACGAGCCCTACGGCGTGAGTTTTGTCACCGAGGGTGACACCGAGGTCGTCCTCGCGGCCTACCACCACTTCGGGCCGGCCGCGGTGCAGCGGCTGCGCGGAATGTTCGCGTTCGTCATCTGGGACACCCAGCGTCGCGTCGCCTTCGGCGCCCGTGACCCGTTCGGCATCAAGCCGCTGTTCACCTGCGCCGGGCCGGGCGGGGTCGCATTCTCCAGCGAGAAGAAGAGCCTGCTGAAGCTGGCCCCGTCATTGAGAATGCCCGCGGCGAAGGTGGACCACCGCGCGTTGCAGCATTACCTCACCTTGCAGTACGTACCCGAGCCAGCCTCCCTGCACACCGGGATCACCCGAATCGAGTCCGGTACCTCGTTCACCGTCTCCCCCGGTGGGGAGTTGCACACCGAGCGCTACTTCCACCCCGACTTCCGGCCCGTCGCGATCCGCTCCGACGCCGAGTCGCGGGCGCTGCACGACGACATCACCACGGTCATGCGGGACTCGGTGGCCAAACACATGCGGGCTGACGTCACCGTCGGGGCCTTCTTGTCCGGCGGGATCGACTCCACCGCCATCGCCGCGCTGGCCAAGGAGCACAACCCGGATCTGATCACCTTCACCACCGGCTTCGAGCGGGCGGGCTACTCCGAGGTGGACGTCGCCGCGGAGTCGGCCGCCGCGATCGGCGTCCGCCACGTGATCCGCACCGTCTCGGCCACCGAACTGGCCGAGGCGCTGCCACTGATCGTCTGGTACCTCGATGACCCGGTGGCCGACCCCGCCCTGGTGCCGCTGTGGTTCATCGCCAGGGAGGCCAGGGAGCACGTCAAGGTGGTGCTGTCCGGGGAGGGCGCCGATGAGCTCTTCGGCGGTTACACGATCTACCGGGAACCGCTGTCGTTGGCCCCGTTCGAGAAGGTGCCCGGCGGGGTGCGCCGTACGTTGGGACGGATCTCGGCGCGCATTCCCGACGGGGTACGCGGCAAAGACCTGTTGCGCCGGGGATCTCTGGCGCTGGAGCAACGGTACTACGGCAACGCACGCATCTTCCCTGACGACCAACTGCGTGCGGTGCTGCGCGGATACGACCCCACCGTCTCGCATGCCGACCTCACCGCGGGGCCCTACGCCGCCTCGGCCGGCTGGGATCCGGTGACCCGCATGCAGCACGTGGACCTGTTCACCTGGCTGCGCGGCGACATCCTGGTCAAGGCGGACAAGGTGACCATGGCGAACTCACTGGAGCTCCGGGTGCCGTTCCTGGACTCCGAGGTGTTCCGGGTGGCCGCCACCATCCCGCTCGAGGAGAAGATCACTCGCGAGACCACCAAGCACGCCCTGCGCCGGGGACTGCGTGACATCGTGCCCGCGCACGTGCTGAACCGCCGCAAGCTGGGTTTCCCGGTGCCGATCCGGCACTGGCTGCGCGACGACCTGCACGACTGGGCCCGAAGCATCGTCGACGAGTCGGCCACGGCGGAGCTCCTGAACCTGGCAGTGGTGCACCGGATGCTCGACGAGCACCGCGCGGGCCACCGGGACCACAGCAGACGAATCTGGGCGGTGCTGGTGTTCATGCTCTGGCACGGCATCTTCGTCGAGCAGCGGATCGTTCCGAAGGTGCCCGAGCCGCACTATCCCGTCCAGGTCTGAGACCACTCGAGTCTGAACCTGCAGCACGAAGAGCGCCTTGTTGTGCGCGCCCGTCATTGGAAGAACCGTGCCGCGGGTGAGAGATGATCGCATCACCGCCGGCCGCGTTGCTGTGTCGCTGCAGCGCGGCCAGCACCCACCGGTTCGCGGCGGCGGGGAGTCACCAGCACCGCCGTCCAGTGATCCACAGCCCCACCGCGTGCTGTGGATCATGTTGTGGATAGCGATCCGCTGTGCCGGCTCCCCTGGAATCACGGGGCGTCGGGAGGATCAGGCGGTGGCCGGGGGTGTGTCGCGCATACCCAGGCGCAGATGCTCGATGTGATAGACGGCTTCGTCGAGCAGTTGGGCGACGTGGTTGTCGTAGAGGCTGTAGACGATGCTGCGGCCGGTCCGCTTGCCGGTGACCAGGCTGAGCGCGCGCAGCAGCCGGAGTTGGTGAGAGACCGCGGACTGTTCCATTCCTACCGCGTCGGCGAGTTCTCCGACTGAGCAGGGACTCTGCCGCAGCCGGGTGAGCATCAGCAGCCTGCTCGGGGTGGCCAGTGCCTGCAGGGTGGCGGCCACGGTCGCGGCGCTCTCGGCGTCCAGCGACGCGATTGGGGTCTGTCTGCCCTCGACCCCGTGACCCACGTCGGTATCCTACCAGTAGGAATAAATGAAGACATCGTCATGTGATCCGGTATAGTGGTGATATTCCCTGTCCGCTCGCGCTGATCCTGGGAGGACCTGGTGTCGTCCACCCTGACCGGGACCCGCCCCGCCGGGGCGGCGGAGCCACGCCCGGCGGGGCGAGGTCGCCGCACCCCTGCGTTCGCACTGCCCGAGGTCCGCTGGGCCGCGATCGCTACCGGGTTGTTCCTGGCCGGGATCGCCACCCAGCTCACCGGCGGCCCGGCCTGGGTGTGGTGGGTGCTGTATCTGGCCTGCTACGCCACCGGCGGGTGGGAGCCGGCCCGGGCGGGCGGGCGGGCGCTGCGGGAGAGGTCCCTGGACGTCGACCTGCTGATGATCGTCGCTGCGATCGGGGCCGCGGCGATCGGGCAGGTTCTCGACGGCGGTCTGCTGATCGTCATCTTCGCCACCTCCGGAGCCTTGGAAGCCCTGGCCACCCAGCGCACCGCCGACTCGGTCACGGGCCTGCTGGACCTGGCCCCCGAGCAGGCCACCCGGCTGCTCGCCGAGGGACGCGAGGAATGTGTCGACACCGCCGGCCTGGCCGTCGGTGAGGTGATCGTGGTGCGTCCCGGAGAGCGCATCGGCGCCGACGGTGAAGTCCTCGACGGGGGCAGCGACGTCGACCAGGCGTCCATCACCGGTGAGCCTCTACCGGTCGCCAAGGCGATCGGGGACGAAGTGTTCGCCGGCACCCTCAACGGCACCGGTGTGCTGCGGGTCCGGGTGGGCCGTGGTGCCTCGGACACCGTGGTGGCCCGGATCGTGGCGCTGGTCGAGGAAGCCTCGGCCACCAAGGCGAAGACCCAGTTGTTCATCGAGAAGGTCGAGCAGCGCTACTCCTTCGGCGTCGTCGTCGCCACGCTGGCGTTGTTCATCGTCCCGCTGGCCTTCGGCGCCGACCTGCGGTCCACCCTGCTGCGGGCGATGACGTTCATGATCGTCGCTTCCCCGTGTGCGGTGGTACTGGCCACCATGCCCCCGCTACTCTCGGCGATCGCCACCGCCGGCCGCCACGGTGTGCTGGTCAAGTCCGCTGTGGTGATGGAACAGCTCGGGAACATCACCGCGGTCGCCTTCGACAAGACCGGCACCCTGACCGAGGGCACCCCGCAGGTCGCCGAGATCCGCGTGCTGGCCTCGGCGGGGCCAGACGAGCGGGAGATGCTGCGGTGGGCCGCCGCCGCCGAGTACCCCAGCGAACACCCTCTCGGCCGCGCCGTGGTGAGCGCCGCCCGCAACGAGGACCTGGACTTGCCGCACGTCGAGGAGTTCAGTTCCGCACCCGGTCTCGGGGTCAGCGCGCTGGTCGAGGGCCGGCGCATCGCGGTGGGCAGCCCCGCACACCTGCTGCCCACCAGCCTCCAGGCCGGATATGCGGGTTCCGACGAGGCCCAGGCGGGCGCGATCGTCGCCGAACTGGAAGCAGCCGGGCGCACCGCGATCGTCGTGTTCGTCGACGATGCCCCCGCCGGGATACTCGGGCTGGCCGACCAACTCCGGCCAGCAGCGCGACAGACGGTGACCGAGCTGACCGCACTCACCGGCACCACCCCGGTGCTGCTCACCGGCGACAACCACCGCGCCGCGACCCATCTCGCCGCCGCGCTCGGCATCACCGATGTCCGCGCCGGCCTGCTGCCCCAGCACAAGGTCACCGCAGTGCGAGACCTGGCAGCCGCAGGGGCCACCGTGCTCGTGGTCGGGGACGGAGTCAACGACGCCCCCGCCCTGGCCACCGCCCACACCGGTATGGCGATGGGCCGCGCCGGCTGCGACCTCACCCTCGACACCGCCGACGCCGTGATAGTCCGCGACGAACTGGGCACGCTGCCCGCCGTGATCGCCCTGTCCCGCCGGGCACGCCGGGTCGTGCTCACCAACCTGATCATCGCCGCGACGTTCATCACCGTGCTCGTGCTCTGGGACCTGATCGCCACCCTCCCACTACCGCTGGGCGTGGCCGGCCACGAAGGCTCCACCGTCATCGTCGGCCTCAACGGCCTGCGCCTCCTACGCGACTCCGCCTGGCCACGCCACACCCGCGCCCACTGACCTCACCACACCCGACACGGAGGGTATCCGGAAGCCAGACCGCCAGGGCCACGATCCAGGTGAGGATGAACAGCCCCACGATGGCGAACCCGACGTCGTTGAGGTTCAAGCCGGCGATCCAGGCCAGCGGGCCGGAGTCGATGCCCAGCTGATCGGCCAGGATGGACACCAGTTCGATGGTGCCGATGAGGTAGAGGAACACCCCGGAGACCGAGGTGCCGATCACGCCGGTGGCCTGGTGCAGGGTGGAGGAGTCGTTCTCCACCTGACCGACCAGAGCACGCACACCCAGCGACAGCAGCAGGCACAGCGCGAACACGATGGTGGAGGCCCAGGGAGAACCAGAACCCGACCGAGAGCGGGCGTTTGCCCTAGGCCATCAGCTTACGGGTGGTGTTGTCGATCGCGGCGATGTGGTCGGCGTCGAAGGCGTGGCGCATCCCGAAGGTATAGGCCGTGACCCCCAGCCCGATCCCGAACACCCCCGCGGTACCCAGGTTGTAGTGTGCGGGCACCACGACCGCGCCCAGCACCCCCCAGCCGACCACATTTGAGCCCGACGATGAACCCGACCATGCCCCCTATCGAGGCCCACTCCCGCCCGGTGAGTGCGTAGCGAATCCGGGCCCAGCGGGACCCGGACCCAACGGCGGCAGCCTCGGCGACCATAGAAACCTCACGTTCAGTGATCGATATGGCACACACTGACACCACTACGGCAAGGGCGCCGCCTGGACTCGAGACTTCATCCGCTGCACCGCCACCGTCTGGATCGGGCTCCGACGTCCGAGCGCGCGCCGAGAAATTATCCAGTTGGGCCCGTAAAGGCACACAAAAATCGAGGGCCGCGGTGGATCCGCGGCCCTCGGATGTCGGACTAGCTCAGTTGAAGGAGTCCCCGCAGGCGCAGGACCCGCCCGCGTTGGGGTTGTCGATGGTGAAGCCCTGCTTCTCAATGGTGTCCACGAAATCGATCACAGCACCCTGCAGATACGGCGTGCTCATCCGGTCCACCACGACAGCAAGGCCGCCGAAGTCCCGCTTCGCATCGCCGTCGAGCATGCGCTCATCGAAGAACAGCTGGTAGCGCAGCCCGGCACAGCCACCCGGTTGCACCGCGATGCGCAGATGCATGTCCGACCGGCCTTCTTGGTCGAGCAACGTCTTCGCCTTGACGGCGGCGGCCTCAGTCATCTCGACACCGTGGGTGGGTACGTCGGTGTCGGCGATGTTCTCGACGGTCATGACTCTCCCTGGGGATCGGCGCTCGGCACGGACGTCCTAGTTCTGCTCCAGGACAACACCCGCGGCCGACGGGTGATTCCCGTATGTTCATGGTGACACACTGGATGGCTCAGTGTCTGACCCACTTCTCAGTGGCCGCCCCACTGCTGGGCGGCATGTTCGGCGGTCGCCTCCAGCGTACCCGCAGGGTCAGCCAGTGCGGCCGCCACCGAGCCGGCCAGCTCTGCGGCGGAGTACGCGGCAGCCACCCCGGCCGCGGCCGCCTCCCGCCGGCCGACCGACACCTGTCCGGCCAGCACGACGCAAGCCAGCCCGCGCCGGGCGGCACCTTCGGCGAGCTCGGTGACCAGCTTGCCCCGCAGCGACTGCCAGTCGAAGCTGCCCTCGCCGGTGACCACCAGCTCAGCCGTGTCCAGCGCCTCGTCCAGCCCGATGCGGGCGGCCACTAGAGCCGCGCCGGAGACCCGCTCCGCGCCCAGCCACAGCAGGGCCGCACCCAGGCCACCCGCCGCTCCGGCCGCGGGCAAGTCCCGGACCGCCCGCCCGGCGGCCTCCTCCAGCACCTCCGCCCACCGGGTCAACCCCGCCTCCAACTCTCGAACCTGCTCCGGCCCGGCACCCTTCTGCGGGCCGAACGCCTCGGCCGCGCCATGCCTGCCCAGCAGCGGGTTGGTGACGTCCGCGGCAGCGACCAGCCGAAGCCCATCCAGCTCGGTCTGGCCGTCCAGCCACGCACACCGGGCCAGCGCGGCGCCGCCGTCAGGCAACGGCTGACCCTGTGCGTCCACCGCAACCGCGCCGAGCGCGGCCAGCGCGCCCGCGCCTCCGTCGGAGCAGGCCGAGCCCCCCAGGCCCACCACGGCCGTGCGCAGGCCGGCGTCGCGTACCTCGGCCAGCAGCTCCCCCACTCCGCGGCTGGTCGCGGTCCGGGCGTCGCCGCGCTCGCAGGGCACCAGGTGCAGGCCGCAGGCCTGTGCGCTCTCCACGTAGCCGGTGCCCTCGTGGGCCAGCCAGCGCGCCGTCACCGGCACGCTCAGCGGACCGGTGACCCGCGTGGTGTGCACCGTCCCGCCCAGCGCGGCGTGCAGCACGTCCACGAAGCCCGGGCCGCCGTCGGCCAGCGGGCGCAGCGTCAGCTCATCGCCGGGCGCGGCGCGGCGCCACCCTCGTCCGACGGCCTCGGCCGCCTGCACCGCGGTCAGGGTTCCGCCGAAACAGTCCGGGGCGATCACGACGCGCACACCCGGCGACGCTACGCCGCTGGGCGGTTGTCCTAGGCTGGTCACCGTGAGGTTCCTGCGCGGCAAGCCCGGTACCGGAACCGCCGATTCCGAACGGGAGCCGGCGGCCGGAGTAGCACCCGACCCGGACGACCCACCGCAGCGATCCCGAACCCCCGGCAAGGGCAAGCCCACACCAAGCCGCCGGGAAGCCGAGGCCCGCAAGCGGGGCCCGGTACCGCCGCCACCGAAGACCCAGCGCGAGGCGTTGCGCCGGATGCGCGGGTCCAAGACCGAACGCCGGAAGAACACCGCCGTACGCCGCGAGCGGATGATGGCCGGGGACGAAAAGTACCTGCTGCCCCGGGACCGCGGTCCGGTGAAGGCCTACGTCCGGGACCTGGTGGATTCCCGGCGTAACGTCGCTGGCCTCTTCATGCCGCTGGCGCTGCTGGTGGTGCTGGTGATCCTGGTGCCCTCGCCCGCCGTGCAGCAGTACGTGTCGCTGCTGTCCATGGCGATGCTCCTCATGATGATCGCCGAGGGCCTGCTGTTGAGCCGGATCATCAGCCGTCAGGTTCGGCAGCGATTCCCGAACGAGCCGGTATCCACGATGAGCCTGGGCTTCTACGCGCTGGCCAGGGCAACCCAGATGCGCAAGCTGCGGGTGCCCAAACCCCGCGTCGGCCGCGGCGAGCCGATCTCCTGACCGGGGCCGGCCAGGGCCGCAGACCCAGAGTCGCAGACCCAGAGTCGCGGGCTCAGGGCCGCAGGCTCATCGGGCCGTAGACCTCATCCGCACCGTCGAGCAGGGTGACCGCCTCCACTCCCCCGTCGAGCAGGCCCTGCCACTCGTGGCCAAGCCACTCCTCGGCGTCGGCCTGGTCGTCGAAAGTGATCTCCGGACCGGCCATCGCGGCTCCCTCCGGATCCTCGTAGCGCCACCGCAGAACCACCGGATACTCCCCTCTGCCGCCGTCCTCGAGATCCTCTCCCGACGGTAGCGTCAGCTGCTCATCGACAGCTGCGAGGAGGTCGGCGTGCGGACGTTGGTGCTCGGCGGCGCGCGCTCGGGCAAGTCCGCGTACGCGGAGGGCCTGCTGACCGACGCGCGGGTGGACTATCTGGCGACCGCCCGGCGACAGCCCGACGACCCCGAGTGGGAGGGACGGATCGCGGCGCACATCGCTCGACGGCCCCCGGGCTGGCGGACCGTCGAACCGGGCGATCTGCCCGCCTGGCTGCACCAGGCGGGCCCGGTCCCGGTACTGGTCGACGACCTGGCCACCTGGCTGACCGGTGAGCTGGACGACGTGGGTGCCTGGGACGGCGGCCGCACCGCGGTCACCGCCTGCCGGGCGCGCTGCACTGGACTGGTGGCGGCAGTAGCGGCCTGCCCGGTCCGATTGGTACTGGTCAGCGCAGAGGTCGGGCTGGGGGTGGTGCCCGCAACCCCCGCCGGGCGGCTGTTTCGCGACGAGCTGGGCACGCTCAACGCCGCACTGGCCGCGGTCTGCGAACAGGTGCTGCTGCTGGTGGCGGGAATGCCCGTACGGTTGCGCTAGACCCGCAGTACACCGAGTGCATCAGGAGCGCCACGTGGAGTTCCCCCCAGTCATACCGCCCGATCAGCAGGCCCATCGGGAGGCGGTGGCTCGCCACGAGCAACTCACCAAGCCGGCCGGCTCGCTGGGCCGGCTGGAGGAGCTGGGTGTCTGGGTAGCGGCCTGTCAGGGCAGCTGCCCGCCGCGTCCGTTCGCCCGGCCGCAGGTAGTGGTGTTCGCCGGGGATCACGGCGTCGCCGCGCTGGGGGTCTCCGCCTATCCGAGCGAGGTCACCCAGCAGATGGTGGGCAACCTCCTGGCCGGTGGGGCGGCGGTGAATGTGCTCGCCGCAACGGCCGGGGCGCGGGTACGGGTGGTGGACATGTCGGTGGACTGGGACGCGGACTCCGAGCGGGCCACCGCGCCCGAGCCGTCGTCGCCGCTCGGCCAGCACAAGGTCCGCCGCAGCAGCGGAGCGATCGACCGGGAGGACGCGCTGACCGGCCAGGAAGTGGCCCAGTCGCTGGCCGCCGGGGCCGCGATCGCCGATGAGGAGGTCGACCGCGGCGCCGACCTGCTCATCGCGGGCGACATGGGAATCGGCAATACCACCCCGGCGGCGGTACTCGTGGCGGCACTGACCGGGGCGGAGCCGGTGGCCGTGGTGGGCCGCGGCACCGGAGTCGACGACGCCGGCTGGATGCGCAAGACCGTGGCTATCCGCGACGCACTACGCCGGGCTCGCCCGGTCGTCGCCGACCCCGTCGAGCTGTTGCGGACCGCAGGCGGTGCTGATTTCGCTGCGATGGCCGGGTTCCTGGCCCAGGCCGCTGTCCGGCGTACCCCGGTGATCCTCGACGGCCTGGCCGCCGGGGCGGCGGCGTTGCTCGCCGAGGAGCTCGCGCCGGGTGCGCGCGAGTGGTGGGTCGCCGGGCACCGGTCGGTGGAGCCCGCGCACCGCATGGTGCTGGAGCACCTGCAGTTGGAGCCTGTACTGGACCTGGGGATGCGGCTCGGCGAGGGCTCCGGAGCGGTTGCGGCGCTACCGCTGCTGCAGATGGCCGTGCGGGTGCTCGCCGAGATGGCCACCTTCGATGACGCGGGCGTCTCCGGGCCCGCGGGTGATCCGGTGTCCACCCGGTGATCCGCGGGCTCGTGCTGGCGGTGTCCTGGCTGACGGTGCTGCCGGTACGGGCCCCCGGCGACGTGGACCGGAGCCTCGCCCGTCGGGCGCTGTACTGGGCGCCGGTGATCGGTGCCGCGCTCGGCTTGCTGGCCATGGGCGTACTGGCGACGGTGCACGCACTGGGCACTCCGCCGTTGCTCGCCGGGCTGGCCGTGGTGGCCATGCTGGCCGGGCTGACCCGTGGCATGCACCTGGACGGGCTGGCCGACACCGCTGACGGGCTGGGCTGCTACGGCGGGCCGTCGCGGGCCTTGGCTGTGATGCGGGACGGGCAGGCCGGGCCCTTCGCGGTGGTGACGCTGGTACTGGTATTGACCGCACAGGCGGCCGCGCTGGGGGCCCTCGCCGAGGCCGGCCGGCTGCTCGCCGTGGTGCTGGCGGTGACCACCGGGCGGGTCGCCTTCTTCTGGTGCGCCCGGGCAGGAGTGCCACCGGCTCGCTCCGAGGGACTGGGGGCGCTGGTAGCCGGCAGCCAGTCGCCCGCCCTCGCGCTGGCCTGGACGCTCGTCCTGCTGGCCTACGGGCTGGTGGTGGCGCCGGGACGAGCCTGGCAAGGCGCGCTCGCGGTCGGCTTGGCCGCCCTGGTGGTCGTAGCCTTGTCGGCGCACACCCGCCGCCGGTTCGGCGGTGTCACCGGGGACGTGCTGGGCGCGGCGAGTGAACTGGCCACCACGGTGGTGCTCGCCGTCTGCGCCATCGGGTGAGCCCCGCCGGGTCGTCGACGGGTAGCGGGGCTCGTCAGGTGAGCGGGACCATCCAGCCGTGCGAGTCGGGCCCCACACCGCGCTGGATCACGGTGAGCGCCGCACGCAACTGGCCGGTGACCGGGCCGGTCGCTCCGGAGCCGATGGTGAACTCGCCGCCGGAGTAGGCGACCCGCCCGACCGGGGTGATCACCGCGGCGGTGCCGCAGGCGAAGACCTCCGAGATGTCCCCGGTCTGCGCGCCCTTCTCCCACTCCTCGGTGGAGATCCGCCGCTCCTCGACGCCCATCCCGTGGTCCCGGGCCAAGGTGAGCAGCGAATCGCGGGTGATGCCGGGCAGCAAGGTGCCGGTCAGCTCCGGAGTCACCAACCGGGCCTGCCGCCCCTCGCCGAACACGAAGTAGAGGTTGTTCGTCCCCATCTCCTCCACCCAGCGCCGCTCCACCGCGTCCAGCCACACCACCTGGTCGCAGCCCTTCTCCGCAGCCTGCTGCTGGGCCACCATCGAGGCGGCATAGTTCCCGGCGAACTTGGCGGCCCCGGTGCCGTCGGGAGCGGCCCGGACGTACTCGGTGGACAACCACACGCTGACCGGCTTGAGCCCGCCACGGAAGTACGGGCCGGCCGGGGACGCGATGAGCAGGTACCGGTAGGTCGAGGCGGGACGTAACCCGATTCCCACCTCAGTGGCGAACAGCACGGGCCGCAGATACAGCGAATCCTCGCCACCGGCCGCGGGCACCCACTCGACGTCGGTACGCACCAGTTCACGCAGCGAGCCGAGGAACAGCTCGTCCGGTAGTTCGGGCATCGCCAACCGGCGGGCCGAGGAGCGGAACCGGACGGCGTTGGCCAGCGGCCGGAACGAAGCCACCGTGCCGTCCGGCTGCCGGTATGCCTTGAGGCCCTCGAAGATCGCCTGACCGTAGTGCAGCACCATCACGGCAGGGTCCATCATGAGCGGCCGGTACGGGCCGATCTCCGGGTCATGCCAGCCACGGCCTGCGGTCCAGCCGATCTCCACCATATGGTCGGTGAAGTACATACCGAAACCCGGTGCTGCCAGGATCTCGGTCCTGCGCTGCGACGTCGTGGGAGACGGGTGCGGCAGGCGGGTGAACGGTGACGAGGCGCTCATATCAGGACGGTAACCCTTCGAGCGATGAAATGGTATGACGTCCCACTGACTCGCCCTTCCGCCATGCTGACCAGGTGAGCGAGCAGGGTAACCAGGTACGGATCACCCGTATCCGGCTGTCCGACGGGCGCGCCTTGACCTACTACGACGATCGGGAACCATACGCATCCGGCGCGGCCACCCGGACCCGGCACGACAGCCGGGTGCTGCCTGCAAGTCCCGCGCAGCCCACCCTGCGCTTCGATGTGCTCACCGGGGAATGGATCACGATCGCGGCACACCGGATGGACCGGACCCACCTGCCCACGCCCGCAGCCTGCCCGCTGTGTCCCAGCCGGGAGGGCGCACTCACCGAGATCCCGGCTGACGACTACGACGTCGTCGTCTTCGACAACCGGTTCCCCTCGTTCGGGCCGTCAGCCCGACCGGTGCCCGCTCTGGTGGACGGCGATCCGCTCTGGCCCCAGCAGCCTGCGACCGGCCGGTGCGAAATCGTCTGTTTCACCAGCGAGCACAGCTCCTCGTTCGCTGCGCTCACCCCGCGCCGGGCCGCGACGGTGATCGCGGCCTGGGCAGACCGCACCAGAGTGCTGTCCGAGATGGACAGGATCCGGCAGGTGTTCTGCTTCGAGAACCGCGGCCAGGAGACCGGAGTGACCCTGCACCACCCGCACGGTCAGATCTACGGCTACCCGTTCCTGCCGCCGCGCACCGAACGGCTGCTGGCCAGGGCCGCCGCGCACCGCGATGCCACCGGGTCGGACCTGCTCTCCGACGTGCTCGCCGCCGAGGTGCGGGCCGGGACGCGGGTGGTGCACCAGGGTGCGGCGTGGACCGCCTACGTGCCCGCCGCCGCTCGCTGGCCGGTGGAGCTGCATCTGGTGCCGCACCGTTCAGTGCCCGACTTCACGGCTCTGGACGGTGCCGAGCGCGACGAGTTGGCCACGCTCTACCCCGCGCTGCTGCGCCGGGTGGACACCTTCTTCGCCGACCAGGGCGACCCCGGGCCGGTGCCGTACGTGGCGGGCTGGCATCAGGCACCGGTGGGCGCCGGGCGTGATCTCGTTCGGCTACACCTGCAACTGTTCTCGGTGCGCCGGGCCGCCGGAAAGCTCAAGTACCTGGCCGGGTCGGAGTCCGGGCTGGGGGCCTGGCTCAACGACACCACGCCTGAGCGCATCGCGCAGCGGTTACGAGAAGTGGGGTTTCGGGCGGTGGGATGAGTACGCAAGACGTGTTGGCTGCCGCATTCCGCACCACGTTCGGCCGTGAACCTGCCGGGGTGTGGGTTGCGCAGGGCCGGGTGAACCTGATCGGTGAGCACGTCGACTACGCGGCCGGGTTGTGCCTCCCGTTCGCGCTGCCACAGCACACCGCGGTCGCCGCTGCCGCCCGGGACGACAACAGGCTGCGGCTGCGCTCGTGGCACCCGGGCGCGCCGCCGTGGGACGGCCGGCTCGACGATGTAGCGCCCGGTAACCCGGCCGGCTGGGCCGGCTACCCGGCGGGGGTGCTGTGGGCGTTGCACTCGGCCGGGCACCCTGTGCCCGGGCTGGACCTGCTGGTCGGCGATTCGGTGTCGCCCGGCGCCGGCCTGGGCTCCTCCGCGGCGCTGGAGTGTGCCGTCGCGCTGGCGCTGGACTCGCTGGCCGGGCTCGGGCTGGCCGGGAGCGAGCGCGGGCGCGATGTGCTGGCCGCGGTGTGTCGCCGCGCTGAGAACGAGATCGTCGGCGCGGCGACCGGGGGGATGGACCAGATCGCGTCGCTGCGCGCCGTCGCGGGGCATGCACTGCTGCTGGACTGCCGCGACGGGACGGTCCGGCAGGTGCCGCTGGAGTTGTCCGCCGCCGGGCTGACGCTGCTGGTGATCGACACCCGGGCGCCGCACCGGCTGGTCGAAGGGCAGTACGCGGCGCGGCGGCGCAGCGCCGAACAAGCCGCGGCTGCGCTGAGCCTGCCCAGCCTGCGGGAGGCTCGCGTCCGGGATCCGGACCGGCTGGCCGACCCGGTACTACGCAGGCGCGCCCGGCACGTGGTCAGCGAGATCGACCGGGTCCGGGAGGTCGTAGCGCTGCTGGACGCAGGCCGGATCCGGGAGATCGGACCCGCACTGGACGCCTCCCACATCTCACTGCGCGACGACTTCGAAGTGTCCAGCCCGGAGCTGGACTGCGCGGTGGACGCGTCCCGCACGTCTGGTGCGCTGGGCGCCCGGATGACCGGCGGCGGGTTCGGCGGCTCGGCCCTGACACTGGTGGAGCAGGCCAGCACCGCTGTGGTGACCGACGCCGTCCGAGTCGCAGCCGCCCGCCACGGCCACCCGCGACCCGTCGTGCACGAGTGCCTGTGAGCGGCGATACGAGGGCACAGCAGTGCAGTCGAAGGGGACTTATCGTACTGCTCGTCGAGCTGACAGATGCGCTCATGGAGGTACGCAACAGTAGGATGGTCGGCCGGTCGCTCTGCCGAGCCAGCGTGACCCTCATGCTTACAGTAAAAGGACGCTTGAGACCAAGACGTTAAAAAGTGACGCTCATGGCAGTCTTCAAGGTGTTATGAAAAACATGCACTTCGGAATTATCCGGGTAACGCTGCTGTAACGCTTGATCGAGTTCGGAGCTTACCATGAGGAGCGACGGCTGAGAGCGTCGATCTATGCTCAGTGCCTTGTAGCCATACCTGACGGCTTCCTCGACAGCGCCGCCCCTTGCGGCAATCACGCCAAGGGTGATCTCTGCTTCGGCTCTGCGCATCGGCGACAGATCACTGCCGTCGGGAGCGGTTGCCTTCTTTATCGTCTCGCGGGCGTGCATCTCAGCCAGTTGGTCATCACCAATAATTCTATAGCAATCCATGGCGTAGAAGTCGAACTTGTCAGGATCTACGACAAAGTGGTTGTCTGGCCGCTCGGGATAGGGAAGTGAATCCAGCAGGATACGACCTTTTTCGAGGGCACGCACCACATTGCGTGGGTTACCCATCCGCGCCCACGCTTTGGCCTCCTGAGCTAAGAGCTGCACAGAAACCGATCTCCCCAGTGCTGCGTCTTGTCCTGCTTGAGCGGCTTCGATGGCATCACGGTAGCGGCCCTTGGTGAGCGCGAACCACGCCCGCATCTCATGAGTCCATCCGGCGAGCACTACATTGTCCGCCTCAGATGCCAGCTGCAATGCTCCGACGCGCGTCGCCTCGGCTACCTGATGCTGACCCGTATCGTATTCCAGGCATCCCACCAAGAGTGAACGTTATTCAAAACCCCATGTAATTGAGAAGAAGAACAAACCGCGGCCGGCATCGTACGCGTCGCGATAGGTGCTATAGGGACGGCGATAATCAGTATGAAAAATCCGCCAGGACTTGAAATGGG
>JBOHGD010000032.1:0-55232 GCA_050699955.1 Pseudonocardiaceae bacterium | reverse complement strand
GAGCTATAGCTCGCATCGCCACTCACGGGTACTCAGCTGCCCCGGTAGGTGCCGAAGCTCCAGAGACTGCCCTCGGGGTCGCGGACGGTGAAGCCGCGGGAGCCGTAGTCCTCATCGCGCAACTCCCGCACCACCTCGGCGCCGGCCTCGGTGGCGCGCTTGAACAGCTCGTCGGGGTGGTCGGTGACGACGTAGTTCGAGGTCCGAGTGAGCTTGCCGAACTCGCTGTCCTCGCTGCTTGAGCCGAGCATGACGCCACCACCCTCAGGCCAGCGCAGCTCAGCGTGCGCGACTTCCCGGTCCGGCCCGCCCGGCACGACGAGGATCTCGACGAAGCCGAACGCCTCGACCAGGAAACGGATGGCGGCCGGCGCATCGACATAGGCCAGGCAGGGCCAGACAGTGGTTGCTGGTGTCTCGGGTGCTGGTGTCTCGGTCATGCCTCCAAGGATGCGCCGTGCTCGGACCCGCTGTCGTGGACGGATGGGAACTCATCGGCAAGCCACCGCGACGGGGTACAACCGGCCAGTTCGCGCCATTCGCGGTGCAGGTGAGCCTGGTCGTAGAAGCCACAGCGGGCCGCCACCTCGGCCAGGGCGGGCCGATCGGGTGTCTGGAGCAGGCGGTGCGCGATCTCGAACCGCATCACCCGGCCCGCCACCTTGGGCGTCAGACCGAACTCGCGACGGAAGCGCTCACCGAGATGCCGCCGACTCCAGCCGACTTCCTCGGCCAGCGCCGCCACCCCGACCTGGCCGTGGCTGGCGGTGAGCCGCCGCCAGGCCCACCCGAGCTCCGGCGCCGGTCCTTCGCGTTGCCCGGCGATCCGTGGCTGATCAGCACCGGGATGGCGTGCAGGCCGCTGGCCAGCGTGCTGAACGAGCCCGGCGGCTGCGCGGGATCGGGCATCGCCGTGAGATCGACCATGCCGTCGAGGGTGACGATGAAGGTGAGGTGACGGGAGGGCAGGCCACGGTGCACGCCGGGCTCGGCACCCTCGATCCGGTAGCCGGTGTAGCCAGCGACCTCAGCCGTGGCCGCGGCCACACTGCGACCATCTCCGCCACCGGCTCGCCCACGGTTTCGAGGATACGACCGAGGCCCGACAGTTCCGGCTGCACCGTACCCGTGACCAGCAGCGTTGACGAGGCCGGAAGGGTCGCAACCCGCTTTGCCCGATCGTCGACCTGCTGTGTAGGCTACCCACCTGGCGGCTATGAGTGCGCTAGGAGGCTTCGCCTAGTCTGGTCTATGGCGCCGCACTGCTAATGCGGTTGGGGGTCACGCCCCCTCCCGGGTTCAAATCCCGGAGCCTCCGCGAAACGGTCGCACACAAACGACCGATAACAGAACATGCGCCCGTAGCTCAACGGATAGAGCATCTGACTACGGATCAGAAGGTTAGGGGTTCGAATCCCTTCGGGCGCGCCACCGATAAACCGCCCTTTGACCAGGCGGTTTGTTCTTTCTATGATCTTCCAGCCAATGGTAGTGGATCTCTATCCACAGAGGCTTATGCGGAACTTCTGACCGTCGAGCCGGCCCGGTGTGCTGTCGGGCAGCTCGGATGTCCCGAACCCAACCACAGCGCCGCCCAGGACCGCCCGCACAGCCCTGCTGTTGACCTCGGCGCATCCAGGCACCCCCGGACCCTCGCCGAGACTGCCCCCTGGGTCTCGGTTGTGGTCTCATTCGGTTCCTTGGGCTATGCGTCGGAGGATGTCCTCGCTGAGCCGCCATCGGTCGGTGTCGCGGTGAAAGCGCCACCCACGTTGGGCCTTAATGGCCTCGGCCAACCGCTGACGCTGCGCCGGGTCAAGGTCATCGATCATCGCGACAGTAAGTCGCATGGCGTGGTACTGCTCGAATGCGCTGCGCGAGTCCGTGATCGCCTCGAGTGCAGCATCGAAGTTCCGCAGCTCACGGTTGCCTTGCATCATGACCAGGGCGACGATGCGGTCCTCCTCGCCTCCCTCCCGCAGGGAACGGAGGACCTCAGCTGGCGCGAAAGGCTCCGACGCTGCGAGGCGGCGGGCCCGGGCGACGACCTCTTCCAGCCTGCGGGTGCGCTCGGGCCCTGGGCGCATTGTGGTGCGCACCGACCGATAATCAGTCGCGATAGGGCCAGCGGCCTCTAGCAGCGTCCGGGCCTCCGCGCGCAGCTGATCTGCCGTAACCGTGTCGCCGCGCCACTCAGCCTCCTCGGCCAGCGCGAACCTCTCCGCCGCAGCGGCCCGCAGCCTGAGCTTGATGCCGCCGACTTCGAGACTCTCGATGTGATTACTAAGCATGACGAGAACAAGCAAGGTACCGCCGAAGGCGAGCAGCACACCCGCGCCGGTCCCGTTCTGAGTCGTGAACACCGCGAGCACTCCCACCCCGAAGGACCCCGCGCCGAGCAGACCCATAAGCAGCCGCAGCCCGAAGGTGAACGGATAGGGCTGTGCGGAAGGCTTCACAAGTTACTCCTCGGTATGAGGTTGGCCAGCGTGTAGAGAACGCGACATGTGCTGGGCCTCCTGCGGAGCCGATCGAGGCTCTTGTCGAACTGGCGAGATTAAGGTCGAGCACATGATGCTCTCAGAGATCGATGAGTACCACCGCCACATACAAGTTTCGGACGACTGGCCGGATCCAGGTTCCCGACGCGACACGGTTCGTGTAGGAACGCGCCATGTCCGAGCTTGTGGGCAACGAGGTTGAGCACAGCCGCGCAGCGGACCAACCTGTACAAGTCCCTGAGCGCCCGCGGATGGCGGACTAGCGAGCCACTCAGTGAAGAACTGGTATGTGAGACGCCGTCGCTCACCCAGTCGATAGGCACGGCCTTGATAGCCAAGGGGTACAGCTATGCCGATATCGCTCGGTTGGCCGGGTTCAGCGAGTCAGTAAAACGTCATCCATTCTACTACTACGCGTTGGACGGACTGCAGACAGCCCTCGCTGACCACTACGGCGAGGATGTCGAAGAGATCCTCGACATGTCCGACTTCCAGGAGAACTCCCGGACACTCGCCGAGATCCTTGAAGCAGAGCAGGAGTTCTTCGGCCGGGTCTGGTACGAGCGATCCGTCTGCCACGCCCTTCGCTACGAGCAAGGCGACCGAGAGGACACCACGGAGGCCCAGTACAAAGTCTCGAAGGACGCCCGGGCTCGGTTCGCGGCCCGGCGGCCGGATCTGCGTCTGTGCGAGAGCGACTTCGAGTGGGCATGTGGAACGGCAAGCTGTCGAACCGAGGATGCCGACGATCATGCCCAACTCGTGCTACGCGATACACCTGGGGGGTTCGGTGACGGCGCCGCGCTGCTGCCCGCCCGGCTCGCGCGTGTCGCGGCCGACCTGCCGGACGCCAATCGCACCACCGACGCACAGATCGCCGCGGCCGCGGATGCCGATCAGCGGCGCCTGCTGGTGCGGCAGTACGGCGGGCAGCGCGAGACGGTCTCGGCCATCGCTGTGCGCTCCTTGAAGCTGATGAGCGTGGACGCGAGCGGCGCCGTGCGCCACTCGCTGGGCTCGGCGCTGTCCGAGCTGCACACCCTGGCGGGGTGGTGCTGTTTCGACTCGGGGGTTTCGGCGGACGTGATCCGCGCCCACTTCGCACGCGGCGCTGAGCTGGCCGCCGGTGCGGGCGACACCTACCTGACGGTGGACGCGCTTTACCACGCTGCGATGGCGATGCAGCACGAAGCACCGAACGACGCGCTCAAGATGCTCCAGCTCGTGCAGTTCCGCCTTGCTCACGAGCCGAGCGATCACCCCAGAACGGGCACGCTGTCGTCCTGGCTGCACGCTGACTCTGCGCGCTGCCTCGTCGCGCTGGACCGGCCGGGTCAGGCGCGCTCGTCGCTGGCCGCCGCTCGTGACGGGTGGGATCCGGCCGACCGGTTCGACCAGGCCGACATGGACCACGTGATGGCGCAGGCTCATCGCGACCTCGGCTGGCTCGACTCTGCGGAGCAACTCGCGGCGGCCTCCGCTCGCACCTGGGGCAAGGAAGACCGGCGCGACGGCGTGCAGGCGGCCATCACGCTGGCGGCGATCCACGTCGAGACCGGGGACCGGGACGGGCTCACGCTGGCCGAGAACATCATCAACGACGTGGCGGCTCTACGCTCCGACCGCGCGAGGGCACGCCTGGACGGCCTGGCCGACGTGCTGGCGGCTCGCTCGGATGGGTCGTCTCGCGAATTGGCCGTTCACGCCCGCCGGGTAGCGACCAGGCAGACGTAGCGCCGCCCGCGCGACCGCTGACCGTCTCGCTCGACACCACAGCCTCGACGCTGGTTCAGCCTTGTGCCGCTGATCGTCGCCGTCGCGGTGCAGCCGATCCGGATTCAGCTCACAGGCCGAGCCCTGCGCAAGCAAGGCGTCGCCAAGAAGCAAGCCGGCGGGCTGCTCTCCTGCGGTGGCAGCGGGCCGAGGATGCCGACGATCATGCCCAACTCGTGCTACGCGATACATCTGGGGTTCGGTGACGGCGCGGTACCGTTGTCGCATGTCCCGGCTGGATCGCATCACCTCCGACCCGGCGATCTGCCACGGCCAGCCGACCGTCCGCGGCCTGCGGTACCCGGTCGAGAGCCTGCTGGAGCTGCTGTCCTCGGGGATGACGATGGACGAGGTGCTCGCCGACTACCCCGACCTGGAGCGTGACGACCTGCTCGCCGCCCTGGAGTTCGGCGCGCTCGCCGCTGGCCGCCGCCGAACAGTCCCGCTCGGGGCCGCGTGAAGTTCCTCGTCGACGCGCAGCTGCCCGCCCGGCTCGCGCGGTTCCTGGCCGACGCCGGCCACGACACGCTCCACACGACCGATCTGCCGGACGGCAATCGCACCACCGACGCACAGATCGCCGCGACCGCGGATGCCGAGGACCGCGTCGTCGTCACCAAGGACCGGGACTTCCGCGACAGCCACCTGCTGAACGGCTCACCGCACCGGCTGCTGGTGGTCACCACCGGCAACATCAGCAACAACGCGCTGCTGGCCATGTTCGACAACCATCTCGACACGATCGTCGCGACGCTCGACGAGGCCGACTTCGTCGAGCTCGGACCCCGGGCACTCGTCGCCCACCGCCGCCACGACGACGGACCCACGAGTTGATCTCTGGCCACAGTCCTGGCCACGAACTACAGGACACCAGTGCCGGTAGCGCCCGCTTCCGCGCCTGTCGCGCCGGTGAAACGCCTGGCCGCCTGCCATGTGGGCGTCAGCGTCGCGACTACGGATCAGAAGGTTAGGGGTTCGAATCCCTTCGGGCGCGCAAGTACTGTCACCAGCAGAGCCACTCTGTACAGGAACGCCTGACCGTCACGGTGTCTCTCGTCACGGTGTCTCTCGTCACGGTGCCCAAAGGCCGTCCATCTCATCGCCTCCCGGGTTGCCGCGCCCGCCGTGCAAGCCCCAAGACGACAGCTAAGAAGGCAACAGCTCCGCGACCTGGTAGATCCGAAGGTCGACCCTCGTGGACTTGATGCCTCGCGCGGTCTTACGAGCGCGCGAGGGTGTCTCGGGCAGCGTCGAGGACACCGGCTCGCGCGTATGCCTCAGCGAGCCAGGACAGGTACAGTGATCTCCCGGACGTGTTCGGCGTCGTATGAGCTGATAGCGCTCGACAGCAACGGTTCCGCCGCGTGCGGATCGACGAGTTCGATCAGGCATCGACCGGCCATCACGTCAATTTCTTTCCGATTCAGCCAGTACACCCATTCAGGCTCTGCGATGTCGACGGACCGATCTTCGTAGGCCTCGTCCACGGCGTCCAACGCTCGCCGGGTACCGTCAGAATCTCTGCTCTTTGCACTTGCCCAGGCGACCCGCTCCAGCAGCAACGCCCGGACGACTGGTGAGGCGTTCACCGCTCCTTTCACTGTAGAACGTGCCAGGAGAGCCGCGTCCTGCGGCTTGCCGACATTGGCGATTTGATAGCTCAGCGAAGACAAGAGTTGCGCCGCCAGAACCGGGTCATTCGCATCCTGTGCTGCGGACACTCCACTGAGGTACCGGTGCTGGGCTTCAGCATATCGTCCGGCGCCACTGGCGACCCATCCGGCAAGTTGTGCAAGCTCTCCCGTCGACGTCAACAGCCGCCGCCTAACCTTTTCCGTATAACTAGCGGACCAGACAACCTCCTGAACCTCGGAAATCTCCTGGCGAATAACCGCAAACAGATCAACGCTGCTGATGAAGTCGTCCAAGTGGCGGAGTCCGATCACACGATTCTCTAGCTCACGTGCGAACGTCGAGCCGACTTGCCGCCCACAACGCGACGGGGCGACCCCGGGCGAGTCGCCGACCAGCCATTCATGGGCAACTCGTAGCGGGTCATCTGGCGGTCCCTGAAGCACCTTGATGGGAACATTCAACGCCCGACTGTACGCCTCGATGTGCTCGGGTTTGATGGTTCGCTTCCCAGTCTCCAACAAGCCAGGCAACGGCTTGCCGTAGTGCGTTCGCACGGCCATCCCGGCCAGGCTGACGCCTGCCGCTTCGCGCGCTGCCCGCAACGCAACTCCCAGATCACTCATGCCGCTTCACCTGTAGACGCTTGTAGAAACGCGGCCTGGCCATGCTGGCCGACCCGCGAGAGGCATCTATCTCCGCCCCATCGTGCCGTGGCGGGGCACCCGGGCAGTTCAGGCCAGGGAGGCCGAGCCAGGGAGCCAATGGGGAGAACTCCCCGCTTCCCTGCTGCCTTCCTGGGTGCTTCCCTGGTCTCGCGTCACTGGCGGTGCCCCTTCCTGGGGTTCGGAACGCGGGGAAAGAGGAGTGGCCGGGGGTCGCTGCCCGATCGCCGGGGTACAGGGGGTTCTCGGCGCGCGAGTGCGTGCGTCCCCGCAGGGCGTTGTCCCTGCTCGACCGGGGAACACGGCCCGGGGGAGGCCGGGGGAATGGGGCGGGAAAACTTCCCCACTTCCCTGGGGTGCGCCGCGCTCACCGCTGTAGTACCCGTTGGTGCCCGGCTGGCCACCGGGAGCCGCGGGGGACGCTCACACCGGTGGCCAGCCGGGGGTTTCACGGGACCGCGCGTTGATCCGTCTGCGCGGTGTGGTCAGGGGACGACCTGGACCATGTCGCCGTCCTGCGGGGTGTTGTAGAAGGCCCGCGCCGCGCTGTGGGACAGGTGCACGCAGCCACTCGAGCGGACTGCCACGTTGTCCTCATGGAACGCGTCGCCGCCGTTGAAGAACACCGAGTAAGGCATCGGAGCATTGTGGAACTCGCTGCTGCGATGGTGCAGGTCTTTCCAGGTCACGTGGAAAGTTCCGGGATCGGTGGGGGCAGTGGCCATGGCGGTGGCCACCGGGACCGGTCCGTAGACGACCTGGCCGTCTCGCATCAGCCACGTTCGCTGGGTGGACAAGTCGACGCAGGCCCGGGCCGCTGCAGAGCACGGCGGGGCGCTCGGCGAGGCCGAGGCACCCGGGACGCCGGCCAGCAGCACCGCTGTGGCACCTAGCACCCCGGCGACCACCGTCCGGGCTGAGCGAGTGAACGATATGCCAGTCGGTGCGCACGCCATCCCAAGTTCTCCTCCTGCGGTTCGACCGGCTCCACAGTGACGCCGGATGTATTCTGACGTCCAGGCCTCGGCTGGGGGAACGAGACCGTGGTCATAGGCGGCTACCCGATTACGCCGAGGAGTAACCAGGCTCTCTGCCCACAACCTGGGGGCGGCATCGAACTGGCCGCCCCGGTTGGGTCTTACGCCGATCCAGCGCTGTGCTTAGAAGCTCGCCCGTTTGACGCTGTTGTTGCGCTCGGCCAGTACCTTGTGCGGGACCTGCAGCAGGCGCAGCAGAGTGACCAACCCAAGACCGCCGATTATATTGCCGAGCACCGCAAAGGCGAAGAGTCCAACCAGTCGAGGTAGCCGAACGGCGCACCGGACTGCAATGCGGCAAAGCTTGGAATCAACCTGTCAGTGCACCAGCCGGGTTGAGCAGAACGCTATGCGTGGCCTGTTCTATCAACAGCAGCGCCAGCACACCTACACCGACGTTCAGACCCCCGAGGAACCCGTCGCAAGCAGCCCGGACCAGGAGCGGCCGAGACGCTGCCTGCCTTCGGCCACTAACCGGTCGAAGGTCCGCTCCGTGTCGTGCTGCGGCACGGCGGGTGCGGTAGCGGAGCGATCGCTCATGACCGAAGCCTAGCCACCGGCACCCACCGATAAACATGGTCGGCGACCGTGCCCACCCGCCGCTGTCCAAGCAGATCGGCACCTCTCTGTGACTGTCCCGGGGCCCTGGCACAGGCGGGCGTCGGCCTGCCCGGCCCGGCACGACCGGGCCCGGCCACCCTCGCCCGGCCGGCTCGTTCGCACCGGCCATGAGCAGCGGCGAGCTCGAACCGAATCGATCAGGAAATCCGACCGACCACTAGGCCAGATGGACTAACGGTTAACGACTCACTCGGGGCGGCTACGCTGCGCGTCACCGTGCACCCTCTCCGTGACGGTGATACTCAAGGGTTACCCGGGCGTGCGACGTCGGCACGCCACGGGCGCTCGGAAGGGAATGCTGTGAGTAGCGTCCACAAACGTGGCTTCCACGTCACGCTGAGGGCCCGCGTGCTCGCCATCGCTTTGGTGCCCAGTCTGGTGCTGCTGTCCGCCGGCGTGGGCCTGAGTGCCTACCTGCTCGTCAGCGCGGTACAACAGCGCGACAGAGCACACCTGCTCGGTCAGGGCTACCAGATGGCGGTGCCGTTCATGCCTGCCATGAGTCAGGAGCGGCGCGCGAGTATCCTCGAGGTCTCCGATCCGACTCCGGAGAACCTCGCGGCCTTGACCCACGCCCGCCAGGGTATGGACGGCCTGCTGGCTCAATTCGGGGCGATATCATCTCAGGTAGCGGGAGCCATGCCTCCGGCAGCGAAGGCGTCGATCGGCACGTTCGTCGCGAAACTACCGCAAATTTTTGCCGCCCGCAAAAAAATAGACACCGGCCAGGCATCCCGACTCGGCGTGTACCACGCCTACAATGACGTGGCGGATGCCATGATTGTCGCGGCCGGTGCCATCGGCAAGGACTCGACCGACAAAGAAGCAGCCCTCGATCGGACGACGGCCTCGGATCTGATGCGTGTATCGGATTGGCTGGACCGGGCTAACGCACTCGCCGCCGGAGCATTGGCGGGCGGCGGGCTGACGCCTGCGGAGGTGCGCGAGTACAACCGTCTGACCCAGGGCTACCATGCCGAGTTGGATGCCCTCGAGCCCCGTTTGCAGGACCAAAAGGCGCAGCTCGCGGCGTTGCATTCATCCCCGGCCTGGCAACAGTTGTCGGCTGTGGAGAACACTCTGGTCGAGCACGGGTTCACCTCCGCTGCACAGAGCTCATCGCGGCCAGACCCGGTGGTGCTCCCGGTGAGCACGCAGGATTGGCAGAATGCGGCTCGTGACAGCGCTACGATGCTGAGCAGCCTGGGCCTGGGTGATCTGGGGACCCGCGCGGCGACACTGGAGGCGGACAGCGCCGACACCGCCCTTACCCGGTCGCTCATCGCCGCACTCGTGATGCTGTTCGTGATCGGCGTTGTCATCATCATTGCGATCCGGCTCAGCAACAACCTCATCCGACGGCTGGTGCGGCTGCGCACGGAGACGCTCAAGCTGGCCGATGAACAGCTGCCGCAGGTCGTGGCGCGGCTTCGGGCCGGCGAGCGGATCGACGTCGCCGCCGAGGTGCCCGAGCTGGACCACGGCAAGGACGAGCTCGGGCAGGTCGCCGCAGCCTTCAACAAGGCTCAGCAGACTGCGGTGGCGGCGGCCGTGCAGGAGGCCAAGACCAGGGAGGGCATCAACGCGGTGTTCCTCAACATCGCCCGCCGAAGCCAGGCGATCGTGCATCGCCAGCTTCAGGTCCTCGACGCGGCCGAGCGCGCCGCCGAGGACCCCGACCATCTCGAGTTCTTGTTCCAGCTGGACCACTCGACCACCCGGGAGCGCCGGAACGCGGAGAACCTGATCATTCTCGGCGGCGGGCAGCTCGGCAGGCAGTGGCGCCACTCGGTGTCCCTGGTCGAGCTCGTGCGCAGCGCTGTCGCCGAGGCCGAGCAGTACACCCGCGTGACGATCACCCGCGTTCCCGACGTTCAGGTGGACGGCCGGGCCGTCGCGGACCTCATCCATCTCCTGGCCGAGCTGATCGACAACGCCACCTCGTTCTCACCCCCGGGCTCTCGGATCGAGGTTCGCGGTAATCCGGTCGGCAAGGGCGTGGTCGTCGAGGTTGATGATCAGGGACTCGGCATAGAGGCTGAGCGCCGGAAGACCCTCAACGAGATGTTCCGCAATCCGCCCGATTTCGGGATCATGGCACTGTCCGACGACGCGCGGATCGGTTTCTTCGTGGTCGCGCACCTGGCTTACCAGCACGGCATCCGGGTGAGCCTGATGGAGTCCATCTATGGCGGTGTGCGGGCCGGTGTGCTGATTCCGACCGCACTGATGACGACACCGGAGCCCGAGGACGAGAAGGACGACGGTACCGAGCGCACGGACCAACTGCCGACAACGGAGGCACCACTGTTCGTGCCTTCGGAGGCAGGGGCGGAGCAACGCGCGTCCCAGCGCAGCCGGGTTACGGTTGATCGTCCCACCCTGCCGCGCCGCCGCCCGCAGGCGCACCTCGCGAAGCAACTCCAAGAAGAGCTGGCCACCGCTGCCGAGAACCAGACCACTGAGCCCGATTTCGATCGTGCAGCGAAGCACGCCCGGAACACGCTGTCTGCTTTTCAGCAGGGCACTCAACGTGGCCGTACCGGCGATAGCTAGCCAGCACCGTGAGCTGAGACTGGATGAGTGAAATGGCGACGAGGACATCATGGTAGAACAGAGGGAAACAGTTGATCTGCAGTGGCTTCTCGACGATTTTGTCGGACGGGTGGTTGCCGCTGATCGCGCGGTGGTACTTTCTGCCGACGGCCTGCTCGTCGGCCGGTCGAGTAGTTTGTCCCATGAGGACGGAGAACACCTTTCAGCGGTGGCGTCGGCGTTTCAGAGCCTGGCCCGCGGTGCCGCCCGGCATTTCGACGGTGGAGGAGTCCGGCAGACTCTGGTCGAAATGGACAACGCGTTCTTGTTCGTGACCTCGGCCGGGCGGGGCGCCTGTCTTGCGGTGCTGGCGTCCGAAAAAGCCGACCTCGGCCTGGTCGCCTACGAGATGAACATCCTGCTCAAGAGGGTGGGCACGTACATGTCAGCGGCGCCACGCACCGCGGACCCGGACGGTGCGGCTGGTACCCACGAATCATGATGGTCGAGAACGAGTCCTGGTTCGACGCTGCCGCGGGTCCGCTGGTCCGGCCCTATGCGGTCGCTCGTGGTCGGACCCGGCCGACTCGTCACGACCTCGAAATGATTACGCTCGTCGTCGCCGTGACGACGGATCTCGACGTTGATATGGACGCGGAGTACGCCCAGATTATGAGCATCTGCCAGCGGCCGATGTCGATCGCTGAGGTGTCGGCGTTACTCGATCTACCGCTCGTGGTGATCAAGGTACTACTCAGCGATCTCATCGATCGGGGGCATCTTATTTTTCGATCCCCACCGCGAACATCGGACGTCCCCAAAATGGAACTACTGCAGGCGGTTCTCGATGGCATTCGTAAGCTCTGACACGCCCGCGACGCGGACTCTGACAGCCAGAGCGGTCAAAATCCTGATAGCGGGCGGGTTCGGCGTTGGCAAGACCACCATGGTCGGGTCGGTCAGCGAGATTCGGCCGTTGCGCACCGAGGAGAGGCTCAGCGAGCTGAGCGTCGGCGTGGACGATCTGTCCGGCGTGGAGGACAAGACCACCACGACGGTCGCGCTGGACTTCGGGCGGATCACCATTAATCCCGAACTCATCCTCTACCTCTTCGGCACCCCCGGCCAGGAGCGCTTCTGGTTCATGTGGGACGAGCTCGCTTACGAGGCACTGGGTGCGGTCGTCCTCGCGGACGCCCGGCGGCTGGAAACCTGTTTTGCCGCGGTGGACTTCTTCGAGCGCAGGAAGATTCCCTTCATGGTGGGAGTGAACTGCTTCGACAACGCACCGTTGTACGAAGCCGAGGAGGTTCGGGAAGCCCTGGACATCGGTGCGGACGTCCCCATCGTCATGTGCGACGTCCGCAGTCGGGAGGCCAGCAAGCAGGTGTTGGTGACGCTACTCGAGTACCTCATCAGTTCGTGGGGCCACGCCACCGGGTTCAGGGGACCGGCGCATTCCAGGTCGGAAACCATCGGCTGAGGTCGGGTTCGATCGGCAGGTCACCGGCGAGCTCGGCGCGGACCTGCAGCTCCAGCGCGGTATCCCGGATGGGCGCGGCACGAGGGGCGAACGGGTAGACGGTGCCACGCTTGAACAGGTAGATCAACGCCAGCCTGCGGTGGGCCCGCGGCTCGAGTTCGGCGAACCCGATGTTGGTGCACAACAGGAAGGGACCGAGACCGGCATCGACGAGGGTGGTGTTGACCCCGTGCAGTTGGGTCACCAGGGCGGCGAGGTCCACGGTGGATTGGCGGCAGGTGATCCAGGTGAACCCGTATTCGTCGGTGCTGAGCGAGACCTCGGTGGCGGCGTCCAGATCCAGCAACGCGCGGATGTCGGCTTGGGCCTGCTGGGTGGCGGCACCTTCCGCCGCCTTGAAGCACACCGCGCCCGCCCCGGTGGGGGCCAGGCCGAGGGCGGCCTGCAGGGTGTAGGCCGCCGACGGGACGGCGAACAACACATCGAGGTTGGGTTTGACCGGTCTGCTCCGGCCGAACAACGCATTGAGGAATCCCATCGGGCGCCTTTCACAGCTGGGTGGACAGGCCAGCCAGCCGGTCGAGGCGGCGCTGCAGCGTGGGATGGGTGGACAGCAACGCCGACAGGACGGTGCCGGGACCGAGCGCGGGGGCGAAGAAGAAGGCGTTGAACGCCTCGGCGGCCCGCAGGTCGCGAGTGGGAATCGCCCGGATCTCCCCGCTGACCTTGGTCAGCGCCGACGCCAGGGCGGCCGGGCGGCCGGTCAGCATGGCACCGGCCCGGTCGGCGGCGAGCTCACGGTATCGGGACAGCGCCCGGATCAGCAGGAAGCTGACCGCGTACACCACCACGGACACCGCCAGCACCAGCAGCACGACCAGGGCGAGGTTCTGGTCGCGCCGGCCGCGGCCGTCGACCAGGCTGGAGTAGAAGGCGAAGCGGGCCACCAGCCCGGCCAGCACGCCCAGGAAGGAAGCCGCGGTCATCACGACCACGTCGCGGTGCGCCACGTGGGAGAGCTCATGGGCCAGCACGCCTTCCAGTTCCTCGGTGTCCAGCCGCCGCAGCAGGCCGGTCGTCACGCACAACACGGCCCGGCTGCTGCTGCGGCCGGTGGCGAAGGCGTTGGGCAAGTCCGTGTCCGAGATCGCCACCTGGGGTGTGGGCATGTCGGCAACGGCGCAGAGCCGGTCGACGATCCCGTGCAACCTGGGTTCTTCTTCAGGGCTGACGATCCGGGCCCGCATCGCGTAGAGCGCGATCCGGTCCGAGAACCAGAACTGGGCGAACAACAGCCCGCCCGCGATGACCACGACCACCGGCTTGATCAGGACGATGAGCGCGACGACGAACGCCACGTACAGCAGCCCGAGCAGGAACATGATAGCGAGCATGCGGGCGGTGAGCTGATGGTCCGGCCGGAAGCGGGTACGCATCGCTGTTATCCCGCGGTCACGGCTGGGTCTCCTGCCCCGGGGGGGTCGCGGAGATCGCCCGGCTCGCCCCGCTTTCGAGCTCGGCTGTGCCGCTGGGCCGGCTCTTGAGCCGGGTGAGCTCCGCTTCGATGCTGCTGCCCGAGCCGCCTGCGGCGTCCAGAGCGGCCTGGATGTCGTCGCGCTGGCCGGTCGGCAGTGAGGCGTCGTCCAGCGCGCCGGAGGCCATCAACTCATCCAGCGCCTGGGCGCGGGACTGCATCTGCGCGGTCTTGTCCTCCGCGCGCTGCATCGCCAGGCTCACATCGCCCATCTCCTCGGAGATACCGGAGACCGCCTCACCAATCTGGCCCTGCGCCTGCGCGGCGGTGTAGGTGGCCTTGATCGCCTCCTTGCGCGTACGGAATGCCTCGACCTCGGCCTGCGGCTGGTAGCCACATCGGCGAGGCCACGGCGGACCTTCGCCAGCATCTCCACCTGACGCTCGTAGGAGTAGTCGAGCACCTCGCGGGGGTCCTCCGCGCGGTCCAACACCTTGTTCGTCTTGGCTCTGAAGATCAGCGCCAGCCGGCGGACGATACCCACGATCGAGCCTCCCTCGATGCCGGACGGCAACCATCCGAGGCCGTCAGCATGCGGCGCCGAAAGCCGGGTGGTGAGGGTCCTACGCCCCGTCTTCGTGGCCCGTTCGTCGCATCCTCACCGGCTCACCGGAAGGTGACCGGTCAGGCACCACTCGGCGGACTGCCCGCCGCCGAGGGGACCTGCGAAAACCGATCAGTGTGGTTGCGCGGCGGCGACGGCGGCCTGCAGACCGGCGGGGGTACGGTCGGCGACCTCGTGACCGTTGGCGAACACAGTGGGCGTACCGGTGACCCCGGCACGCGAAGCGGCCTCGGTGATCTGTGCACTCCAGCCAGCGTAGGTGTCACCCCGCACGCAGGAATCGAAGTCCGGACCGGCGCCCGCGGCGTGGCCGATGGAGATCAGGGTCTCCGACGGCAGGCCGTTACCGTTTTCGGGCGGTTGCTGGATGAACAGTTGTCTGGCGAATTTCGGGTAGATCCCGTCCGCGGCCGCACAGCCCGCGGCTGCCGAAGCCCGGGAGGAGTAGTTGGTGCTGGACATCTGGTTGAGGAAGGCCAGCGGATGATACATGACGCGGACCGCGCCCGACTGGATCATCTTATCGATGGTGGGCCCGCTGACCTGCTCGAACTTCTTGCAGATCGGGCACTGGAAGTCCTCGTACACGTCGAGGGTCACCGCGGCCTTGGGGTTGCCGATCGGGATGCCCTGCGCGGTGGCCCCTTTCGGGACGACGACCGCTGTGGTGTGCTGCTGACTGCGGTAGAGTTCGAACCCGATCACGGCGGCGAACACCACGAGAACGGCCACCGCCGCCGAGGCCATGATGATTCTGCGGCGTCGATCCGCTCCGCGTTGCGCGGCTACCAGGCCCTTCCGTCGGCTCTTCGCGGTGTTCATCCATGCTCCTGTTCTTCGGTGTCGATCAGCCACCGGTCCACTGCCATCCGGCTGCGCGGTCGCCAGGCAAGCAATCCGGCGAGCACCAGCAGGCCCACGTCGCGCAGCAGCTCCACACCGTAGGTGGGACGCTGCCCAGGGCCGAGTTGCCCTCCGGAGGAGAAACAACCACAGTCGATCTGCAGACCGCGAATCCAGGCGGCACTGATCCCCACCACGAACGCGCTCAGCAGCAGAATCGAGATCAGCGCAGCGGCCCGGGTCCCGAGGCCGGCTATCAACAGCACTCCGAGGACCACCTCGACCAGCGGCAGGCCCGCCCCGACGATCTGCGCCGCCGTGTCGGGCAGCAACTGGTAGGCCCGCACCGCCCGCACCGAAGCCGCGAGATCGCCGAGCTTCAGCGAACCAGCCACGACCCAGACCGTGCCCAGCACCAGACGGCCCACAGTGGCCAGCCACGGAGCCGCGACGGCCAGCCGACCACGGCTGGCCGTGTCGAATGTCATCACAGTGCCCATCCTGGCCTAACCCCACAGTGCGTCGGCACCGGTGGTAATCAATGGCTCACTATCGGCCCCGGTAAATGCAGCGAGCGCCTCGACCAGTTCGCGCCGAGTTGCCGCAGGCATCCGCTCGGCTGTCACCAGCCGGTGAACCATACGGGATGCAGTGGACGGGTTGGCCCCGAGGTGCTCGGCCCGTGCCCAAGGGTGACGGCGGGCCTATGGTTGCGAGAGAGTTTCTCCATGAAGGAACTCACTCGCCCGCCACGGCCATCCGGGCTGCGCCGGACGGTGTTCCGGTTGCCGATCACGCTGTACCGGCTGCGGATGGGCTGGCTGCTCGGGCACCGCTTCGTGCTGGTGCACCATCGCGGACGTCGCTCGGGCCGCTGGCACCAGACGGTGCTGGAGGTCGTCGACTACGACCGGGCCACGGCGGCCTGCACCATCGCAGCCGGCTTCGGAACCGCCTCGGACTGGTACCGCAACCTGCTGCAGACACCGCAGACCCAGGTCCAGATCGGCAACCACCAGCGGTCGGTGACCGCGGTGCCCCTGACGGCCGACGAAGGCGGCGCGCTCATGGCGCGATACGCACCACGACACCCCCGGCTGGCGCCCCGGCTCTGCCGGATCATGGGTTTCGAGGTCGACGGTAGCGACCAGGACTACCGCGAGGTCGGAGCGCGAATCCCGTTCCTGCGCCTCGAACCCCGCGACCCGGCGGCGCCCGAGTAGCCGCGCGCGTGCTGGGGCGCGCGTCGACCTCATCTCCCGGCCCCGGCGCGGGCATGCCGGTTGGCCACGTTCTCGGCGCGGAACGCCTCGCCGCCGGAGCCGGAAAATGGGTCATCCGGATATCGATCTACTGAGGCTGGAACGAGCGGATCTGGTAGGTGCCTTCCAGGGAGCCACGCCCGCCGGAGGGGGTCGACCCGACCCGGTGGTTGTAGTTGTCCTGGGTGTAGTACTGCACGCGGTGGTTGGTGCGGTTGTACACAGAGCGGACCAGCCAGCCCTTGCGGATCCAGGAGCAGTCATTGGCGGTGTTGGACACCTTGCGCTGCGACCACTGGCACCGTGCGCCGGTGCCGTTCCACCCGTTGTAGATGCAGAAGTACCCGCGGGTGCACTGGTAGGCCGCGGCAGTTGCGCTGGCGGGCGCTGGCGTGGCTGCCGCGGCGGGGATCGCGAATCCGCCGAGGCCCAGGACGGTGGCGCAACCGACAATCGCAGCGCCGCGGCGAAGCTTCGGCAGGGTGATCATGGGCATGATTCCTTCCCTCGCGTCTGGATGGGATAGGTCGTGTGCGCCGACTGGTCATGGCGAGTTCGCTCGCGCTGTCCGGGTTGTTCCCGGTTCATCCGGTGCGTGCGGTTCGCCGGTGAGCGGTGGCGCCCCACCAAGACTGCTCACCCACCGTGACAATTCGCTGACAATCCGATGACTCCGCGTACGGGCGATGTCGGCGTTGCCGGAGCTGCGAGCGCACCCACGGCCAGGGGCCCGTCCACGGCCGGGTCGTGCAGCGCCGCAAGACTGTCGAGGCGCCGCATGGCGTGCACGGCCTCGTGCACGTCCGGCAGCAACGCCCGACCTGCCGGGGTGAGCGTCACGGGCCGTGCGGCGGGGTCGACCAGACTGATGCCGAGGCGGGTCTCCAGGGCGCGTAACCGCACGCGGAGCGCCGACCGGCTCATGGACCAGCCGCGCAGCCGCCCTGTCGACATGCAGCTCCTCCGCCAGAGCGAGAAAGGCGCGTAGCTGTTGTGCTGCCGGATCATCTGTGAGCTGCGCGACGCCGGGGCGCTGCCGCTCTCCCGGCACACCGCCCTCGCCCGGGTCTCCCGGAATCGCACGCACAGGTGTCGGCGGGTCCTCCGCGGGCGCCGTCAGCGCCGGATCGTTGGTGAGGATGGCCTGGTACAGACGGCGCACGCCGTCACCGGGATCGATGCCGAGTTCGTCGGCCAGCAACCCGGCCACAGTGCGATAGCAGTCCAGTGCATCGGCCTGGCGTCCGGCACGGTAGAGCGCGAGCATTCGTTGCACCCAGAAGCCCTCCCGCAGCGGGTGTCGCGCCGTCAGCTCGCTGAGCTCGGCGACCACTTCGCGGTGTCGGCCCAGAGCGAGGTCGGTCTCGAGGCGAAGTTCCAGCGCAGCCAGACGTTGTTCGATCAACTTCGGAACGCTCTGCCGATGCAGGACCTGCGACGGTGCGTTCGAGAGGGGATCGCCCCGCCACAGCGCGAGCGCTGCCGTGAGCCTGACCGAGGCATGGTGCACATCGCCTTCGGCGAGGGCGAACCTGGCGTCATCCATCAGCGTGTCGAAGTCACAGAGATCAACACGGTGACCGGTCAGATCGATCGAGTAACCCGTCGCCCGGGTCAGGATCGGACCACTGTTCGCGGTCGTGCCCAGCGTCTGGCGTAACCGCATGACGTAGCTGCGCAAGGTGGCGAGTGCACCGGGGGGCGGGGATTCGTCCCAGAGGTGACTGATCAAACAGTTCGCGGTGACCACAGCACCTGCGGCCAATACCAACGAAGCCAGCACCACCCGCTGTTTCGATCCATGAACCGGCACCGGCTGCCCACTCGTGAAAACCGTCACAGGTCCCAGCACCCTGAATTCAAAACCCGTCACACCAGCCACCCCCGAGACGCAGTAGTGCTGACCGGGTATCCGGGTACCCGGTACCCGGCACCACTAACAAGAGGTCCAGCAATCCGACGCTGATACAACAATGCCGGGTCAGCAAACAACAAAACGACACCCAAGGCGCGGTAAAATGTTGACTGATACCCGGCTAGTGCTCGTCAACCTGCCGGGAGGACCGCCGGTTCAGGTTGGCCAGCATCCGGTTGTAGGCCTGCAACGCCGCCTCGTCATCGTCGATGTCGCTACTCGTACCGACCGTCGTGCGGTCCCCTTCGGATTCCGACCCGATCCGGGCCAGGGACTGCCGCCGGGCCGATTCCAGCCAGCTACCCAGCTTGGCCTGCTGGCCGCCGGCGCTCCATTGCGCGGCGACGATGAGCATCAGCACCATCATCATCAGGTCGCCACCGACCCACATGATCGCTCCGGCCGCGCTCTGGTCGTACAGCAGCGTCGGTCCCCAGCCCGGTCGCAGCATGATCGTGCTGGGGGCCAGCGGCCTGCCGGTGAGCATCAGCGACACCCCCACCAGGGTGTCGGCTCCCATCGCGATGGCCAGCACGGCGAACCGGACGACATGCGGGACATGTCGTGGGCTGGCCTCCGCGCCCACCAGCGGCAGGAACAACAGATAGCCGCTGATCAGATAGGCGGCTATCTCCACCTGGTGGACCCACGTCTGGGTGGCCATCGCCTCCGGGAATCCGGTGAGGTGGGTGATCACCAGGATCGCTGTGTAGAGGCCCACCGTCAGCACCGGGAACGTCACCACCCGGCCCGGCAGGCCTCCCCAGGCCGAGTCCGCCGACACCGCTCGCCCCAGCGCGCCGCGCACCAGCCGAATCGGCTGGCCCCACACCAGCAGCACCGGCACGACCATGATCAGCAGCAGGTGCTGGATCATGTGCAACCACAGCAGCGCGTGCCCGTAGACCTCGATGCTGCTGTGCACCGAGATGAGCAGCACCAGCACGCCCGCGGAGAAGCAGGCGGTGCCGCGCATCGGCCACGGCTGCCCGGTACTCACCAGCCGCCGCAGTGCGACCAGATAACCGGCCACTGCGAGCACGGCCAGCACATCGACGACGGGGGCCGACGTCCAGGTGCTCAGGGCGGTATGCCAGGTCAGTGGCGGGAGTTCACCCACAAGGCCCCACAGTACGGCCCCGCCCGGGACGATGCTGCACGCCCGTCGGCCATTCGGCGCGGACTCAGCGCTGGGCGGGCACCAGCAGCGTGAAGGTCGGCGGAGCAGGCCGGGTCAGGCGCAGCCGGCCGCCTTCGGCCTCGGCCAGACTGCGGGCCAGAGCGAGCCCGATCCCGTGCCCGTCGGCCAGCCGCGAGCGACGGGTGAACAGCTCCTTTTCGGGCGCTGTGATGCCCATTCCTTCGTCGGAGACGTCGATGGCCAGCGCGTCGGTGGCGTCCCGCACGACCACGGTGACCATGCCCGAACCATGCGTGGTGGCGTTGTCCAGCAGCACCGTCAGTACCTGGCGCACGGCGGCGGTCGAGGCCGGGGACAGTGGCGCGTGTGGGTCCACCGCGACCCGGAGCAGGCGGTGCTCGGCGGCCAGCCGGTCCTGCCAGCCGCGCTCGATCTCGTGGAGCAGGCTGAGCAGGTCCAGCGGGGCGGCGTTGGGCTTGCGGGTGTCTCTGGCCAGCGCGAGCAGTTCCTCGATGGTCTGCTCCAGCCGGTCCGCGGCGGCGATCCCGGTCGTGATGGCTTGCCGGAGATCCTGACCGGGCTCGTCCAGCGCCGCTTCGAGTCGCAGCCGCAGGCCGGTCAGCGGGGTGCGCAGCTGGTGCGAGGCGTCGGCGGAGAAAGCGCGCTCCCTGGCCAGCATGCTGTCCAGCCGGACGGCGGTGTTGTTCATCGCGCTGCCCACGGCGTCGATCTCAGGAACGTCGGCCGGGCGGGTCCGCACACTGAAGTCACCTTCACCCAGGCGGTACGCCGTATCGGAGAGCTCCTCGAGCGGCCGCGCCAGCCGACCTGCCTGGCGGCGGGCCAGCAGCCAGACCAGACCGATCGCCACCCCGGCCAGGCCGGCCATGGCCAGCCAGGCCAACCCGATCTGCTGGTAGACCGCGCTGCGCGGGCTGGCCGCGCGCACCGCGCCGACCACATCACCCTCATGGGTCACCGGCACCGACACGATGAGCTCATCACCGCTTTCGCGCCTGCCGATGACACCGTCCAGGGCCTGACCCACCGCCGCGTCCCCGCCCGCGGGTCCGGCACCCATGATGCGCAGGATGCGCGGACCGTCGTAGACGTAGACCGCGACGTCGGTGTGGCTCGACGCGTCCGGAAGCCAGCGCGGAACTCTGCCGTGCACCACGTCTTCGGACACCGCCAGCGCGGCGGCGTCGGCCACTTGCTCCAGCTTGGCTCGCTCGTCGGTCAGCGCGTACTGCGCCACGGCCAGCGCCAGCGGCACACCGAACAGGGTGATGGCGAGCACGGAAGCGAGCACGGCGAGGCCGACGATTCGAGTCCGCACCAGCATCACCACCTCTCATCGGATCAGCCTCGAATTTTGCCGACCGCTAACCGATGACGAGCAGGGGGATAACCGCATCGGTCTTAACGTGGCGGTATGGCCCATCAACTCCCTTCCGCCGCCGGGCGCGAGGACCGGGACCAGGTGCGGCTGCGAAGCACCACGGGTTGCTCGCAACGCCAGGGAACCGTCTCGGTCACACTGTTCACCCAACCCGGCCCCGACACGATCCGCGCCTGGGATCGCCTGGTCGACGACACTCCGGGCGGCGACGTGACGCAGCTGTCGGCGTGGCCGGGCGTGCGACGCCGTGCCGGTTTCCTTCCCCTCTACCTGCTCGCCTGGCAGGACGACCGGCTGGTCGGCGGCGCGTTGGTGCTGCAACGCCACGTACCGACGCACGGCCTGGTGGGCTACCTGCAGCACGGCCCGATGATCGCCACCTGGGGACCCCGCGCGGCCACCGTGCACGCGCTGAGCACCGCGCTGGCTGAGCTTGGCCGCCGACACCTGGCAGGCCTGATCGTCGCGCCGCCCGAGGGTGCGGACGACGTCAGTGATCGGTTCCTGGAGCTGGGATTCCGGCCGTCGGCGGCCGGAATCGCCCCGGAGTCGTCGACCAGGATCGACCTGGCCCCCGACGTCGAGGACCTTCGCGACGGACTGACCACGAGTACTCGTCGCGGGGCCGGCAACCGGGCGGACCGTGACGTCACCGTCCGGCTCGGGTGCGAACGGGACCTGCCGGTGCTCACCGACCTGCTGGCGCACGACGCGGAGCACCAGCACGTCTCGCTGGACTACCTCGCCACCCTGTATCAGGAGCTGGCTCCCGGGGCACACGTGCAGGTCCTGATCGCGGAACTGGACGGCGTCGTGGTGGCAGCGGAGCTGTTCACCGTCTGCGGCGGGGTGCTCAAGGCGCGGCTGAAGGGGATTCAGCACAGCGGACCGGCCAGGAGGTCCGGTGCCGACGCGACCCTGGAATGGCACGCCATGCTCTGGGCGAAGGCGAAGGGCTGTCACACGTTCGACCACGGGGGCCTGCCGGCGTCCTTCGGCGGCCGGCCCTTCCACTATCCGGCCCAGGTCGAGCTGATCGGTGCGTGATCCGGAGAACGCGGTCAGCTCTGTGGCGCCTCCAGCCGGTATCCGTGTCCGCGCAGAGTCACGATTCGCGGGATCGAGCCCACCTCGGACATCCCGGCCAGCTTCCGGCGCAGCGCGGCCACGTGCACATCGAGGGTCTTGGTCGGACCGAACCAGTTCTCGTCCCACACCTCGGCCATCAAGGTCTCTCGGCTGACCGCCACTTCCGGCGTCGCCACCAGCCGAGCGAGCAGGTCGAACTCCTTGGCCCGCAGCGCCACCTCCTGTCCCGCGACGGTCACCCGCCTGCTGGCGGTGTCCAGCAGCAGGTCACCGATCGGCGGCATCGGGTGGGCCCGCGGCACGACCGGCCCCACCCTGCGCAGATGTGCCCGGATCCGGGCATGCAGCTCGGCCAGCCGCACGGGCTTGGTCAGGTAGTCGTCCGCGCCGGACTCGAGGCCGACGACGACGTCCATCTCCTCGGCGCGCGCGGTGAGCATCACCAGCACGGCCAACGGCTGACTTGCTCGCAGCTGCCTGCACACCTCGATGCCGTCCAGATCGGGCAGACCGAGGTCCAGCAACACCAGGTCGAAGTTCGTCATGGTTGCCTCATACAGCGCACTGCGGCCGGTGCGCTGCCACATCACCTCGTGCCCGTGCGCACGCAGGCTGGAGTCCAGCACTCCCCCGATGGTCTCGTCATCCTCCACCACGAGCAGTTGAGACACCCTGTGAGCCTAGGAGTTCGGCCGTCAGGCCGAAGGGACGCCCCCGGGTGCTCCGCGACGCAGACCACCCGTGGTGCGTGGTCTGCAAGCCCGTCCCATCATCGAATGGCGAAGCGGGCCGCAAGGCCGAGCAGCAGGTCGCGGCTGGCGGTGAGGTCCAGCGCGGCCTGCTGCATGCGGCTAAATACCTCGATCTGCCAGGCGATCTCGTCAGGATCGCTGAGCCGGTAACTGCGAGCTTACTTTTGACCACGGCGTTGTTGTACGGCAGCAGTGTATTGCTCCGTGGTCAGATCGTCGTCGGTAATGCCAAGGTCAGTAAGCACGGCACGCACTGCCGTAATAGCGGCGTCGGTCTCGCTCTTGTCGGAGACGATGGTCTCGACTTCCAGAAAGGTCCCGTCAAGTTCTGGGACATGCACCAACGTGGCCAGCATATCGTGGCCATTGCTGACGAACCAGTAATTTCGGCAGTGCTTGGTTAAGGCGACCAACACGACGTACCCGAGTTGATCGAGGATGATTCGCATGACGTCGGGGCGGATCACTTCGGTCTCGTATTCGGGCTTTGATCCACTCGCCGCGTGCACGCTCGGCGCCTTGTACGTGAGTACCGACCGGTTCCCGTCATCGTCGCTGATCTCACGGATGCGCAACTCTCGACCCTCAGCGGTCATTCGGTGGTCGACGGTGTCAAAATAGACGTCTGAGTAGGTCGCGACTTGCTCCCGAGCGCGGTCACGTAGCAGTGCCCGTATACGACCGGGGTCGCGGAGACGAGCCTTCAACTCAGCTTCGATGGACACCTGACCTCCCAGTCAGACCACGCGGCACCCTGTGTGCCGTACCTCATCGCAGAACCGTCGAAACCCACGGTATAGAGCACCGGAGTTCGTCATGGTAATTCGGTACATGGGCGAGGTATGCCCCTCATGGGTTCCGCCCGTCTGTGCGTCGAGTTCTCGCAGCCGGGCGATAGACAGGTGGATACCGCTGGTGAAGGTCTCGACGGACTCACCGATTTCGTCGGCTCGCCAGGCGGCAGATTCCGCGTTCGGGTCAAGCAGGCAGACGCGCACGGCTGGCGGGTGCCCGAGGGATCCGCAGGGGTCACTCGATCTATGCTGCCTTCCCGATATGTGTGACGAACACCGGCAGTGGGGACAATGACCCAGCACCATTGCCTCTTACCCGGGCTGCAAGCTAATGTCCAGGGTAACATTCACGTCTGAAGAGGGTTCGCATGCGCCTGCTCAACCCGGACACCAGCTCCGACGATCTTCAAGGCTGCGATCGGCTCTGGGATGACGGCGAGGACATCCTCGTCCAGCATCGTCCGGCCAGCGCCGCTGACCACCGGGCGATCCTGCCGAACTACGTCCCGGAGGGGGAGATCCTCGGCCGGGTGTCCAAGGTGGCGCTGCTCGAAGCGGCCCGTAGCCTCGGGCTGGCATGAGTGAGCAGCATCGACGTCATCGGCCTCTACCAGGGCATCACGCGCCGGGCGTTGCGAATGGAGACCCGGCAGCGGTACGCGGTGCCATGGGAAGACGAGGGACTCGCAGCGTGGCGCCGGGGTGAACCGGAGCCGACGACCCCACAGCGGGAATCGACCACGGAAACCCTGCGCATGGTCACCGAGTCCGGGCGGTGGATCGGCCGGGTCCGGTTCGTGGAACTACCGTTCACCGAGTACACGCGGCACGAGTTCGAGGTTGCCTACCCCCGGCTCGCCGAGATCGGTGAGGAGATCCACGTTCTGGACCGGGCGCTGCACCCGGAGTTCGACCACGTCCGGGATGACTTCGTGGTCTTTGATGACACCTCGGTGATGTGGTATCGCTACACCGACGATGACATGCTGACCGGCTATGACTATTCCGAGGAGCCTGACGTGGTCCGCGAATGCGTGGCGCTGGCCGAGGAGGTGCGCGCTGCGGCGGTGCCCTACCGCGAGTTCATCGCCCGTCTTCGTTGACCTCCGCATTCGGTAAGGGCACGGCCCGGCAGCGCAGGCTGGGCGGGCTGCTGCGTCGGTTGCGCAAGGTCGCTGGCCTGTCCGGACCGGCGCTTGCCGGACGGCTCGGGGTCTCGCAGTCCCACCTGTCCCGGGTGGAGCTGGGTGAGGCGGTCGCCACGACCGAACTGGTCGATCAGTGGACCCGCGAGACGGGTGCAAGCCCCGCGGACCGGCAGGCGGCCGTCGAGTTGGCGGAGGCGGTCGCGACGGAGTTCGTCACCTGGCGGGAGGCGCACGCCAGCGGGCTGGCGAAGCGGCAACGTGACGCTCTCGCTGCGGAGGCCGCCGCAGCGACGGTGATCGCGTATGTGCCAGCGTTGATCCCGGGGCTGATCCAGACACCCGAATACGCCACCTGTCTGGTGGCTGGCAAGTACCCAGACCGGGAGGATGTCGCCGAGGCGGTGGCGGCGCGGATGCAGCGTCAGGTCGTCCTCTACAGCCGGGACAAGACCCTGCGGTGGGTTGTCGGGGAGGCCGGGCTGCGATGGCGAGTCGCCCCGCCGGAGATCATGGCGGCCCAGTTGGACCGTCTCGTGGCGCTGGCGGCCGATTCGCATCTGGACGTGCGGGTGCTGCCGTTCGAGCGGACCGGGCCCGTGTGGCACGACCACGGTTTCACGATTCTCGCGGACCGGAGTGACGGCGAGCCCGATCTGGTGCGCCTGGAACTGCTGACCGGACTGGTCAACATCACCGACCCAGCCGAGGTCGCGCAATACCACGCGGCCTACGAGCGGCTGGCAGACCTGGCACTGCGCGGCGAGGACGCCGTTGCACTGATCCATCGAGTGCGAGCAGAGCTGCGAGAAGGGCAGTGATTGATAGCTCTACCCAGAGTATTGACTGGATTACTGGGTAGATGTCACAGTGTCGGGGTAAGTCACGCTGATCGTCGACTGTCGGTCCGTACTGCACCTCGGAGCTGCGTGCCATGTCTCTTGCGCCTACCTCTCGTCGCCAGCCTTCCCCGTCGGGCCGAGTCACCAGAACGACCAGAGCCCTTGCGGGGTCGCCGAAGAACGGGCCGTTGCTGAGTTCGGTGACGTGTACCGGCGATGGCCTCGATCACCGAGTCAGCGATATCGAGCTGAGCGAGGCACACCGGTCCGGCCGTTGGCGGGCGGTGTGTGGACGCCTGGTGCTCCCGGCGCCGATGGTGGCCCCCGCGGGTCCGGCCTGCCCGCACTGCGCGACCCTCGCCACGACAGACCAGCACTCACCGACCGCGCGCGGGTGGCTATGGCCGCTCCGGCAGGTGAGCGGGCGAACTCCCGTCAGCGCACCGAGGGAATCCGATGCGGACTGACAGCCCGGATGTGGTGATCGCGAAACGACTGCTCGACCATCTGAAACTGCGCGGTTTCCAGTTCCGGCGAGCCGCCCCGGGACCGGACGGACCACTCGTGGGAACCCGGGTGATCGGTCAGTGGACAGACACCGTTCACATCGCGGGATTCAGCCGGGACTGCTTCGCCTGGCGCAAGCGAACCTCGTCACTGATCGTTCCCGGCCACGGGCTGGTCGAGCACCGGACCCGGGGCAGTGCGCTCGCGGTCCTCAACGAAGTGCTGACCTGGGAAACAGCATCGTGACAGTCCGCAGCCAATCGACAAGGAGCCCAGCATGACAACAGCATCGGTGACCGATCCGGTCGCATCGGGTAGTGAGCAGTTCGGCCTGTGCCAGCCCCGGCACGCTCCACCGTGCCATGACGTTCCTTCCCCGGTAGGCGTACGGCCGTGGGGACTGCGCGGTATGCGACGCGGCGCGGTCACCGGACACGCCGCACCCAAGTTCACATGTAGTCACGAACAGCAGGTCGCGGTCGATGAGCAGGGGCAACCGCTGATCATCACAGGAATGGTGGACCCGAGCGCCGAATCAGTGACCGATGGGGACGGAGACGAGGGCCGCTCGGAGGACTGGACCTACGACTTCATCCCGGATAGCCCTTATCCGGCATGACTGTCCTGATCATGGCGGCCGAGTTCGACGTCAGTGCCGACCAGATGGTGCTCGCGTTGCGGGAACGGCACACCACTCACGCACACACTCGCCGACCTGCTCGCCCAAGGAGTATGCCTGTGACCGACTGGCGGACGCTCGCCGCCGCGCTGGCCGACGAGCTCACGGCGGCGGGCAAGCTGCGCTCCCCCGAGTGGCAAGCCGCGATCCGCGCGGTGCCGCGCCACGAACTCGCGCCCGTGCACTACACGATGGACCCCCACACCGGGGACTGGACAGCCGCCCATAGTGCCGACGAGCTGACCCGGGTGTACTCCAACACTGCACTGTTCGTGCTTCCCGGTGGGCTGTCCTCCACCAGCATGCCCAGCCTGATGACCCGCATGCTCGAAACCCTCGACGTCCACGACGGGCACCGGGTGCTGGAAATCGGCGCGGGCACCGGGTACAACGCCGCGCTGCTGTCCCATCGGCTCGGCAGCGAGCATGTGTTCGCCCTGGACATCGAACCCGAACTGATCGAGCTGGCCCGCGAACGTCTCACCGGCCTCGGCTACCACCCCACCCTTGTGGCCACCGACGGCGCGCACGGCTTGCCCGAGCACGCGCCGTACGACCGGATCATCGCCACCTGCTCGGTCCCGGCCGTTCCGTGGACCTGGATACAGCAGACCCGAGACGGCGGGCTGATCCTGGTTGACGTCAAGATCGGTAAGCAGGCAGGCAACCTGGTTCTGCTGCAACGCCACGGCGACATCGCCGAAGGGCGCTTCGATCACACCTACGGCAGCTTCATGGCTATGCGCCGCACCGGCGAACGCTATGAGCTACATCCCGGCGCCGCAGCTCAGCACCGCGACTCCGCTCGCCGGCGAAGCACCGCACTCGGTCTAACCCGGCCCTGGGAACACCCGGTCTTCTGGTTCTACGCCCACACCGAGCTACCGCCCGGCACGTCGTTCGGCCTCCGCGCAGACGGCCCCGGCCAGCCACCCCGCAACACCGTGCTCCACTCCTGCGACGGCTCCTGGTGCGAGGTGCGGGAAGACCCCGACAAACGGCACCCGCCAGGTATGGGAGACCGGCCCCCACCCACTCTGGCGGATCATCGAGGACACCCACACAGCCTGGGTACGGCTCGGCAGCCCGGGATGGGAACGCTTCGGACTCACCGCCACCCACGACCGCCAGTGGATCTGGCTCGACGCACCCGACGGCGAGCACACCTGGCAGCTGACCTGACACCGGAGGAGCTACTCGCAGCCGACGCCGTCGTGGTTGCTGTCGAGGTGATAGATGTCCTGGCCGACCACGCGCACCGGACCCTGCACGTACGCCGGTCCGTTGCCGCTGCCGCCCGCACAGTCGACGTCGCTGGCGATCGGAACGCAGGCGCCGGTGTAGTTCGGGTCGCACGCGTTCCCGGAAGACCCGGAAGACCCGGAAGACGGCGAGAGGTCACGAGGTGCCGGCTCAACGGTGATGGGCACGGGAGGAGGCGGCAACGGCGGAGGCGTGTACTCGACGGACGCCGGCGCCGGCTCGGCGGGTGGGGGTGGGGACTGCGGTGGCGTGAACCGCTGGGTTGCGGGCAACCCGCTGGCCGCGCCCGTGGGGGTCGCCATCGAGGACGTACAGCCACCGAGGACCATCGCTGACGCAGCGACCACGATCAGTAACAGTTTGTTCATACCCGTAGTTCGCGCAGCTTCTACCCAGCGTAACTATTTGGATAAACATCCACTCGAATAGCCCAATCCAGTGGTCCGTGGCTCTTTACTGTCAGCCATCGGGCATGCCCGCCGACCTTCACAGCTTGAGCAGCACCTGAGCGACGAGTACGAGCAACCCGAGCACCCCCGATCCCACCGCGCACGCCGCGACGCCCCAGGGGCGCAAGCCGGCCCGCTTCCCGCCGAGTGCGCCCAAGGCCACCAACAAGGCCACCCCACCCCGCACGATGAGCGACACGGCGGTGGGTGCGTCGTACGCACCCACCGCACCCGCGAGCAGGACTGCCAGCGGCGGCACGGTCAGCATTATGTACTGCGCCTCGCTACGCACCAGTTCGGCGAAGTCACGGCGACTCAGCCCACCATCGGCACGATTCAGCGTCACCAGGACGCCCGCGAACAGGTGTGCCAGGAACGTGGCGAGCAGCTGCGTGACGACGATGCCGGCAGATTCGCCGAACGTGACCGGACCCTCATCGGCGTACACCACGAGCACCGTCATCAGGATGACCGTCCCGTAGACCCACCGGCCGATCTCGATGACCACCGGCCCGAGACGCAGCGGTACATCAGCCCCCCTCATGCGCACCGAGCCTAACCAGAACCGGTGGAAAACCAGGTCACCGACAGTGGGATCCGCGGCACCCGGTCACCCGGCCGGTGGCCGTCTCACCCTGCACGGGTGACGACAGTCGGATCCCCCGTTGGGATGGTTCTGAGCGGACACGCGGTCCCCGGGACTGCTGACGGAGGGAACCAAAATGGCGATCGGACCTGTGCAGCTGCTGATTCTCGGATTCAACCACCCCGATTTCCAGGGCGAGATCCGGAAGGAACTGCAGCTGCTCCGCGACAACGACCTGGTGCGGGTGATCGACGTGCTGGCCGTCCAGAAAGACGCCGGGGGCGACGTCGCGGTGCTGCACGAGAGCCAGCTCACCGACGAGGAGGAGACCGAGTTCGGTGCGGTGGTGGGCGCGCTCGTGGGTCTGGGGGCCGCCGGTCAGGACGGCATGGCGGCCGGGGCGGAGCTCGGCGCGCAGGCGGTGGCGGAGCGCGGCGGAGTGTTCAGCGACGACGAGGCATGGGATGCCCTCGCGGAGATCCCCGAGGACTCTGCGGCCGCGCTGGTCCTGCTGGAGCATCGCTGGGCGATCCCGCTGCGGGACGCTGTCGCGCGGGCGGGCGGCTTCCGGCTGGCTTCGGAGTTCATCAGCCCCATCGACCTCGTGGCGGTCGGTCTGGTGACCGCCGAGGAGGCCGACGCGATGGCGGCCGCTGACGGCTACGCGGTGTGAGCCGAGCCCGACGACCAGCAGCGGGAAGCCATGAACGCGGAGGAGGAACGAAGCGATGCTCGGACAGACCCGCAGGATCGCACGACGCTCGGGCCGGCGGGTCGGACGGCGGACGGCGCGCCGAGTGACCCGCCGCAGGACCTGAAGCACAGGACCTGAAGGAGCGAGCTGCCGCGAGACCGGAGAGGGAGGGCACCGGATGTCGAGTATGGAACTGAAGCGGAGAGATTCTCTGACCCGGCAGGAGGCGGCCGACTGGCTGGCGGCGTTGGCGATCGCACTCGTCCACGGCGGCCACGCGCAGGTGAACCTCGGTGGCACCACCGTGCGGTTGCACGTGCCGGAGGACGTCCGCACCGAGTTCGAAGTCGAGATCGATGGCGATCAGGTCGAACTCGACATCGAGCTCAAATGGTCGACGACACGGGTCGAGTCGACGGCGGTGGCCGGCTCCACGCCTGCGGCCTGAACACGATGCCGGCCAGGTGATCCGGTATCTCCGGGGACCGCCACGGCTCACCCGCTACGGATGACGCGCGCTCGCCGTTGCGGCCCCAAGCTGACCAACCTGGGGTCGTCCAGCTTGGTCAACGCGTCGGCCCATTGTCCTGGCAGGAATGGAGCTTGAAGACATGACGGAGACACGGCAGACAGGAGCGGGCCAGGTAGGCATGCCGCGCCAGCGAGGCCAGGACGTTGCGGAGACCACCGGCTGGGTTGGCTGGATCTTCTTCGCGGCTGTCATCATGATCCTCGCGGGCGTGTTCGGGGCCATCGCCGGGCTGGTGGCCATTTTCAATTCGACGTACTACCTGGTCCCCTCGACCGGCCTCGTGGTGCACGTGAGCTACACCAGCTGGGGATGGGTACATCTCGTCGTCGGCATCCTGGTCATCCTCGCCGGGTTCGGTGTCCTGACCGGGCAGACCTGGGCTCGGGTCGTCGGCGTGGTATTGGCCGGGATCAGCGCGATCCTGAACATCGGGTTCCTGGCCGCCTACCCGCTCTGGTCGCTGATCGTGATCGCACTTGACGTGATGGTCATCTATGCGCTGTGCGTGCACAGCAGGGAAATGAAGAACTTCTAGGCTGAGTGAGTCACGCTCGCTCGCCGGGCCCAGGCAGTGGGCCCGGCGAGCGAGCGTGACATCGGTCCGGGTGACGAGTTCGGACACCGGCAGCAGTCGCCCCGCTGCGGTGCGCCGCCGACGCAACCGTATGGCGGGTTTGGACAGCCGGGTTTCGCCGATACCATCCCCGAAGCTCCACGCAGGAAAGGAACGGCCGATGGCCTTGTTGCCGTCCTTCCCGGGTTTCGGGTCGTTCGCCACCCTGCAACTCGGTGACCATCTGTGTCTCCCGGTCGGCTCCGACGCCGAGCGGCTCGGCGGGACGGTCGAGCTCACCGAGCTCGGGCTGCGCCGGGGTGGCAAGGTGATCGTCTTCACCGCCAGCGAGGAGCCCGACGAACTGGCCGCACACCTCACCGGGCGGCTGCCCCCCGCCGCGGCCGCTCTCGCCCTCGGGCAGCTGCAGGTGTTGCCCTGCCACGACCACTACCTTGTGGGTGGGGTTTTCAACCCCGACCGGACGGTGGCGGAGTACTTCGGCCAGATCACGCTCGCCGAGGAGCAGGGCTACCGGGGTCTGTGGGTTGCGGTCGACATGACCTGGAGCCTGTCGGGCCTGCCCGGTACGGGCTCGCTGGTCGACTTCGAGGCCACCGCCAACCCTGGTTTCGCCGATCACAGAATCGCGGCCGTCTGCATCTACGACCGGACCAGGTTCTGTCCGGCCCTGCTCGAAAGAGCCTGCAGGGCACATCCGCTGACCCCTGGACAAGCGCCGCTGCGCTTCACCCGGACCACCGACCCGCCGGGGCTGACGCTGTCCGGCGAGGCCGACCTCACCAACCACGGCGCGCTCACCGCGCTGCTGACCGCACTGCACACCGAGCCCGGACACGTCACCATCGACGCCACCGGGTTGCGTTTCGCTGACCTGCGCGCCGCCGACCTGCTGTCCGGGGTTTCCCTCGCCCGTCACCAGGGGACCACGACCATCACCGGCTCCTTAGTGGTGAACCGCCTGCTGGAGCTGACCGGGGACACGCGGCCGGCCGTCGGGAGGCGGCCTCATGTCTGAGTTCTCCTCCCCGAGCACCCCCGCTCCGATGCTCTTCGTGACGTTCACCGGGCGCGAGATCACGGCCGTCCGGCGCTGCGTCACCCGGCATGCCGCTCAAGCAGGTCTGCGCGGAGACCAACTGCACGACTTCGTCCTCGCGGTGAACGAGATCGTCACCAACGCCGTGGTGCACGGTGGTGGTCATGGTGAGCTGCGACTGTGGGACAACGGCCGGACCGTGGGATGTGAGGTCGTCGACGCGGGCCCCGGGGGCGTGGCCGAGGTGACCGCCGAGCCGGCGCGTGGCACCGACGGCCGTGGGCTGCGGCTGGCCCGGCTCCTGGTGGACGACCTCGACGTGCTGGAGTCCCCCACCGGGACCAAGGTGCGCCTGGTCGCCGCGCTCACCTGATCGGGTCAGGCCACTTCGATGAGGTAGGAGACATCTCCGCACAGGCGCAGGGCCATGGTCATCAACCGTGGTGGCCGGTACAGGACCATCCGGCTGCCCGGCCCGAGCCGCTCAGCCGCCCGCAGGATGACCTGCACACCGCCGTTGTCGATGAAGGTCAGGTCGGACAGTTCCAGATGCAGGTCGCCAGCGCCGTTCGGAACCGTATCGAGCGCGGCGATGAGGAGATCACGGGTCGACAGGTCGATCTCGCCGGCCAGCCGCAAGCCCGGCAACCCGGCCAACGGGCTGATCCTCAGCTCCTCACTGACCGGGGTCTTGACCTTTCCGACGAGCGCAACGTGCGCCCCGGTCAGCGCCACCATCGTGTCGGGGTCGAAGCGGTATCGGTCGTATTGACACAAGGTCGCCGCGGGCGAGCCGGCGAGCACCTCGCCGACCCGGTTCTCGAAGGCCATCAGGTGCTGCGCACTGGCCGTGCCACGGGTGGCCCACCCCAGATCGCCGATCATCCGGAACCCGTTCCACCCGTCACCGAGCGCATCGCCGACCGCCCTGCGCAGATCGTCGATCACCCGGTCCGGGTCGGAACCCAGGCCGGACAGCGTCGACTGGTGGGTGGGCACCACGCTGAGCTGGCCCCGAGCAACGGCGTCATCGCCGCCGACGTCGTCGCGGCGCAACCTCTCCAGCACCTCGGACCGGCGCCCGTTGGGAAAGCACCACACCCGGTCACCTGCCGCGAGTCCGCTGCGCACGAAGCCGGCGACCATTCCCAGCCGCTCGGACCCGGAGCCGACGATGCCGCACGCATGCTGGCCGTGGCTCACGGTGTCGCTCAAGACTGCCATGGGGACCACCTGCACCACCTGCCCGTGCCACGCCCCCGTGGCGACGGTACACCGCACCCACCACGGCGGCAGGACCATCGGGAGGTCCCGGCGGTCCTGCCCGCAGACGTCGCCGAGCTACCGGCGAGCGGAACTCAGCGCTCTTCGGTCACTTCCGCGGTGGTGAGCGCTTCGACGGTGCGCTCCCGTACATGCCGTAGTTCGAACTCACCGAACTGGCCACGGCGTACGGCCACGGCACTCATCGGCATCGGTCGGCTCTGCCTGTGACGGGGAGTGAGGGTCATTCCGGCCCGCGGGCGGCGGCCGGAGACGGGCGTGCGCATGTCATCCTTCTTGGTTCATGGTCCTACGGGCGGCCGCCAGCCACGGCGGGAGCATGAAAACGCATGCAGCGTGAGAGCCTGCACGCTCGGGTGCCCCCCGGGCGTAGACGGATCTACTGTTTGAGACGAACAGCCAGCACGGCTGCTCCGGGCGCTCGTCCGCTGAGAAGACTACTCCCTGCTAGCGAAACGGGCATACCTGCGATCGGATGGCACGCTGGGGTGGCACCAGGCGTAGGCTCGCCCGCGCTGCCGACCGCCCGGTCGAGCAGGGCACTGACCAGCGCGTGGGAGGCTCCGGTGAGTTACAACAACGACCTCGTCCTCGCTGACCGGTGAACGCCGCGGCGGCGGGCGGGCGACCCGTGGGCGACACCGGCGCCCGCCGCACGTCCGTGACGAGAATGCTCGCCTGGGTCGGCCAGAATGCCCTGCGGCTCGAAGCGGCGCGGGTCGTACTCGGCGAACGAAGCCTGCGGGCCACCGGGTCCGTGGTGGACGCCCCTCAGCAGGGCGCCGAACCGTACTCCGCGTCCTACGCTCTGGCCACCGACGAGGCCGGGGTGGTTCGCAGGTTGACCGTGCGCACCGTTCGGGCCGAGGGTGAGCAGCACGTCACCCTGAATCGGTCGGAGGAGGGCCTCTGGCTGATCGACCACGGCGCGGGCGCGGTGCGCACCGACTTCGACGGCGCCCTGGACGTCGATCTGGCGGCCAGCCCGCTGTTCAACGCGATTCCACTGCGCAGGCTGGACCTGCACCGGGCCTCCGCCGAGCACGTTCTGCCGATGGTGTTCGTCGACCTGCCGAGCCTGGAGGTGCGCCTGGTCCGGCAGACCTATCGGTCCGTGTCGGTGGATGATCCCGCGGTGGTGAGCTACGCGGGTGACTCGTCCGAGGTCGAGCTCACCGTGGATGCCGACGGTCTGGTGCTCGACTACCCCGGGCTGGCCCGACGGGCGTGACCTGCCTCAGGCCGGGCTGATCCGGGTCGCGACGGCCAGTGCGGCCTGCTCTGCGCCCCGTACCGCGACCACCTGGACACCGGCGGGCAACCCCGGCACCCCCGGCCCGGGCACCGATACCGCAGGCCAGCCGAGCAGGTTGAACGGCAGCGTGAGAGACAGCAAGGCGGGCCACACCGTGACCCGGGTGCCATCCGGGGCATCGACCTGCTCGGCGCCGATCGGGGTGGCCCGCAGCGGGGTGGTCGGCAACAGCAGCAGGTCGATCCCCTCTGCGAGCATCCGGGCGGTCAACTCGCCGGCCAACCTGCGGCGGGTGCGCTGGGCGGTGACGTAGCCGGCCGCGGTGTGTTCGGCAGCCGCCCGCAGCCGGGCGGCGGTGGCCGGCTGATAGTCGTAGGGACGCTCAGCCAGCCACCGCGCGTGGGTGGCGTAGGCCTCCGCGCCGACGATCACCGGGTAGGTGGCGGCGAGCTCCTCGATACCGGATAGCCACACCTCGCGCAGCTCGCACCCGGCGGCGACCAGCGCCGCAGCCCCGCGGTCCACCGCAGCGGTGATCTCCGGGTCGTACACCCGCCAGTACGGATCGGCGGGCCGCCCGACCACGGTGCCCCGCACGGAGGCGGATGGGTCCAGGCGGCGACCGGTCAGCGCACCGAACGCCACCGCGATCATACCGACGTCCCGGCCCAACAGGCCGACGTGATCACAGGTCTCCGACAGCGGGAACACCCCGGTGGTGGGCAGCGCACCCAACCCCGGCTTGAGCCCGACGACTCCGCACAGCGCCGCCGGGATACGCACCGAGCAGCCGGTGTCGGTGCCCACCGCGAGCGGTACCAGGCCCGCGGCGACCGCAGCCGCCGATCCGCTCGACGAACCGCCGGTGATCCGCTCTGGATCGTGCGGGTTGTGGCAGGGCCCCTGCACGGCGACGTCACCGGTGGGACCGTAGGCGAACTCGTGGGTGTGGGTCTTCGCGACCACCACCGCACCCGCGGCCCGCAGCCCGGCCACCACGGCGGCGTCGGTGCGCGCTGGGGCCGCGTCTGCCAGTACCGCACTGCCGCAGCGGGTCGGCAACCCAGCCACGTCGATGAGGTCCTTGACCGCCACCGGGATACCGCTCAGCGGCCCGTCCCGCACCTCGTCGGCATCCACCGGAACCCACTGCACGATCGCGTTGTACCGGTCAGCGCGGCACCTCAGATCGCGACTCGGCTCCGAATGGCAGATCATCACAGCTCGATCTGGCAGCGGATGCCGTCGAGGGCCACGACCCGGCCACCGGCCCGGCCGATCTCGCGCAGTCGCTCCAGCGCTCCAGCAGCGTCCAGGTCGACGTGCACGGTCTCGCGGTCGGGCCGGTCGCCGCGCGCCGCATCGAAGGCTCGCCGGGCCAGGTAGCCCGATCGGACCGTGGCCGCCAGCCCACCGGTGGACGCCAGCGAGCCCCTGGCCGCGCCCAGCCTGCCCAGCGCGTCGTCCACCGCGGTGAGCAGCGCGCCGCGGTTGCCCTCACACATCGCCCGCACGAGATCCGGCGGGGAGCCGGCCACCCGGGTGCCGTCGGAGAACGAGCCCGCGCCCAGCGTCATCGCCAGTGGTCCGCCGTCGGCGCCCACCGAGGCGAGCACCGCGGCCAGCAGGTGCGGCAGGTGGGAGATCCGAGCCACCGCGGTGTCATGGTCCGCGGCGTCCGCGGGTACCACCTGCGCCCCGCAGTCCAGCACGAGCCGAGCGACCTGGGCCCACACCGCGAGGTCGGCGCCCTCATCGGTGCCCACCACCCAGGACGCCCCCTCGAACAGATCAGCCGATCCGGCCGCCCAGCCGGAACCGGACGTGCCCGCCATGGGGTGACTACCGACATAGCGGGCCAGCGGGAGGTGTTGCGCCACCGCTTTCGCAACCGGTCGCTTCACCCCCACGACGTCGGTGAGCAGGCAGCGCGGGGCGTGGCGCGCAACGACGGACAGCACGTCCGCCACCGCGGGCAGCGGTACCGCGAGAACCACCAGGGCGTCGGAGTCCGCGGCGGCTCGCAGGGCATCCTCGAGCACAGAGGTGGCCTCGAAGCCGTCTTGCCTGGCCGCCTGGACGTCTTCGGGGGACACGGCGGTGCCGTGGACCTTCCACCCGGCGCGCTGCGCGGTACGCAGCAGCGACCCGCCGATCAGGCCGAGCCCCACCACACACAGCGTGCGTCCGTTCACGGGATCAACGCCCCGAGTGCGAATCCGGCGTAGAGAGCCACCCCGTACACCATCGCCGACTCGTCGAACACCACCCGGTTGGAGTGGTTGGACGGCGCCGAGTCCGGCTCGCAACCCGGTGGACACGCGCCCAGGAAGGCCATCGCCCCGGGCACCTTGGCCAGCACATAGGAGAAGTCCTCGGCGCCCATCATCGGGTCCGGCATGAGCTCGCCGTGGCGATCGCCCAGCACCTGGCGGGCGACGTCGATCACCTGCACTCCCACGTCGTCGTCGTTGACGGTGACCGGGTAGCCGTGCTCGATCTCCACCTCGCAGGTGCAACCGTGCGCGGCCGCGACATGCTCGCAGACCCGGTGCAGTTCCTCGTGCACCTTGGCGCGGGTGTGTTCGGACAGCGCCCGGATGGTGCCCTCCAGTTCGGCGTGTTCCGGGATGATGTTGGAGTTGGTGCCCGCGGTGATCCGGCTGACGGTGACCACCGCGGGGTCGAAGACGTTCAGCGTCCGGGTGACCATGGTCTGCATCGCGCCCACCATCGCGGCGGCCGCCGGTATCGGGTCGATCGCGTTCTGCGGCGCCGAGGCATGTCCTCCCCGGCCGGTGACGACCACCCGCAGCACGTCCGAGGAGCCCATGATGGCGCCGGGTCTGCTCTGCACCAGTCCGCAGTCCAGGGTGGACGTGACGTGCAGGGCCAGGGCCTGCTCCGGCATCCCGGCAACCTCCAGCAGGCCCTCATCAAGCATGTGCCGGGCGCCGTGGAAGCCCTCCTCGCCGGGCTGGAACATCAGCAGCACCCGGCCGGCGAGCTCCTCGCGCCGCGTGGCGATCAGCCGCGCGGCGGAGGCCAGCATCGCGACGTGCAGGTCGTGACCGCAGGCGTGCATCATTCCCGGCAGCTCCGAGCTGAACGGCACCCCGGACCGCTCGGCGACCGGCAGCGCGTCCATGTCCGCGCGCAGCAACACGGTCGGCCCGGGCCTGGCGCCCTCGATCACCCCGACCACCGACGTCGCAGTGCGCCCGGTCTGCACCCGCACCGGCAGGTCAGCCAGCGCAGCCAGCACCGCAGACTGCGTCGCGGGTAACTGAAGGCCCAGCTCAGGGTGTCGATGCAGGGCACGGCGCAGCGCGACGGTGCGCGGTTGCAGGGTCCTGGCGGCAGCCATCAGAGCGGCCAAGTGGGGCCTGGAGCCGCTACTGGTCCGCCGTCGATGGCGCGGGACGGGAGTGGTCACGGTCTCCCATCCTCGCATTCCATTCGCACACCAGGGCGCCGGATGCGGTGACCGCGCTTCCATGCAGTGCTTGACAGCGCATACCGTGGTGTCATGGCGGTCACCGGCTTTGCCGTCGCCGTGGTTCGCGAGGACGGGCGCTGGCAGTGCACTCCACTGGACGCTGCCGCCCTGCGAGATCTCGACACGGCCATCACCGAGCTCCGGAGGCAGCGCTCCACCGGAGCGGTCTTCGGCCTGCTCGACGTCGACGACGAGTTCTTTGTGGTGGTGCGGCCCGTACCGGGCGGTGTGTCGTTGTTGCTCTCCGATGCGGCCGCCGCGCTGGACTATGACGTCGCCGCCGACGTGCTCGACCTACTGCGCGTCGAGGTCCCCGAGGACGACGCAGTCGACGACGACGACATCTGGCCGGAAGGGGACCTCGGGTTGCTCGCCGATCTGGGGTTACCCGCCGCGGAAATGCAGGTGATCATCGACGAGGTGGATCTATACCCGGACGAACAGCTCGACATGATCGCCCAGCGCTGCGGATTCCAGCCCCAGCTCGCGGCACTGCTGGAGAAACAGCCGGGATGAGGACAGCGACCGGCGCCGACACGGCGCTGGTACGGCGCGCTCTCGAGGTCGCCCGCGGCGCAGCGGCCACCGGAGACGTCCCGATCGGTGCGGTGCTGGTGGACGCTTCGGGCGCCGAGCTGGCCACCGCCTGCAACGCCCGCGAGGCCACCGGGGATCCCACCGCACACGCTGAGCTGCTGGCGCTGCGGGCCGGCGCCGCCCGGCTGCGTGCTGACGGCCGGGGTGCGGGCTGGCGGTTGACCGACTGCACTCTTGCGGTCACCGTGGAACCGTGCACCATGTGCGCGGGTGCACTGGTGGCGGCTCGGGTCGGCCGGCTGGTGTTCGGAGCCTGGGAGCCGAAGACCGGCGCGGTCGGTTCGTTATGGGACGTGGTGCGCGACCGCAGGCTGACCCACCGTCCCGAGGTCGTCGCCGGGGTGCTGGCGCAGGAATGCGCCGCCCTGCTCACCACCTTCTTCGCCACCCACCGCCCATAACACCTGTGCCCGCCCCCACGCCCGCCCCCACCCGGCGTGTCGGGCTCTCCTGCACGGTGTGTCCGCCCCCCATGCACGGTGTGTCCGCCCCCCATGCACGCCGCCGCCCGGGCCCGGGGGACCGGACGTCGATCCGGTACGCTCGTCGGCGGTAGCGTGTCCGAGCGGCCGAAGGAGCGCGCCTCGAAAGCGCGTGAGGGTTCACGCCCTCCGTGGGTTCAAATCCCACCGCTACCGCCATCCACCAGCAGAAGCGCCGGTCACCTTATCTACAGATGATCGGCGTTTCTGCGTCCGGTTGCATTTACGGGGGCAATTCGCTGCCTACAGGGTTGGTATGGGGTTCCGCTTAGCGGCCATCGACGTGCGGCCTGGCTGCTCGGACAGTGGCCGCCAAACTTGTGGCCGCACGGTTCGGTGCAGCCATGCTTCCACTTCGGGCGCAACCGACAGCGCCGCACGATCAGGGTTCCTTTTCCAGATCGATGCCAGCCAGCGCAATCCCAGCGCTATGATCACTGATCGGTCCGTCAGAGGTCGTGCCATCGGTGCGTTGATGCTCAATCACGCGGAGAGTCTGGCCCAGCGGGATGGGCGCAAAGCGCTAGCGCGACGCTCTTGCGCGCCCGGTAGGTCACAGGTTAGTCGTCGGAGTCTGTGACGTTTCTGCGGAACGCGGTGATCTGGGCCATGCCGGCGCCCAAGGTAGCGAAGCCCTCGCGCATCTCGTGCCGCAGGCTGGTGATCTCCCGGCCCTGCTCCAGTTGGGTCTCCCTCAGCGCGTTGAGACCCTGGGTGTGGGCGCGCAGCTCAGCCCGGACCTCGGACACGTCACGGTCGGCGCCGGCGGCCAGCACGCGGGCAGCGGCTGCCTCGGTGTTGGAGAGCTGCCAGCCCGATGGGGTGGGAGGTGTGGGCTGCCGCCTGGTCGCCGGTGGGACCGAGGTCCGTCGCGTGGCCGGACGCCTAGCCGGTGGCAATTCTGGTTCGCCGAGCGCATCGGTGACGCAGCCAGACGGGCCGTTTACGGTCGGTTCACGCCACCGGCTGGCCCGCTGAGCAGGGACTTTTGCGGGTTGTGGTCTTGGCGTCGGCGGAGTGAGACTGATGCTCCGAGGCCCCCCTCATCGAGTCCGGGGACGGCCCGTTCGGGGTCTTCAGGCAGCGGCGTGGGGCCTTCAGACGGAGGAGAGCCATATGCCCTACATCAATGTCGGCCAGGAGAACTCCGCCGGCATCGACATCTACTACGAGGACCATGGCACAGGTATGCCGATCGTTCTCATCCACGGCTACCCCCTGAGCGGTCATTCCTGGGAGAAACAGGAACGGGTGCTACTTGCGGCCGGCTACCGAGTGATCACCTATGACCGTCGAGGGTTCGGGGTCTCCAGCCAGCCTACCGTCGGCTACGACTACGACACCTTCGCCGCCGACCTCAATGCACTGGTGGAGAAGCTGAACCTGCGCGACATGGTCCTGGCCGGCTTCTCCATGGGCACCGGTGAGGTGACCCGCTACCTGGGTACCCACGGTTCGGAGCGGGTGCGAAAGGCGGCCCTCTTCGCTCCGGTCCCGCCGTTCCTGCTCAAGACCGCCGACAACCCCGAAGGGGTTGACCAGAGCGTGTTCGACGCCATCATGGCAGCGATCATCGCCGACCGACCGGCGTACTTGAAGGCGTTCCTCGACGACTTCTACAACGTCGACAAGCTGGGGGGTACCCGCATCAGTGAGCAGGCATGGCAGCTGAGCTTCAACGTCGCGCTCGCTGCCTCGGCGACGGCCACGCACGCCTGCGTCCCGGCCTGGTTGACCGACTTCCGTCGCGACCTTCCCAACATCGACGTGCCGACGCTGGTAATGCAGGGTGACGAGGACCGCATCCTGCCTATCGGCTCCACCGGCCGACGACTGCCGGATCTGATCAAAGACGTTCGGTTCATCGAGGTTGCGGGCGGGCCACACAACATCGGCTGGACCCACTCCGACGAGGTCAACCAGGCACTGCTCGACTTCCTCTCCGAGTAGGCCGACGACAACACGTCGAGGCTGCCCCGACGTGACCTGCGGGCTCGGACATGCAGTGGCCCCGACCGCGGTGCAGCCCGGCCGGGGCCGCCAGCGACGTTACTGCCGCTCAGCGTCGCGCGCGAAAGATGGCGTTGCTGCGGCGCCTCGGCCGGGTGGACGTCGCACCCGGCGATCGCCGGGTGCGGCTGAGCCGCCTGCCCGCGACGTACCGCGATGGACGTCGAGCAGGGGGCAGCGGGCGTTCGCGATGGTGCTCCTCGGCGATGTCCTTGAGCCGGGCGTCGAGCAGTTGATCGGCGGTGATCAGGCCGAGCACTGTGCTCGGGCATTGCCGGTCGACCACGGGGGCGCTGGTGATGTGACACTCGGCGAACAGGCACGCCGTGACGCGCAGCGTGTCGTCGCTGTACACCACGATGGGGTCGGTCATCATCAGATCGGCGACCTTCTTCGTGGAGTTCGTGGACACCGTGTCGACCAGTTGCGCTCGGGTGGCGATGCCACAGAGGGCCCCGTCGTCGTCGAGTACGGGAAACAGCCGCTGGAACGGGTCGGGCACCGGGCCGCGATCCGATTCGTGCGCGGTGACCCGGGGGACGGTTCTGGTGAGCAGCTTGTCCGATGGCGGCAGAGCGTCGTCGCAGTGCACGGTCGCCGGGTTGCAGTCCATGACTTCGTCGACCAGCAGCACCTCGAGCGGATCCACGTCGTACTCCCGGGACAGGTGGTACCCGGCCCGGGCGATCTTCTCGGTGAGCACCGACCGGGGCAGCAGCAACGCGGAGACGCTGTAGGCGGCGGACCCGGCGATCAGCAACCCGAGCAGAGCCGGCCACGCATGGGTGAGCTCCAGGGAGAACACGACCGCGGTGAAGGGCGAGCGCATCACCCCGCCCACCGTGGCGGCGAGTCCGATCAACGCCCAGAATCCTGGGCTGACCGCGGGGAACACGTACCCCTGCAGTGCCCCGGCGGCGGCACCGATCATGAATACCGGAGCGAGCACCCCGCCAGAGGTACCGGAGCCCAGAGACAGCACCCAGATGAGGCTCTTGACCACCAAGATCCCGATCACCAGCGACAGCGCAGCGTGTCCGGTGAGCAAGTCCCTGATCACGTCGTAACCCACCCCGAGCGCCCGAGGCTCGATCAGACCACCCAGCCCCACGATCAGCCCACCGATCGCGGGCCACCACATCCAGTGCACCGGCAGCTTGGCGAACGCGTCCTCGGCCAGGTAGAGAAATCTGGTCACGGCAAACGCCAGCAGGCCGCCGATGACACCGGTGGCGACGCACAGCACGTCGATGGTGGCGTTCAGGTGCATCCCAGTGATGTCCATCGGAAAGATCGGGCCGGTGCCGAGCAGCGGTCCTCGCACCACCGCGCTCATCGCGACCGCAGCGGCTACCGGCAGATAGCTGCGCGGCCGCCACTCGAACAGCAGCAGTTCCACGGCCAGCAGTAGCGAGGCCAGCGGAGCGTTGAACGTCGCCGCCATGCCTGCGGCGGCGCCGGAGACCATCAGCGCCTTGCGCTCATCGGCGGTCAGGCGCAGGCTCTGGGCCAGAATCGATCCCACCGCACCAGCGGTCATGATGATCGGTCCCTCGGCGCCGAAGGGACCACCGGTACCGATGCTGACCGCCGCCGAGACCGGCTTGAGCACGGCAACCCGCGGCTCGACGCAGCTGCGGCGCAGGAGGATCGCCTGGATCGCCTCGGGAATGCCGTGACCGCGGATCTTCTCCGAACCGAAACGGGCCATCAGACCGATCACCAGCCCACCCAACGCCGGTGTCAGCAGGATCAGCCACGGCGGGTTGTGCACGGCGCCCGGCGCGACCAGAGCGAACCCGACCCGTTGGTAGAAGATCAGGTTGGTGATCAGTCCGATGAGCCGCAGCAACACCCAGGCGGCGACCGCACCGGCCGCGCCGATGGGCAACGCCAAGGCAATGATCATCAGCACCCGTGGCCGGACCGTGAAGTCACCCAGGTGGTCCGGCGCGCGCCGAGATTCTGCCGGGGCGCTCACCACGCGACCACGCGTCGCCGCGCGGCTCCCGGTGGTTCGGTCCCACGTCGCGGTGCAATCCTCGCAGGAGATCCCATGGGCACAAGGATGTCACGGAAGGAGACAACACGGTCTCGCTGAGTCCGTGGTCACGTCCGTTCAGGGACAACGTCACCGCGCTGGGTGAATCTCCGGTGGAGCCTTGTTCTCCTCCTGCCGAGGTATGAATGACCAGGTACGAATGACGGGTGACACATCCCCCGCATCGGACCAGGCGGGGTGGGTGGTCAGAGGTAGACCGCGGCGACCAGGGTGAGCACGAGAGCACCGCCCAGCACCTGAAGCACGCGGTCACCGAGGGCGATCTCCTCGGGCTCCCCGCCCTTGGCGCTGTCAACGTCCACGGCGTAGCGCAGCACCGCCAGCACGAAGGGCACCATCGAGATCACCGCCCACCGTGAGTTGTGGTTGGCCACGCTGACCTGGAAGGCCCACAGACCATAGGTCATGATCATGACGGCGGCCGACAAGGTCCAGACGAACCGCAGGTAAGAGGCAGTGTAGCCCTCCAGTGACTTACGGATCTTGGCGCCGGTGCGCTCGGCGAGCCGGATCTCGGCGTAGCGCTTGCCTGCCACCATGAACAGCGAACCGAACGCGGTGGCGAGCAGGAACCATTGGGACAGCGCGATCTCCGCGGCGGCACCACCCGCGATGGCGCGGAGCAGGAAGCCGGACGCGACGATCGAGATGTCCATCACCGGCTGATGCTTGAGCCACAGGCAGTAGGAGATCTGCACGGCGATGTAGACCACGGTGACGATGACCAGGTCGGTCGAGGCCAGGAAGGAGACCCCGATCGCCGCCGCGAACAGCACCGTCGCGGCGGCCAGCGCCAGTGTCGGCGACACCACACCAGCGGCGATCGGCCGGTTGCGCTTGGTCGGGTGCGCCCGGTCCGCCTTGACGTCCTTGACGTCGTTGACCAGGTACACCCCGGACGCGGCGAGCGAGAACGCGACGAACGAGATCCCGACAGCGGCCAGTACGTCCGGCCGCAGGATCACGCCGCTGGCGAACGGCGCGGCCAGCACCAGGACGTTCTTGACCCACTGCCGGGGCCGCATCGTGCGGATCAGCCCGGTGAACGGGTTTCCCCCACTGGCCGTCGGGCTCTCAGTCTCTCTCGGCGTTGTGGTGGTCATCGCCACCCCCTTCTAGGGTGCTTGCGCAGTCGCCGCCGCACCCCGGCACCGATCGCCGCACCCAGGGCAGAACCCACCAGGACGTCGGTCGGGTAGTGCACGCCCAGCACCAGCCTGCTGACCAGCATCGGGGGCACCAGCACAGGAGTCAGCGGACGACGCAGCAGACCGCCGTAGAGGACTGCCGCTGCGGTAGTCGAAGTCGCGTGCGAGGACGGGAAGGACAGTCGGCTCGGCGTGCCCACCAGTACCTGCACCGACGGGTCGGTCGGGCGGTGCCTGCGCACCACTCGTTTGACGGCGATCGAGGTGCCGTGCGCCCCGGCCACCGCGGCGGCGGAGATCAGCCAGTCGCGACGGCGGCGCCGGTCGATCAGAGCGCCCAGCGCCCCCAGCACCAGCCAGCCCAGGGCGTGCTCGCCGAAGTGGGACATCCCGCGGGCGGCCGAGACCGTGCGGGGATTGGCGATCCGACGCTGCACAGCGGCGAGCAGCGCGACCTCCTGATGATCAGAGGACGGCCTCCGTAGCAGCATCATGCGTCGAACACCCGCTTCCAGCCGGCCCGGCTGGTGAGCTCCTCGGCGGCAGCGCGGTAACGCCTGCGCATGCGGGGGAACTCCTGTGCGAGTTTCCGATGCAGCGCCACCGAACGGGCCATCATCGACCGGAACGCCTGTGGGTCGCGCTTGCGGTAGGTGACGCCACGACCGTCCGCCGTGGAGACGGTGACCCCGTCCATACCGGAGAGCACGAACCACTGCGCGTCCTCACGGGCGAGGCTGAGCTGCGGGCGATGATGCGCCTGGGCATCGACCGGACGCAACTGATGCGCCAGGCGTTTGAGCAGCGTCGCCCCGATGGTGAGGGGCTTCGTGGGTGGCTTGAGCATCTCCTGCACAGCAAGCTGCCCACCGGTCGGCAACGGCAGCTCCTGGGAGTCCACCACCTGCCCGTCGGCGAACTCCGCGAGCCGGGCCCGGACCTCGCCCAGCGCGGTGGGCAGCTTCTCGAACAGGGCATCCGGCCCGGCCAGGAAGTCCCGGATCGCCATCTCCTGCAACGCGAGGGTGGAGTACTCCATCGCCAGCCCGTGTTTGAGGGCGCTCTTGAGACTGGCGGCGAGCATCGCCGTCGGGCGGTCCTCGGTGCTGTGCAGTGCCGCGCCGACCAGCCGGTTGCGCAGGTGGAAGTAGGCCTGCCAGTCAGTGGTGTCGTCCTTGTCGGCGAAGGACATGTGCCAGACGGCCACCCCGGGGACGGTGGCGGTGGGGTAGCCGGCGGCGCGGGCCCGCAGCCCGTACTCGACATCGTCCCACTTGATGAACAGCGGCAACGGCAGCCCGACGTGCTCGGCGACCGTGCGCGGGATCAGGCACATCCACCAGGCGTTGTAGTCGACATCGGTGCGCCGGTGCATCCATGGGGTCTGGCGCAGCGACTGCTGGTCGAAATCGTGGTCGTACTCGGTGCCGGGGGCGTTGCTCCACCGCATCAGGCGCCGATCGAGGATCTCCCCCCAGGCGTGCAGCCGAGAGCGTGACTGAGCCTGCAGCATCTGGCCGCCGACCAGCATCGGGTGGCGCGCGAAGCGGGAGAACGCGACAGCGCGCAGGATCGAGTCGGGCTCCAGGACGATGTCGTCGTCCATGTACAGGATCTGGTCGCAGTCGGTGTTCTCCAGCGCCTCGTACATGACGCGGGCGTAGCCACCGGAACCGCCGAGGTTGGGCTGGTCGATGATCCGCAGCCGGTCGCCGAGCGCGGCCTGCGCCTCGGCGAAGCCGTCCTGGTCGCGGACCTTGTGCACGCCCTGGTCAGGGATCACCACCGCGGTCACCACGGAGCGGACCAGCTCGTCGGAGCCGATCGCGCGCAGCGTGGCCACGCAGTCGGTGGGCCGGTTGAAGGTGGGCATCCCGATGGTCACCGCAGCCCGGCCGGGCGCCTCCACCGGCGCGTGCCAGCCACCGGAGTGCAGGACCAGTTCGGAGTCCTCGGTGCTGATGTCGAACCAGTACCACCCACCGTCCTCGAACGGCGTGAGGTCCAGCTCGATGTCCAGCTGACGGCGGCCCGCCGCACCGTCCACGAGCTCACCGTGCACGTGGATCTGCGTGGCGTCGGCCTTGGACCGGTAGACGTCGACCCGGCCCGTGCCCTCGATGTCCAAGCGCAGGTGCAGGGTGCGCAAGGTGCTCCAGCGCCGCCAGTAGCTCGCCGGGAACGCGTTGAAGAAGGCCGCGAAGGACACCTCGGACTGCGCGGGCACCCGCACGCTGGTCCGGGACAACGCGCGCACCCGGCGCGTGGTGAAGCTGGTGCTGGCGACGTCACCGTCGAGGCGGGCGGTGTCGCTGGTGGAGCCGGCCCGCCGCGGCGGCACTCGCCGCGCATTGTCCGGCTGCTCGTCGACGTAGAGCCCCCGGACGGCCAGCGGGTCGGCCTTGCGGGGCAGGATCACCCGTTGCAGCAGCGTCGAGGGTGGCTCGATGGGCGCGCTGGTGTGCCGCTGGGCCGGGCGCGATTCGGTGCTGCTCGGCATGAACTCCTCAGTCCTCCTGGACTATCTGTTCCTACCCCCGCAGCGACCTGAGACGGCCCGAAGATGCCGGGGTGCGAGAAGGCGTGAGCCGAGGGTATCTCAGTCCTCGGCGAAGGACGCTGCGCCGTCGAGCGCGCGGCCCTCCGTGAAGTACGGCGCGATCCGATTGTCGTACATCGACAACGCGGAGCCGATCGCCATGTGCATGTCCAGGTACTTATAGGTCCCGAGACGACCGCCGAAGAGTACTTTCCGGTTGGCCGTCTCCTTGCGGGCCAGCTCGCGGTAGCGCTCCAGTTTGGCCCGGTCCTCGGCGGTATTGATGGGGTAGTACGGCTCGTCACCTCGTTGTGCGAAACGCGAGTACTCGCGGAAGATGACCGTCTTGTCGGTGCGGTAGTCCCGCTCCGGGTGGAAGTGCCGGAACTCGTGGATCCGCGTGTAGGGCACGTCCAGATCGGCGTAGTTCATCACCGGGGTGCCCTGAAAGTCACCGCAGTCGACGACCTCTGACTCGAAGTCCAGGGTGCGCCAGCCCAGCTCGCCCTCGACATGCCCGAAGTAGCGGTCCAGCGGGCCGGTGTAGACCACCGGCAGGTCGGCGCCCAGCTCCTGCTGGACGTCGAACCAGTCGGTGCGCAGCCGCACCTCGATGTTCGGGTGATCGGCCATCCGCTGCAACCATGCGGTGTAGCCGTCGACCGGCAGTCCCTCGTAGGTGTCGTTGAAGTACCTGTTGTTGAACGTGTAGCGCACCGGCAGCCGGGAGATGATGCCCGGCGGGAGCTCGGTGGGGTCGGTCTGCCACTGCTTGGCGGTGTAGCCCCGGACGAACGCCTCGTAGAGCGGCCTGCCGATCAGCGAGATGGCCTTCTCTTCGAGGTTGGTGGCGTCCTTGCCCTCGATCTCGGCGGCCTGCTCGGCGACCAGCGCCCTGGCCTGCGCCGGGGTCAGGTACTCGCCGAAGTACTCGCAGATCGTCGCGAGGTTCACCGGCATCGGGTAGACCCGGCCCTGGTAGATCGTGAACACTCGGTGCTGGTACCCGGTGAAGTCGGTGAACTGGTTGACGTAGTCCCAGACCCGCTTGTTCGAGGTGTGGAACAGGTGCGCGCCGTAGCGGTGCACCTCGATGCCGGTGTCCGGATCGGCCTCCGAGTAGGCGTTGCCGCCGATGTGCTCGCGCCGGTCCAGCACGAGTACCCGCCGGCCCAGCTGGCTGGCGACCCGTTCGGCCACGGTGAGGCCGAAGAAGCCGGAACCGACGACGATCAGGTCGGGCTCGCCGCTTCCCGCGGACGCCGTCGCCTTGGGGGACGCTGCTGAGGAACTCACGGCCGTCGAGGGTAGCCGAACGGGCGCCCCATCCCGGCGCGCGGCACGGCCCCGATGGGTCGAGGGCATCGACCGTGGACGATTGCACTAAGTTGTCGCTCCACTGCTCCACGTGGTCACCGCACGCGGACAGGTCGCCGTCGAGGGAGTTCGCCGTGGAGACCCGCAAAGTTCTTGGCTTCAACGTGCCTCTGCCTGCCGTGCTGGGCGGCATCGTCGTGCTGGTCGTGGTGGGTTTCCTGATCGGCGGCATCGGCGGTGGCGGGGACACCACGACCACCTCGGCCGACACCACCCTCACTCCGAAGGCCATCGGCCTGGCACCGGGGCAGACCCAGCAACTGTCCGTCGTCATCAAGAACCCGAACAACGAGGGGATGGCCGTCTCCTCGATCAGTGCGGGCAGTTCCCGGGCTGCCGGTAGCTGCCCGGCGGGTGCGGTGACCAGCGCCGAGGTCAGCCACCCCACCGGTTACATCGCACCGAACGGCGTCAACGCCTTCCTGATCACCGTGAAGGGGGCGGACAACCTGGACGATCGCTGCCTGGGGACCTCACTCACCCTTCCGCTGACCGCTGATCTCTACTCCGCCCGCGGCTGACCCGGCACTCACTCGCGGCGCCGCCGGAACACCTTGGGCATCCGGTTCATCATGCGGTTGAGGTCGCAGACGTTGTCGAGCAGCTGGTTCAGGTCGGGCCCGATCTGCTCGATGCGGCCCAGCAGCGGGATCACGTCGCCGTCCATGGCGTTGGCCAGGCGGGGCAGCCGGTCGATGAGCGTCACCAGGGCGTCGACCTCCTGCGGGTCCGTCGTGTCCGCCATCCGGCGCACCGTCGGCTCGAGACGTTGCAGCGGCTCGGTGTAGCTCGCCAGCAAGGGTGCGGCGCTGGCGGTGAGGCTCTCGACCTGCTCGACCGTCACGGCAGCGGCCTGCACAGCCTGGTTCGCCGCCCGCACGACACCGTCCACCTCGACGATGAGGTGACCGACGCGCTCCAGATGCTGATCGGTCCGGGTGATCGCCTGGTTCACTGCTGCCAGCGTCTGTTCCGCGGTCGTCACCAGCCCGATCACCCTGCCGGGCAGCGCCAGTAGCGCCACGGTGGTGTCGAGGGCGACAGTGACCGGGCGACTCAGCACGGCGGGAAGCCGGAAGAGGGAACTCATATCCAAGTTCTACCGCGTTCGTCCGGATGCCCTGAGTGAGGACTACTGAGCTGGGGACCGAGGCTGCTGTCCCAGCAGGACGCCGAGGTTATAGGCGGCGTTGGTATTGCCTGCCTCCGCGGCCGTGCGGTACCAGGTCTCCGCCGCACCCAGCTCACCTCGCTGTTCCAGCAGGACGCCGAGGTTGTTGGCAGCGTGCGTATTGCCTGCCTCCGCGGCCGCGCGGTACCAGATCTCCGCCTCGTCCAGCTCACCACGATCCTTCAACAGCAGGCCCAGGTCGTACGCGGCCTCGGTATCACCTGCCTCGGCAGCCATCCGCCACCACCGCTGAGCCGCACCCAGCTCGCCACGCTTTTCCAGCAGCAGGCCCAGATACTTGGCGGCGTCGATCTTGCCCGCCTCGGCGGCGACTCGCCACCAGGTCTCCGCCGCACCCAGCTCACCACGATCCTTCAACAGCAGGCCCAGGTAGTTGGCGGCGTCGACGTCGCCCGCCTCGGCGGCCGCCCGCCACCAGGTCTCCGCCGCACCCAGCTCGCCACGCTCTACCAGCAGCACACCCAGACCGGTGGTGGCATGGGTGTCGCCCGCCTCCGCGGCAGCCCGCCACCAGGTCTCCGCCTCAGCCAGCTCACCACGCTGCACCAGCAGCAGGCCGAGGTAGCTGGCGGCGTCGACATCGCCCGCCTCCGCGGCAGCCCGCCACCAGGTCTCCGCCTCATCCAGCTCACCACGCTCTTCCAGCAACGCGCCGAGACCCGCGGCCGGGGTCGGGTCACCCGAGTCGGCCACCGTGCGCCACCACCGCTCCGCCTCAGCCAGCTCACCACGCTTCACCAACAACACGCCCAGACCGGTGGCGGCGAGGGTGTCCCCGGCCTCCGCGGCAGCCCGCCACCAGGTCTGCGCCTCATCCAGCTCACCACGCTTCACCAACAACACGCCCAGACCGGTGGCCGACTCGGCGTCGCCCGCCTCGGCGGCAGCCCGCCACCAGGTCTGCGCCTCATCCAGCTCGCCACGCTTCACCAGCAACCGGCCGAGCCCGGTGGCCGCGGTGGTGTTGCCCGCCTCGGCAGCCATCCGCCACCAGGTCTCCGCCTCGTCGAGCTCATCACGGTTGACCAGCAGCAGACCCAGACCACTGGCGGCCTCGGCGTCGCCGGCCTCCGCGGCCGTCCGCCACGAGGTCTCCGCCTCGTCGAGCTCATCGCGCTGCACCTGCAACACACCCAGGTTGTAGGTCGCCGTGGTATCACCGGCCCGGGCCGCCGCGCGCCACATATGCTCCGCCTCGTCGAGCTCGCCGCGCTCCACCAGCTCCATGCCCAGCTCGTACGGGTCGGCCGCGGGCTCGTCGGTGGCCGGGGGCTCGGTGGCAGCACCGCCGCCGGCCTCGCCGGCCTCGGCAGGGTCTCCCTCGGTCACCTCCGCCTCGGCCTGTTTGACCCATTGTCGCAGCGTTTTGGGATGCAGATCCAAACGCTCGGCAACTCGCTTGATCGCTCCGGGCGGTCCATCGGCTTCCTTACGAGCGTCGAACACCATCCGTACGGCAAGCCGGCGAAGATCGTCAGGATACTTGGCTGCTGACATGATCCCTATCCTCCCCGAGGCGCACCCGGGCCCGCACCCCCTGGGGCTCGGTCCGGTTTCGTCACTGGTGTGTCGCTCGGACTGGCCTTGATCATTCCAATCGGCCCGCAGAACGTGCTCGTGCTCAATCAGTCGATCGCTGTCGGTATGCTGCGCGCTCTGGTAGTGGTCGTCACCGTCGGCATCTGCGACAGCCTGTTGATCCTGGCCGGCGCCGTCGGGGTCTCCGCCGTACTGGCCGGCTGTGGATCGACCGTGGCTCAGGCATCATCCTCGTACTGTTCGCAATCCTGCTGAGCGTCGAGCTCATCAACGAACTGCACTGAGATCTGTCGCAGCCCCAGGTCGGCCGGGCGGGCACAGCATGAATGGGGAGGCGTCGGCGGTGCTGACCGTTGACCCCTCTTTCCGCACCATTGTTCTGGGCGCCGGTTTTGTCGGTGGTGCCTGGGAGAATCAGGGCGTGACCATGGCAGTCAGCGAACACGTGCAGGCGATGTCGAATTGTCTCGACAGCGTGCGGGCAACGCTGACCGGTCTGGATGACAATGGGATTGCGCAGACGCTGCGAGACATCGAGGTGCTGTCGCGCACAGTGCAGTCGGTGATACTGGACGTGGTCGCCGAGGTCGATACGCGGGGGATCGCCGCGCAGGAGGGATTCGGCAGCACCGCCCGGCTGCTGGCGGCCACGCTGCGGATCTCCGCCGCCGAGGCGCGCACCCGCGTGGAGCACGCCGGCCTGGTGGGCACCCGTCGCGCGCTGAGCGGGGAGGTTCTGGCACCGCAGGCGCCCGCGACCGCGGCCGTGCTGGCCGCCGGGCAGATCGGTCTGGGGCAGCTCCGAGTGATCGCCGAGACGATGGCCGCGCTGCCGACGTCGGTTCCGGAACCGGCACGGAAGCGGGTGGAGGCCGATCTGGCGGGCTATGCCCGCGACTTCGACCCCCGGCGGCTGCGGACCATCGCATACCGCATCGTCGCCACCCTGGATCCGGACGGTCCCGAACCCGCCGACGACCCCGCGCCGGAAGCACCCGTGCGCGGGGAACTGTGGCTGCGTGACCGCCGCGACGGGCGCCTCGGGCTGGAGGGCTGGCTCGCCCCTGAGCAGGGCGCCATGGTCCGCTCCCTGATCGAGCAGCTCGCAGCTCCCCGCCCCGCCACCGACGGCGTACCGGACACCCGCAGCACCCCGGCCCGGCAGGCCGATGCGCTCATCGAGCTGTGCGATCGCGCCCGCAGCTGCGACGACTTCCCCACCACCGGCGGTGAGCCTCCACACCTCACCGTACTGATCGGCTGGGAGGCGCTGCGCACCGCGCTCGGTGCCGCGACCCTGGACCACGGGCAGTCGATCAGCGCTGCCGACGCCCGCCGGTTGGCCTGCGACGCCACCGTGATCCCCGTCGTGCTGGGCGGGGATAGCGAACCCCTCGACGTCGGGCGCGCGATGCGCACCGTGCCTCGCGGGATCCGCCGTGCCCTGGTCGCCCGCGACCGCGGTTGCAGTTTCCCCGGCTGCGACCGACCCCCGGGTCTGTGCGACGGCCACCACGTCCAGTTCTGGGCTGACGGCGGCCCGACCTCGGTGGCCAACAAGACCCCTTGCTAGATGTACCTCATGTGGGTAAGTGGGCATAGTCGCCTGCTCGTTTTGCCCACTGCCGGTGATCTTGTGGGGAGGTGGGTTGTGACCTGCGGGTTATTCCGGGATCTGGCCGTGCACGCACCCAACCCCCACCCCTAGGCGGCGCACGTGTCGTCCCAGAATGCGATCGTTTCGTCATCCACGGGTCGACGAGCCACCTTCGGTTTCATGATTACCTTTCGCCTTGTCCGGTTGTGGTGCTGCCGTGAGGTTTTCGATGGTCGCCGGTCTCGACTTAGGGGGCATCGCGGCCCCCTGGCATTACCGCCGGGGGCAGAGGCCGGATGTCGACGGTGCCCGACTGCTCGGCGCACGCTGCCCGACGGGCAGGGAGCCACCTGGGTTGAGTTCCAATCCGGGATATCGGACGATTCTGGGGCACCCAACGCACCCTTAGAACCGACTCCCTGATCGCCGTTTTTGCAGACCAGGGCCGGGAGGAGGGGCAGGGAAGACGGTCAGGGAGAACTCCCTGGGTGCCTCTCTGCCGATCTCCCTGAAGCTCACGCGCCATCGTCGTCACCGGGGTCGCGGTCGCGGTCGGCGAGCGTGTTCAGGGAGTGGTGGGATTGTGTGAGTGGTGGGATTGTGTGAGTGGTGGGTGTCGGGGTTGGGGAGTAGTCCGGCGAGGCGTTCGAGTTGGGCAGGGTTGGGTAGTGGTGCGGTGCGGGCGATGTGGCGAATGTAGGCGGCTCGCCGGTCGGCGGACTGGGGCGGGTCGGCGAGGGTCGCGGCGGGCGGTGCGTCGTCGGCGGGGGTGGAGGGTGCTAGGGGTGGGTGGGTGTCCTGTCTGCTAGCTCGCTGGGTGGGGATGTTGGCGGGTTTGGGTGTGGGGGTCCGGGTGGGGGTGCTAGGGCGCTAGAGCCCAGGTCAGGTGGCGTGTCGGGGCCGCTAGAGGGGGTGGGAGACCCCGCTAGGGCAGCGGGGTGCTCTAGCGGGGTCCTAGCGGGGTGGGTGGGTCGGCGGGAGCGGCTCAGGAGCGGCTCCCGGGGGTGTCGTCGTATCCGGCGGCGCGGGCGATGTCGGCGCGGTAGTAGCCGCGCCGGTTGTGGCCGTGGCGCCAGATCTGGGTGGGGGTGATCCCGTAGCGGCGCAGCATCACCGAGAGGTGCTCGGCAGGATCGAAATGGACACACAGACCGATCTGGCGGGACGGTTGCGCGTGAGCTACCGCGCGTCGGACTCGAACCAGCGCGCCGCGGTGCAGCTCCTCGCCGCGCACGACTAGGGGTGCTGTTAAGGAAGCTGGCACACGACGAAATGTGGCGTCGGGTGCTATGTACCAGACGCCGCCCGTTCGAGGTAGCGGTAGACGGTGGGGCGGGTGACGCCGAATTCGGCGGCGATCTGGGCGACGGTGTAGCGGCGCTTGCCCTCGGCGTCAGTCTCGTCGTACATCTGCCTGGCGAGCTTGACCTGTCGGGGCCCGAGTTTGGGCTTCTGCCCGCCGGTGCGGCCACGGGCGCGGGCGGCGGCCAGCCCGTCTTTGGTGCGCTCGGAGGCCAGGGCGGCTTCGAACTGGGCGACTGCGCCGAGGATGTGGAAGAGTATCTCGCCCATGGGGGTGGAGGTATCGATGTTTTGGTCGTGCGCGACCAAGTTGACCTTGCGGGCTTGCAGCTGCTTGGACAGCTCGATGTGGTCACCGACGTACCAGGCGCCGTGTTCGCGCATCCGGGCGGCGGCGAGGTCGAACGGGGACGGGGGCCAGGACTTGCTGGTCAATGTGAGCCCCCTTTCCTGGACACATCCGAACCGGTTAGATAACCCGTATGGCTAAGAACGCTTCTCCTGAGGAACTTGCGTCGAGGGCAAAGAAGGCACACGACGCGGGACGGACGCGGTTCACTGCATGCATTGAAATGCGCTGTCCGAGTGTGACCACCGAGGTTGAAGGGCCCTCGTTCGCTATCGAGGCGATCGAGGGAGCCGGTTGGGCAGTTGATCATTTCTCGGCCGTGGAAAATGTGGGTAGCCACGCTCTGGCGTACGTCCTGTTCAAGCGACGCTGATTGTCTGGAAGGCGGAGCACTACCCGGGCGCGCCGCGTGCGGTCGGGGGTGACCAGCAGTCCCCCGGCGGGGAGATCGAGGTGGGTTTCCAGGTTCGCGGTTTTGGTGACGATCCCGGCGGGGGTTCCGGCGCGCAGGACCACGGCGACTTCCCACCCCCACCGGGTACGGCGGGCCTCCCCGGCCGACGCCGATCTTGTCGGCGACTGCGGCGAGGCTGTCTTGCAGATCAGCACCGACCCCCGCACCCTGCACCCCGACCAGCGCAAGCTGCCCTTCGAGGAACTGGCTGAGGCCGACGCGATCTACGGCTACTCGTTCATCCTGACCAACCGCGACACCTCCACCCCGAACAAGGCCACCGCGATCGAGTACTGCTGGCTGCACCAACTCCTCGCCCCTCCTAGTACTACAGGGCTAGATCTGTCGGCGTGTCTGCACCACGATTGTGATCATCTGTGCTGATCTTGCGCTCATGCTGTGCTGTGATGAGGATGGTCCGATGGTCGATGGCGATGCGGTGTCCTGTGTGGACCTGCGGGAGTGGTCGGCCGAGTTCGAATCTTTGGGCGCGACGGTCTACTTCGCCGACGAGGCGTCGGTGCGTTCGGACTACCACGCCGGGACCACCTGGGCGCCGGTGGGTCGCACCCCGGTGGTGCCCACCACCGGGGCCCGGTTCTCGGTGAACATGATCTCCGCGGTCACCGCCACCGGATCCTTCAAATACGACATCATCTCCGGCACCCTGGACGCGGAGAAATTCATCGGTT
>JBOHGD010000031.1:0-55895 GCA_050699955.1 Pseudonocardiaceae bacterium | reverse complement strand
AGACCCTTATACCCGAACACCGGCTTACGGCTGAACACCGGGAAGATCTCCGACACGATCCCGAAGAACGGTATCGCCACGATGTAGACCTCGGGATGCCCGAAGAACCAGAACAAGTGCTGCCACAGGATCGCACCCCCGGTCGCCGGGTCATACACATGCGCCCCGATCGTCCGATCCGCGATCAGCCCCATCAACGCCGCGGTCAGAATCGGGAACGCCAGCAGGATCAGCAACGAGGTCACGAAGATATTCCAGGTGAAGATCGGCATCCGGAACATCGTCATCCCCGGCGCCCGCAGGCACACCACGGTGGTCACCATATTGACCCCACCCAGGATCGTACCCAGCCCGGCCAGCACCAAACCCATGACCCATAGATTGCCCCCGGCACCCGGCGAGTGCATCGCATCCGACAGCGGGGTGTAGGCGAACCAGCCGAAGTCCGCCGCACCACCCGGGGTCATGAACCCGCTGAGCACGATGATGCCGCCGAACAGGAACAACCAGAAGGACAGCGCGTTGAGCCGGGGGAAAGCCACGTCCGGCGAGCCGATCTGCAGCGGCAGCACCAGGTTGGCGAACCCGAACAACGTCGGCGTCGCATACAGCAGCAGCATGATCGTGCCGTGCATGGTGAACAGCTGGTTGTACTGCTCGGTGGACAGGAACTGCAGCCCCGGCTGAGCCAGCTCGGCGCGCATCATCATCGCCATCGCGCCGCCGACCAGGAAGAACGCGAACGAGGCGACCATGTACAGCTTGCCGATCTGCTTGTGGTCGGTCGTGCGCAGGTAGGCCAGCAGTGCCGACCCGGTCGGCGGGGCGACGTAGGACGGGGACGGCGTGATGGTGGTGGGGGTGAGCACGGCTGCCACAGCAGGAACCTCCGCATCCGATCACGGATCGACGGTAGTGACGACGCGCATTCGTGACCCGTTCCGCTGATCTCGGCGGCGAACCGGCAGCGCCACCATGCCTGTATACACGCAACCGTTGCCCTTAGACCATTATTGTGACGAGATCCGAGTCAGAGCGGCTCCCGTCGCAGACGAACCCAGAGCGCCAACCGTCCAGGTCGGACCGGTTGGTCCTGTGGGTACGCCGACGGCACTACCGGAGTCCTGGTAGCCGAACTCGCCGGCGAGGTGGCAGGCCAGCAGGGTCACCGGCTGGTCGAGACGGTCTCGACCACCAGGCGCACCCTCGCAGGCGCGGAGCAATCCACCCTCGGCGTCAACCCGGTCGACGGCCACCCGATCGACGACGATCAAGTCCGGCCGACGAGACAGGCCGGGTTGGTCGGTGGGCGCGAGCTGCAGGTCGATGTCGACGTCCTGGATCACCCGAAGGTGCGACGCCAGCTGTGTGTTGAGCTGATCACGCAGCTCTCCGGAGGCGATCATGTGACGCGGCGTCGGGCTCGGCGACATCACGAGGTTGCCCTCCTGGAGCTCCCAGCGGTAAAGGTCGTCCTCGCCGAGAGCGGTGTACTCCGCGACGGTCAGCAGGGTTGGCCGGGCGGCTCAGGCAGAGAGGTCACAACGGCTCCTCACGTCGCGGGCGAGTATCCCACGGCCAACGATCCGGCCCGAAGTGATCCGGCGCGGCCGATGCCGCCGCTGGCGCGGTCACCACCACCTGGTCGCGCGTGCTCGTCGGCGGTCATCCCCTGTTCTGCTCGTCAGGCGGCCAGGGGTGCGGAGTGAACGTGGTCCGTACCCCACCCAGCCGGTTCAGTCCCCACGCCAGCATGACCATCAGCAGTACGGCAACTGCCATCACCGCGAGTTCGGTCGGGGTGTGCAGCAGGCCGAGACTGATGATGAGCACGGTCGCCGCCGCCGGGGGGTGCGGCGTGCCGAACACATGCAGCAGCAGCGTCGTGACGCCCAGGGCCAGCGCGGTGGCGACGATCCGGGCGGGGCTGGTGCCCACCTCGGTGACCGGGCCGGTGTGCCGCAGGCCGAACACCACCAGCGACCCGAAGCCCACCGCGATCCCCACCCCGTGACCCACCAGCGCATTGCGCGGGCTGGCCTGTGGCCGCATCGGGGTCTCGAACATCAGCAGTGTGGTGGGCGCCAGGCTCGGGAACAACCAGGGCAGCCCACTGGACCAGGCCAGCATGCCCAGCACCACCATCGTGACGGCACCGCCGACGAACCCGGCGATGCCGACACCGAACTGCCCCAGAGCGTCCTCCAGGCGCCCGGTGATGCTGCCCGGGTCGGCGTTGCGCCGTTCGGTCGGCGGATGGCGGTGCAGGTGCAGGTGCATTGTCATCACCGCCAGGCTCCGGCCCGTTGCGACGTCACCTCGCGACCCTCTGGTGCAGAGACGGCGGCGCGCACCTCGACCGCTCAGGATACCGCAGCCGCAACCACCTCAGCCAGGGCGGCGCGACGGCGCCGAGCATGCCGTGGTGCTGAGGCGCCCAGGACCCCAGGAACAAGGACACCAGTGTCGTGCGCACCGTTGGTGTTCAGCCGGCGTACAGAGCGTTCAGTGCCTCGCGGTAGGTGGTCTCCACGACCTTCCTGCGCACTTTCAGACTAGGGGTCAGCTCGCCCGACTCCACCGTCAGATCGCGCTCCAGGATGAGGTATTTCTTGATCGTCTCCCACCGGTTGAGCTGCGCATTCAGCTCCTGGATACAACCCTCGACCTCGGCTCGCATCGCGTCTGAGGCGACGATCTGCGCATACGACATCCCGTCCATGTCATGGCGCAGCGCCCAGTCCGCGACCGCGTCCGGGTCGAGCGCGACCAGGGCCACGCAGTAGTTGCGCTCATTGCCGTGGACGAGCATCTGGCTGGCGAGCGGGCACACCGCCTTGAAGAGGCCCTCGATGCGGGACGGCGCAACGTACTTGCCGCCGGAGGTCTTGAAGAGATCCTTCTTCCGGTCGGTGATCCGGAGGAACCCCTCGGCGTCGATCTCCCCGATGTCCCCGGTGGCCAGCCAGCCGTCGCCGACGAACGCCTCGCGGGTCTCGCGCTCCAGGTGCTGGTAGCCCTCCATCACGCCGGGCCCACGCAGCAGGATCTCACCGTCTTCGGCGATCTTCACCTCAGTGCCGGGGAAGGGCAGGCCGACGGTGCCGAACTTGACGCGGTCAGGGCGGTTTACCAGCGTGCCCGCCGAGGTCTCGGTGAGGCCGTAGCCCTCCAGGATCAAGATGCCTGCGGCGTGGAACCACTCCGCGACGTCCTGGGAGAGCGCGGCCGAGCCGGAGATGAAGAACCGCAGGCGCCCGCCGAACCGCTCCCGCACTGTGGCGAAGACGAGCTTGTCGGCGAGGGTGTGCTGGACCGCAAGCTGCCACGGCACCGGCTTGCCCCCTCGGACCAGGCGGGATACCTGGCGCCCGACTCCACACGCCCAGTCGAAGATCTTCGCCTTGACTCCGCCCGCCGAGCGAGCGGTGGTCACGATGCGCCCGTACGCCTTCTCGAAGATGCGCGGAGCCGCACCCATGAATGTCGGGCGCACGATCTCCAGGTTCGCCACGATCCGATCCACCCGTCCATCGACCGCGGTCACGAAACCCACCTGCAGCTGCAGGGTCAGCAGCACCTTGCCGAACGCGTGGGCCATCGGCAGCCACAGGTACTGCAGGTCGTGGACATCGAGCAGACCCAGCGCGGCGATGGCGGCTCCCTCGTAGGTCCACGAGGAGTGCCGCAACCGCACCCCCTTGGGCCGGCCCGTCGTGCCCGAGGTGTAGATGAGCGTGGCGAGCTGCTCCGGCCTGATCGCGGTGGTCCGCTCCTCGACCGCATCGGGGTGCTGGGCGAGATGCGCGTCGCCGAGCTCGGCCAGGGCGTCGAGGGAGATCACCCACTCCTCGGCATCGTCGTCCCCCTGGCCCACGGCCACCGGGCCGTCGAAAGTGACCACCCTGCGGACCGACGGCAACACGTCGCGGTGCGCGCGCAGCTTGGCGACCTGGTCATCGTTCTCGGCGAAGACGATCCGGCTCTCCGAGTCGGCCAGGATGAAAGCGACGTCATCGGACATCGCCGAGGGGTAGACGGTCGTGGTGGCCGCCCCGGCACGCATGACGGCAAGATCGGCGAGGATCCACTCATAGCGCGTCCCCGACGCGATCGCCACCCGCTGCTCCGGCTCGACACCCAACGCGACGAGCCCCGCCGCGAGCCGCGTGACCTGCTCGGCGGTCTCCCGCCAGGTCCGCGACACCCAGGCCGGTCCCGCCGGGTAGCGATAGGCCTCCCGATCCGGCGTCTCCCGGACGCGGTCGAGGAACATCTGCGCCACGGTCGCCGCACGGTTCTCGACCATGGAGCGGCCGGCATCGGTTGTCGTCATCACGTGACCTCCGGGGTAACGCTCGCCGGGAGGTAACCGGCGGTGGACAAGGCGTGCATGAAGTGTGCGTGCGCTGGACGCTCCTGGACGAGCCCGCGGATCTGCGACAACCACCACACCCGGGCTGATCCCACCCGCGGCGGTCACCGCGAGCAACCCGGCCATGCTCGCACCGATCACCACGGCGCGGTCATTCCGACCGTCGAATGCCCTCTCCGCAGTCCGAGTCCGACGGTAGCCGCATGTTGCGCCGTCGGTGGCCGGGTTCGTAGCGGATAGCATCCGGGCACCATCGGATACGGGGCTAGGGGTTGGCGGGTGGAGCAGGACGAGCGGGTGGCCTTGACTGGGCTGTGCACCCGGCTGCCCGAGCTGCTGGGCACCGATCGGGGGCGGCCCGATGAATGACTTCTTCGGTGAGCTGGCTAAGCAGCTGGCCGGGCGGTGGCTCTCGCTGCTGGCCATTCCCGGTGTGCTGTTCCTGGCCGCGGGCTGGGCCGGGCTGCAGCTCGGCCAGCACAACGCCCTCGACCCCCATCAGCTGGCCGGCGCCGTCCGCACCGGAGCCGCCGAGATCGCGAGCCGGCCGGCCGGGACGCAGATCCTCGCGGCGGTAGGAGTGCTGCTGGCCGCGGTCATCGTCGGGCTCATCGTGCAAGCTCTGGTCGGCCCCGTCCGCACATTCTGCCTCGGAGTGTGGCCGGGCCCGCTGCGACGACTGGGAAGACTGCTGACATCACGGCGGCGGCACCACTGGAAAGACCTTCACAGTGAGCGCGCGGCCCTGGAGAAGGTGCACCCCCAGCCGGACCGCACCACCGAGCAACAACGCCGTATCGACGACCTCACCGGGCGAACCAACAAGATCGCCATGGCCGAACCCGCCCGCCCGACCTGGATGGGGGACCGCATCCACGCCCTGTCCGATGTCGCGATCCACCGCCACGGACTGGATATGGCGTTCGGCTGGCCCCGGCTCTGGCTCGTGCTCCCGGACAGCGCCCGCGCGGAGATCAACTCCACCCAGGGCGGCCTCGCCACCGACCTGTTCACCGTGGCCTGGGCACTGCCCTACCTGGCGCTGGGCGCGTTGTGGTGGCCCGCCGCGGCTATCGGTGTGGTGATCGGCTTGGTGGGTTGGTCCCGCGCCCGCTCCCGGATCACCGTCCTCACCGAGCTCGCCGAATCCGCGCTCGATGTCCACGGCCGCGACCTGGCCATCATCTTCGGTGTCGCCGACCCCACCAGCACCGGCCCGCTGACCCCCGACGAAGGCAAGCAGATCACCGAGATCGCTCGCAAAGGCCGCTGATCTGCCTGGCCGGCAACGCGTCACCATGCCGGACCAGCCACCGGACCCGGACCAGCCACCGGACCCGGACCAGCCACCGGACCTAGGGTCCGATGAGGTTGCGGATCAGCCGGCCGAGCTCAGCATGCCGGTCGGCGGGCAAGTTGCCGACGTGTTCGCGCAGCCAGCTCTGTGGGTACCAGGCCAGCCGGTCGAGCATCACAGTGCCGATTCCGGGGATGGGTTCGTGGAGCTCGGGATCACGCATCTCGTGCGGATCGACCTCGACGACGATGACGCCGAGTCCGGACTCGTTGTAGAGGTCGCTGGAGACCACGAGGTGCGGAACGCGTGGCAGGATCTCCGGCTGGGTGGGGTGCCCGGTGGTCCAGACCTGGCCGAAGCTAGGCGGCACCCGGTGCCTCCTAGCTGTTGACGTACTGCCGGACGGCTGCCCGTTCAGTGGCGTACGCGGCAAGGCGACGCTCACTGTCGACGCCGGCGGCCCGGCGCTCGGCAGCAGCCCGGGCATAGGCACGCCGGGTGGCTTCTCGCTGCGCCACCCTGGCCAGCCAGGTGGAGACATCCAGTCCGTCCTGTTCGGCCTCTCGGCGTATCTGAGCTGCCGTGTCAGGCTCCAGACTGATCGTCATACGGGTCCGCACACGCTGAATCTTATCATCGGGATTACCTACGGTAACGCACCGACGGGCGAGCCACGCCGAGCGGTCACCCGTTTGCCGCCGAGCGGTCACCCATTTACCGCTGGACCGATCGCCAAAGTATCGCCCGACCGGTCACTTGACTACCACTCGGCGACGCTCAGATACCGCTGGGCGTCAATCCAGTACCACGATCGACAATAATTCCCTGTCCGGGAGCCAGGATCCCGTGCGGGTCGAACTCCGCTTTGGCGGCCAGCAGTCGCGGCCAGCGTGGCCCGAAATGAGCGCGCCAGTCGGCCGCGGACATCGGCAGCGTGTTGATCGGGTAGGCGACTGCGCCGTGGGCGACGGCCTGGTCGTAGACGGCCCGGTTCGCCTGGACCAACGCAGAGCCGTCAGCGGGGTCGTCGACACCCGCGGTGCGCAGTAGCGCGAACAGCCAGACCAGGTCCGAATCCGGTATCCGCACCAGCGGTGCCCGCAGCCGCTCGGTGCGCACCGGATAGAGCAGGCCCAGCCCGGAGTGGCCCAGATCAGCGGCGCTGAGCCCGGCCAGAATGTCACCGACGAGCCGTGCGGTAACGGCCTCGGGCAGGAAGACGGTCAGCCAGGCATGGGGGTGCAGCCACTCGCCGGTGTCCCGCAGCGCCGCCTCACCGGGAGCCATCCGATGCTGGAAGTCCCGGTAGGCGACGTCCTCGATCTGCTGGCCGGCACAGTCGTGACCCAGGCCGGCCAGCAGCGCGGCATCGGCCGGGACATCGGGTGGCGTGTAGTGGGTGGCGGCCTCGAGCAGGTAGCGCCAGCCTCCCTCGGCCGCCACGATCTGGCCCTCGAGATAGTCGAACCGGCCCTGCGTCACGAGATCTCGCTGGTCAGCGAGGTACCTCACGAGGTCCCGGTAGTACAGCCGGTAGCAGCGGACCCGGGCAGGCGCGGGTGTCAAGCGCAGGCTGGCGCTGGTGATGATGCCGCACTGTCCGAGCCCGGCCCGGACCGCGTCGAACAGCCGCGGATTCCGCTGCGGGGAGCACGTCATCAACTCGCCGCATCCGGTCACCACGTTCAGTTCCGCGACCCCGTCGACCTGCATCCCGTGCTGGTGAGTGGTACCACCCACGCCACCGGCCACCAGCGTGCCGCCGACGGTGGTGTGCAGGTAGTCGGTGAGCACCGGTGGCGTGTACCCCTGGGCGAGCGCGGCATCCAGCACCTGGCTCCACAACGCACCTGCCTGGACCGTGACAACACCGGCCCGCACCTCGCCGACCTGGTCGAGGCAGGCCATGTCGATCACGATGCCGCCCGGGGTCTGGGCCTGGCCGTAGGTGGCATGACCAGCGCCGCGCGCCGCGACGGGCAGTCCGGCACGGGTGGCGAAGGCCACGATCGCCGCGACGTCGGCCGTCCCGCCCGGACGCAGCACCGCCCGCGGCCGGTGATGCATCAGGTGCCCGAAGTCCTCGGCGGCCCACCGCACGCTGGCCTCGTCGCACACCAGCGTGCCGCGCACCGCAGGGACCGGCACCGCACCGGACCTGCCCGGCGGCACCCAGGTGCGCAGGTGCGGATCGAAGGCCCCCATACTCCCCTCCATCCCGCCCGAACGGCGTCACCCACCCAGCGCGTCAGTGAGTTCACCCTAAAAGGGAATCCGGCGACTGGTTACTCGGAACTCATGGCGAGCTACGCTCAGCTCGATTGGGATGGATCGCACCATCCCGCACCGAGCTCCAGGACCTTGTCGTCGACCGAAAGACCGTTGACGCCGAAGGTCCCGACCAGCAGGCGCCTTCCCGTCGCTCCCCCCGGGAGGGCGCCTGCATTTTCGCTGACGTCAACGTTCACGCACCGCGCATCAGTGCACTCCTTGATGTCGATTCTGGACTGCGCTTCTTCCGGTGGCCTCCGCGGGCCGGGTCGCGGGGCTGCCGGTGCCTGCCGAGGAATGCTGGCAGGATGGGGCGGCCGCCGCTCGGGGAGGAGAACGTCCGGTGACCGACTCGCGAGACCTGGATGAACAGGTACTCATCTGGTTGTCTCCGGGCGACCGCGACCCAGTGTCGGTCAGCCAGCACGATGCCCAGCAGCTGGCCTGGTACACCGCACCCCGGAAGTGGATCATGCCGGAGGACCACCTGCCGGAGGTGGCCACCGCCTGCGCCCGCCTGCTGGAGGCGTCGGGCAGGGCTCGCGCCGCAGCGGCGCTGCGCGAGCTCACTCCGGCCGTGCTGGCCAGTTGGAGCCGGTCAGCCCAGGAGGGGTTCGCCACCTTCACCAAAGCCATGCAGGCCACCGGCATCCAGCCACCGGACACCCCCGCCCTTGCCTGGTCGCAGATCATGGGCAGCGACGAAGCCATGGTGCTGGACGCGGCCCAGCGGATGCTGGAGTCAGCCATGGACGCCGGGGCGTTCACTCCCGGCGCGCGGAGCTGGCGCAGCGCCCAGCGCAACCTGGTCGATGCCTGGTTGCGCGCCCCGTCCACACTGTTCGCCGGTCGAGCACCGGTCGACGTGGTGCACGCCGAACGCACGGTCGACTGGGCGGATTCAGGCACCGCGGCCCGACGGGCGATCCTGCGCGGCATCGTCGCGCTACTCATCACACGGAGCGACCGGCCGCCCGAGGTGGTGGAACCGGTGCGTTTCCTGCTCGACGCCATCAACGAGGGGTTCGCGCTCACCGGCACTGGTCGGCTACCCCCAGCGCTCGTGCGAGAAGCCGCGGCACGGTTCGGCTGGGGCCTGCCCGCCTTCACCATCCGCAAGGAGGCCGATGTGGTCGAGGTCGGTGAAGTCCGCGATCTCGCGACCCGGGCCCAGCTGATCGCAGTCCGCCGTCGCCAGCTCACCCTCACCCCCACCGGCCGCGCCGCCCTCGACAACCCGGCACGGCTGTGGCGGGCGGCAGCGGCCGGCTGGTTCGATCACGACGACTTCGCCGCAGACATCGCCGAGGTCGCCGCCGCGACCCTGCTCGAAGCGCCGACCAGCGGCGAGGCCTTGACCAGCGCCGCGCACGAAGCGGTCGCCCCGAGCTTCCTGGACCGCGACGGCACCCACCCGAACCCCCACCAGGTGCGCATCGCGCTATGGGACTGGCTGCGGCCAGGCCATGCACTGCGTTGGCTGACCTATCTGCGGGGCATGACCGGGCAACTCCATCAGCTCACCGAATCGGGGCGCGCCGCCGCCCTCGAAGGACTGCGCCACCGCTCCCGCGCACCTCGGTGAAGTGCGCCCGCAGCCTGCCCGGATCGTCACCGATGTAGAGCACGGCGTCCAACCCGGACGGCGGCGGATCGAAGTAGCCGTAACCGCGGTATCCGCTCTAGGCGCGCGGCAGCCCCCGCTGCGGTCCGTAGTGGTCGATCGCCGCGGCGAACGGGTAGGACTCGGCGAGTATCGCGGTGTGGCGCTGCTCACCGGCGGGCAGCGCGTGATAGGCCCGCCGCGCTGGCCAGGACGGCGGGCAACCGCAGTACCACCAGAGAGCTCGGCGCGAGAGTGTCCAGCAGCCCGGCCAGCGCAGGCACCAACGGGGGCTGATCGGCATAGCTCACGGCCAGGTGGTAGCGGCCCGCTGCGATGAAGTACAGCTCGTCGAAGAAGTACCCGTCCAGCCGGCTGGTCACCAGCAGCGCAAGCGCCATCGCAGCGGTGATCACCAGTACCGGACGGCGCGCGAACGGCGGAACGGCGGTGGGCACAGCCATCTCGCGGTCCTCCCTGCTCCCGACTGCGGGACAGCCTGCGGCAGCGATCAGGGCGGTGCGTCGGCCGAAGGACGATCATCTCCTCGACCAAGGTCTAGGGCACTGCCGACGTCGATCGACGAAGGTCTGCGGCACTGTCGGCTTCGGTCGATACCGACGTGGTGGCGGTCCGTCGTAGCCTGCTCACCATGGGTGGCTCCGCGGTCGGGCAACGCGGCATCCGGACTCCCCCGGACCATCCGTGGTTGCTACCCGCGTTGCTGCACGACGAACTGGACGCCGACGCGAGTACCGGCCGGATCCGGCGGACCACCCGGGACTGGATCGTCGACGTGTCCTTTGTGCTGGGTTCCGCGGGCCTGGCGGCGCTGACCTGGTTCGGCGAATACGTCGCCCATCCGCCGACGCCGTCCGGGCTGCTCCTCGTCGATCTGGTGCTCGCCGTCCTGGCGCCACCGAGCCTGTGGCTGCGGCGACGGTGGCCGGTGGGTCTGGCCGTGGTGCTGGTGGCGCTGTCCACGTTCTCGCAGCCGGTGACGGCGGCGGCCGGGATCGCGGTGGCCACGGTGGCGGTGCACCGACGCTCGGCCGTCGCGGTCGCGGCCGGCGGATCGATCGTCGGGGCGGCGCTGATCCGGATGGCGATCGTCGCGCACTCGCCGCTGCCCTACTGGCTATTGATCCTGGTCACCGTGCTGGCCGCCGCCACAACGGTGACCTTGGCGATGTTCACCCGCGCCCAGCGGCAGCTGACCTGGTCGCTGGCCGATCGGGCCCGCCGGGCCGAGGCCGAGCAGCAGCTGCGGGTCGAGCAGGCTCGCCGCGCTGAACGGACCCGGATCGCCCGGGAGATGCACGACGTGCTGGCGCACCGCATCTCGCTGCTGAGCATGCACGCCGGAGCGCTGGAATTTCACCCCGATGCCAGCCCCGAGGAGGTGGCCGGCGCCGCAGGAATAATCCGCGGCAGCGCGCACCAGGCCCTGCAGGACCTGCGTGAGGTTATCGGGGTGCTGCGGGACGATCCCGCGGGACACGTCGACCGCCCGGATCGCCCGCAGCCCGGGCTGGCGGACGTAGCCGCGCTGGTCGAGGAGTCACGCCGAGCCGGTCTGCGGGTGGAGCTCGACGACCGGGTCGATGTTCCGGACAGCGTGCCGGGCAGTATCGGACGAGCCGCCTACCGGATCACCCAGGAGTCGCTGACCAACGTCCGCAAACACGCGCCGTCGACACCCGTGCGGGTGACGGTGGCCGGTGGGCCCGGCGACGGGCTGACCCTCGAGATCCGTAACCCACTACCCACGGCGAGCTCGACAGTGATCCCCGGGGCGGGTACCGGCCTTGTCGGGCTGGTGGAGCGGGCCAGCCTGGCCGGCGGCCGGCTCCGGCACGGACCCACCGACACCGGGGATTTCCAGGTGCAGGCCTGGTTACCGTGGCCGCAATGACCTCACCCATTCGCATCCTGGTGGTCGACGATGACAGCCTGGTCCGGTCCGGGTTGTCGTTGATGCTGGCCGGCACACATGACATCACCATCGTGGCCGAGGCAGCCGACGGCTCCGAGGTCGCCGCGGCGGTGGACGCACACCACCCCGACGTCGTGCTGATGGACATCCGGATGCCGCAGATGGACGGGTTGGAGGCCACCGAGCTACTGCGCCGCAGGCAGCCCGCGCCGGAGGTGATCATCCTCACCACCTTCGACACCGATGAGCACGTGCTGCGCGCGCTGCGCGCCGGGGCCAGCGGGTTCGTACTCAAGGACACCCCACCGGCCCAGATCGTGCAGGCTGTGCGCCGAGTCGCCGCGGGCGAGCCGATCCTGTCCCCCACGGTGACCCGGCAGCTGATCACTCATCTCACCGGTGATACCACCGGTGAGCGGTGCCGCCGGGCACGGGAGGTGTTCGCCGAGCTCAGCGACCGCGAGCGCGAGGTGGCCATCGCGCTCGGGCATGGCATGTCGAACGCCGAGATCGCCACCGAGCTGTTCGTGAGCGTGGCCACCGTGAAGGCTTACGTGTCGCGGTTGCTGACCAAGCTCGAACTGAACAACCGCGTCCAGGTGGCCCTGCTCGCCCACGACGCCGGTCTGGCCTGAACCGCCGGTCGCACACCCTCGCGCATTCGATGGCGGCCTGCCTCACGGCAGCCGGAGATCGATCAGCTGGACCTGCGCCGGGCCGTCCGGCGTGGAATAGGTGATGGTGTCTCCTGGGTGACGGCCGGCGAGAGCACGCCCCAGCGGGCTGTGCACGGTCACGGTGTCCTCGCCGACCTCATCGGGGAACGCCACCACGCGCAGGGTCTGCTCGGTGCCGTCGTCGGAACGCAGCGTGACCTCGGCCCCGGCAGGCAGGTCGCCGATCCGACCGGTCGGCTCCGCGCCGGACAGCCGGGCACCGATCTCGGCGATCTGCTCGTCCACCCGCACGAGATCGTCGCGCAGTTCCAGCGTCTCGGCGGCGTCAGCGCGGTCTCCCACCGAGTCCGACTCCTGCAGCGCGACGGTCAGCTCACGACGCCGCTCGCGTAGCCCGGCGAGCTCGTCCTCGAGGCGCCGGCGCATCTCGGGGCTGACGCGGGAGGTGCTGGTACTCCGGTCTGCAGTCATGAGGTCACCGACCCTGGGTAGAAGGGCGCTCGTGGATCAGCCGGACGGCTCAGACGAAGGTCACGTGGACATAACACCAGCGCCAGTCCTCGCCGACCTCGAACGACTGAACGATCGGGTGGCCGGCGACTCCAGCGTGCCATCGGGCATGCCGGTTCGGCGAGGAGTCGCAACAGCCGACATGCCCGCAGCTCAGGCACAGCCGCAGATGTACCCACGGCGACCCGCTCTGGAGGCACTCCTCGCAGCCTTCCGGGGTCCGGGGGACGACGGGCAGCACCATCGCCAGGTGCGGGTCGTCCATTGCGCGGGTCATGACCGATGGCCCTGGCCGACCGGCTGCGGTATCGCTGCTCCGCGGAGCCCTGCGGACAGACGCAGCGGCACCCGCAAAGCCTTGTTGCGCACGTTCATGAGTCACCTCCAGATTCGGATCTGAGAGGAATGCGGCACGGCTTCCTTTCCCCGGCGGCAGGTATTCGGTTCAGCGTGCCGCGATTGTCGCACCGAACCGCTGGATAGCGCCTGCCTTCACCAAGACGTGCTCTGCTCAGCCAACCTGGGGACCGCGCACCGATCGGCGGGTCGGCTGCACGGGAGACTCGGCGAGCAGGCGGGCCGCCTCGTCGGCCACCTCGGCGTCGACGACCACCTCGAAACGGTTGGGCACCATCAGCGTCACGGCATCGAAGTCGTGGCGGCCTCGCTGGGCGGCGTGCATGATCAGGCATAGCACCGCGCCCACCACGGCACCGAAGATCAGCCCGTACAACGCCAGCAACAGACTGGCGACCAGTGGGTTGATCAGCGAGAACAACCCGAAGAGCCAGCCGATCAACGCACCGGGCAGCGCACCGGAAGCAGCGCCCCTCAGCGCAGCGGTGGCGTAGGTCGCCCGGCCGGTGACCTGCTCGACGAACGTGAGGTCATGGCCGACGATGGCCATCCGTGCCACCTGGAATCCCAGATCCGACAGCCGGTCCACGGCACGCTCGGCATCGGCGTAGTCGTCGAACACCGCGATAGATCGTCGACGGAGCGGATTCACCAGCGGGTCAGCCGAACTGCCCGGGACCTGGTGGTTCGATTCGGTCATGCGCTCGCTCCTAGGATGTGGTTACGGGCCGCTGGTCCACGGACGCAGATTCCATAGGAACGCTCGTCGATCCCCAGGAATGGATCGAAGCGCATCAGTGCCGTTTCCGCATTCCCCTGCAGGCCGTCTTCGAGACCTCCAGCCACTTATCGGGCGACCTCCAGCCGCCCTGCACATCAAGGTCTACGCACTTGTGCCCGGGTCTTGGATGGGTCTTCAGTCCCCTGTCGTTGGGTCTTCAATCCCGGGTCTTCACGTGTGCCGACGATCCTGACGGCAGGCGGCTCAGGATGTGGGGTCCTCCCCGGTGAACCGCCGGTAGCCCTTCGCGGCCATCCGCTCCATCGCGGCCTTCACCAACCCGAACACCGCGCCCTGCAGCACAGCGGCCACCAGCACCTCGCGGGTCCGGCGGTCCAGCGCGGTCGGTTCGGGCGCCTCCTCGGTGTGGGCGACGGCACGCCAGATCCGGGTGAAGACAGCGCTGGCCAACGCGCCACCGAGCACGCCAGTGATCAGGGTCAACGACTTGTACGACGCCTTGCTCAGCACACTCATCAGGTCCGCGCCCTTCCCACGATGACAGTCAGGACAATCAGCACGAGCCTGGCGCCCGCGCGACAGCGTAAACGACCCGATTCTTTCAGCTCGCTGCCGCGCTCCTTGACGTGGGCAGGCGGACCTCGCCACCCAGTTGTGACGGGCCCGGCTTTGGTGGAAGCCTGATGACCGGGCATCCACCACCCTGGTCGAGGGTGTGCGCCCGCGTCGGGCTCGGTGCAGCGCTGGCCCGTCACGTCCAAGGAGGAGCGATGTCCCAGCACGCTGAGCCCTCGGCAGGCGCCGACCAGTTGATTTCGCTCGATGTGCAGCAGGTCGGGGACAGTCATCTGGTCACCGTCGCAGGCGAGGTCGACATGGTGACCACCCCGCAGTTGCGCTCCTATCTGCTACAGCAGGTGGAAAGGGCAGGCCCGACGCTGGTGCTCGATCTGCGACGGGTCACGTTCCTCGGATCCAGCGGGCTGGCTGTCCTGGTCGAAACCCTGAACCGGACCCGCGAGCGCGGCATCGCATTGCGGTTGGTGTGCAACTCCCGCGAGGTGGTCCGGCCACTGGAGGCCACCGGATTGACCGAGCTGTTCGAGATCCACACCGACCCCGCCACCGCCCTCACCTCCTCCCGATGACCGCTCGCAGAGCAGCGGGTTGTCCCAGTCACGAGTAGGGATTCACCGGATCGGGGGACATGGGTTTGGGTCAAGAAGAGCACCGGGTAACTCGTTGACGTGACGAGCTTCGATTTCATGCACAGGGTGGACCAAGCGCAGACGCCCGCCCAATACACCGAGGTGTACATCGAGGTTGACGCCCTGCCTGCGCAGCTGGCCCCGGTGCGGGTGGTGGCGGCCGACCTCGCGGCGCGGGCCGACTTCGACCTCGATGCGGTTTCCGATCTGCGGATGGCGGTGGATGAAGCCTGCTCGACGCTGGTCACGCTGGCTCAGCCGGGCAGCCTGCTGTGCTGCATGCTGCGGGTTGACCCGGACCGGATCACGGTCACAGCGCGGATCACGGGGCAAGGATCCACGGTGATCTCTCAAGACACCTTCGGATGGCGCGTGCTGAGCACCCTGACCGACGAGGTCGCGGTGCTCGCCGAGGACGGCTCCGGGGCCTCGTCGCTGGGTATCCGGCTGGTCAAGACGCGCCGGGCGGGAACGGCGTGATCCCGGCGGCATCGCTGCCCTCCAGCCCGCACGGCGAGTCCGTCTATCATCACCTGACACCGCTGTTCGTCGAGTTCGCGGAGCTGCCACCGCACCATCAGCGCCGGGGTGAGCTGCGGGACCGGCTGGTGGAAGGACATCTGCCCGTCGCACAGCACATCGCCCGCCGGTTCGCGCACCGTGGTGAGCCGCTGGACGACCTCGAGCAGGTCGCCACCGTGGGACTGATCAACGCGGTGGACCGGTTCGAGCCGGACCGCGGGGTGGACTTCCTGTCCTACGCGGTGCCCACGATCACCGGCGAGGTCCGCAGGCACTTCCGGGACCAGGGCTGGGCGATGCGAGTGCCGCGCAGCCTCAAGGACCTGCACGTCGCCATCGGCGCCGCGACGTCGGAGCTATCCCAGCGGTTGGGCCGGGCACCCACCGTAACCGAGCTCTCCCGCCATCTGAACCTGCCCCGCGAACAGATCGTCGAGGGGCTGGAGGCAGCCAACGCCTACCGGAACAAATCGCTGGACAGCCTGTTGGTCGACGAGGACATCAGCAGCGGCACCCTCGCCGACGCGATCGGCACCGCGGACAACGAACTGGAACGAGTGGAGTACCGCGAGGCACTGAAGCCACTGCTGGCCGATTTACCCGAACGCGAGCGCACCATTCTCATGCTGCGATTCTTCGGCAACATGACACAGACCCAGATCGCCGACCGGGTGAGCATCTCACAGATGCACGTGTCCCGGCTGCTGTCCCAGACACTGGCCACCTTGCGTGACGGGCTGGCCCGGGGATGAGCCCGTGGCGCTGAGACGCATACGGGTGGCGTAGCTGTGCAGGCCGGGGGCGGATGCGGAGTAAGTTCATGCTATGGCGGAACTGCTGCGCACCGACCGCCTCCTGGTGCGGGACTGGTCGGTCGGCGACGCCGAGGAAGCGTTGAAGATCTACGGGAACCAGGAGGCCGCCCGCTGGGTGGTGGCTCACGACCTGCGCCGGATTCCCGACCTGGCCGACATGCGAACGGTGTTGCAGAGCTGGGTGGCCGAACAGGCCGATATGGTGGCGGGCACCGGGCGGTGGGCGATGGCCCTGCTCGAGAGCGGCGCGTTGATCGGTGGGATCACGCTGCTGCCGATGCCGGTGCCGGAGGCGGACGTCGAGATCGGTTACCGGCTCGCGCCGGAGCACTGGGGCCGGGGCTACGCCACCGAGGCCGCCCGTGCGCTGGCGCGGTGGGCGTTCCAGCGTTCGCTGGTCGAGGTGTTCGCGCTGGTCACACCGAACAACGTGCGGGCGGTAGCCACCGCGCGGCGGATCGGGATGGAGTGGGTCGGCGAGAGCGACAAGTATCACGGAGTGCAGCTGGAGGTGTACCGGCTGCGCCCGGACGATCTCGCCTCCGCGGGCGAGTCACTCACACACTGACGCCCGGCTCCTCCCCTACCGCGGAGCGCAGCTCGTCCGGCCCGGCCGACACAGGGAGCGCGATGGTGCCGACTCCACCTGCGGTGGGTGTGCGGATGGGCACATCAGCCGGGCGGTGGGTGCTGCTGTCCACGATCGGCGGGTCCGGCATGGCGATGCTCGACGCGACGGTGGTGAACATCGCGCTACCCGAGATCGGCCGCAGCCTCGGCGCCGACTTCGAGACGCTGCAGTGGATCGTCAACGGCTACACCCTGACCCTGGCCGCGCTGATCCTGCTGGCCGGCGCGCTCGGCGACCGGTTCGGCCGGCGCCGGGTCTTCCTGATCGGGGTGGTCTGGTTCGCGGTCGCCTCCCTGCTGTGCGGGCTGGCGCCGACCGCGCAGGTGCTGGTCACAGCGCGAGCCCTGCAGGGCATCGGCGGAGCGCTGCTCACCCCGGGCAGTCTGGCGATCATCTCCTCGTCATTCGTCGCACAGGACCGCGCCAAGGCGGTGGGCGCGTGGTCCGGGCTGGGCGGGGTGGCCGGGGCGATCGGGCCGTTCGCGGGCGGCTGGCTGGTGGCGATCGACTGGCGAGCCGTGTTCCTGGTCAACCTGCCGGTGGCCGCATTCGTCCTGGTGGTCACGCTGCGGCAGGTGCCGGAGAGCAGGGACACCGAGGCCCCACCCGGGCTGGACGTGTCCGGCGCGGTGCTCGCCGCGGCCGGGCTGGCCGGGCTGACCTACGCGCTGACCCGGCTCGGGGAACACGGTGCTGACACCGCTGTGCTGGTCACCGGCACAGCCGGGGTGGTCGCTCTGCTGACGTTCGTGCTCGTCGAGCGCCGCTCCACGCACCCGCTGGTACCGCTGGAGCTGTTCGCCAACCGAGGGTTCACCGTGACGAACATGGTCACGCTGCTGGTGTACGCCGGGCTCGCGGTGGTCTTCTTCCTGCTGGTGCTGCAACTGCAGATCGTCGCGGGGTTCGCTCCACTGGCCGCAGGCACCGCGTTGCTGCCGATCACCGGGCTGATGCTGCTGCTCTCCGCCCGGGCAGGCGAACTCGCTGAACGGATCGGGCCCCGGCTGCCCATGACCGTGGGGCCGCTGGTGGCCGCGACCGGGTTCCTGCTGACCTCGCGGATCGGGCTCGGCGCTTCCTATCTGGTCGACGTACTACCGGCAGTGGTGGTGCTGGGGCTGGGACTCTCGCTCACGGTGGCGCCGCTCACCGCGACCGTGCTGGGGTCTGCGGATCCGCGGCATGCGGGCACAGCCTCCGGGGTGAACAACGCGATCGCCCGCACCGGCGGGCTGCTGGCCGTCGCGGTCGTGCCGGTCGCGGCCGGGCTGAGCGGCACCGGATATACCAACCCGGCCACGTTCGACACCGGGTTCCATCACGCGATGCTGATCGGCGCCGGCCTGCTCACGTTGGGTGGCCTGCTCTCCGCGGTACTGCTACGCGAGCCCCGGCCAAGGCGGGCGCCCCAGCAGATCGCACTGGAGCGGTGCCCACATTGCGGGGTGACCGGTCCCCAGCTGTATCCGGAGGATCATGGCACGCATTACCCCGGGCGCTGATCACCCCGCTCTGCGCCGGGTGCCCGGCCTGGGATGGGGAATCCTTTAAGTTCATCCGTCACACCAAAGACGGAACACGAACAGCCTCATACCCATACCAGATGTCCGACGGTCATCGGCTCAGGACACGAAAGCCTCTGTCACCCACACCGACGGGCGAAGGACCTTCCTCCTATCCGTGAGGCCGGGGCAACATAAGACCGCAATGTCTGACCGGACGAGCGACAATCGCCGTCCGGGCCGACCTGCGAGCCAAGGGGGGGCCTTGCGCATCATAGGTGCCGACCGGCACGACAACACCCGACGCCGCGCCGGTGACAAGGAACCGGCGGGCGTGCTGAGCATCCGGCACGAGGTGCCCGGCGCGGTTCTCATCCGCCGTCGGCCCAAGATCACCTTGACCTCCACTGGCAACTGTTCGCCGCAGGTAGGCCCATTACCAGATAGGAGGCACCGCTATGATCAACTCCATGGATCGTCAGCTCGGCGTCTTACTCCGACAAACTCAATGGCTGCTCGATGACGCCGCCTACGACATCCCTGCCGGGCGTTACCATCCGAGCAAGTGCGACGAGCTCGCGGTCATTCTCGAATACGTCGCGGGCCTGGTCCGCGCAACCAAACGCGTCGTCATCGATCAACGCTGAGCACCACATCTCGATCATCAGGACGTCTGCCGAGCATCTGGGGCAGCCGCCGAACGAGGTGGGCGAACTAACCGAATGACGTAGCGGTGGCGCCACGACCGCACCGCCGTAACCTGCAGACCGGCCGATCGGGCGGCGGCGGCCATGGCATCCTGGTCCACCCAGACCCAGTCGAACCAGCTACTGCGCAACGATCCGTGACGCAACCGCAGCCGCACCTCTCCGGGGTAGCGTCCGTCGCGTCGCTGCCGATCCAGGAATCGGGCATCCTGTGCGGCGCACAGCCGCCAGTCGCTGCTGCCGACCAGCACGGTCCCACCGGGGAACACCAGCGCGGCCAACCGGGACAGCAGAGCAGGAAGCCGGTCCACCGTACCGGCCACCCCGATTGCGCCACCCAGCGCGAGCACCGTTCCGAACTCCACCGGAGGCCAGTAGTCGTGCACGTCAGCCACCACGCACGCCCGGCCGCAGCGCAGGGCGATCGCCACCGCGTCGCGGCAGGTGTCGATTCCGCCGGCCGGCATCCCCCGCGCCAACAGCTCCAGACGCCGCCCGGTCCGGCACCAGGCGTCCAGTACCGGGCCCTGGTCGGCGAGATCCAGCGCCTGGGTGTCCGCGGGCGGCGTGGCCATCCTCTCGCCTCGCCACCAATCCAGGTCCAGCCGACGGCGGTATCCGTCGGAGCGCTCCACCACCAGGTCGTGCGGACCCGCCCGGCCACCCAGCGCGAGACCGAACAACTCCTCGTGCGACAGGTCGGTCACCGGGGGGCACCTCCACTGGCGACCGACGACAACAGCGGCCCCATCGGCATCCAGAGCCCCGGCCTGGCCGGCGGCATAGCACCGCTGGGTGAAATCCATGGGGAAAGTCCGGTAAATAGGCCACTGCGGGCGGCTGAAGCGTGACGAAAGATCGGCTCGATCGTTAAGCGTGTCAGATAGCTCCGCCGGAGTGAGCGGCGGGTGATAAGGAGGTGGGCGGGTGGACCGCAGCTTGCGGCGTGCCGTGTTGGAACGGCTGGCGGCGGTCGAGGAGATGGCCGTACGGACCGGTTCGCACCTGTCGGTCCGAGCGACCCGTACCCAGCTGAGATCCATCACCGGCGGATGGCGCGAACTGTTGCTCGAACACCAGCCGGACCTCAAGGGCCGCTGCCCGGTGTGCTCGGGCTGGCTCCGCCGTCGCCGTTGGCCCTGCCAGGTGTGGGTGACCGCGCACGAGCACCTCATCGGTGACGGATCGGAGCAGACGCGGTCGACAACCAGGAAATCCACCTCGTTTCGCCTGCCGCGCCGGGTAGAGGTGATCCCGCGCCAGCTCGAGGCACCCGCGGCCGCCGACCACACCGGTGACGCCAAGCACGCAGGGCCTGAGCAGAACGTCGCCGAGCAGGTCGTTGCCGGCCGGACCCTCATGGGTTCGGAGCGCCACGCTCGTCAGGCACCGCCCGAGGGCATCGAGATTCACCGGGTCCCGGTCACCGAACACCCGCCCGCGACGATGCCTCGCACCCGGGGCCGGCGCTCCCGGGCCTGACTCACCGCACCGCTGTCGGGGCAGCCGCCTAACCTGACGGTCGTGTCCGAGCAGACCACCACGGCCCGAGGTGGCTGGATCCGCAGTCTCGCGGCGGCGTGCTGGCGGCATCCCGGCCTCACCGTCGCCGCCCTGCTCGCCTCCGGCATCGGGGTCGGCATGGAGGCGGCTACCCCGCTGCTGACCCGGGTCGCCGTGGACGACGCGGTAGCGGGACGAACGTCCGAGCTCGGCTGGCTGGTCAGCGCGCTGGCTAGTCTGGCATTGGTGCGGTTCGCCACCGCCTTCGTGCGTCGCTATCTCGGCGGCCAGCTGTCCCTGGACGTGCAGCACGACCTGCGCAATGCCGTGTTCGGCGCGGTACAGAAGCTCGACGGCGCCAAGCAGGACAGCCTGCGCACCGGTCAGGTCGTCTCCCGAGCCATCTCCGACCTGCAGCTGGTGCAGGGACTGCTGTCGATGGTCCCGCTGGTGGCGGGCATGCTGGTGCTCTTCGCCGTCTCCCTGGGCGCGATGCTGTGGCTGTCCCCACTGCTCACGGTGATCGCGCTGGTGGTGGTGCCCGCTGCGGGGCTGGTCACCGTACGGACCAGGCACACGCTGTTCCCCGCTACCTGGTCGGCTCAGCAGCGCGCCGCCGACATCGCCGAACACGTCGAGGAGACGGTCACCGGGGTGCGGGTGGTCAAGGGCTTCGGCCAGCAGGCCCGCGCGTTGTCCCAGCTCGAGGATCGGGCCCGCAGGCTGTTCGCGGAGCGGATGCGCGCCGCGCGGCTGAACGCGACGTTCGCCCCCACGCTCACCCTGTTCCCCTCGCTGGGCCAGGTCGCGGTGTTCGGCCTCGGCGGCATGCTGGCGCTGGCCGGGACGATCAGCCTGGGTACCTTCATCGCCTTCGCCGCGTACCTGGCCATGCTCATCGGCCCGGCCAGGATGATCGCCAGCCTGGTGGTGACCGCCCAGCAGGCGCGAGCGGGTGTGGAGCGGGTCTACGAGCTGATCGACTCCCAGCCCGAGGTCCGGGACGAGCCGGATGCGATCGACCTGCCGGACGGGCCGCTGGCGGTCGAGCTGGCGGGAGTGCGTTTCGGCTACACCCGCAGCGAGCCGGTGCTCGACGGGATGTCCCTGCGAGTCGAACCGGGCGAGACACTGGCCATGGTGGGGACCCCCGGCTCCGGTAAGTCCACGGTGTCCCTGCTGCTGGCCCGGTTCTACGACACCCAGCAGGGGGCGGTGCGGGTGGGCCCCCGTGGCAATCTGACCGACGTGCGGAAGCTGCGGCTGGCCGCACTGCGCCGGTCCATCGGGATGGTGTTCGAAGAGGCGTTCCTGTTCTCCGACACGGTGCGCGCCAACATCGCCTACGGACGCCCGGACGCCACCGACGACGAGGTGCACGCCGCGGCGCGGGCAGCCGCGGCGCACGAGTTCATCTCGGCGCTGCCGGGCGGGTACGAGACCACCATCGGCGAACGGGGACTGACCTTGTCCGGCGGGCAACGCCAGCGGGTCGCGCTGGCCAGGGCGCTGCTGTCGGATCCGCGGGTGCTGGTGCTCGACGACGCGACCTCCGCGGTCGACACCGCCACCGAGGCGACCATCCACGCCACCCTGCGCAGGGTCACTGCGCGGCGCACGACCCTGCTCATCGCACACCGGCGCTCCTCGCTGGCGCTGGCCGACCGGATCGCGGTGCTCGACGGTGGCCGGGTGATCGACATCGGAACCCAGGCCGAGCTGACCGCCCGCTGCCCGCTGTTCCGCGCGCTGCTCGCCGGTCCCGGTGAGGTCATCGAGGACGTCCGGGCCGTCCCACTCAGCCAGGCCGCAGCGCCGCAACCCGGTCCGGACGAGGTCACCGCGGCGCTCTGGCCGGCCGAAGCGCTGGATGAAGCGGACGAAGCACGGGCCACTCGGACGGCGCAGAACGCGGCATCCACCGGTCGCGGCGGGATGACCGGGATGACGGGTAGCGTCGGGCCCGGCCCGGAGTTGCTCGCCGCGGTGGCCGCGCTGCCCCCGGCGACCGCGCGGGTCCGGATCACCCGGACCGACCCGCGGGCACCCGACCCCGGGTTCGGGCTCCGGCGGTTGCTGCGACCGGTGCGGGGGTGGCTGGTCGTCGCGGTGACCCTGGTGGGGCTGGACGCACTGGCGACGGTGGCGTTCCCCGCCCTGGGTGGTTTCGCGGTCTCCGCCATCACCCGCCATGCGCCGCACCTGCTCGTCGTCGCGGTGGCCGTGGGGCTCGGACTGGTCATCGCCGACTGGCTGGTCATGGCGGCCCAGACCGTCGTCGCGGCGCGGGCCGGGGAGACGCTGCTCTACCTGGTGCGGGTACGCAGCTTCGCCCACCTGCAGCGACTCGGGCTGGACTACTACGAGCGCGAGATGGCCGGCCGCATCATGACCCGGATGACCACCGATGTGGACGCGCTGTCCACGTTTCTGCAGACCGGGGTGTCCACCACCCTGGTCAGCGTCCTCACCCTGCTCGGGGTCGCCGCCGCCCTGCTGTTCACCGACGGTGGTCTCGCGCTGGTGGCGATGCTCGTGCTGCCGGTGCTGGCCGTGGCCACCATGAAGTTCCGCAGGCTGTCCTCGGTGGCCTATGCCGAGGCCCGGGAACGGGTCAGCGAAGTCAATGCCGACCTGCAGGAGAACATCAGCGGCGTCCGAGTGGCGCAGGCGTTCACCCGGGAGCAACGCTCGGCCCGCGACTTCGCCGCTCGCAGCGACGCCTACCGCCGCGCCCGGTTGCGCGCCCAGCGCTATATCGCCACCTACTTCCCCTTCGTCATGCTGCTCTCCGAGCTGGCCCAGGCCGCCGTACTCGGCGTCGGAGCGGCCCGGGTGGCCACAGGCACCGTCACCCCCGCGGTACTCACCGCGTTCCTGCTCTACCTGGGGTTGTTCTTCACCCCCGTACAGCAGCTGTCCCAGGTCTTCGACGGCTACCAGCAGGCCGCGGTCGGGCTGCGACGCATCCGCGACCTACTGCTCACGCCCACCTCGGTGCCATCCCCCGGCCTCGACGCGGTTCCGGTACCCGCCCGGCTGCGCGGCGAGGTGGAGCTGCGCGACGTCACCTTCCGCTATCCCGAGGCGCCCGAACCCGCGCTGGCGCGGATATCGCTGCACATCGCGCCAGGCGAGACCGTTGCGCTGGTGGGTGCCACCGGCGCAGGCAAGTCCACCCTGGTCAAGCTGCTGGCCCGGTTCTACGACCCGGTCGCGGGCACGGTGCTGGTCGACGGGGTCGACCTGCGGCGTTACGAGCCCGCAGCATTCCACCACCGCCTGGGAGTGGTGCCGCAGGAGGCACACCTGTTTCGCGGCGACGTCGCGGACAACATCAGCTACGGCCGGCCGCAGGCGACCCCGGCCCAGGTGGAGGCGGCAGCGCGGCGGATCGGCGCGCTGGACGCCATCGCTGCGCTACCGCACGGGTTCCGGCAGCCGGTCGGTGAACGGGGACAGGGCCTGTCCGCCGGACAGCGCCAGCTGCTCGCGTTGGCCAGGGCCGAACTGGTCGAGCCCGACCTGCTGCTGCTCGACGAGGCCACCGCAGCACTGGACCCGGCCACCGAGGCGGTGGTGCTGGCCGCCGCGGATCAGCTCACGTCGCGGCGCACCACCGTCGTCATCGCGCACCGGCTGGCCACTGCCGCCGCAGCCGACCGGATCGTCGTGCTCGACGGCGGGCGCATCGTGGAGCAGGGCAGCCACATCGAGCTTCTCGCGGCCGACGGAGCCTACGCTCAACTATGGGAAGCAGGCTCGCCGGACGGCACGGTGGCGGCCTGATCGAAAGCACCGACGGCCGGAACACGTCGTCGCCGTCGTGGCGGAAGACGTTGCGGCCGAACTACCCCCGCCGCTGGTCGAGCGCCCAGCACCGCTCCCAGTTCCCGGCGCCCAGCCGGACCCCACCGTCCAAAGGTGCCGCGCGACCGACCGTCGCCACTGAGCCGCCACTCCCTGGGAGCCGTGTCGTCGGGCACCTCGCGCCGCCCAGCGGGGACTAACCTGGAAGTGGGTCAGCAACCCAGAACTCAAGATCCAGAACAGAAACAGATAGAGGCGAATTCCAGCCGTGCCCACCAGCAGTTCCGTACCGGACGACCGCGCAGTGCAGTTCGGCCCGAACGAGTGGCTCGTCGAGGAGATGTACGAGCGGTTCCTCGCCGACCCATCGGCCGTGGATCCCGCTTGGCACGACTTCTTCGTCGACTACCGGGCCGCGCCACGCAGCAAGGCGAACGGCTCGGTGCCGGCCAGGAGCGGGGCTCAGCGCACCGAGACCTCAGACGGGGACGGCGGTCGCTCCCGGGCCGGGCAGGATGGCAGGGCCGGATCCACCGCGGCCACCGACCAGCAGTACCGGAACGCCCCGTCCCGTGCAGTCAGCGCGCAGGTGCCCCAGCGACAGACAACCCAGCGACAGACAACCCAGCGACAGGCGCCCCAGCAGGTGGCGTCATCGGCCGACCGGGCGGATCTGCCGGTCGAGCTGGAGGACACCACGACCCCGCTGCGGGGCGCGGCGGCCCGTGTGGTGGCGAACATGGAGACCTCGCTGGGGCTGCCGACCGCGACCAGCGTGCGCGCGGTGCCCGCGAAACTGCTCGCCGACAACCGGATCGTGATCAACAATCACCTGAAGCGGACCCGGGGCGGAAAGATCAGCTTCACCCACCTCATCGGGTACGCGGTGGTACGAGCGCTGGCGGACTTCCCGCAGATGAACCGGCACTACACCACCGACGAGCGGGGCAAGCCGGCCGTCGTGACACCGGAGCACGTCAACCTGGGCCTGGCGATCGACCTGCAGACCGACAAGGGGCGCACCCTCGTCGTCGCCTCCATCAAGCACTGCGACGTGATGACCTTCGCCCAGTTCTGGCAGGCCTACGAGGACGTCATCCGCAGGGCCCGGGACGGCAGGCTCACCGCTGACGACTTCGTAAGCACCACGGTCTCGCTGACCAACCCCGGCACTCTCGGCACCAACCACTCGGTGCCCCGGCTGATGTCCGGGCAGGGCACGATCATCGGCGTCGGGGCGATCGAGTACCCGGCGGCGTTCCAGGGTGCCAGCGACCAGACCCTCGCCGAGCTGGCCATCAGCAAGATCATCACGCTGACCTCCACCTACGACCACCGGATCATCCAGGGCGCGGAGTCGGGCGACTTCCTGCGCCGGGTGCACCATCTGCTGCTGGGCGAGGACAACTTCTACGACGACATCTTCGCTTCCCTGCGGATCCCCTACGAGCCGGTGCGCTGGGTACCGGACATCCCCGAGGGTGAGGTCACCAAGACCGCCCGGGTGCTGGAGCTCATCGACGCCTACCGCACCCGCGGCCACCTGATGGCCGATACCGACCCGCTGAACTACCGGCAGCGCAAGCACCCCGACCTCGACGTGCTGCAGCACGGCCTGACGCTGTGGGACCTGGACCGGGAGTTCGCCGTCGGGGGGTTCGCCGGTCAGTCGCATATGAAGCTGCGCGACGTACTGGGCGTACTGCGCAACTCCTACTGCCGCAATGTGGGCGTGGAGTACATGCACATCCTGGCGCCCGACGAGCGCCAATGGTTACAGGAACACGTGGAACGGGTGCACGACAAGCTGGTGCGCGCCGAGCAGAAGTACATCCTGTCCAAGCTCAATGCCGCGGAATCCTTCGAGACCTTCTTGCAGACGAAATACGTCGGGCAGAAGCGCTTCTCACTGGAGGGCGCCGAAACGGTCATCCCGCTGCTGGACGCCGTGCTGGACAAGGCCGCCGAGCACGAGCTCGACGAGGTGGTGCTCGGCATGCCGCACCGCGGCCGGCTCAACGTGCTGGCCAACGTCGTCGGCAAGCCTTACTCGCAGATCTTTCGTGAGTTCGAGGGCAATCTCGACCCCGGCCAGGCGCACGGCTCCGGTGACGTCAAGTACCACCTGGGCGCCGAGGGCAAGTACTACCGGATGTTCGGCGACGGCGAGACGAAGGTGTCGCTGACCTCCAACCCTTCGCACCTGGAGGCCGTGGATCCCGTGCTCGAGGGCATCGTGCGGGCCAAGCAGGACATCCTGGACAAAGGCCCCGAAGGCTTCACCGTGCTGCCGGTGCTGCTGCACGGCGACGCGGCTTTCGCCGGGCAAGGCGTGGTGGCCGAGACGCTCAACCTCTCGCTGCTGCGCGGATACCGCACCGGTGGCACCGTGCACGTGATCGTGAACAACCAGGTCGGGTTCACCACGGCGCCGCAGTATGCCCGATCCAGCGAATACTGCACCGACGTCGCGAAGATGATCGGCTCACCGGTGTTCCACGTCAATGGCGACGATCCGGAGTCCTGCGTCTGGGTGGCCAAACTGGCGGTGGAATACCGGCAGGCGTTCGGCAAGGACGTCGTGATCGACATGATCTGCTACCGGCGTCGCGGCCACAACGAGGGTGACGACCCTTCGATGACCCAGCCGGCGATGTACGACGTCATCGACACGAAGCGGTCGGTCCGCAAGGGCTACACCGAGGCGCTGATCGGCCGGGGGGACATCTCGGTGGAGGAGGCCGAGCGGGCGCTGAAGGACTATGCGCAGCAACTGGAGCACGTCTTCAACGAGGTGCGTGAGCTGGAGAAACACTCAGCGGCGCCCAGTGAGTCGGTGGAGACCGAGCAGATCGTGCCAGTCGGGCTGGACACCGGGGTGGACCGCAGCGTCATCGAGCGGATCGCCGATGCGCACGTCAGCCTGCCCGCGGGCTTCACCGTGCACCCGCGGGTCAAGCCGGTGCTGGAGAAGCGGGCGAAAATGGCCCGCGAGGGCGGTATCGACTGGGCCTTCGCCGAGCTGCTGGCGTTCGGCTCGCTGGCCATGGACGGGCGGTTGGTCCGGCTGTCCGGCCAGGACTCCCGGCGCGGCACCTTCGTGCAGCGGCACTCGGTCCTGATCGACCGCAAGACCGGGGCCGAGTACACCCCGCTGATGAACCTCGCCGAGCACCAGGCCAAGTTCCTGGCCTACGACTCGGCGCTCTCGGAGTTCGCCGCGGTGGGCTTCGAGTACGGCTACTCGACGGCCAACCCGGACGCCCTGGTGCTCTGGGAGGCCCAGTTCGGCGACTTCGCCAACGGCGCGCAGTCCATCATCGACGAGTTCATCTCCTCCAGCGAGGCGAAGTGGGGGCAGCGCTCCGACGTCGTGCTGCTGCTGCCGCACGGTCACGAGGGACAGGGCCCCGACCACACCTCAGGGCGCATCGAGCGGTTCCTGCAGCTGTGCGCCGAGGGCTCGATGACGGTGGCGCAGCCCTCTACTCCGGCGAACTACTTCCACCTGCTGCGACGGCACGCCCTCGACGGGGTACACCGGCCGCTGGTGGTGTTCACCCCGAAGTCGATGCTGCGGCTCAAGGCAGCGGTGAGCCCGGTGGCGGACTTCGCCTCAGGGCGGTTCGCCTCGGTGCTGGGTGACCCGTTGATCGCCGATCCCGGCAAGGTCCGCCGGGTGCTGCTGTGCAGCGGCAAGATCAGTTACGAGCTGAACGCGGCACGCCAGAAGTGGGGTATCGACGATATCGCGATCGTGCGCATCGAGCAGCTCTACCCGGTGCCCAAGCGACGGCTGACCGAGGCGCTGAGGCGCTACCCGCACGCTAAGGATGTCCGCTGGGTGCAGGAGGAACCCGCCAACCAGGGCGCCTGGCCGTTCTATGGGCTGACCCTGCCCGCTCTGATGCCCGAACACCTGGGCACCCTCAAGCGGATCTCCCGCCGCGCCATGGCGGCTCCCTCCGCGGGATCCGGCAAGGTGCACGAGGTCGAGCAGGCCGAGCTCATCGCGGCTGCCCTGGAAACCTGACCCCATGCCCGCGTGTCCGTCTCTCATGCACGGTGTGTCCGTCTCTCATGCACGGTGTGTCCGGCCCCGGCGCACTGGTCACGGACCGTGTGCGGGGCCGAATGCAGCGGCGGAGGTGTCCGGGGTCATGGCCCACATGGCGGTCAGCGCGGGGTTGGGCACGCCAAGGGAGGAGCGACGTGTACTTCACCGACCGGGGCATCGAGGAACTCGAGGACCGGCGCGGCGATGAGCAGTTCAGCGTCGGGTGGCTGGCGGCCCGGATGCGCGCGTTCGTCGACGGGCATCCGGAGTTCGAGGATGCCATCGAGCGGTTGGCCACATTCCTCGCCCGGGACGACGCGGACGAGCCGGACGCTCCCGATGACTGACTGACGGCCTCCGAGCCGTTGCCGCTGCTGGGTGACCTGGCAAAGGAGGCGCCGCGGGTTTTGCCCGCCACCCACCACTACTGGCGGCCCGGCCCGGAGCGACGGTGCTGGGCTCGACAGCCGCGGCACCCGGGTGCGATGACCTGACGACGGTGCGGACGCTCCTTGCCGCGCCTGAACGCTTCCTTCAGCACCGGTGCACCGGGCACCAGTGCACCGGGCACCAGTGCACCGGGCACCAGTGCGCGACACACCGGACAACAGAGCCCGACACGCGGGACAAGAACGCCCGACACGCGGGAGGGGGAGCTACCAGGCGTACGCCTCCGGGGCGGGTCGCGCACCGTTAGGCCCGGGCGGGGGGAACAGCTCATCGAGCCGGGCGAGGACCTCAGCGTCGAGGGAGAGCTCGACGGCCCGCAATGAGTCGTCCAACTGCTTGACAGTGCGGGGGCCGATGATGGGTGCGGTGACCCCGTCGCGGTGCAGCAGCCAGGCGAGGGCGACGTTCGCAGGCTCCTCGCCGAGGTCGACGCACAGCTTCTCGTAGGCCTCGATGCGGTCCCGGTTCGCCTCCAGCGCATCGGCCGAGCGCCCCGTGTTGCTCCGCGACCCACTGCCTTCGCGTTGTTTGCGCAGCACACCGCCGAGTAGGCCACCGTAGAGGGGCGACCACGGGATCAGCCCGATCCCGTAGTCCCGCGCGGCGGGCAGCACCTCCAGCTCCACCCACCGGGTCAGCAGGTTGTAGATGGACTGTTCGCTGACCAGTCCCAAGCAGCGGTACCGCCGGGCCGCCTCCTGAGCGGCAGCCAGGTGCCATCCCGCGAAGTTCGACGAGCCGACGTAGATAATCTTGCCCTGCTCCCGGAGCACCGACATGGCCTCCCAGATCTCCTCCCACGGAGTGGACCGGTCCACATGGTGCATCTGGTAGAGGTCGAGGTAGTCGGTCTGCAGCCGACGCAGCGAGCCCTCGCAGGCTCGCCGGATGTGCAGTGCGGACAGCTTGGTCTCGTTGGGCCAGTCCCCCATCGAGCCGTACAGCTTGGTGGCGATCACGGTGCGCTCCCGGCGCCCACCACCGGAGGCGAACCACCTGCCGACGATCTGCTCGGTGGCCCCTTCCCCCTTCTTCCAGCCGTAGACGTCCGCGGTATCGAAGAAGTTGATGCCGTGCTCGTGGGCACGATCCATGATCTCGAAGCTGTCGGGCTCCGTTGTCTCCGGACCGAAGTTCATCGTCCCGAGGCACAGTCGGGACACCGAGAGACCGGACCGGCCGAGTTGCGTGTACTTCATGGGTCAAGCCTCGCACCAGGTCCGGCATCAGACCACTCCGCGCTCACGATACGAACTCCTTCGCCAGGTCAGCGGGTACCGCGTGGTTCTCGATGACTCGCCGGTTGAGCTCGGTGAGCTTCGCCGTGGTCAGCTCGGCGGAGACCTTGTCGAGCGCGTCGATACCCGCCTGGTTCAGCGCTCCGGAGCGGACCAGCGGCAGGATGCGCTGCGTCGGGTACATGTTCCGTGGGTCCGCGAGCTCGACCCATCCGTTGGCCGCGATATCCGGCGACGTGGTGAACAGATTCACCACCTGGGCCTGTCCACTGCGCAGCGCCTCCAAGGTCACCGGGCCGCCTGCATCGGTGGCCTTGATCTCGCGGAAGGTGCAGCCGTACACCTGGGCGATCTTGGCCGTCCAGCGGCCCGGCCACTCGCCCGCGGCGCCCAGGGTGAGCTGGCCACACTTCGGCCCGAGCGCCACCATGCTGCTCAGCCCGAGCGACTGGGCGGTCTGCTTGGTCACCACCAGCACGTCCTCGTCCTCCGCCGCGGACTGCGTGAGCACCTCCAGCCCCGGTGGCAAGGACTGCCGCAACGCTGCGTAGACCTCGTCGGGTGTCGTGGCGGTAGCCGCGGGATTGAAGGATCGCAGCAGGTTGCCCGAGTACTCCGGCATCACGGTGATCGAGCCATCCCGCAACGCGGGATTGGTGATCTCTCGAGTGCCCAGCCGGGGACGGGTCGCCACCTCGACGCCGGCCCGGCGCAGCGCTGCGGCATAGATCTCCATCACCAGCTCGCTCTCGGCGAAGTCGGCCGAGCCGACCACCACGGTGCCCGCCTTGCCACCACCCCCGGCGAGTGGGTCGGAGGACCCGCAGGAGGCCACGGCCATGACGGCCAGACCGGCCGCGATCAGTGCCACGATGCGCTTCATCAGATCCTCGTCCTCCGATCGGGAGCAGTTCTGCTCGCACCATCCACGCCGGTGGTGGACAGCCGTACTCCTGCCGGCACCACGAGCCGCCCCGCGCCGGCCAGCAGGAGGTCCAGCGCGACTGCCAGCCCAGCGGTGAGCAGGGCCCCCGCGACCATCTGCGGGTAGCCGCCCGGCCCGGAACGCAGACCGTCGAGCAGCAGCCGCCCCAAGCCACCCAGCCCCAGGTAGGCCGCCACGGTGGTGGTCGCCACCACCTGCAGCACAGCACTGCGCACCCCGCCGAGCAACAGTGGCAGTGCTCCCGGCAGCTCGACCTGCCACAGCCGTTGCAGCGACGTCATGCCCATCCCCTTGGCCGCGTCGACGACTCCGCGATCGACGCTGTGCACCCCGGCATAGCTGCCTGCCAGCACCGGGGGCACCGCCAGCACGACCAGCGCGACCACCGTGGAGACCCCCTGCGAGCGCAGCAGCAGGAACAGGAAGGTGAGCAGGCCCAGGGTGGGTAGCGCCCGCATCGAGTTGGCCAGCCCGACCAGGATGAGCCCACCCCGGCCGGTGTGCCCGACGGCCAAGCCGAGCGGCACCGCGATCCCAGCCGCGATCAGCACCGTGACGGCGACGTAGTACAGGTGCTCGGCAAGCCGCACCGGGACCCCGGCCGGTCCGCGCCAGTTCCCCGGGTCGGAGAACCAGGCCAGCACCTGGGAGAAGATCACGTCCGCTCCCACCGGGTACCGGCCCGGCGCAGCCCCACCAGCAACAGGTCCATCGCCAGCGCCAGCCCGAGGATCGCCACGATGCCGATCTCGATCGGCGCCAGGTAGCGGGTCTGGAACCCCTCGGTGAACAGTTGGCCCAGCCCGCCGATCCCGATGAAGGCCCCCACGCTGACCAAGCTGATGTTGCTCGCCGAGGCCACCCGGACGCCGGCCGCGAGCACGGAGATCGACATCGGCAGTTCGACCGCGACGAACCGCCGGACCGGCCGGTAGCCCATCGCGGTCGCTGCGGCTACCAGGTGGCCGGGCACCGCGTCGAGCGCATCTACCACCGGCCGCACCAGCAGGGCGGTGGTGTAGAGCGCCAGCGCCACCACCACGTTCACCCCGTCCAGGATCCGGGTGCCCAGAATGCCTGGCATGATCACGAACAAGGCCAGCGACGGCACCGTGTACAGCACGCTCGACGTCCCGAGCACGGCGGTACGCAACCAGCGCGTCCGGTGCGCCGCCCAGCCCAACGGCACCGCCACCGCCAGCCCGATGATCAGCGGCGCCACGGCGAGCACGATGTGTTCACCGAGCAGTCCGAGTACGGTGTCGCGGTTGCTGGGGCTGCTCAGATAGCTGCCGATGTCAGCCAACATCTGCACTTCGCAGCCGGCGCCAGGCCGCGAGCACCTCCTCGGCGAGCACGCCGCCCACTGCCGCACCGTCGCCGTCGACCACCACACCCAGCCCCGAGGGCGAGGACAGCGCCGCATCCAGCACGCTGCGCATCGGCCCGCCCATCCGGTGCAACGATCCCCCGGCCTGCAGCCCCCGCTCGGTCACCACGTCCGCGCCGTCATTGGCAGCGTCCTCGGGGGAGAGCCAACCACGGGGCCTGCCCGCACCGTCCACCACGAGCCGCCACCCGGACCCGCCCGCGTATCCACCGACCTGCACCGTGACCAGCTCGTGCACAGCCACACCGTCGGCGGACACGAACGAGAGCCCCCGGTAGCCGCGATCGCGTCCGACGAACCCGGCCACGAAGTCGTCGGCAGGCGCGGCCAGCAGCCGCTGCGGCGGGTCGAACTGCGCCAGCACGCCGCCGGTCCGTAACACCGCGACGGTGTCGCCGAGCTTGATCGCCTCGTCGATGTCATGGGTGACGAACAGAATGGTCTTACCCAGCTCGCCCTGCAGCCGCAACAACTCGTCCTGCAGTCCCTCCCGGACCACCGGGTCGACAGCCGAGAAGGGCTCGTCCATCAACAGCACCGGGGGGTCGGCGGCGAGCGCACGGGCCACGCCGACGCGCTGCTGCTGACCTCCGGAGAGCTGCGCCGGGAAACGCTGACCCAGCTCGGCGGGCAGCCCGACGAGCTCGAGCAGCTCCGCGGCCCTGGCCCGGGCGGCCTTGCGGGTAGCGCCGGTGAGCAGCGGCACCGTGGCCACATTGTCCAGGACGCTGCGGTGCGGGAACAGCCCGGCCTGCTGGATCACGTAGCCGATGCGCCTGCGCAGCTGGGCAGGCGGACGGGAACGGACGTCCTGACCGCCGATCAGGACCGTGCCCGAGGTGGGCTCCACCATCCGGTTGACCATCCGCAACGACGTGGTCTTGCCGCAGCCCGAGGGTCCGACCAGCACGGTGATCCGCCCTTCCGAAGCGACGAGATCGAGCTGGGCGACGGCGACCGTGCCGTCGTCGAACCGCTTCGTCACGCCCCGGAACTCGATCAATCGCTACGCCTCGATCACTGGCTGTCCTGTTCGCCCTTCCGGGTGCGCACAGTAATCCGAAACATCCACCTGCGCTGCCTTGTCCGATCACGTCGACGCGCGCACCGGCGCCCGACACACCGTGCAGGAGATGCGGACACGCGGGGCTTAGTCGAGTCCGAGCAGGGCGCGGAACTCGCGCTCCGCGACCGGACGGGAGAACAACCAGCCCTGATAGGCGTCCACACCGAGCCCCCTCAGCACCTGGAACTGGGTCTCGGTCTCGACACCCTCGGCGACGCAGGATCGCCCCATGGCGCGTGCCATGTCGACCACAGCGCGGGCCACCGCGAAGTCCGACGGGTCGACGCCGACCCCCGAGACGAACCGGCGGTCCAGCTTGACGATCTGCGCGGGCAGCTCCTTGAGCCGGGCCAGCGACGAGTAGCCGGTGCCGAAGTCGTCAACCGCGAACCGCACTCCGCGCTCGACCAGCTCGGCCATCGCCTCCCGGGTCCGGCCAGGCAGGTCCATCAAGGCGGTCTCCACCAGCTCCAGCACCACCCGGTCCCAGGCCATCCCGCTCTCCGCCACCGCGGTGGCCACCGTGGCGACGAAGTCGGGTTCGCCGGGCACCAGCCCGGAGAGATTCACCGCGACCGCGACCGGGCGGCCATCCGGGGTCACCCAGTCGCCCGCCTGGCGCAGCGCGGTGCGCAGCACCCAGCGGTCCAGCTCACGCATCAGATCGCCCTGCTCGGCCACCGGCAGGAACACCTCCGGTGCGAGCATCCCGCGCTCCGGGTGCGGCCAGCGGATCAGCGCCTCCGCGGTGTGCACCGCCCCATCCGGCCCCACCACCGGCTGGTAGTACAGCTCCAGGTCGTCGTTCACCAGCGCCTCACGCAGCTGGCATTCCAACTCGACCTGCCGGTCGGCAGAAGCCATCAGCGCGGCGTTGGCCAGGGCGACCTGACCGGTGCTCTGGCGCTTGGCCTGGAACAGCGCCGCGTCGGCGAAGCGCAACAGGTCCTCGGGTCCGCCGGTCATCGGGTCCGCAACCGCCACCCCGATGGCCGAGGACACCCGGACGAGCTGGGCGTGCACCGCAACCGTGGTTCGCAGCAGCCCCGCGACCCTGGCGACCAGCGCCTGGACGCCACCCTGGGCCCCGACGTCGGAGCAGATCACCACGTAGACATCACCGGAGAGCCGCCCGGCGATGCAGCCCTCGGGCAGTCCGTCCCGCAACCGCCCGGCCAATGCGACCAGCAGCTCGTCTCCGGCGTCGTGGCCGAGCGAGTCGTTGACCCGCTTGAAGTTGTCGACGTCGCAGAACAGCACGGCCAGGTCTCGGTCCGGCGCGGCCAGCAGCTCGGCCAGCAGGTCCTTGATCGCAGTCCGATTGGGCAGGCCGGTGAGCTCGTCATGGGTGGCCTGGTGCTTGAGCGCCTGCGCTACCCGGCGCCGCTCGGTGATGTCGGCGAAGACGACCAACTGGAACCGCTGACCGTCGTCCTGCACCGACACCGAGACGTGCAGCTCGCAGTACACCGGAGCACCGTCGGCCCGCAGCAGCATCCGCTGGGGCACCGTGTAGCTCTTGGACCCGACGGCCTCGTAGGTACGCATGGTGCGCAGCCCCTCGGCCCGCTCATCGGGGTGGGTGAGGACTTGGAAGGTCATCCGACGAAGTGACTCCCGGTCGTATCCCAGCAGCTCGCACAGCGCGTCGTTCGCGTCCACCAGGCGATCGGCGGCGTCGAATATCCCGATGCCCACCGGGGCGATCGCCACCAGATCGGTGAAGCGCTGGCTGGAACGTTCCATCCGGGCCTCGGTGGCGCGCTGCTCGGTGATGTCCTGCGCGGTGCCGACCAGGCGCGGCATCCCGGCAGCGTCCGTCGGCATCGCGCCGTAGCAACGCAGGATGCGCACCGTCCCGTCCGGCCGCAGCAGCCGGTGCTCGCACTCCACCGGGGTGTGGTCGATTGCCAGCCGGCGCCACAGCTCGTCAACCCAGTCCCGGTCCTCCGGGTGCACGAGGGACAGGTAGGTCCGGTAGGTGACCGACGGGGCCGCCCCGGCCACCCCGTAGATCTCCTGCAACATCTCCGACCAGACGATCCGGCCGGTGTCCGGTTCCCACTCCCAGGTACCGATGCCGGCCACCCGCTGCGCCTCGGCCAGCCGGCACCGCTCCGCGCGCAGCTGGTGTTCCAGCACCTCGCTGTGCGCCCCGCGCTGCTCGGTGACGTCCCGGAGGCAGCCGACATGGCGGATGCGCCTGCCCCGCTGATCGCGCTGCAGCTCCGCCCGCGCCCGGATCACCCGGATCGTGCCGTCCGGGCGCAGCAGCCGGTATTCGGTGTCGAACGGCTCACCGGTCGCCAGGTGCGCACGCCAGGTGTCGGCCAGCCGGCCCCGGTCCTGCGGGTGCACCAGCTCCAGCACCGCATCCGCGCCGCAGACCACGGTGCCCGGCTCGACACCGAGGATCTCGTAGTGCCCGGGTGACCACTGGCTCGACCCGGTGGCCAGGTCGAGCTCCCATGACCCGACGCCCGCGACTCGCTCTACCTCCGCGAGCCTGCGCCGCTCGGTGCGCAATGCGTCACTGGCGGATCGCAGGTCCGAGACGTCGAGCAGGATCAGCACGACCAGGCCGGTGCCGGGCACGCTCCAGCGGGCCACCCGCACCGGGGTGGCCCGGCCATCCGATCCGATCAGCTCGGCGTCGGTGCCCGCGTCCACCAGCAGACCCGGCAGCGACAGCCCGATCAGCGACTCCGGCAGCCGCCTGCCCGCGAGCCGGGCAGCGGCCAGGTTCGCCTGGACGACGATGCCGCCCTCGCAGACCAGCGCCGGAGACTCCGGTAGCAGGATCGGGTGCTCCGGCCCGACGGGTCCGAAAGAGCGGCCCGTAACCGGCGAGCTCGCATCCTGGAAACTCGGTGATATGGGCACAAAGACCCCCTGCCCAGCCCGTTCGGCCACGAGACCACCCTTCCGCAGCGCCATCGTCGAAGCCCCGACCCGACCATCGACGGTTACGGAAGCGGTAACGATGTTGACAGTGTGTCACAAGCCTGTCGACTACATAACGCGCGAACTAGCGATTGGTTCTGCATCTCACGCAGAAATCTGTGACTCTTCGTGGCATGTGGGCAAGATCAGACGCCGCTAGGCGTCACCTAATCAGGTGGCCCCCTCGCGTCGTGCAGCTTCCGCCACGGCCTCCGCCACCGCGGGCGCCACCCGAGCGTCCAGCGGACTGGGCACGATGTGGTCCGGCGCGAGCTGCTCCGCGGCCACCGCCGCGATGGCTTCCGCGGCGGCCAGTTTCATGTCCTCGGAGATGTAGCGGGCACCCGCGTCCAGCGCCCCTTTGAAGATGCCGGGAAAGGCCAGCACGTTGTTGATCTGGTTGGGGTAGTCGCTGCGGCCGGTGGCGACCACCGCCACATGCCGGGCGGCGATCGCCGGGTGGATCTCCGGATCGGGATTGGACAGCGCGAACACGATGCCATCCGGCTTCATCTTCGCCACCAACCGCTCAGGCACCTTCGCCGACGACACCCCGATCAGCACGTCCGCGCCGTCGAGCGCCTCGGCGAGTCCTCCCCTCCGACCGTCCGGGTTGGTACGAACGGCCAAGTCCTCCTTCACTGGGTTCAAGTTCTCCCGCCCACTGTGAATGATCCCGCGCGAGTCAAGCACCGTCACATCGGACAGGCCCGCCGCGAGCAGGATCCGGGCGCAGGCGACGCCGGCCGCTCCCGCGCCGGTGATGGCCACCTTGAGCGGGGCGATCTCTCGGTTCAGCGCCATACAGGCGCCGCGCAGCGCGGCCAGCACGACGATCGCGGTGCCGTGCTGGTCGTCGTGCATCACCGGGCAGTCCAGCGCCTCGATGACCCGGCGTTCGAGCTCGAAGCACCGCGGCGCGGAGATGTCCTCGAGGTTCACCGCCCCGAAGGTCGGACGCAGTCGCACGAGCGTCTCGACGATCTCGTCGACATCCGTGGTGTCCAGCACCAGCGGGATGGCGTCCAGCCCGGCGAAACCCTTGAACAGGGCCGCCTTGCCCTCCATCACCGGCAGCGAGGCCCGCGGCCCGATGTCGCCCAGCCCCAGCACCGCCGTGCCGTCGCTGACCACCGCCACCAGCCGGCTCGCCCAGGTGTACTGCCGCGCGAGCGTCTCGTCACCGGCGATCGCCCGGCTCACCTGTGCCACTCCCGGCGTGTACGCGATCGCCAGCGCACGCTGAGTGCTGATGTCGAATGACAGCCCGGTGGAGAGCTTGCCGCCCTCGTGAGCGGCGAAAATCTCGTCCTCACCGAGCGTGCCGGCGCACGGTGCGCTGGGCTGGTTCTGGTCGTGTTCTTGGCGCTGGGCTGAGGCAGCCACGTCCGTCCTCCTGCAGTGCTGAGCCGACGTCGGGCGAGGGCGCCGGCGAACGCGGCCGGGCATGGGGCCAGGCCGCCGCATGATGAACCGAGGGCCCGACGAGGTGCGGTCAGGCGCGCGATCGGTGGCGAAAGACCTCGGCACGGCGCCAGGTCATGGCGCCGACACGGCGCCACCGCCGTGGGGGGTTCATCACCAGTGTGTCAGCCCGGCACCGCACCTGTCAGCGGTGGGCGGTCACACTGTGATCTGATCGACGCTCGTTAGGGTGGGCCGGTGCAGGTCCGTGAGCTGGCTGTGCCGGGAGCGCTCGAATTCGTCCCCACAGTCTTCCCCGACACGCGAGGGCTGTTCGTCGCGCCGTTCCAGGAGTCCGCATTCGTCGGCGCCACCGGGCACCGGCTGCGGTTGGCTCAGTCCAACCACAGCGTCTCGGGGCGCGGGGTGATCCGGGGCGTGCATTTCTCGGATGTGCCGCCCGGCCAGGCCAAGTACGTCTACTGCCCGCGGGGCGCATTACTCGACGTCGTGATCGACGTCCGGCTGGGCTCGCCCACCTTCGGCCGCTGCGACGCGGTGCGGCTGGATTCCGAGACCTACGGGGCGGTGTACATCGCGGAGGGGATCGGACACGCTTTCGTCGCGCTGGCCGACGACACGGTGCTGGCCTACCTGTGCTCGACCGGGTACAACCCCGGCGCAGAACGCACGGTGAACCCGCTGGACCCCGGCCTCGCGCTGCCCTGGCCCACCGGACTCCAGCCGGTGCTGTCCGACAAGGACCGCGCGGCGCCCACCCTGGCCAGTGCCGCTGAGGCAGGCATCCTGCCCCGCTGGCAGGACTGCCAGGCCCGCTACTCAGCTCTACGCGCCACCTGCTGAGGTCGGGCCGTGCCGTGGCCGGGCCGACGAGCGCCGAGGCAGCCTGCCGGGTGCCGGCCACAGCCGGGCAACCACCACCGCGACCAGCTCCGCGGCACCGAGCTGCCGCGAGTCGGTGGACCCGTCCGGGTTGTCGCCCAATACCCACCAACCGTCGCCGTGCCTGCCCACCACGCGCTTGACCGAGAGCTGGTCAGGCCGCTGCGCCCACCTGACCAGCACGACCGCACCGGGACGTACCCGGGCACGGCGGCCGACCAGCACGATGTCGCCCTCGGAGAGAGCCGGGGACATCGAGGGGCCGCGGACCACCGCGCGGCGCCAGCGACCGAAGAGCCAGTGCCGCCGGCGCCGAGGCGACCGGCCCACCGGCGACCGGCCCAGCGGCGCGGAGCGGCCAGCCGGTGATCCGCCCCGATGTCCGCCGCGCGGTCCGGGAGTAGGGTCCGTCATGTCGGAGCACCACATGTCAGGGAGGCACGATGCGACTGCTGTCGCGCATTCTGCACCGCCCCCGCCTGGAGGTCACCGCGCACTGCGACCTCCCGTGCGGCGTCTACGACCCGGCACAGGCCCGGATCGAAGCCGAGTCGGTCAAAGCGATCCAAGAAAAGTACCAGTCCAACGACGATCCCGAGTTTCGCGCACGCGCGATCGAGATCAAAGAACAGCGCAGTGACCTCGTGAAGCACCACCTCTGGGTACTGTGGACCGACTACTTCAAACCACCGCACTTCGAGAAGTACCCGCAGCTGCACGAGCTTTTCAACAAGGCCACCAAGGCCGCTGGCGCTTCCGGCACCAAGGGTTCGACCGACCCGAAGACCGGCCAGCATCTCCTTGAGCAGATCGCGGAGATTGACAAGATCTTCTGGGAGACCAAGCAGGGCTGAGGTCACGACCTCGCCAAGCGACACCGACCAGCGGAGACGCTCTCCGCTGGTCGGTGTCGTTGCTCCCGAGACCGACCAACGGCGGGTTACCTGGTCAGCGAGAGGCAGGCAAGTCGGGCACCGGCCTTGCCTGCTCGCCCCGGAACCGTCTCGGTCACCGGATTCTCGTGCACCACAACCGAGCCAGGTACCCGGTCGGTGAAGACGAAGGGCACTTGGGTGGTCGACGTGGCCGCGCCGTTCGCATCGGTCTGTACGTCCAGCCAGATTTCGTTGTCCGGGTTGGCGTAGGCGGGATTGCTCGATGGCTGTTGCGGCGTGGCGGCGGGATCGATGTCGTGCTGGAAGTGCGGCCCGGCGGCCTCGCCGGTGGGACCGCACGGTGTGGTGTGCAGGTGCACCGCGTAGCCGCGGTCCGGCAGCAACCCCGAGGCGTCGAGCCTCGCCCTCGTGTACCCGGACGACGACGTCAGGGTGACCGCCAACCGCGCGCCGGTCGGCGCCACGGCCGGGTTGTAGGTGACGGCGTTCGATGCCTGGCCGGGCGGGGCGAGCGTGCCGTCAGCGCTCACAACGGTCGTGGCGGGGCTTCCGGCTGTCCCGCTGGGCGCAGGCGGGAGGAGGCTCTGCGATGACGAACAGGCAATCGATCCGAGAGCCACGAGGGCGCTGACGGCGACCGGCGTGAGCCGACGGCCGGCCAGCCGACAGCCAGCCGGCCGACGTCTGGTCACCGGTCGGCCGAATCGCCCAGCCGCCGGGGTGGCGATGTCCGATTGACGCGCAATGCGGCTCATGCGTGCCGAGGATGCCCCATCCGGCCGTTGATGGTGACCCAGCTCACTCAGAAGTGTGCACTCAGTGATCCACTCAGTTCTGCCCGGTGGCCCAGCGCACCGCAGCAGGCCAGAACAGCAGCACGAGTACCGCGATGCAGAACACCGCAGCCGGTATCCCATAGGCAGGCTGGGACGAAGGGCCCGCCGCATACCAGGAGGCCCCGAGCAACAGGATCTGGACGACCACGGCGGGGGTGCGGGCTCCGCGCCTGCCCCGGATCAGGTTCACCCCCAGGGCGAGCAGCATCGCCCCGGCACCGGCGAACCAGACCGCGGTAGCCAGCGTCAGCGTGAACCCGGTTGATGTGCCGGCGAGCACCCCCACGGCGACGACGACACCGGCCACGCCCTGCAGCCCGATCAGCACGCCCGCAGCCCGCACCGGGCGCGGAGCCGGAGATCGGTCGGTCATCGGACCAGGCTAGTCAGGGTCCTACCACAACCAGTGGTCGCCCGCCCAGGTACGGGTTTCGTCCGAACACGAAACGTTCGGCTGGTCCGTGCGTTAATACCGGTGGGGAACGGCTAGCCGAGCCCACCGACCCGGCGGTCGGCGTTGTCTCGGTCGGCCTGTCGCGGTACCTACTCCGCGGTGCCTAGCACTGCGGAGTTCTCCAGAGGCATCACCGCTACGCACAGCGACACCCCTGCAACAAGGATGCTGAATCGTTTTCACGGGGGCTGGGGACTGTGAACCCGGGTATCTGCCGGGTGAACTGACCCACCTCGCTCCGAGATACCTCTTGACATCGCGGGCGATCGTGAAAGCATTCACAAGCCCAAATGACAGACGATGGCGGCGCTGGGACACGATCACCAGCGCGATCAACGAGGAGCAAGCACCATGGACTGGCGCCACCGCGCGGCCTGCCGAGACGAGGACCCGGAGCTGTTCTTCCCAGTGGGAACCAGCGGTCCCGCTCTGCTGCAGATCGCCGAGGCGAAGACCGTCTGCCGGCGCTGCCCGGTCAATGCCGAGTGCCTTAGTTGGGCACTCGCATCCGGGCAGGATGCTGGTGTATGGGGCGGCATGAGCGAGGACGAGCGGCGCGCTGTCAAGCGGCGCAACGCACGTACCCGGGCCCGTACCGGCGCCTGATCCGCGCACGTAAGCACTACCCGACGAGGGGCCCGGCACCGCAGGTGCCGGGCCCCTCGTCAGATGTCCGGGTGGACGGAGCGGGACCGGGGCCGCTCAGCGGCGCGCCGTGAGCGGTAACCGCAGCACGGCAATGGTGCCCTTGGGCTGTCTGCGCTGCAGGTCCAGCGAACCGCGCAACTCGGAGTCGACGAGCGTCCTTACGATCTGCAGTCCCAGCCGCTCGGCCCGCTCCAGCGAGAACGCGGGCGGCAGCCCCCGGCCATCATCGGACACGGCTACCTCGAGTGAGCCCGCGGACCGTTCGGCGCGCAGCACCACCTCACCGTGGCATCCCGGTTCGAAGGCGTGCTCGAGGGCGTTCTGCACCAGCTCGGTGAGCACCATGACCAGCGGTGTGGCCAGGTCGGCGGCCAGCACTCCGAAGGTGCCCTCCCGGCGCACGACGACCCGGCTCAGCTCGCCCGACACGTCGGCGATCATCGGCAGCACGCTGTCCACCACGCCATCGATGTCCACCCGCTCGTCCAATGACATCGACAACGTGTCGTGCACCATGGCGATCGACGCCACCCGGCGCACCGATTCCTGCAGCGCCTGGCGGGCCTCCGCGTTCTCGGTGCGACGGGACTGCAGCCGCAGCAGCGCTGCCACCGTCTGCAGGTTGTTCTTCACCCGGTGGTGGATCTCCCTGATGGTGGCGTCCTTGGACATCAGGGCACGGTCCCGGCTGCGCACCTCGGTCACGTCGCGGATCAGCACCAACGCCCCGGCCGGCTCCCCGCGCGGGCGCAGTGGCAGGGCTCGGAACAGCATTGTCGCGCCGGCCGCCTCGGCCTCGATCCGCATGCTCGGGCTGCCCTCCAGCGCCGCGTGGATCCGCTCGGCCACCTCCGCGGCGTCGAACGGGTCGGACACCAGAGCGCGGGTCAGCGTCGTGAGCTGCTCGCCACGCAGGTCCGCGGCATGTCCCATGCGGTGATAGGCGGACAGTGCGTTGGGGCTCGCGTAGATCACACTCCCGGTGGGGTGAACGCGGATCAAACCGTCACCCACCCGCGGGCCGCTGTGCATGTCCGGGCCGGTGGTGGTGTCGGGAAAGGTGCCATCGGCCAGCATCTGACACAGGTCGGCCGCGACACCGAGGTAGGCGATCTCCAGCGGGCTGGGCACCCGGGGCACGGCCAGGTTCGCGTCCCGCCCGAGGACGGCGATGTGTCCTTCGCCCAGCCGGACCGGCACGGTCTCCCTGCGCACCGGAACACCGAGTTGCCAGCGGGGCTCCTCGTCTCGCAGGATGCGCCCCTGGGTCAGGGTACGGCGCAACCGGCGGTGCTCGCTGACCTCAGCATGCGTGCCCACCACGTCCTCAGGATGAGCGGTGGGCCCCGTGGTCGGCCTGGCATGCGCAACGCAGAGGAAGTCGACTGCCGGGTCGGCTGTGGAGTCATCGCGGCCCAGCGGCACCCACAGCAGGAAATCGGCAAAGGACAGGTCGGCGAGCAGCTGCCATTCGGCGACGGTTCGCTGCAGGTGCTCGACGGCGGCACCGGACAGGTGAGTGTGTTGGGCGAGCAGTTCGCTCAGCGTCGACACCGCAGCTCATCACCTCCGGGTGAGGTCACTCGAGGACGGCGATCAAGTCGCCCTGCTGCACCACATCCCCCTCCGACACGGCCACCTTCGAGATGGTCCCATCCGACTCGGCGATGACCGGGATCTCCATCTTCATCGACTCGAGAATCACCAGGGTGTCGCCGTCGGACACAGTGTCGCCCTCCGCGACCACGACCTTCCAGACGTTCGCCACCATTTCGGCGTGAATCTCCTCAGACATGGATCGCCCTCCTCGATACGCGGCACTGCCATCCAACCACGGGCGGCGCCGCCCATCCGAAGCGACGAAGGGGGTGTGCCACACTCGGGTGCTTTGCGACCGAAGGAGGAGAGACCGTGTCCAAGCGGGCCCGCAAGAAGCGTGACCGTAAGAAGAGCTCCGCCAACCACGGCAGGCGTCCGAACAGCTGAGTCCGCGCGAGCCCCGTCGCTGCAGTCGCTTCGCCAGGCGGGGCCCGCCACGGACTGCGAGCTCTACCCGAGTCAGGTAGTCAGAACAGCAGGGGTCAGTACTCGCTGTGCTCGCGAGACACCCAGGACCGGGTCTCGACGCTGGTCCGCACCTCCACGACGGTGCCGTCGTCCTCCTGCTCGACGGTGACCTCCGCGCCGAGCACGGCTTGGCGGAGCACGATCTCGCGGATCGACTGGCGCAACCGCTGCCTGAGCCCATCCGGGGCGTGATCGCCACCGCATTTGCTCGCCAGCAGGGTCTTGAGATGCTCCTCGAGACCGAACTCCTCCAGGCACGAACCGCACTCGTGCAGGTGCCGCTGCAGCAACTGCCGCCGCTCCTCGTTGCACTCGTGGTCCAGAAACAGCCACACCTCGGCGAGCACCTCGCCGCAGTCCATTTCGTGGGGCTCTCCGCAGCTCATGACGCGACCTCCGCGTCACGCAGGAAGCCTCGCTCACGGGCGACGCCGGTCAGCATGTCGCGCAGCTGCTTGCGCCCCCGATGCAGCCGCGACATCACGGTCCCGATCGGGGTACCCATGATCTCGGCGATCTCCTTGTACGCGAAGCCCTCCACATCGGCCAGGTAGACCGCCATCCGGAAGTCCTCCGGCAGCTCGCCCAGCGCGTCCTTGACGTCCGAGTCGGGCAACCGGTCCAGCGCCTCCACCTCCGCCGAACGCAGACCCGACGAGGTGTGCTGTTCGGCCTGGGCGAGCTGCCGGTCGCTGATCTCGTCGGTGGGCTGCTGGGTGGGCTGACGTTGCCGCTTGCGGTACCCGTTGATGTAGCTGTTGGTCAGAATCCGGTACAGCCAGGCCCGCAGGTTCGTGCCGGCCCGGAAGGACGCGAAGGCGCCGTAGGCCTTGAGGTAGGTCTCCTGCACCAGATCCTCGGCGTCGGCTGGGTTTCGGGTCATCCGCAGCGCCGCCGCGTAGAGCTGATCGAGCAACGGCATGGCGTCCCGCTCGAAGCGCGCACTGCGCTGCTCAGCCGTCTCCGCGGCACCGTCTTCCTGGGCGCTCGGCCCGGATATGGCTTCCTGCCGCGGGGCAGGCGACAGCCGGGTATCCGCCACCGCGCCTGCCGAGCCGTCCACAGCGGCGGCTGGCGTGGCGCTCCCTTCGGGCTCCACCGACTGGGTGGGCCCTGCACTGTCGGCTGCCATCCCGACGCCTACTCCCCTGAACGGATCCACGTTGGAGGTCGAGCGTACGCGCCACCGGTACGACCGGCCCGGGGAAGTAGGTCTGCGCCGCTCCGTCGCCCGATCGGGGACGGTGCGAAGAGCAGGCTCCTGGACTGTGGATACCACGGACCGAGCAACGCCCCACTTCTCGCGCCCATTCCCCCGCACGGGCCGAAGGCACCCAGCGTGTCCCACTCCGCAGAGGCAGGCGACGTCGTGCTGGCCGCCCGGCGCTTGACAAAACCGACCAAAAAGTAGCACCGTTATCTACTCATCAGTAGGTAGTGTTCCCACCCGAGACGGGAAGGCGGCGAGGTCTCCCACCACCCCGCGGCAGTACCCCTCGACAACCCTGGAAGGCAGGTCCTGCATGTTTGGCGACGACCACCAGGCCCCCAGGTCCGCGAATCCCGACAACCTGGTCCTGCAGCCCCGAAACGTCGTGTTCGACTGGGCTGAGCTGCCCACTCACTGGGTACCGGACGAGCCTTTCGTCACGCACACCATCAACGTGCTGCATCTGCTGCTGCCCGAGGGAGAGCGGTGGTTCATCGACGTGTTCAAGCAGGCCCTCCCGTTGATCGAGGACGACAAACTACGCGAGGACGTGCTCGGCTTCATCGGCCAGGAGTTCATCCACGCCGAGGCTCACCAGGGCGTACTCGACCACTGGCAGGCCAGGGGCATCGACACCGATCCCTACGTCGAGCAGCTCGGCTGGATGTTCCGCAGGGTGCTCGGCGAGCGCGACCTGCCGGCCGAGCGGCGCGAGGAATGGCTGGTCGAGCGACTGGCGATCGTCGCGGCGATCGAGCACATCACGGCCACGCTCGGGAACTGGGCGCTGAACTCCCCCGCGCTCGACGCGGCCGGTGCTGATCCGACCATGATGGACCTGCTGCGCTGGCACGGCGCGGAGGAGGTCCTGCACCGCACGGTGGCCTTCGATCTCTTCGCGCACGCCGACGGACGGTACTTCCGGCGAGTGCGGGCGCTGATGATCACCGGACCGATCATGCTGTGGCTGTGGATTCGCGGGGTGGCCTTCCTGATGCGCATCGACCCCGAGCCGGGCGGCCGCGGCAAGCCGCGCTGGCGCGACTACCTGCGCGCCAGCCGCCGGGGTCTGCTGCCCTCGGTGCGCCTGTTCGCTCGGCAGCTGTCCCGCTTCGCCCGGCCCTCGTTCCACCCGTTGCAGGAGTACTCGAGCAGCCAGGCCCTCGCCTACATCGCCAGCTCACCGGCGGCGTTGGCCGCGGAGGTCGGACATGGCGGGCTCTGAGACGCACACCACGGAATCGCACATCCGGGATCTGCCCACCCTCCAGGTCGCCCCGCCCGATCTGCGGGGCCGTCCCCGTCCCGATCGCATGTTCGCCGCGATGCGGGCCGTCATCAGGACCTATGAGTGGTTCACCCGCAGCTCCCATCTGCGGCGTCCGCCCATCCAGGCCGTCGACCGGGAGCGCACGCTCGTGGTGGCGGAGGTCCGCGTCGAGGCCGACGGCGTGCGCAGCTTCCGGCTGACCGCCCCCGACGGCGCCGCGTTGCCCGCCTGGCAACCAGGCTGCCACCTCGACCTGCAGCTACCCTCCGGACGACGCAGGCACTACTCACTGTGCGGCGACCCCACCGACCGCCACCACTACCGCATCGCGGTCCGGCGCATTCCCGACGGCGGCGGCTCCCAAGAGCTACACGACACCGTCCACCCAGGCACCACCCTCACCATCCACGGACCCCGCAACGCCTTCCCCTACATCCCCGCCGACAGCTACCTGTTCATCGCAGGCGGCATCGGCATCACACCGATCCTGCCCATGGTCACCCACGCCGCGGCCAGTGGCACACCCTGGCAGCTCATCTACACCGGGCGCCGCCTCGACACGATGCCCTTCCTCGACGAGCTCGCCACCCTGGACGCCGAGCGGATCTGGATCCGGCCCGACGACGAGTACGGCGTCCCCCGCTCAGGCGCCGAACTCCTCGCCCACGCCCCCACCGGAGCCAGGGTGTACTGCTGCGGCCCACCATCCATGATCACCGCCATCCGGCACGACCTACCCACCAGCCCCGCGACCGCACTGCACTACGAACGGTTCTCCCCACCACCCATCCTCGACGGCCACCCCTTCGAGATCGAGCTCACCAGCAGCAAACAGATACTCACCGTACCCGCCGACCAATCCGCACTCGACACCATCCGCCAAATACGACCCGACATCGCCTACTCCTGCCAACAAGGCTTCTGCGGCACCTGCCGAACCCGAGTCCTCTCCGGCCAGATCGACCACCGCGACCACGTACTCACCGACACCGAACACACCGACACCATGACCATCTGCGTCTCCCGCGCCCACGACGGCCGAATCACACTCGACCTCTGAGTACGGCCCAGAAACGGTCAGGGGCCCAGTGGGCGCAGCCGGCGCACCAGCCACTCCGCCACGGCGCGCCCGACCACATCGGGCTCGGTCCTGAGCGAATGGTCACCGGGCAGCAGCACGACCTCCCGGCCTGCGGTGGGCTCCGGGCGGCCGAACGGATCGCGGTCCCCTTGCACGACGAGCACCGGCACGTCCACCCAGTCCAGCTCGTCGAGCCTGCTCTTCTCCGGCCGCCCCGGTGGATGCACCGGGAAAGCCAGGCACAGCACCGCGAAGGCACCCCCCGCGGTCGCGGTGCGGCAGGCCACCCTGGCACCGGAGGACCGCCCGCCGAACACCTGTGGCAGGCCGGCGAACACCCCCTGGGCCAGATGCGCCGCGACGGCCAGCCACGCCTTGTCGAGTTGCCCGGCCGGCGCGGGAGCCCGTCTGCCCGCCACCCGGTAGGGCTGCTCCACCAGCGCCACATGCACCCCTGCGGCTGTCACGGCCCTGGTGGTGGCCACCAGATCGGGCGCACTGGTTCCGCCACCCGCACCGTGGCCGAGCAGCAGCGCGGCGCTGCCCTGCGGGCAGCAATGCAGTTCGGCGCGGGCGGGCCCGTGTGGCGTCGGGATGGTCAGCCGGGTCACGTGACCTGATCCAGGTTCAGCAGTGCGGGCTGATCCGGCTCGATCCGTTCGATCAGCTCCGGGCCTTGGTGCCGGACGTCGTTCACCGCCGTGGACACCGGACGCAGCTCCAAGGTGTGCACCAGCTCCGCGGTGGGTGGCGAGAGCAGGGCGCCGGGGTCCTCGGAGTCCGGGTTCAGCCAGTCCCGCCACGCCTGCGCGGGCAGCACCAGCGGCATCCGGTCGTGAATCTCGGTGAGTGGGCCGACCGCCTCCGTGGTGAGCACCGCGCAGGTCACCAGCGGGGGCGCGGCGGGTTCGGCGTCGGCGCCCCGCCAGACGGACCACACCCCGGCCAGAGCGAGTCCGGAACCGTCCACCGAGGTGACGAAGAACGGCTGCTTGCGCCCGGTCTCCGACGGCCGCCACTCGTACCAGCCGTCGGCGGGCACCAGGCAGCGCCGCCGGGCCAGCGCAGCGCGGAACGCCGGTTTGGTGGCCGCGCTCTCGGCCCGCGCATTGATCATCCGAGAGCCGATGCCCGGATCCTTCGCCCAGTGCGGGACCAGACCCCAGCGCATCACCCGGATACTGCGCACCGTGCGGCTCGGGTCGGGGAACCCCTGCTCGTCACGCGGGTGCCGGGTGACCACCGACAGCACCGGTTTGGTCGGCGCGACGTTGTAGTCGGCGCCCGGTGCCCTGCCTTCGGCGCCACGGCCCTCGGTACCGCGGCCCTCGGTACCGCGGCCCTCGGTACCTGCGGTGCCATCCACGGCGTCGAACTCGATGGCCAGCGTCGCGGGATCCTTGGTCGAGGCGTACCTGCCGCACATGGACGTCATCGTGGCACGGACACCCCTGCCTGGCGCCGATACGCGATGATGGGCCCATGACGACATCCGCCCGGGCACCACTGGTAGGTGATGTCTGCTGAGCAGGCCCGGCGGTGGTCCCCGCGGTGGTCACGGCCTCGACGAGTCCGACGTCCGGGTTCGGCCGACCCGGTCGGGCTCCCGGCCGCGCACCAAACGCCGTCCCGAGCACGCCGACGCGGTGTCGGCGATGGTCGTGGCGGTGGACCGAGGCCGGTGGACCTGCGCGCCTGACAGCGATCCCGAACTGCGGGTGACCGCCATGCGGGCCAGGGAGCTCGGACGCACCCCGGTGGTGGTCGGCGACCGGGTCGGACTGGTCGGCGAGGTCAGCGGTGAACCGGACCAACTGGCCAGGATCGTCCGGGTTGACGAGCGATCCAGTGTGCTGCGGCGCACGGCTGACGACACCGATCCCTACGAGCGGGTCGTGGTGGCCAACGCCGAGCAACTGTTCATCGTGGCTTCGCTGGCCGATCCCCCGCCGCGCACCGGGCTGATCGACCGCTGCCTGGTGGCCGGCTACGCCGGTGGCCTGGAACCGGTGCTCTGCCTGACCAAACGGGATCTCGCCGCGCCCGACGCCGTCCAGGAACGCTACGCCGCACTGGACCTGCCGGTGCTCGTGACCGCCCCGGACATCGGAGTTCAGGAGGTGCGGCAACGGCTGGCCGGGCGGATCTCGGTCCTGGTCGGGCACTCCGGGGTGGGCAAGTCGACGCTGGTCAACCGGCTGGTGCCGGACGCCGACCGGACGACCGGCCAGGTCAGTGGTGTGGGCAAGGGCAGACACACCTCCGCCTCCGCCGTCGCGCTGCCACTGCCACTGGTCGGCGGCGAGGGCGGCTGGGTGGTGGACACCCCCGGGATCCGCTCCTTCGGGTTGGCGCATGTGACCCCCGACAATGTGGTGCGCGCCTTCGGCGACCTCGCCGAGGCGATCGAGGACTGCCCGCGGGGCTGTACCCACCTCGGCCCGCCTGCCGACCCGGAATGCGCGCTGGACGAGCTCGACGGTGCCGCGCGCCGCCGAGCGATGTCCGTGCGCGCCCTGCTCACCGCACTCGCCGAGCCCGGCTGACCCCGGTCGACCTCCGACTGGCCGGAGTGCGACGTCTCGCGGGCGGCGAGGGGTCCATTCGATCCCATATGGCAGTTGCCAATAATTGGCAACTGTATCGTCGTCGCACGTTGCGTGAGAACCGGGTCGCGCGCCTATCCACAGAGCGAAACGGTCACGCAACGTTGACAGGGTATCTCCGGAGCGTCACAATGTTAACCGGGAAACGTACGGTGGACTCGGCTGGATACCCGGCCGACCATAGAAGCGGCATGGCTTCCACTTTCATTTCGGCTACTACTTATTTTGACGTTCCGAAAACGTACACTTCAACGAAGGAGTACGCGTGAGCGCGAGGATTCCTGAGGTGGCGTACCCGCTGCTCGACGGTAAGAACTTCGGGCACCTCGCGACGTTGATGCCTGACAGAACGCCCCAGACGACCGTGGTGTGGGTGGACCGAGACGGCGACGATGTTCTGCTGAACGTTGCTGCTGACCGGGTGAAGTACCACAATATCCTCCGCGATCCACGCGTGGCGCTCAGCGTGCACGACCAGGACAACCCATCGATGTACGTGCAGATACGGGGGCGTGCCCAGGTGACCAAAGCTGGGGCGATCGAGCACGTGCACAAGCTCTCCCAGAAGTATGTCGGCACGGACTACTCGGACATCGAGACGGATTTCGATCGGATCATCGTTCGCATCGTTCCCGAGTCCGTCCACTTCCACCGCCATGGATGATGGTCGCACTGGCCCTCGGTGGCGGTATGAGCCCGGAACTACACCGGGGTCGTCTTGCCGGACTCGCGGAAAGCCGCCATCTGGTCCTGCGGCGCCTGATGCGCTCGCACGCCGCCATGCACAACCGCTGCACGCCTTCCGCGACGACGACGCCCGGCAGCACATCCAGCGGGAGATCGGCTGCTCCCTCGACATCGCGGTGGACGGGCTGCGAGCACTGGGCTGGCCAGACGACGCGATCCTGCGGCCGGCCGCCGGGTACAAGTTCCTCTTCCGCCCGCCACCGAGCTTCTGCTTCGGCGGCAACCCCAGCGGGGTGGAGCTGTTCGACTTCCTGGTGGTCCGCGACGCCGCGGTCAAGCTCTCCACCTCGCGTTCGTTCGACATCGACGATCACGGCTGGATGCGCATGATTCTGATGCAGCGACCGGACCGGATGCGTGAGATCTTCACCCGGCTCGCGGCCATCGGCGTCCACTACCGGATGCCGGTGCCGTCCGGCCTGGACACGGACTACGCGACAGTCATGGCCGGGCACGACCTCGCCAACCTATGAAGCAGCCGTACGAAAACACCGAGGTTGATATCATGCGGGCGGGCGTCATATTTCCACAGAACGAGATCGGCGCCGACCCGGGCGCGATTCGCGCGTATGCGACGGCGGTTTCCGAGCTGGGCTATCAACACATTCTCGTCTATGACCATATCCTCGGGGTCGATCCAGCCGTGCACGTGGGCTGGCAGGGCTGGTACGACGTGGACAGTACGTTCCACGAGCCCTTCGTACTGTTCGGTTTTCTCGCCGGACTCACGTCCCTGGAGCTGGTCAGCGGTGTGATCGTGGCGCCACAGCGACAGACCGCGCTGGTCGCCAAGCAGGCCGCCGAGGTGGACATCCTCTGCGGCGGCCGGTTTCGGCTCGGGGTGGGTATCGGCTGGAATGCCGTGGAGTACCAGGCACTCGGGATGGACTTCTCCCGTCGCGGGGCGCGGATGTCAGTTCCATGTGGATCGTAAGGACCGGATCAGCATGGCCAACGGCCTAGAGGTGCGGGTTCCGTTCTGCGATCACCGCCTCATCCAGTACGTGTTCAACGTCCCGTGGGCGATGAAGAGCTTCGACGACCGGGAGAAGGGCCTGCTGCGCGCCGCCGTGGCGGATCTGCTGCCGCACTCGGTTCTGTGGCGGCGCAAGGCCCACTACCCGGCGCCTCAGGCCCCCGGGTACGGGCGTCTGCTGTGCAGGCAACTGGGCGAGGTGCTGGCCGGAACCGATCTGCCGGTCGCACCGCTGCTGGACCTGCCCGCCGCCCGGCGAGCCGCAGCCGAGCCGGAGGTCGCGGCAGCCGAAGCGGGCCGCCGCGACGCCCTGGAGAACGTGCTGACCCTGAACTGCTGGCTCGGCGAGTACCCGGTCGAGCTCGATCTCGACGTGTGACCCGAGCCGGCGCCCCGGTGGACGGTGGGTCAGCGTTGACTGGCGGGCTGGGCGATGACCAACAGCAGGCATAGCGTGGCCACCCCGAGGGCGATTCCAGCGACGATCAGCAGCGGGTTCAGCATCGGGCCCTGGGTGACACCGGCCGCCTGAGTGCTCGCCGGGGCGGGCTGGGCGGGCGCCGGAACCGGCACCGCACCCGGCGCGGCAGCGGCTCCCGCCGCCGGTGCCGGTGCCGGTGCGGGGGCGGGAGCGGTGGCTGGTGGCACCTGCGCACCGTCGACGGCCGCACCACCGTCGGCAGGCGCACCGTCAGCAGGCACGCCCCCCGTAGCTGGGGCTGCTGGGGCTGCCGGAGCTGGGGCTGCCGGAGCTGGTGGCGCCACGGCAGCAGCAGGCGGTGCCTGTTGCATGGCCGTGACGGTGGCACTCATGTCCGGGTGGATGGTGCACACGTAGGAGTAGGAACCGGGCGTGGTGAAGGTGTAGCTGAAGCTCTGGCCCTGCATCAGCGTGCTGGACGCGAACGAGACCGGCCCGTTGGTGGTGGTGACGTTGTGCGGAGCCGAGTCCTTGTTGACCCAGGTCACGGTGTCACCGGTATGGACCATGAGATCCGCGGGCTGGAAGGCGTAGTTGCTGATCGGCACCGTGACACTGTGCGGTGCGACGACACTGTGCGGTGCGACGACACTGTGCGGTGCGACGACACTGTGCGGTGCGACGACACTGTGCGGTGCGACGGGCTGTGCACCGGCCGCCGCCGGCGCGAGCCCGAGCATCGCGACGGCAGGTACGGCCACGGCCAGGACGGCGAGGGCATAGCAAGATCGGCGAGTGGATGTCATCGGGTGAACTCCGCAGCGATCTGGACATGGGGAAAGGACTTGCCGACGCGACGGTCGGTGGCGGGCAGCCGTAGCGGCCCGGTGAGCCAGAGCAGCACGCGCTGCTCCCCCACGTCGATCAGCTTGATCCGCAGTGAGAGGGTCCGCGGCAGCCCGTTGACGACCACCTCACCACCCATCCGGCGGCTGGCCCGCTTGCGGCGGACCGGCGCGGCGGAGCAATGCAGCTCGAGCCCAGCGGGTCGCTCGCTGGAGTGGGTGCGGCGGCCGAGCAGCGCGCGGTAGGAGCCTGCCGAGATGCGCTCGGGTCCGGGGCTGTGCAGCTCGAAACCGGTCACCGCAGGCCCGGCCAGGTGCAGCCGGCCGCCGCTGATCGGAAACCGGACCCGCGAGCACGGGCCGAAGATGCTCTGCGCGCTCACCTCGAGCAATGCGCTGCGAACCCGCCAGGGCACGTCCGCGTCGTGGTCAGTCAGCAGGTCGGATGCGGTCCCCGCGGTGGTGGTGGCGTCCCATTGGATGGCGGGCAGCACCGCGGTGGCCGTGTCGGGATTGCGCTCGTCGGGCATGAGTCCTCCGGCAGTCGGCTGCGCCGTGGGGTCGGGATACTGAGCATGGCGGGGGATACTGGGGGCGGTGGCCCGGCCGACCTCTTTTCGGCCGGGCCACCGCCGCGCCGCGGGGGATGCGGCGCATCGGGAAGGGACGGGAACTCAGCAGGCGGTGTACTTGACGTGCGGAGCGAGCATGTTCTGCACCAGCGCGGTGTGTGTCTTCGCGTACTGGTCCACGCTCAGCAGGTCGGTTAGCTGCTGACCAGGGGACTCCTGCAGGTGCGCGGTCTGCAGGTGCTGCCAGAGGGCGTTCAGTGACTGCGCTGTGGCATCGGTGGGCGCCCCGTCGAACACCGGTTTCAGCATGTTCTGCACCAGTACCGTATGGGTCTTGGCGTACTGGTCCAGCGCCAGCAGGTCGGACGCCTGCTGACCAGGGGACTCCTGCAGGTGAGCAGCCTGGAGGTGTTGCATCAAGGCGCCGTATGCCGCGGACGGCACGCACTCCGAGCCGCTGGCTGCCGGTGGCTGCGCGGCCGCGCCCTGCCCCGGTGGGGTGGCCCCAGCGGCCGGCGGAGGCCCACCGGCACCCTGGACGACCACGGACGCCGTCATGTCCGGGTGCACGGCGCAGTAATAGCTGTACGTGCCGGGCTTGGTGAAGGTGTGACTGAAGCTCTTGCCGGTGGCGATCAGGTCCGAGGAGAACCTCTCCGGACCGTCGGTGACCGTCACGGTGTGCCCGGCCGTGTCGTTGTTGACCCAGGTCACCGTGTCGCCGACGGCGACGGTGATGGTCTGGGGAACGAACTTGTAGCCCGTCATGGTGACGGTGTGCGCGGCCCCGGCCTGCTGGCCCGCGGCCTGCTGGGGGCCACCCTGGGCGGGTTGACCCATGGCGCCGTGACCCCCGGCCATGACCGGTTGAGCCCCGGCGGCTGCTCCGGCGGATCCCGCGGCCGGAGCAGTCCCCTGGGAGACGGTTCCGTCGGCGGTGCGGTCGGTGGCCGTGGTTTGGGTAGCCGCGACACCGCCCAGGGCCGAGATGCCGAGCACAGCCGCCGCGATGGCGGCGAGCACGGCCATACCGGTGAACCGGCCAGAGCGTCGAGACCCAGTGGATGGTGCGGACACCTCCTCAGGTGGCCGCTCGAGTAAGGCGATGTGGTCCATCAAGACTCCTCTCATGGTGGTGCGTCGGGTCAGCGGCCGGGGCTGGCCGTGACGAGGAAACTGGCCGCGAGCAGGACGACGATGACCAGCACGGTTTCGGTGGCAACGGAGTAGACGATGGGGCGCACCGCCGCGGCGTGACCGCGCAGCGTCACGGCGAAGTCCAGGCGCCGGTCCACCCACCTCTTGCTGGCCATTCCTGCAACGAGCACCACGCAGAAGATGGCTATCTTGAGGATCAGTAGCTGTCCGTAGCCGGTGCCCACCAGCTTGGCCCAGGAGCCGACCAGCCCCCAGCTGAGCACGGTGCCCGCCGCCACGATGGCCAGCACCGAGCCGAGTGCCAGCTTCGAGTAACGGGGCACCACCGCGGCCAGCTCCTCGGGCAGCCTGCGGGGCAGCACGCCGATCAAGAGCACCGCCAGCCCACCTATCCACAGGCTGATGCCGGTGAGATGGACGAAGTCGGCGATCTCCAGCACCGGCGCGCCAGGTTGCTGGGAGGCGTGGCCCGCGATCCCGACGGTGCGCACCAGGCCGGCGCAGACGACGACGGCACCGACCCGCCACGCCACCGAGCGGGCGGCCTGCTCCCCCCGGGTGAACAGATCGGCCATGACGACGGTGGCGAGCACCCAGAGCAACGCCTTCGCCGCCCACACTTGACCGAAGGTCGTGGCGAGCACCCGCTGTACGACCTGCCAGTGCGCCGCCTCCTGCACCGAGAGGTCGCCGATCCAGGCGCCCTGCAGCACGATCGCGGTGAGCGTGCCGAACAGTCCGAGCACCAGCCCGGTGGCGAGCACCCCGCGGGCCCGGACGACGCGCGTACCGGCCGGCCAGAGCGTGGCGAGGAACGCGGTGCCACCGACGAACAGTGCCGTGCCGAAGTAGTCCATCGTGCGGGCCACCACCAGCCAGGAACGCGCCGGCGAACCGGACAGCGTGTCCTGCAGCCCTGGCGCCATGGCGAACAGGGCGCTCATCGGACCGCTCCCGGGGCAGCGGGCACGACACCGGTGCAGCCGACCGATCCCAGCACAGGTGCCAGCAGGGGCTCGGCGATCCCGGTGACCAGGTCCAGCCCGAGGCCGAGTGGCGAGAGCAGCGCACTCAGCTGCGCGAGCGGGTCACCCGGGGTTCCGGAAGGGGCACCAGGAGCCGCAAGCGGGGCACCCAGAGCCGCAAGCGGGGCACCCAGAGCCGCAAGCGGGGCACCCAGAGCCGCAAGCGGGGCACCCAGAGCCGCAAGCGGGGCACCCAGAGCCGCAAGCGGGGCAGGGG
>JBOHGD010000030.1:0-56974 GCA_050699955.1 Pseudonocardiaceae bacterium | reverse complement strand
TGCGTTGTATTTGGATGGTGAGTGTGATGTTGAGCATTATTTGGTGGTGATGGATCGGTTGTGTGTTCAGGCTAAGTCGCCGGCTCAGACGATTAAGTTCCTGCACAGCCTCGGCAACGAGATCTGACTCATAGGTGCCGCAGCGGCGGGCCGAGCCGGGCCCGGATGTGTCCTTCGCCATCGGGGCGAGCAGCCACGTCGGCTCTAGACTCCCTTGAAGGCTTCAGTCGTACCCCACCAGCACGTATCCGGGAGGCACCGGTGCCCCGTCCCGACCCGACAGCGCTGCACAAGGTGCTCATCGCGAACCGGAGTGAGATCGCCGTCCGGGTCATTCGAGCCTGCCGGGACGCCGGGCTGACCAGCGTTGCGGTGTACGCCGAGGACGACCGCGAAGCGCCGTTCGTACGGCTGGCCGATGAGGCGTTCGCGCTGGGTGGCCGTACTCCCGCCGAGAGCTATCTGAACCAGGCCAAGCTGCTCGACGTCGCGGCACGTGCCGGCACGGACGCCGTGCACCCCGGCTACGGGTTCCTCTCCGAGAACTCGGACTTCGCCCAGGCGGTGATCGACGCCGGGCTGGTCTGGATCGGTCCCAGCCCGGCGGCGATCCGGGCTCTGGGTGACAAGGTGGCCGCCCGCCATATCGCCACCAAGGCAGGAGCGCCGCTGGTGCCCGGCACCAAGGATCCGGTGTCCGGTGCGGAGGAGGTGGTGGCCTTCGCCGAGGAGTACGGCCTTCCGGTGGCCATCAAGGCCGCCTTCGGCGGCGGCGGGCGCGGCCTGAAGGTGGCCCGCGGCATGGCGGAGATTCCCGAGTTGCTCGACTCCGCGGTACGCGAGGCCGTGTCCGCCTTCGGACGCGGCGAGTGCTTCGTAGAGCGCTACCTGGACAGACCCAGGCACGTCGAGGCGCAGGTACTGGCCGACCAGCACGGAACGGTGGTCGTGGTCGGTACCCGGGACTGCTCACTGCAGCGCAGACACCAGAAACTGGTCGAGGAGGCGCCCGCGCCGTTTCTCTCCGACCAGCAGCGCCGCACCATCCACGAAGCCGCCCGGGCGATCTGCGCCGAGGCGGGCTACCACGGTGCCGGCACCGTCGAGTTCCTCGTCGGGCTCGACGGCACGATCTCGTTTCTCGAGGTGAACACCCGGCTTCAGGTGGAGCACCCGGTCTCGGAGGAGACCACTGGGATCGACCTGGTGCGCGAGCAGTTCCGGATCGCCGCCGGCGAGCGGCTCGCCATGATCGAGGATCCCGAGCCCCGGGGTCACGCAATCGAGTTCCGGATCAACGGCGAGGACCCGGCGCGGGGCTTCCTGCCTGCCCCGGGCATCGTCACCCGGTTCGACCCGCCCGCCGGGCCCGGAGTGCGGCTGGACGCCGGGGTGCGCGAAGGCAGCGTGATCGGCGGCCAGTTCGACTCGATGTTGGCCAAGCTGATCGTGGTCGGCGCGGACCGGGAGCAGGCCCTGGAGCGGTCCCGCCGGGCACTGGCCGAGTTCACCGTCGAGGGCCTGCCCACCGTCATCCCGTTCCACCGGGCTGTGCTCGACGATCCGGCGTTCGCCGCGAGCGACGCCGAGGGCTTCACCGTGCACACCCGATGGATCGAGACCGAGTTCTCCGCCGAGCTAGCGCCCTACGACCCCGCTGAGACATCGACCGAACCCGGACCACCGGCGCCCCGGCAGATCGTGGTCGTCGAGGTGGATGGCCGTCGCCTGGAAGTCACGCTGCCGAGCGATCTGGCCCTGGGCGCAGCTGCAGGCGGAGCGGTCAAGAGCAAGCCGCGCAAGCGCGGCGGCGGCCAGGCATCAGTGGTGTCCGGGGACGCGGTCACCGCGCCCATGCAGGGCACCGTGGTCAAGGTCGCGGTGTCCGACGGAGACACCGTCGCCAAGGGCGATCTACTCGTGGTGGTCGAGGCGATGAAGATGGAGAACCCGGTCACCGCGCACAAGGACGGCACCATCACCGCCCTGACCGCCCAGCCCGGTGCCCCCATCACCCAAGGCTCAGTTATCTGCGACATCAAAGACTGACCCCGCGTGTCAGGCTGTGGTGCACGGTGTGTCAGGCCCTCCTGCACCACAGCCCGACACACCGTGCACCAGGGCCTGACACGCGCGGGGGTGGCTATCCGCTGAGCAGTAGCGTCCCTTCTGCCGCGGTGAGGACGACGGCGGCGGTCACCGCTCCGGTCGCGGCGAACCTGGCCCAGGAGACCCGCACTCCGCCTGCCCGGCACCGCTCGTGCCAGAGAATGATCGCCAGCGACGCCCACGGAGTGACCAGCGGGCCCACATTGGTGGCGATCAGCAGACCGAGCAGCTGGTCGCTGTTGGTCACCACCGCCTCGCCGGCCACGTAGGCAGGCAGGTTGTTGACCGTATTGGACAGCACAGCGCCGAGGGTGGCGGCCTTGGCGACACCCGGGGCCCCCTGGTCGGTGCCGATCAGGCTGCCGATCAGGCTGCCCAGGCCGTACCGGTCGATCGTCAGCACCACCAGGAAGAGCCCGGTGACCAAGGCGAGCAGCCGCAGCGGGATCAACCGCCAGGCGAACGCCGGGCGATCCCGGAAGAGGAACGCCGCGACGAGCACCCCGGTGCAGGTCAACGACGAGATCGCCAGTGGGACACCGGCCAGCACGAGCACGGCGAACGCGGCGCAGGCCACCGAGGCGACGGCGAACAGCGTCCGATCCCTCGGCACGTGGCGCTCCGGCGGCGCGTATCGGTCACTGCCACGCCGTCCGCGGCGCCAGTAGAAGGCCCAGAGACAGACCGCCGTGGCAGCGATGGCCGCCGCCTGCGGTGCGGCCATCCGGATGGCGAACTGGGCCGGGGTCAGGCCCACCCGCCCGACGGCCAGCAGGTTGGTGAGGTTGGACACCGGCAGCAGCAGACTTGCGGTGTTGGCCAGCCACACCGTCAGCATCGCCAACGGCATGGGTGGGATATTCGCCTTGACGGCGGTGGCGAGCATGACCGGAGTCAGCAGCACCGCGGTGGTATCCAAATTCAAGAAAATCGTGGTGGCCGAGGCGAACAGCACACATAACCCGAACAGCGCGACGTAGTTCCCCCCGGCCCATCTCGCCACGCGGACTGCGACCACGTCGAAGACCTCGGCCTTCGCGGTGAGCTCGGCGAGCACGATCACGGAGCCGAGGAAAACCAGCAGCGGCAGGACCCGGCGGACAATGTCGCCCGCAGCGGCCAGCGGGAGGAAACCGAACAGCACGGCCCCCACCCCGGCGATCAGGAAGACCGCGGCCACCCAGTCCAGCAGCTCCCACCGTCGTGCCCGGCCCAGCACCTGAGCCCCCTTCACCTGAGCCCCCTTCACCTGACCACCCGTCTCGTGTCACCGCGTCAGCGCTGATGCGATGGGGCCGCCCCGACGCTCGCCCCATCGAGTCCAGCTGTCGAACCGGGCCGACCACGCAGCGCAAGACGCTATCCGACCGGCCCTGCCCAGTACTGGAGGAGCCGGCGGCCCGTGGCCGTGCATCCGCCCGGGCGGTTCGGTTCCGCCACATGGGCTAGAAGACCTACACTCCCACGGAGATCACCTCCGGAACGCTGGGTCGACGTAGGCTCGGTCGCACACGATCTCGGGGGAAGCGGAATGTCCCGACTTATCAAGTGGATCGGCCAGAACCTCGACGGCCTGATCGCCCTCGTCCTGGCGGTCAGCATCGTCGTGCTCTCTTACGCCGATGTGATCGGGGCCGACCCAAGCGTGATCAACAACGCGATACTGTTGGTCCTCGCTATCCTCGCCACCACACTGCTGCGCGACCGGGTCCGCTCCGGGATTATCGAGCGGGACCTGGAGAAGACGCTCGAGCTGGTCACCCAACTCGATGCGAAGCTGACCGGAACCAAACAGGCACTGGACGCGGCCTCGAACGTGCAGGTGCTCGCGGGTGAGGAGGTCAGTCAGGCGCTGGGCGACGCGCGGCGGGATACCGAAGGGTGGACGTTCAAAGGCGGCACCGGCACTTTCATCCGCGCGGTCACGCTGCCCGAATGCGTCCAACGGGCCCGCCGGGACGGTAGGCCACTGACCATGCGGCTGGAGATCGTCGACCCGACCAACGAGACCGCCTGTGACCACTACGCGGTGTTCCGCCGATCGCTGTCGCGCCGGCCGGACGGCACCGGCGAGATATGGACGATCGACCGGACCCGCAAGGAGTCCCTCGCCACCATCCTGGCCGCCTGCTGGCACCGGCAGCGGTACCGGCTGCTCACCGTGGAGGTCGGCCTTTCTTCGACGATCACCACCTTCCGGTGGGACCTGTCCTCTCGATCCCTGATCATCACCCAGCAGGATCCGAGGGAGCCCGCGCTGCTGATCAAGCGCGGCTGGGTCTACTACGACCGGTACGCCACCGAGTTGCTGACCAGCTTCGAGCAGTCTACGCGGCTACCGATCGAGCAGGCCGCGAAGGCGGTTCCGCTCAGCGACGAGCCTTCGGTCGAGGAGGCCATGAAGCTCTTCGTCGCGTTGCACATCGCGCTGCCTTCCTCCTTCGACGACCGTGCCGTCTCCGACATCATCCGTAAGGCCGTGCAGGCCAAGAACCCCTACGAGTGACCATGGACTATCCGGAGATCCTCCACGAGATCCAGCAGCGCACCGCCGCCGCGCGGATGCCGGCCAGGGTGGTCGACGCGATGCAGGAGGTCACCCAGGGCCGCAGGCAGATGACCGCGACCCGGCACCCACTCGGCTTCGTCTGCCTGCCGGTACAGCGCCACGGCGAGTACGGCATCTGCGTGCACCTGTGGACCGAGGAACGGCCGGAACTGGAGCTCACCACCTCGCCGGTGCACTCACACAGCTGGGATCTGCTCAGCTACGTCCTCTACGGCGAGGTCGGAAACCAGCTCATGCACGTCACCGATGCCCCGGCGGCTCCCACCCATCGGTTGTTCGAAGTGCTCAGCGACGGCGACGCCGACGAGATCCGGCCCACGCAGCGGCTGGTGCGCTGCAAGCCGGGGCCGGTGCAGTCGACCGCGGCGGGCGGCACTTACCACCTCGCTGCAGGCGAGTTCCACCTGACCATGGTGCCCGGGGAGGCGGAGGCGGCGACGGTGGTGCTCGGCCATACCCGGCCCGGCGCCGCCGACCTGTCCCTCGGCGGCCTGGGCACTCCCGGTCATCGGGTGTCCCGGCGGCGGTGCACGAAGCCGGAGACGGCACACGCCGCAAGGCTGGTCGCCCGTCGCCTGACGGATAACATGACGGAGTCGGCCAGGAGGAGGGGTTGATATGGGCGTGCTGCACCGGCCGAGGGTGGCCGCACTCGATCCGAGCCCGGATCTGGACATCGAGCTGGCCCAGCAGGTGGCCGTCGGGGCCGCCCGCGCCGCGGGCGAGCTGCTGAGCAGCCAGGCGCACGGCGATCTGGGGCTGCGCGGCAAGGGATCGACCGGGGACGTGGTAACCGACCTGGACATCTCGGCCGAGCGACTGATCCTCGACCGGATTCGCGCCACCTTCCCCGACCACCGGATCATCGCCGAGGAGGCAGGATGCCTCGGCGATGACGACGCCACCTGGACCTGGCTGGTGGATCCGCTGGACGGCACCAACAATCTGGCGGTCGCGCTGCCCACCTATGTCGTCGGCATCGCGCTGTGCCGGGACCGCATCCCGGTGCTCGGCGTCGTACACGACCCGATCACCGCGGCGACCTGGCACGCGACTCGCGGCGCGGGTGCGTACGGGCCGGATGGCTGCGCACTGCAACCATCGTCGCGCAGCCGTCGCGGGGGTCCACTACTGGCCTGGACGCAGGGCTACTCGGTGTCCAAGGACGACGCGACCGCAGGGGCGCTGAAGATCGTCCTGGAGTCGGCCGCACGTCGGGTCTTCCAGCTCTGGACACCGCTGCTGTCCTTGGTGATGCTGGCCCGCGGCGACATCGACGGCATGGTCGGGTACCACGCCGAGGAGGTCGATCTGCCGGCCGGGGCGTTGATCGCGTCCGAGGCGGGCGTGGCCCTGTACGGGCTGGACGGCACTCCCTTCGACGAGCGGATCGGCAGGCCCCAGGTCGACCGCAGCTTCGTCGCCTGCCGCCCGGAGCACCTCGAGCGCCTGCTCGACCTGGTGCAGGCCGCCGAGCGGGTCGTTCCGGACGTCAAGGAACTGATGACCCGGCTGCCGTCGTGCGCATCCCCATCGTGAGCGCCCGGACAGCACGAATCGGGCCGGCGGCGGCCGGGTCGACGCCGATCCGCTCAGCACCATGAGGCGGCGCGCCGAGAGCTCGAACCGCCCCATCGACTTCTTCGTCAGTTACTCCCCCGCCGACGAACGGTGGGCTACCTGGATCTCCTGGGAGCTCGAGACCGCTGGTTATTCGACGATGCTCCAGGCCTGGGACTTCGTGCCGGGCACCAACTTCATCGACTTCATGGATCGCGGGGTCAGCGAGGCCGCCGTCGTCATCTCGGTGCTCTCCAGCAACTACCTCGCCTCTCGGTACGGCCGGCTGGAATGGCAGGCCGCGCTGCGCGCCGACCCGGACGACCTCAACCGCCTGGTGACGATCCGGGTCGAGGACTGCCCGCTGGACGGCCTGCTCTCCATGATCACGTACGTGGACCTGGTCGGGGTCGCCGACCCACAGGCGGCACGGGCCCTGCTGCTCGACCGCATCCGCCAAGCGCTGGACGGCCGGGCCAAGCCTCCGACGACCCCCGGTTACCCGTCCGACCCGGCCGCGAAGGCACCGGCCGCGAGGACACCGGCCGAGGACGCCACCGGCGCCCCTTCTGGCGGCGACGTCACCGGCAGGCGCACCCCGGCCGCGGCGCCCGCCTACCCACCGGCCGCACCCACCGGGCAGCGCGCCCGCTCGGACGTGACCCTGCTGCACGTGCCCGGACCCCGGTTCGGCCGCGGCCTGGTCGCGGCCGGAGCACCGAGGACCGCCGAAGAACTGCAGGCCCGGATCTACGGGGACATCACCCGGCTCACCGGTGACGGTGCGCCTGCACCTGACCTGCTGGTCGTCACCGGTGACATCACCGAGACCGGCAGCGTCCGCGAGTTCACCGCGGCCACGGAGTTCCTCACCGGGCTGCGCGTACTGCTCGGCCTGGAGCCGAACCGGCTCGTCATCGTTCCCGGCCCACGCGACGTCACCGCACCCGCCTGCCGGGCCTACTTCGCCAGCTGCGAGGCCGACGACGTCCCGCCCAAACCGCCGTACTGGCCGAAGTGGCGGCACTTCACCCGGCTGTTCGAGGAGCTCTACCAGGGCCTGGACGACCTGGCCTTCGACAGCCAGCAGCCCTGGACCCTGTTCGAGGTGCCCGACCTGCGGGTGGTCGTCGCGGGGCTCAACTCGACCATCAACGACAGCCACCGCGAGGATGACCACTACGGGTGGATCGGCGAGGCACAGGCGGCCTGGTTCGCCCAGCGGTTGCGGTCGTTCGAGTCGGACGGCTGGTTGCGGATCGGGGTGGTTCGGCATGCTCCGTGGCCTGCCACCGACCCGGAGGCGAACCTGGACCACGACCCCGCGCTGCTCCGGGACACGACCGACTTCGACGGGCTGCTCGGGCGGCGGCTCAACCTGCTGCTGCACGGGCCGGTGGAGGCCGGGTCGGGGATCGCGACGACCGAGAGCGACCTGATGCTGATCCCACCTGCTGGGCCGGACCGGTGCCAGCTCCTGCAGCTCACCGCCGAGGGACTGGTCCGCATCCCGTGCCGGCCGACCGCGGCCGCGGGGTCCCGCACCGAGGCCCGCGGCACGTCCCCGCTCACCGGCAAGCCCGAGCAGGTGGCCCGCCAGTGGCAGGCCGCGGGCAGCACCTTCGCGCCGGCCCGCGCCGCGGATAGCCCGGCACCCCCGGACGTCGTCGACCCCGGGCCGGTGAGCAGGCCCGCGGCCGGCACCGGCCGCGCCGAGGACATCCCGTCCGACCCGACGCACCTGCTGCTGGACCGGATCGCGGAGGTGTGCCAGACCCGGCACGACAACCCGAAGATCCGGCTCGTCGAAGGCGAGGCACCGCACCTGCTGGTCAGCTACCGCGAGGACGGCTTCGTCCGGCAGCAGCGGGTGGCCGCACACGTCGGCGAACTGACCGCGCCCGACATCGAGAGGTTTCTCGGGCAGGTCCACGCGGCCGATCCCGATACCGTCTCGGCACTGGTCTACCAGGGCCCGCCGATCCCGCAGACGCTGCGGACCGAGGCGCTGCGCCGGGGCATCCGGGTGCGCAGCTTCATCGAGTTCCAGGGTCTGCTGGATCTTCGGGAGTTCGTCGCCGGGCAGACGGCACGGCTGCGTACGGATGCGCTCTACCCACCCGGCATCTACGTTCCGCAACGGTTCCGCGAGCTGACCGGCACCGACCGGGGCATCCGCCGCAACCTGACCGAGGAACTGCTCACGCTGCTCGCCGCGGACGAGGGACGGTTCGTCCTGCTCATGGGCGACTTCGGCCGGGGCAAGACGTTCGCGCTACGCGAGGTGGCCCGGCGGATCCCCGCCGAGCTGCCGCACCTGATCCCGATCCTGCTGGAACTGCGCACCCTGGAGAAGGCCAATTCGGTCGAGGCGATGGTGGCCGCGCACCTGGCCAGCCACGGCGAGAACCTGATCGACCTCAAGGCCTTCCACTACATGCTGCGCGAGGGCCGGATCGTGCTGCTCTTCGACGGTTTCGACGAGTTGGTCACCCGGATGACCTACGACCGGGCGGCCGACCACCTGGACATGGTGCTGCGGGCCGCCGATGACAAGGCGAAGATCCTGATCTCCAGCCGGTCCCAGCACTTCAGGACCGATGCCCAGGTGCTGACCGCGCTGGGCGAGCGGGTGGGTCTGCTCGCCCAGTGCCGGGTGCTGAGCATCGAGGACTTCACCCCGGACCAGATCCGCGCCTACCTGGGTAACCGGTACGGCGGGGACACTGAGGCCGCCGACACCCGGCTGCGGCTGCTCAGTGGCACCCAGGGCCTGCTCGGGCTGTCCCAGAACCCGCGGATGCTCAGCTTCATCGCCGACCTGGACGAGAGCCGGTTGCAGACCGTCGCGGAGTCCGGGCAGGTGCTGTCCGCCGCGTTCCTGTACGAGGAGATCCTGGGCGCCTGGCTGAGCTACGAGGAGCGGCGCACCGGAGGGGTTCACGGGGCGGCAGGCGGCCTGACCCGCAGCGAGCTCTGGCAGGCGGTCACCGCGCTGGCCGTGCGGCTGTGGGAGTCCAACGAGCAGTATCTCGTGCCCGCGGACCTGGCCGAGGTGGCCGAGACGCTCAGCGCGCTGTCGGAGGGGCAACTGACCCCGTATCAGACCATGCACGCGGTCGGGGCGGGCAGCCTGTTGGTGCGCACCGAGGACGGGCTGCTGGGTCTGATCCACGGCTCGGTGGTGGAGTGGCTGGTGGCCAAGGCGATCGCCGACCAACTCGACAGCGGCGCGAGCACGCTGCCGATGCTGAACCGACGGCCGCTGTCGCAGCTGTCGGTGGACTTCCTGTGCGATCTCGCCGACGCCCGAGCCTGCCAGCTCTGGCTGCGCGGGGTGCTCGCCGACCTCGACGCCGACGAGGTGGCGCGGCTGAACGCCATCAAGATCAGCACGCGGCTGCGGTCGATGGCCAGGACCGACCTGCGCGGCGCGGTGCTGCGCGGCGAGGATCTCTCCCACCGCGAGCTGGTGGACGCCGATCTCACCGGAGCCGATCTCACCGACGCCAGGCTGGTGGGCACGGACCTGAGCCGGGCCGTGCTGCGGGATGCGGTGCTGGTCGGGGCCCGGCTCGACGAGGCCAAGCTGGTCGGAGCGGATCTGACCGGGGCGGACTTCAGCCGAGCCCGGCTGCCGAGGGCCGACCTCCGGGATGTGGTGCTGACCGGCAGTCACTGGCGGCGGGCCGCGCTGATCGACGTCTCCGCTCGGCAGGAGTTCTTCGCCGCCGCGGAGCTGCGCGGAGCGGCAGTGGCCCCGGGCCAGCCGGTCGAGGCCCAGTTCGCGCCTGCGGCCGTGGGGGTGTCCTACGGCTTCGAGGTCGGCCGGTTGCCCCATCCGGTCGACTACAGCCCGGACGGCCAGACCCTGGCGATCGGCAGCGACGACGGCGGGGTGCTGATCTGCGACACCGCCTCCGGGCTCCCGCTGCGCACCCTGCACGGCCATTGCGGGCGGGTCTACACGGTGGCCTACGGTCCCGGCGACGGGGTGCTGGCCACCGGCGCGAGCGACTGCGTGGTCAGCCTCTGGGACCCGGCGACCGGTGTCCTGCGCCACCAGCTGGTGGGCAGTCAAGGCTGGGTGTGGCCGATGGTGTTCAGCCCGGTGCCTTCGCCCTCCTCGAACAGTGGGCTCGCCACCGGGGACAGCACCGGAACCGTCCGGCTGTGGGACCCGGCAACCGGGCAGCTCAGGCACGAACTGCCCGGTCACGCATCGCACGTGTGGACCGCCCGGTTCTCCCCCGACGGCGCGGTGCTGGCCACCGGCGACAGTGGCGGCACCCTGCGGCTGTGGGACGCCATCACCGGCGCGCTGCGCGGGGAGTTCCCGGATCACACCGGCTCGGTGTATCGCCTGGCGTTCAGCCCGGACTCCGAACAGCTCGCCACGGCCGATCACGGCGGCACCATCCGGCTCTACGACATCGCCCGCGGCGACGTCGGGCGCAGCCGGCTGCACCAGGAGCTGACCGGCCACCAGGCCCCGGTTTACGCTTTCGACTTCCACCCCGACGGCACCCGGCTGGTCAGCGGCGACACCCAAGGCACCGTGCTGCAGTGGGAACTGCCCAGCGGGCGAGGCACCCGGCTGCCCGACAGCCGCGACGGCGCGACCTACTGGGTCAACTTCTCCCCCGGGGGCGACCTCCTGGCAATCGGGGGCAATACCGGGATCATCCGGCTGTGGGATACGGGGGCGGCGGACGGTACGGGCCCACGCCTGCGCCACCAGCTCACCGGGCACAAGGGATCGACCTGGCCGATCGCGTTCCACCCCGGCGGGCACCAGCTGGCCACCAGCAGCAACGACGGGACCACCCGGCTGTGGGATCCGGCCACCGGGCAGTGCACGCAGGTGTTACGCGGCCACGGGCGACGGATCACCTCGGTCCAGTTCAATCCCGCCGGGTCCCTGCTGGCCACCAGCGGCAACGACGGGGTGGTACGGCTGTGGGATCCCCGGACCGGATACCTGGAACGAGAGCTGACCGGCATCGCCGACCGGCTGATCGCGGCATTCTTCGACCCGGTCAGCGGGTTGGTCGCGACCCCGAGCAACGACGGCGACGTCCACCTGTGGAACGCCGAGTCCGGCGCCTACGAGCGGGCGCTGGACGCCGACACCGACTACGTCTGGGCGGCGACGTTCAGCCCCGACGGGGACATCGTGGCGACCGGGTGCGACGACGACACCGTCAAGCTGTGGTACCGCACCACCGGCCGGCACGTTCGCACGCTCGGCGAGCATCGCGGCCGGGTGCGCTCGATCGCCTTCAGCCCCGATGGCGCCACCCTCGCGACCGGCTGTGACGACCAGAAGGTGCGGCTGTGGGACGCCCAGACCGGCGTGTGCCGTCACACGCTGCGCCAGCACACCGACCGGGTGTACACGGTGGCGTTCAGCCCGGACGGCTGCTGGCTGGTCAGCGCGAGCCACGACGGCACGGCCTGCATCTGGGACGCCCGGACCGGCGCGGTGCGCCACACCCTCACCGGCCACACCGGCCGACTCTGGTCGGCAGCCATCGACCCGGCAGGCACCACGATCGCCACCGCGGGCGACGATCTGGTCGTGCGGTTGTGGGACGCCCGCACCGGCGAGCATCGGCACACGATCGACGCGCACACCCGGCGAGTGTGGTCGGTTACCTTCAGCCCGGACGGCAGGCAGCTGGCCAGCGCCGGTGACGACGGCACCGTGCGCATCTGCGACGTCGGCGACCTCGCAGGCAGCACGGCACCCGAGGTACGGGTGACCCTGCTCGGGCTGCCCGACGGCTGGGCCGCCCTCGCGCCCGACGGCAGCTACAAACTCCAGGGCAACACGGCAGGTGAGTTCTGGCACGTCGTCAGCACCTGCCGGTTCGAGCCGGGTGATATGGACGTCTACCTGCCCGCGGTACACCAGTTGCCGATGGGCGCCGAGTTCTGAGCATCACGAGCACCAGCGCGCGACACACCGTGCATGAGCGCCTGACACACCGTGCATGAGCGCCTGACACGCGGGGAACCGTGGGTCAGCTGATCGGCGCGAGGAGCAGGGAGCGGACCTCCGGAGCGCCGGCCCGGCGAGCGGCCGCGGCGGAGTCGTCGGGCTGGCGCTGGGCGTCGCGCTCGGCGGTCACCAGGGCGAGATAGGCCTCGATCTCCCGGCTGCGCTGGGCACCGTCCCAGCCGAGTACCGCACCCATCAGCTCGGCCACCTCAGCGGCGCACGCCTCCCCCCGGTGCGGGTACTCGATCGAGATCCGGGTGCGCCGGGTGAGCACGTCCTCGATGTGCAGCGCCCCCTCATGGCTGGCCGCATGCACCACCTCGACGTTGAGGTAGTCCGGCGCCTCGGGCACCGGCGCGAGTAGCTCCTTGCGGTCCGCGGCCAGGGCAAGCACGTGGTGCACCGCAGAGCCGTAGCGGTCCAGCAGGTGCCGCACCCGGTAGGGGTGCAGTCCGTGCCTGGCGGCCAGCGCGTCGGCCTGGTTGACCAGCGCGTGATAGCCGTCGGCACCGAGCAGCGGCACCTTGTCGGTGATCGACGGCGCGACCCGGCCGGGCAGGTCGGGCACCGCCGCGTCGACGGCGTCCGCGGCCATCACCCGGTAGGTGGTGTACTTGCCGCCTGCGATCGCGACGAGCCCGGGTGCCACCCGGGCCACCGCGTGCTCCCGGGACAGCCGGGAGGTCTCCTCGCTCTCCCCGGCCAGCAGCGGCCGCAATCCGGCGTAGACGCCCTCGATGTCGTCCTCGTTCAGCGGGGTGGCCAGCACCGAGTTCACCGTGCTCAGCAGGTAGCTGATGTCGGCGCGGGTGGCCGAGGGATGAGCGAGGTCGAGGTTCCAGCCGGTGTCGGTGGTGCCGACGATCCAGTGGTTGCGCCACGGGATGACGAACAGCACCGATGTCGCGGTGCGCAGGATCAGCCCACTCTCCGACACGATGCGATCCCTGGGCACCACGATGTGCACCCCCTTGGAGGCGCGCACCCGGAACCGGCCCCGCCCACCGGAGAGCCGCTGGAGCTCGTCGGTCCACACTCCGGTGCAGTTGAGCACCGCATGCGCGTCGACGTCGGTCTCCTCGCCGTTCTCGGCGTCGCGTACCCGGACCCCGCAGATCCGGTCGGCCTCTCGCCGGAAGCCGATGACCTGGGTGGAGGTACGCACCACGGCGCCGTACTGGGCGGCCGTGCGGGCCACCATCATGGTGTGCCGGGCGTCGTCGGCGAGCGCGTCGTAGTAGCGCACCCCGCCGATGAGCCCGTCCCGGCGCAACGCAGGTGCCATCCGCAGCGCGGCGGCCCGGGTGAGGTGGGTCTGGCCCGGCACCGAACGGGCGCCGCCCAGCAGGTGGTACAGCGTCAGCCCGGCGGCCACGTAGGGCCGCTCCCAGAGCCGGTGGCTCAGCGGATACAGGAAGCTCACCGGCTTGACCAGGTGCGGCGCCAGCCGGGTGAGCATCAGCTCCCGCTCGTGCAGCGCCTCGCGGACCAGCCCGAACTCGAGCTGTTCGAGGTAGCGCAGACCGCCGTGGAACAGCTTCGAGGACCGGCTGGACGTACCGGAGGCGAGATCCCGGGCCTCCACCATGGCGACCTTCAGCCCCCGGGTCGCCGCATCCAGCGCCGCGCCGGTACCGACCACGCCACCGCCAACGACCACGATGTCGAACTGCTCGTCGGCCAGCCGCCGCCAGCCCTCGGCCCGCTGCGCTGGACCAAGCTGCCCAGGCGCGCAGCTGCTCTGCTGGTGGTCGTGCTCGGTTACCTGCACCGCACCTCCCGACTCCGCCCTGCCCAATGCCCGTCGTGCGCTCGCCCTCAATGACGTTACCGGCCGCGGGAGAACCCTGTACGCGCTAGCGTGCACGGACGATGAGCCAGTACGTCGCAGCGATCGACCAGGGCACCACCTCGACCCGCGCCATGGTGTTCGACCACGACGGCCGGGTGGTCTCGGCGGAGGCGCGTGAACACCGGCAGATCCTGCCCAGACCGGGCTGGGTGGAACACGACGCCACCGAGATCTGGGTGAACACCCGGGAGGTGGCCGCCGGGGCGCTGGCCAAGGCCGACCTGACCCCGGGTGATCTCGCCGCGGTGGGCATCACCAACCAGCGCGAGACCACCGTGGTGTGGGACCGGCACAGTGGCGAGCCGGTGTACAACGCGATCGTGTGGCAGGACACCCGCACCGACCGGCTGTGCAGGCAGCTCGGCGGCGACGTGGGCGCCAGCCGTTACCAGGATCGCACCGGGTTGCCGCTGGCCACCTACTTCTCCGGCCCTAAGATCCGCTGGATCCTGGACAACGTCGATGGCGCCCGCCAGCGGGCGCGGCGCGGCGAGCTGTGCTTCGGAACGATGGACTCCTGGCTGCTGTGGAACATGACCGGTGGTCCCGCAGGGGGGCGCCACGTCACGGACGTCACCAACGCATCCCGCACGCTGCTGATGGATCTGGACACGCTGTCCTGGGACGAGCCGATCGCCGAGGAGATCGGCGTCCCGGTGGGGATGCTGCCGCAGATCCGCTCATCGTCGCAGGTGTACGGCAACGTCCGGGAGCGCGGGGCGCTGGCCGGGGTGCCCATCGCAGGCATCCTCGGTGACCAGCAGGCAGCCACCTTCGGGCAGGCCTGCCTGTCGGTCGGGGAGGCCAAGAACACCTACGGCACCGGCAACTTCATGTTGCTCAACACCGGCACCACGAAGGTGCGCAGCCGCAACGGACTGCTCACCACGGTCTGCTACCAGATCGGGGCACGGGACCCGGTGTACGCGCTCGAGGGCTCGATCGCGGTGACCGGCTCGCTGGTGCAGTGGCTGCGCGACAACCTGGGCATGATCTCCTCGGCAGCGCAGATCGAGGAGCTCGCGGCGAGCGTCGAGGACAACGGCGGGGCCTACTTCGTGCCTGCCTTCTCCGGCCTGTTCGCCCCGCACTGGCGCTCCGATGCGCGCGGTGCCATCGTCGGGCTGACCCGCTACGTCACCAGGGGCCACCTGGCCAGGGCGGTGCTCGAAGCCACCGCGTTCCAGTCCCGCGAGGTGCTCGACGCCATGAACGCCGACTCCGGCGTGGCGCTGGCCTCGCTGAAGGTGGATGGCGGGATGGTCGGTAACGCATTGCTGATGCAGTTCCAGGCCGACGTCCTGGGGGTTCCGGTGATCCGGCCGGTGGTCAGGGAGACCACCGCGCTGGGCGCCGCATACGCCGCAGGCCTCGCGGTCGGGTTCTGGTCGGGCGAGCAGGAGATCCGGGCCAACTGGGCTGCGGACCGGCAGTGGGACCCGACAATGGATCCAGCGCGGCGCGAGGAGCTCTACGCTCAGTGGCGCAAAGCGGTCACCCGGACCCTGGACTGGGTGGACGACTGACACTGTCGCCGCTGAACCGCGCGGACGGCGTCACAACGCGGATGGCTCAACAACGCTGGTGGCTGTACGCGCGGGTGGCTCAACGCGGGGGTGGCGTCACCGCGGGGGATGGTTGACCGCACGGCGCCGCGTCACCGCGAGCGCCGCTCCAGACCCGGCTGCGGCAACCGCGCCACCTGCGGTGAGCGACACCGCCAGCATGCTCACCCCGGTCTGCGGTGCCGCCTGGTTCTGCGAGGAAGCACGATCGACCGGACTGGCCCCGACGGAGCCGACACCGGGCACCGCGCTGATCGCGGGAGGGGGTGGCCGCTCGGCCGACTCGGCGGCCACCGCGATCGGGGCGGTGCCCAGCAGCACCGCGACGCCGACCAACCCGCACACGACGATCCGCATCCCCGACCTCCTTACGTGCCCTCTCTTCGGAGTAGACGTGTGACCGGACGCCGGGTTGCCCCGGCTCACCCGGAACGCGCTCCCGGGCGCGGGTGATGTCGTCGCGGCGGCGTCTGCGGGCGGCCGGTCAGCCCAGGTCGTCGTGACGCATCAACTGGCGGCCGACCTCGGTGATCGACCCGGACAACGCCGGGTACACCGAGAACGTGTGAGCGAGATCGTCGACGGTCAGGTTGTTCTGCACGGCCAGCGCGATCGCGAGGATGAGCTCGCTGGCCAGCGGCGCGACTATCACCCCACCGATCACGACCCCGGTCACCGGGCGGCAGAACAACTTGACGAAACCCCGCCGCAATCCCTGCATCTTGGCCCGCGGATTGGTGGCCAGCGGCAGCATGACGGTACGGGCGGCCACCTCTCCCGAGTCGATGGCGCGCTGGCTGATACCGACCGTGGCGATCTCCGGGTTGGTGAACACGGCCGCGGCCACCGTGCCCCGCCGCAGCGGGGTCACGCCCTCGCCCAGCACGTGCCACATGGCGGTGCGGCCCTGCATGGCGGCCACCGATGCCAGCGGCAGCAGCCCAGTGCAGTCCCCCGCGGCGTAGATTCCCGGCGCCGTGGTCCGGGAGACCCGATCGACCTGGACATGACCCCGGGCGTCGGTGTGCAGTCCGGCCGTCTCCAGCCCCAGGCCCGCGGTATTGGGCACCGAGCCGACGGTCATCAGGGCGTGCGAACCGGGCACGGCGCGCCCGTCGGTCAGCTGCACCACCACGCCGTCGGCGGTGCGCTGTACCTGCCGCGCCCTCGCCTGCTCGACGATGACGACGCCGCGCTCGGCGAACACCTCCTCCAGTACCGCCGCAGCGTCGGCGTCCTCCGCTGGCAGCACCCGGTCCCGGCTGGACACCAGGGTGACGCGCACCCCGAAGTCGGTGAAGGCGGAGACGAACTCGGCCCCGGTGACCCCCGAGCCCACCACGACCAGGTCGCTGGGCAACTCATCGAGGTCGTAGAGCTGCCGCCAGGTCAGGATCCGCTCCCCGTCGGGTTGCGCGTCCGGCAGGATCCGCGGGGTGGCGCCGGTGGCGATGAGCACCGCGTCGGCGTCCAGCTGGAGCTCCCGCTCACCCGGGCCCGGCCGCTCGCGGACCGCGACCCGGTGCACCGCCCGGCCCGGTGCCTCGTCGATCAGCCGCGCAGTACCGGTGAACAGGCGCACCCCCTCGCGCCGCAGCCGGGCCCGCACGTCCGCCGACTGGGTGATCGCCAGGCTCTTCACCCGCTGGTGCACCACCGCAACGTCCACCTCGACCCGCTTCAGGCCGGTCCGGATGCCCAGGTCAGCGGACCACCGCAAGGACGCCGCGGCCCCCGCCGATGCGATGAAGGTCTTGGACGGTACGCAGTCGTGGAGCACGCACGCGCCGCCCGGTGCCTCGGCCTCCACCACCGTGACGTCGGCGCCGTATTGAGCAGCCACCAGCGCCGCCTCGTAGCCGGCGGGACCGCCGCCCATGATCACGATTCGGGTCACCGGCTTGCCCCCATCGTCCGGGCTCGGGTGCGGCGGGCCCACCGTACGCGCCGACGCAGCGGCCTGCGGGGCGGCAGCTAGGCTGTCGCGCGTGCCGCTCTACGCCGCCTACGGGTCCAACATGGACCCCGCCCAGATGATGGAGCGCGCCCCGCACTCACCGATGGCGGGCACCGGGTGGCTCATCGGTTGGCGGCTGACCTTCGGCGGGGAGGACCTCGGCTGGGAAGGGGCGCTGGCGACCGTAGTCGAGGATCCCGTCTCCCAGGTGTTCGTCGTGATCTACGATGTAACCTCCGAGGACGAGAAGGTGCTCGACCGCTGGGAGGGCGGTGAGCTCGGGCTGCACAAGAAGCTGCGGCTGCGGGTGCACACCCTGGACGGCTCAGTACTCGCCTGGCTCTACGTGCTCGATGCCTACGAGGGCGGGCTCCCCTCGGCGCGCTACATCGGCGTGATGTCCGACGCCGCTGAAGCAGCGGGCGCCCCAGCGGACTACGTAGCCGAGCTGCGCGTCCGCCCCTGCCGAGGCATCACCCCCTAACCGGTGTGTCAGGCCCTCATGCCCGGTGTGTCAGGCCCTCATGCCCGGTGTGTCAGGCCCTCATGCCCGGTGTGTCAGGCCCTCATGCCCGGTGTGTCAGGCCCTCATGCCCAGCGTCTCCCGTCAACACGAAGATGCGTCCTGACCAGCGGAACGACCTGCTCACCCACGGTCGGCAACCCGACGATTCCACGGTCGCTGCTCGCCGCGGGTGACGCGGCAACCAGCCGCTCCCCTGGCCCCGAACGTCTCGTCGAGTCGGGCGAGCAACTCACTCGGCTCACGTAGGTCCTCCGCGGTGGCGCGAATGGTGATCCACCCACGCCGCTGCAGGTCTCGGTCACGCCGGGCATCCCTATCCTTGCGATACTCATGGGACTCGTAGCCGTCGTATTCCAGGGCGATGCGCAACTCCGGCCAGCACAGATCGAGGACATACCGGACACAGTGCAGCGCGTCGACCACCTCGAACTGATCCACCGGTTGCGGGAACCCCGCCTCGACCACCAGCAGTTTCAACCAACTCTCCGGGGGAGAGTCGGCCCTGCCAGTGACCAGCGGGAGCAATGCACTGGCACGGGCGGTACCACGACGATCGGCTCGGGTGCTCAGCCGGCCGGCGATCTGCAGACGGAACCCCGCCCGATCCTGTTCCGGGAACAGGGCAGCCGCCTGATCCGCGACGGCGAGGGCGCGCCTGGCCACATCGGCACAAAGCAACTCGGTAACCGCAACGTCGAGAGGTACCACAGGCAGGTCCCGCACCTCGATCACCTCCTCCAGGAGTCTGCGACCCTGGTGGACAATCAAGTCCTCCTTGGCCCGTAAGGAACGCGAGTACGGCACCGCCACATGCACGGTGAGCGATTCCGCGGCTCGACAGCCTTGCAACCAGGCCGAGGTGAAACCGGTCAGAGCCGCTGCGGAGCCGGCCGCGAGCAGGGCCGCCGACGCCCGCGTGAAGGGATCCAGAAGGAGTTCACGCGGGATCAGTACGCCCCAGAGTTGGCGGACTCGCCCGTCGGCGAGCATCCGGTCGAGGGTTCGGCGACCGAAGACGGCGCGTAGCTCGGCGTGCGTCCGTGGGCCGTGCAGGTGTTCCGTGAGGGTGAGCACGTCACGACCGTCACGGAAAGGAACACCTCGCCGCGATCGGCGCAGCGCGCGGATGTGGACAACCACCTCGGATGTGGACTACCACCGATGGCACGACCTGACCGGCTTGACATCCGCCCGCCCGACACCGTGCACGAGAGCCCGACACACTGTGCACGAGAGCCTGACACGCGGGGTTTAGGTGAGGGCGGCCAGTGCGGTGTGCACCATGAACCGCACGCCGAGCGGCAGTGCCCGCTCATCGAGATCGAAGGTGGATTGGTGCAGGTCCCGCTGCGGGCCTTCGCCCGGCCAGACGCCAAGACGGGCCAGCGAGCCCGGCACGTGCTCGAGGTACCAGCCGAAGTCCTCTCCCCCGGAGGACTGTTCGGTCCCTACGAGTGCGTCACCGCCCAGCGCGGCGCCGATACCGTCGCGCAGCAGCCCGGTGCTGACCACCTCGTTGACCACCGGTGGCACACCCCGCACATGTTTCAGGTCGAACCCGACCCCGGTGGGCGCGACCAGAGCCGCGACCAGCTCGCGGACCAGCGGTTCGAGGCCGGCCCAGATATCGCGGTCAGCGGTGCGTAGCGTGCCACGCAGTATTCCCTCCCTAGGCACCGCGTTGGCGGCCTGACCGGCCTGTACGGCGCCCCAGACGAGGACGGTGCCCGAACGCGGGTCGACACGCCGGGACAGCAGGGCCGGAAGACCGGTGATCACGGTGCCGAGCGCATGCACGAGGTCGGCGGTGAGGTGCGGGCGCGAGGTGTGCCCGCCGGGCGAGGACACTCGCAGCTCGAGCAGGTCGGTCGCCGAGGTGATCGGCCCGACCCGGGTGCCGACCCGCCCGACCGGCAGCCGCGGGTCGCAGTGCAGGGCGAAGATCCGGTCAACACCGGCCAGCCCTTCGGCGGCCAGCACATCCAGCGCGCCGCCGGGCTGCACTTCCTCTGCCGGCTGGAAGATCATCCGAATCCGGCCGGGCAGCGTCGGAGCCGACGCCAGGGCCAGCGCCGCGCCGATCAGGATCGCGGTGTGCGCATCATGCCCGCAGGCATGCATCACGTCGTCCACAGTGGAGGCGAAGGGCAGGCCGGTGGCCTCGGGCAGCGGTAGCGCGTCGATGTCGGCCCGCAATGCCACGCATCGCGGGCCAGATCCGATATCACACATCAGACCGGTGCCCCGGGGCAGCAACGTCGGCTGCAGACCCGCATCGGCGAGCGTCGTGGCGACCAGTGACGTGGTGTCATGCTCACGGTAGCCGAGTTCGGGATGGGCATGAATGTGCCTGCGCCAGGACACCAGCTCGGCACCGTGGCTCGACAGCCACCCATCCAGCCAGGATGGACCACGGCCGGCCGCGAGGTCGTCCGGTGCGACAGTCAAGGACACCCCTGGTCGGTCACTCGGGTGGAGCAGGGTGTCGGGACGGGATTCCAGCAGGGTCACACTGCACCTCCGGCGGCGGCCTCCGGCGCAGCGTGGCGTCGGGACACTCCACCGATCAGTCGGTCGCGTTGCGCATCGTCGGTGGCCGCGGCCAATCCGGTGAGCGCCAGGGCAGGCGCCCCGTCGCACCCGGCACGATCAGCCGAGGGCGTGGCGGGCTCGGGCCGGTGGTTCACCGCATCACCACAGTCGATCGCATTGGTCGGATGGATCGCCGGCAAACACCCGGGACACGGTGCCCATGTCGGTGCTGCCGGTCTGGCTGTCCTGCTCGTCCGCGGGGCTGCTCGGCGAACGGCCGAGCCCGGCGATCGCCGGGCGGTAAGCGGCGGCAAGCCAGGGACCGGGACGAGCTGGGCGTAGGCGGGGGAAACCGGGTGACCTCGTGGGTGCACCTGGTGGCCACGGCCCCTGCCTCGACGCAAACCCACACGCGGGTCTCCAGCTGTTGCAGAGACCCGATGACGGGTGCCCGAACATGGTACAGCGCCGAGGTGTTCGCTGCGACGACATCGGGCGCGACGGCGGCAGCGGGTGCCGCCGTACCCGCATAGCCCAGCCGCAGGTCGGTGCCGGCCAGCGGGGAACACGCGCAGGTCTCCTGCGGTGCCGGCTGCACCATCATCGCCATCGCCATCGCCACGTCGTCGAAGACACCTCTTTCGAATCGAACAGGGGCACCGTGCCCCCGCGGGACTTTTCGGCAGTCGTTACCAGCAACTTGATCGTCAGATCGAGCTGGTCTGGCACCTCCCGCAGGGTCGGCGCCCCGGCGGACGAGGCCACGATGGTGTGCCCGCAGCCACAGCCGATCGCGGCCGGCGCGTCGTACTCCGCACACAGACCGATCGCCCGCCGCTTGACGGCGGTGGCAAGGGTGACGGCCGCTGCGCTCACCTTGCAATTTTACCCGATCAGCGGTACCAGGTGACACTGTGGGTGAATCAAATTGCCTATTCGTTACCTCGTGTCAGAATCTGTGCCAGCTCGGTGACAACCGGCCCGACAAGTCGAGTGACCGTGGTGGGCTGGCGAGACAACCACCGTTGCGCACAGGTCATGAGCTGCTCACAGCACTGCGTCGACGAGCTCATCGTCGACGCCGGACGCGGCCGGCGTGCGCCAGAATTGGACACAGCGTGCACCAGAGCACGACACAGCGTGCATGAGAGCCGGACACGCCGGGGCGGGTTAGAACCTGTCCACCGGGACGTGGGTGCCCCACACGTCGCGCAACGCGTGGCACACCTCTCCCACGGTGGCCTGCGCGGCGAGCGCGGTCTTCATCGGATACACCACGTTGTGCTCAGCACCGCTGCACTGGGCGGCCTTGCGCAAGTCGTCCAGTGCGCTGGTCACCCTGGACCGGGAGCGCGAAGAGCGCAGCGCAGCGAGCCGCTCCCGGGCGCTGTCCTCGATCTCCGGGTCGACCCGGAGCGGCTCATAGGGGTCCTCGACGTCCAGCCGGTAACGGTTCAGCCCGACGACCACCCGGTCACCGGAGTCGATCTCCTTGGCGGTGCCGTAGGCGGTCTTCTCGATCTCGGACTTCTGGAAACCCTGCTCGATGGCGTGCACCGCACCACCGAGTGCGTCCACCTGCTCGATCAGCGCCAGCGCCGCCGCCTCGACCTCGTCGGTCATCGCCTCGACCGCATACGACCCGGCGAAGGGATCCACCGTGGCGGTCAGGTCGGTCTCGTAGGCCAGCACCTGCTGGGTGCGCAGGGCCAGCCGGGCGGCTTTCTCGGTGGGCAACCCGATCGCCTCGTCATAGGAGTTGGTGTGCAGCGACTGGGTGCCCCCGAAGATCGCCGCGATCGCCTGCGCGGTCACCCGGATCAGGTTGATCTCGGGCTGCTGCGCGGTGAGCTGCACCCCGGCGGTCTGGGTGTGGAACCGCAGCATCAACGACTTGGGGTTCTGCGCACCGAAGCGCTCCTTCATCATCCGGGCCCAGATCCGCCGGGCGGCCCGGAACTTCGCGACCTCCTCCAACAGCGTGGTGCGGGAGACGAAGAAGAACGACAGCCGCGGCGCGAACTCGTCGACAGCCATCCCGGCATCCAGCGCGGCCTGGACGTACTGCGCCCCGTTGGCCAGCGTGAAACCGATCTCCTGCGCGGGGTTCGCCCCCGCCTCGGCCATGTGGTAACCGGAGATGGAGATGGTGTTCCAGCGTGGGAGCTCGGCCCGGCAGTAGGCGAAGATGTCCGAGGTGAGCCGCAGTGAATGGGCCGGCGGGTAGATGTAGGTGCCGCGGGCGATGTACTCCTTGAGCACGTCGTTCTGGATCGTCCCGGTCAAGTGGTCGCCCTGCACTCCGTTCTCTTCACCCACCAGTTGGTAGAGCAGCAGCAGCAGGCTCGCGGGGGCGTTGATGGTCATCGAGGTGGACACCTCGTCCAGCGGTATCCCGTCGAACAGGGTTCGCATGTCCTCGATCGAGTCGATCGCCACGCCGACCTTGCCGACCTCGCCGTGTGCGATGGGCTCGTCGGAGTCGTAACCCATCTGCGTCGGCAGGTCGAAAGCCACCGACAGGCCGGTCTGCCCAGCCCGCAGCAGCTGGTGGTAGCGCGCGTTGGACTCGGTGGCGGTGCCGAACCCGGCGTACTGGCGCATCGTCCAGGGGCGCCGAGTGTACATCGTGGGGTATACCCCTCGGGTGAACGGGAACTCACCGGGCTCGCCGAGCCGGTCCGCCAGCCCGTCGACGACGTCGTCCGGGTGGTACACCGGCTGGACCGGGAAACCCGACTCGGCCGCCCTCGCCCGCTGCGTATCCGGATGCCCGGCCATCGCATGTCCTCCTTGGCTGCGCCCGCCCGTCTGTATGACATACCCCAGCCGCGACCACAACGCGGGCATCATGTGGCCGTGAGCACCCCAGCCGGAACCACTCCGGCCGATCGTGCGCCCCGTCTGGTCGCGGGGCGCTACCGGCTCGGTGCCGTGCTGGGCCGGGGTGCCATGGGCACAGTGTGGTCGGCGCACGATGAAGTGCTCGGACGGCCGGTCGCGATCAAGGAGGTGCTGCTGCCGCCGGGCATCCCGGAGGCCGCGGCCGACGTGCTGCGGGAGCGTTCCCTGCGAGAGGCCAGGGCCATCGCGGCCCTGTCCCACCCCAATGTGGTCACCCTCTACGACGTGGCCAAGGAGGGGGGCGCGCCGTTCGTGGTGATGGAGCTGGTGGCCTCGCGCAGCCTGGCCGAGCTGCTGCACGAGGGACCTGTGCCGCTGGAGCGGGCCCTGGCCATCGGGGCCGCGGTGGCCGCCGCGCTGCAGGCCGCCCATGCCGCGGGCATCACACACCGGGACGTCAAACCCGGCAACGTGCTGGTGGCGCACGACGGCCGGATCAAGCTCACCGACTTCGGGATCGCCCGCAACCCGGCCGATCAGACGATGACCGCGACCGGCCTGATGCTGGGTTCTCCCGCCTACATCGCTCCCGAGGTCGCTTCCGGCGGGCAGGTCAGCCCGGCGGCCGATCTGTGGGGACTCGGTGCGACCCTGTTCGCCGCAGTCGAGGGCAGGCCGCCCTACGACGCGGGGGATCCGGTGATGACGGTCTCATCGGTGGTGCTGGACGACGTACCCACGCCATCCTGCTCCGGCCCCCTCGCCGAGGTGATCGGGGGGTTGATGGTGAAGGACCCGGCGGCGCGGATGTCGTTGTCCGAAGTACGCACGCTGCTGGGCCCTCCGCTGCTGGCCGAACCCGCCACGTCCGCCGAGCAGGCCGTGTCCGCCGAGCAGGCCACGTCATCCACACAGGGCACGCCATCCACACAGGGCACGCCATCCACACAGGCAGCAGCGCCCACCCCGGCAGCATCCGGGCGAGCGGCATCCGCGCGGGCAGCGCCGTCCACGCACCGAACCGGCCGCACCCGGGCACGATCACCGCAGGCACCGCACCCGTCAGGATCCCTGCCCGGGCAGCTCGCCGCCGAACCCGGCCCGTTGCCCTTCGCCGCCCCAGCCAATCGCGACCCAACCGACCCGGACCTGGCCGGCCGGGCCCCGCAGGCCCCGAGTGATCCCACGAAACCCGCGCCGCACCGGTCCGACGGCAGCGGCTCCACCGGCAGCGGGGCGCTGCGCACAGCGGTGATCTGGATACTGGCCGTACTGCTCTTCATCGGCGCCGCCACGGCTGGTTTCGCGGCCTCCCGAGTAGCCGGCGGCGCTCCTGCGCTGCCCGACCTCTGGTCCGGGGCAGCCGGACCGGACAGCGGCTCAGCGCTGGTGTCCCGCCAGGTGAACGTGGCCGAGGCGGACGGATCCGATCCGGGCCGGTTCACCATCAGCGTTCCCGAAGGTTGGCCGGAGTTCCGCCAACCGGGAGTGCTCGGGGAGAGTTCGGGCATCGTGGTGCGGTTCGTCTCGCCGGACGGCTCGGAGGTCGTCGCCGTGGAGCGCGCGACCGGCTTCCTCGCCCACCACATGGTCGCGGACTACCTGACCAGCTACCGCCGCCAGCTGACGGACGTGCCCGAGATCGTGCAGAGCCCGCGCACCCCGCTGCCGGATGGCGGGCTGGACACCACGCTGAGGACCGATGAGGGTGCGGGCGCGCGGGGCGACCTGCGCCGCACCACCTACCTGCGGCTGGTGCCCGCCGGACCGGACCTGTGGGTGGTCCGGGTCAGCGTGCCGAGCGAACGGGAAAAGAGCACACGAACCTCACTGTTCGAGCCGGTGGTGTCCGGATTCGCGCCGGCAAGCTGAGCACCGCCGCGTCATAGGCTGCGGTGCTGTGATCCCGGACCCCGCGACCCCCGACCCCGCGACCCCCGACCCCGCCACCCCCGCCACCCGCACCGCAGTGGCCGACCCGGCGCGGGCCGCACAGCAGGCCGCAGCCGTCCTCGCCCGGCGCACGGGGGTGTGCACACACGACGCCGCCGTGGTACTCGGCTCCGGCTGGCGTCCAGCAGCCGACGTGCTGGGTGCCCCGACCGTCGAGATCCCGGTCACCGAGCTACCCGGCTTCGCCGCGCCGCAGGCCTGCGGGCATGCCGGGACGGTCCGCTCGGTGCAGCTGGCCGGGCGCCGGGTGCTGGTACTGCTAGGTCGCACCCACTGTTACGAGGGTCATGACGTCGCCCAGGTGGTGCACGCAGTGCGCACCGCCTGCGCCGCGGGAGTGCGGGCCGTGATACTCACCAACGCCGCCGGAGGTATCGCCGAAGGGTTGGCTGTCGGTCAGCCGGTGCTGATCAGTGACCACCTCAACCTCACCGCGAGATCACCTCTGGTCGGCCCGCGGTTCGTCGATCTCACCGACACCTACTCGCCCCGGCTGCGTGCGCTGGCCGGACAGATCGACCCCAGCCTGACCGAGGGGATATACGCAGGGGTGCCGGGCCCGCACTTCGAAACCCCGGCCGAGATCCGCATGCTGCGCACGCTGGGGGCGGATCTGGTCGGGATGTCCACGGTGCTCGAAGCCATCGCGGCGCGGGCCGAGGGTGTCGAGGTGCTGGGGCTCTCGCTGGTCACCAACATCGCCGCAGGCCTGTCCGGGGCACCGCTGGACCACCGGGAGGTGCTCGCTGCCGGGCGAGCGGCCGCCGAGCGGATGGGCGGGCTGCTGCGCGAGCTGGTGAGCCGGATAGGTGCTGACGCCGGCGCGCCCCGTGAGTGGTAATCACAGCTATGACTCGCATCGCCACTCACGGGGCGCTAGCCAGGCAATGGATCGCCGACGACGTCGACGCAGCCGACCGGGCCGAGCTGCAGCGCGTGCTCGCTGATGCGCTCGCCGGTGACGGCGGGGCCACCGAGGAGCTCGTCGCCCGGATGGCCGGGCCGCTGCGCTTCGGTACCGCCGGTCTGCGCGGGCCGCTGCGGGCCGGGCCGGCCGGGATGAACCGCGCTGTGGTGCTGCGCACCTCGGCGGGGCTGGCGAGCTGGCTGACCGGCCAGGGCGCGGCGGGCACCGTCGTCGTCGGCCGGGACGCGCGGCACCGGTCCGAACAGTTCGCCGCCGATGCCGCCGGGGTGTTCGGTGCCGCCGGGTTCGACACCGTGCTGCTACCCCGGCCACTGCCGACCCCGGTGCTCGCCTTCGCCGCGCGGCGGCTCGATGCGGTGGCCGGAGTGCAGATCACCGCCTCGCACAACCCACCAGGAGACAACGGTTACAAGGTCTACACCGACGGCGGGACGCAGATCGCGCCGCCTGCCGACGCCGGTATCGAGGCCGCGATCGCTGCCGCACCGCCCGCTGTCGCGGTGCCCGCAGACGGCCCGGTGCGGCCCGGCGGCGCCGACCTGCTGGAGGCCTACCTGCAGCGGGTGGCCGGGCTGCCCCGCGGGCCTGCGCGGGCCTTGCGGGTGGTGGCCACCCCGCTGCACGGAGTGGGCGGGGCGGTGCTCGTCGAGGCGCTGCGCCGGGCCGGCTTCACCGACGTCCACCTCGTCGCCGAACAGGCCGAACCGGATCCCGAGTTCCCCACGGTCAGCTTCCCCAACCCGGAGGAACCCGGCGCCACCGACGCGCTGCTCGCACTGGCCGCCGAGCTCGACGCCGACCTGGCGATCGCGCTGGACCCCGACGCCGACCGGTGCGCGCTGGGCGTACCCGGTCGCGCGGGCGGCTGGCGCTTGCTGCGTGGTGACGAGACCGGCGTGCTGCTCGGCGAGCACCGGCTCACCACGCACGACCAGCCCGATCCCCTGGTCGCGACGTCGATCGTCTCCAGCAGCCTGCTGCGCGAGGTCGCGGCCGCGCACGGCGCCCGCTACGCCGAGACCCGGACCGGCTTCAAGTGGCTGATGCGGGCGGGTGGTGGGCTGATCTACGCCTACGAGGAGGCGCTCGGTTACTGCGTGGATCCCGAGGCGGTGCACGACAAGGACGGCATCTCGGCCGCGGTACTGGCCTGCGATCTGACGGCCACCGCCCGAGCCGGCGGCCGAACGTTGGAGGACCTGCTCGACGCAATCGCCGTCCGGCACGGGGTGCACCTCACCGACCAGGTGTCCGTTCGGCGGCTCGACCACGCCGCGGTGGCCGCGGCGATGGCCGGGCTGCGCGCCCGGCCGCCCACCGAGCTCGCCGGCCATCCGGTACGGAGCGAGGACCTGCGCCACGACCCTCGCCGGCCGGACGACACCCTGGTGCTGCACGGCACCGGATCCGGGATCGACCGGTTCCGGGTCATGGTGCGGCCGTCGGGCACCGAGCCCAAGCTCAAGGCGTACCTGGAAGTCGTGCAGCCGGTCGGTTCACCTGAGCAGCTGTCCACCGCCCGGGAGCAGGCGGCGGCTCGGCTCGCCGCCGTGCGGGCCGCCACGGTGGCCCGGCTGGCGCCGGCTGGGCACTGACCAGCCGGGCTGCCACCGAGCGGAGATCACCCGGCGAGCTCGCCGCCGGTCCCGCGACGGTCCAGCCGGGCCCGCGCGCTGCCCAGGCCCGGACCGACCGGGACGTGCCGGGTTGCCGCGGCGAGCCCGAACGCGGGCATGTTCACGTAGATGCACTCCGAGTGACCGGCCACCACCTCGTAGGTCTCGTGCCAGACGCCGACGGCGCCACCGGCACTGATCCGGCGGTTGAACTCGCGCCAGGCCACCGCGTGCGGCGCGTGCGAGTCGGACGCGAAGGCCACCAGATCGGCGGTGCTACGCCAGTACTGCACCACCAGGGGGGTGCGCCCGAACCACAGGTGATAGCCGAGCAGCCCGGACTCCGGATCCGCGGCGAGGTAGCGCAACATCCGGGGCATCGCGGTGAACACCGACCACCACTTGTCCACCCGCCACCACCGGTTGAACCGCATCCCGATAAGGAACACCACCGCACCCGGTGGTTCGACCACGGCCGTGTACCGACCCCTCAGGACCGAGCCCGCCATCGCAACCGACCTCCTCCACATACCGCAACATTGTTATAAAACGCTGTTGCGATATAGTCGTCAAGTGCCCCGGCCGAAGCTGCACGACGATGCGCTGCGAACCCGGCTGCTCGACGTCGCCGGAGCGCTGCTCACCGCCGAGGGACCGGACGCGCTGAGCCTGCGCAGGCTGGCAGCCGAAGCAGGCACCTCGACGACGGCCGTGTACTCGCTGTTCGGTGGTAAGCCAGGAGTGCTCAGGGCACTGTTCGTCGAGGCCTTCACCAGGTTCGGGGCGCATCTGCACGCCGTCGCGCCCTCGGACGCCCCGCTGGCCGACATCCTCGCGCTGGGCCGTGCCTACCGGGCCAGCGCCACCGCTGATCCACACCTGTACACGGTGATGTTCGGTTCCCCCGTGCCCGGGTTCGAACCCGCCCCCGAGGACTGGGAGCGCGCCGAGGCCACCTTCACCCCGCTGCTGGACGCGGTCCGCAGGGCGGTCGCCGCCGGGCTGCTGCGCGACGTCGACCCGGGCCTCATCTCCACCGCACTGTGGGGATGCGTGCACGGACTGGTGTCACTGGAGCTCGGCAGAGCCATACCAGCCCAGGCCGGGGCCCCCGCCGAGGTGTTCGAAGCCGCCATCCGCGCCAACCTGGACGGCTGGCGGACGGCCCCCTCGTAACCGGCGTGTCCGCCCCCCATGCACGGCGTGTCCGGCATCCGTGCACGGCGTGTCCGGCATCCGTGCACGGCTCAGACGGCGCCGAACTGGCGGTCCCCGGCGTCGCCCAGTCCGGGCACGATGAAGCCGATCTCGTTGAGCCGCTCGTCCACGACGGCCGTGACCACCCGCACCGGCAGGCCGGACTCGCGCAGCCGGGTGAGGCCCTCCGGTGCGGCCACCGCGCAGATGGCGGTGACATCGGTGGCGCCCCGGCCGGTCAGCATCCGGATCGTGTGCTCCATCGATCCCCCGGTGGCCAGCATCGGGTCCAGTACGAAGACCGGCCTACCGGTCAGCGACTCGGGCAGCGACGCCATGTACGGGGTCGGTCGCAGCGTGCGCTCGTCGCGGGCCACCCCCACGAAACCCATCTGCGCCTCCGGGATCAGCACATGCGCCTGATCGGCCATCCCCAGCCCGGCCCGCAGCACCGGCACCAGCAGTGGTGGATCGGCGAGCCGGTACCCGGTGGCGGCACCCATCGGAGTCTGCACCGGCTCGATGCTGACCGGGACGTCCCGGGTGGCCTCGTAGATCAGCATCATGGTCAGCTCACGCAATGCGACCCGGAAGGCGGCGTTTCCGGTCGTCGCCGCACGCATGGCGGTCAGCCGCGCCAGAGCCAACGGGTGGTCGACGACCAGCACGTCCATGTGACCGCACCCTACCGGGGCGCCCCCGACCGGGTGCTGGATGCAGGAGGAGGAGAACCAGCGTGACCGAGACCGACTACGCCGCGCTCTACCGCGAGTCCCGCGCGCGCATCGCCGCTCTGGTGCGCGCCGTGAGTGCGCAGCAGCGGGACCGCATCGTGCCCGGATGTCCGCGGTGGTCCGTCGCGGACACGGTGGCCCATCTCGCCGCGGTGGCCACCGACGTGGCGAGTGGCCTGCTCACCACGGTGCCCACCGACGAACAGACCGCCGAGCAGGTCGCGCAACGCCGCGGCCGGCCCCTCGACGCGGTGCTCGGCGAATGGGAACGCGCGGGCAACCGCGCCGAACAAGCGCTGGCCGCGCGGGAGATACCGGTCGCGATGGTGCACGACGTACTCACTCACGAGGCCGACATCCGGGGTGCGCTCAACGCCGGGCGGCCACCGAAACCGGCCTGGAGCGCATCCCTGGACGCCATGTCGTGCCAGCTGCGGCACCTGGAGCACTGCGGCACACTGATCATCCACTTCGGGACCATCCACCTCGGCCCGGCACGCACCGGCCCGCGATCGGTCACGGTGGGTTCCGGTGAGCCCGCGACGACGGTCGACGTCGACGCCTACGAGTTCTGGCGCGCGCTGGTCGGCAGGCGCAGCCGGGCCCAGATGGCCGCCTGGCAGTGGTCCGCTGACCCGGCGCCGTACCTGCGAGCCATCCCGGTGTTCGGCCCCACCGAAGCGGATCTGACCGAGCCGGAGTGAACCAGCACTACACAGTTGGTTCGGGCGGCTGCGCACATGCCTGCCGAGCGCGCTCGATGAGGACGGCAGGGTCGTGGTCTGGTAACCGATCGAGTATCGGGATCCAGAAGTCCTCCCCCGGCGCTGCCTCCACCTGAACTCGAGTACCCCCGGGCCGGGCCGCATCGAATGCCAGCCGCCAGGAATGCAGCGAAGTCCGGGCCCGGCGCTGCACGCTTTTATTGTGAAACAACGGGTCACCCTCGATCGGGTGACCGATCCAGGCCAGATGAACGCGAATCTGATGCCGACGCCCGGTAACCGGCCGGACCGCCAGAACACTGTTGTACTCATCCGACCAGATCGTGGAGAAGTGGGTGGTCGACGGATAACTGCGGGTATGTTCGAACACCCCCGAAGGGGGGATCGACCAGTGGTTCGTCAGCTCGTCGGCCGTAATGCTGTCGCGGGCGGCGGCCACCCTGATCCGGCTTTTCCGCCCCACGCTCAAGGGCAGCTCTATCGTGCCGCGCTCGGGTAGCCCGTGCGACCGGGTGATCACCAGGTACACCTTGCCGACCGAGCGGCGGGAGAACTGCCGGGTCAGGTCGGAATGCACACCCAGATCCTTGGCGAAGAGGATCGCGCCCGAGGTGACCTTGTCGATCCGGTGCACCGGGATCAGCTCCTCGCCTCCTTTCCGAGCCAATCTGACGAGGTCGGTTTCGTGCCGTTCACCCAGCACCGAGATCCCCGCCGGCTTGTTCAGCACCAGGATGTCGTCGTCCTCCAGCAGCACGTGCTCGGCCCGAATCTCATCCCACTCAACCACTGGTCACTCGTTTTCCATACTAGTCCTTTGAGGCGGGGCCGCCATGATGGCACCATCGGCATCATAGCTCTGTGAAGTCATGGCTGCGCAGTCCGTGGATCCGCGAATATTTCGACGAAATCGAGCAATGCCACCAAACCGGGAAAGTCACCTCGTACCGTTCGATCATCGGGCGAACTCACGAAGCTCCCCCGGCCGGCCGACCCGTTCAGTCGAACCAGGCGGGCGGGAACCGCGGCGAACGTAGAATCCGATACGTGGGCACCACGCTTGCACTACCCGGTGAGCTGGTCGCGGCGACGCGGGACGACGCGTCGCTGCGCCGGTTCCTGCACCGCCTGCCCGGCGTGGACGCGGCCGGGCTCCAGGCGCGCGCCGCGGCGCTGGCCACCCGCAGCATCAAGGCAGGCGCCAAGCTGCGGGCGATCGACACCGCGATCCGGATGGTCGACCTGACCACCCTGGAGGGCGCCGATACCGACGGCAGGGTGCGCGCACTGTGCGCCACGGCCCGGCATCCGGACTCGGGGCGGCCCGGGGTGCCCCCGGTGGCGGCGGTGTGCTTGTACCCCGACCGGGTCGCCACGGCGGTGTGCGCACTGGCCGGGTCGCCGGTCCGGGTGGCCAGCGTGGCCACCGCGTTTCCCTCCGGTCGTGCCTCGCTGCGGGTCAAGCTGGCCGACACCGCGCTGGCCGTCGAGTCGGGCGCGGACGAGATCGACATGGTGATCGACCGCGGTGCCTTCCTGGCCGGCCGCTACGGGCAGGTCTTCGAGGAGATCGTCGCGGTCAGGGCAGCGTGCGCGGGCGGGGCACACCCCGCGCGGCTGAAGGTGATCCTGGAGACCGGCGAGCTGGCCACCTACGACAACGTCCGGCGGGCCTGCTGGCTGGCGATGCTGGCCGGTGCCGATTTCGTCAAGACCTCCACCGGCAAGGTATCGCCGGCCGCCACCCTGCCGGTCACCCACGTGCTGCTGCAGGCGGTCCGCGACTTCCACCAGCTGACCGGGGCGCGCTGCGGGGTCAAGTCGGCGGGTGGCATCCGCACCACCAAGGACGCGATCCGCTATCTGGTGGCGGTGCGGGAGATCACCGGGCCGCGGTGGCTGACCCCCCGACTGTTCCGCCTCGGCGCCTCGAGCCTGCTCGCCGACCTGCTGATGCAGCGCCGCACCCAGCTCGACGGCCACTACAGCGGCACCGACTACGTGGCGGTGGGCTGATGGAGTGGAGCTACGCGCCCGCCCTCGAGTCCAGGGAGGTCGCCAAGCTCAGAGCGCACTACCGGATGTTCGTCGACGGCAGGTTCACCGAGGGCAGCGGCGAGCCGGTCATGACGATCAACCCGGCCACCGAGCAGGTGCTCGCCGAGGTGAGCACGGCGAGCGTGGTCAATGTGGACACCGCGGTGCGGGCGGCGCGGCGGGCCTACGAGAGGGTGTGGTCCCGGATGCCCGGCACGGAACGGGCCAAGTACCTGTTCCGCATCGCCCGGCTGGTCCAGGAACGGGCCCGCGAGCTCGCCGTGCTGGAAAGCCTGGACACCGGCACGCCGATCACCGCATCCCGGGACGTGCAGGTGCCCGCCGCGGCGGCGCACTTCTTCTATCACGCCGGGTGGTCGGACAAGCTGGACTACGCCGGCTACGGCCCCGACCCCCGGCCGCTCGGCGTCGCCGGTCAGGTCGTCTCCCCCGACGCTGCGCTGCTGATCGCCGCATGGCAGATCGCCCCGGCGCTGACCTGCGGCAACACCGTCGTACTCAAACCTGCCGACTCGACACCGCTGAGCGCGCTCGCGCTGGCCGAGATCTGCCAGCAGGCCGACCTGCCCCCCGGCGTGGTGAACGTGCTGCCCGGTGCGGGCGACATCGGTGCCGCGCTGGTCGCCCACGACGGCCTCGACAAGGTGACGTTCACCGGTTCTACCGAGGTGGGCAGGCAGGTCAAGCGCACCCTGGCGGGCACAGGTCGCAGCCTCACCCTGGCACTCGGCGGTCCCTCGGTCATCGTCGTCTTCGACGACGCCCCGCTCGACCAGGCCGTCGACGGCATCCTGACCGGCGCGTTCGCCTGCCCGTTCGCCGGCTCCCGGCTGCTGGTGCAGGAGTCGGTCGCCGAGCAGGTGCTCGCCGCGCTGCGCGCCAGAGCCGCCGCGCTGCGGGTCGGTGACCCGCTGGACAAGAACACCGACGTCGGAGCGCTCAGCTCCCGGGCCCGCCTGGCGCGGGTCCGGGAGCTGGCGAACAACGCCGACGCCGACGGCGCACAGCGCTGGACCAGCCCAACCCCACTGCCCGGCCAGGGGTTCTTCTACTCCCCCACCATTTTCTCCTACGTCAGCCAGGCGATGCGGATCGCCAGGGAGGACGTCGCGGGCCCGGTGCTGCCGGTGCTCACCTTCCGCACCCCGGACGAGGCCGCCGCCTTGGCGAACAACACCCCGGCCGGGCTGTCCGCCAGCATCTGGACCGACAAGGGTTCCCGCATGCTGTGGGCCGCGCAGCGGATGCGGGCGGGGGTGGTGTGGGCGAACACCGCCCACCGGGTCGATCCCACCGCACCTTTCGGTGGTTACCGGGAGTCGGGCATCGGCCGGGAGGGCGGCCGCGCCGGGCTGGCGGAGTATCTTCATGTCTAGCCCGACGCCCGGAGACGGCCGGCTACCCACCGCCGGAGCCGACCAGTCAGCACCCGTCGCCGGAGGCGACCAGTCAGCACCCGTCGCCGCGGACGGCCAACCGGCATCCGTAGCCGAGGACGGGCAGGCGACGGCAGACGACCGGCTGCCGGTGGCCAAGACCTACAAGCTCTACCTGGGCGGAGCCTTCCCCCGTTCGGAGTCCGGGCGGGTGTACCCGGTCACCGACTACCGCGGCACCTTCCTGGCGAACGCGGCGCAGGCCTCACGCAAGGACGCCAGGGACGCGGTGGTGGCCGCCCGGGCGGCCGTTGCCCGGTGGGCGGAGGACGCCGCCTACACCCGGGGCCAGGTGCTCTACCGAATCGCCGAGATGCTGGAAGGCCGGCGCGAGCAGTTCACCACCGAGGTCGCCACCGCCGAGGGGTGCCAGGCCCGGCGAGCCGCCGCACTGGTGGACGCCACCATCGACAGATGGGTCTGGTACGCGGGCTGGACCGACAAGATCGCGACCGTGCTGGGATCGGTCAACCCGGTCGCGGGCCCCTACTTCTGCTTCAGTGTCCCGGAACCGATCGGCGTCGTCGCCGTGCTCGCCCCGCAGTCCTCCGCGCTGCTGGGCCTGGCCAGCGTGCTGGCGCCGGTGATCGCGGCCGGGAACACCGCGGTCGTCGTGACCAGCCAGAATCGGCCGTTGCCCGCCGTGACCCTGTCCGAGGTGCTGGCCACCTCCGACCTGCCCGACGGCGTGGTCAACATCCTGACCGGACGCACCGCCGAGCTGGCACCGTGGCTGGCCGCGCACGCCGACGTCAACGCCCTGGACCTGTGCGGTGCCCCGCAGTCGATCAGCGCCGAGCTGGAACGGACCGCGGCAGGCACCGTCAAGCGGGTGCTGCCCGCGCCGGACGCCGAACCGGACTGGACCCGGACGCCGGACATCCGCCGGTTGCGCGCCTTCACGGAGATCAAGACCGGGTGGCACCCGCGTTCGTGAGCGGCGCTGCCCGGAACACCGAAGTGCCGGAACACCGAAGTGCCGGAACACCGAAGTGCGGAACACCGAAGTGCGGAACACCGAAGTGCCGGAACACCGGGTGCCGGAACACTGTTACGCGCACGACCACTACGCTCCCGCGCATGGCTCAGGACATCGTGCCGATCGAGCTCTCCCTGACCGCCGGTGACCTGGTGACGCTGTGGGCGCCCCGGTGGCGCGAGGAGGGCGAGGAATGGGAGGCCTTCCTCGGTGCAGGAACGGATCTCTTCGCCTTCACCGAGGTCGCGGAGCTGGTCGGCTTCGTGCGCACGGCGGGCGACCACGATCTCGTGGATCACCCGGCCTGGCCGCTGGTGCCGCGGCTGCCCGCGCCGGACCTGCGGCCCGAGGAGTCCCACCGCTATGACCTCGTCGGGGTACCCGAGCTGGTCGCCGAGGAGCCGGACACCTGGGTGATCGGTGAGCTGGCCGAGGTCGTGACGGTGCTGCGCTCGCTGGCCGACGTCTGCGGTCTGGACGTGGTGCACGAGGTGCTCGGCACCGCCCCCGCGTTCAATCTGCTCGACGGCGGCGTGCTGAGCTTCGGCGGTCGGGACGGTGCCCGACGCTGGGAACAGATGTGCACGGTGATCTCGCAACGCTGGGAGGACGTGCTCGACGCGGTCGACGGGGTGGTGCGCGCCCCGGAGGTCGATCCGGCGGCGGTGGCCACCGCTGAGACCGAGCTGGCCGAGGCCGAGGCCGCCGAGAATGCCGACACCACCGACAGCACCGCAGCCACCGAGGCCACGGCCGACCCCGCGCTGGCGTTCTGGTCCGAGATCGGCATCGATCCGATCCGGATCATCAGCGATCTGGGCGACTACTACACCTTGCGGTGCTACGTCGACGACGTACCGGTCTTCCTCGGCAGCGGCGGGCGCCTGGACGTCTTCAGCTCACCGCGCACGCTGGCCCGTTATCTCGCGGGTCATCCGGAGGACCACGACCTCGAGGCGGTGACCACCTGGCCGCAGGTCGAGGAGCGGGCGAATGCCGGCGAGCTGCGAGTAGCGGTCGACCAGGGCAACTGCTATGTGCTCGCCGGCCTGGCCGACGATCTGGCCGACGGCCCGGAAACCGTCGACCCGGTCCAGCTCGACCTGGCCGTGGAGCTGATCACCGACGCCGAGCAGTGGGCCGGGTCGGAGACCGCAGACGAGGCCCTGGCCAGTTCAGCACCGCTGGGCTGGCTGGTGTCCTTCGTGCTCCGGCCGGACCCGACCAGACTGGCGCCCAGCGCACCCTTCGACGCCGAGGTGGACGCCTGGCGCGCCCTGGTCGGCGGCCTGGAGGATCGGCTGCGGGTGCACTGAGTGCTCGCTCGTGACGAGCCGGCACTCAGCCGAGCAGGACCGCGAAGCCCGGTTTGATCACGTCGTCGATCAGCGCGAGCCGCTCGTCGAAGGGCAGGAAGGCCGATTTCATCGCGTTGATGCTGAACCTCTGCAGATCGGTCCATCCATAGCCGAAGGCATCCACCAGCGCGGCCATCTCGCTGGACATCGAGCAACCCGACATCAGCCGGTTGTCGGTGTTGACGGTGACCCGGAACCGCAGATCCGCCAGCAGGCCGAACGGATGCTCGGCGATCGAAGCCGCCGCCCCGGTCTGCACATTGGACGAGGGGCAGAGCTCCAGCGGAATCCGCTTGTCCCGCACATAGGCGGCCAGCCTGCCGATCTTCACGCTGCCATCGGCGGCCATCACGATGTCGTCGACGATCCGCACCCCGTGACCGAGCCGGTCCGCGCCGCACCACTGCAGCGCCTCCCAGATCGACGGCAGACCGAACGCCTCCCCGGCGTGGATGGTGAAGTGCGAGTTCTGCTGACGCAGGTACTCGAAGGCGTCCAGATGCCGGGTGGGGGGAAACCCGGCCTCGGCGCCCGCGATGTCGAAGCCCACCACCCCGGCGTCGCGGTAGCGCACCGCGAGCTCGGCGATCTCCCGGGATCGCGCGGCATGGCGCATCGCGGTCAGCAGGCATCCCACCCGGATCCGTCCGCCCACCGGAGCGCCCTGCTCAGCGGCCCGCTCGCGGCCCTCGGCGAAGCCGGCGAGCACGGCCTCCACCACCTCGTCGAGGTGCACCCCGCGCTCGGTGTGCAGCTCCGGCGCGAAGCGGACCTCGGCGTAGACGACCCCGTCGGCGGCGAGGTCCTCGGCGCACTCGGCGGCGACCCGGTGCAACGCGGCCGGGGTCTGCATCACCCCGACGGTGTGCGCGAAAGGCTGCAGGTAGCGCTCCAATGTGCCGGAAGCAGCCGAGGCCCGGAACCAGGCCGCCAAGTCGTCGACGTCGGTGCTGGGCAGGCCCGGATAGCCGGTCTGCTCGGCCAGCTCCGCCACCGTGGCGGGGCGTAGCCCCCCATCGAGGTGGTCGTGCAGCAGAACCTTGGGTGCGCTCCGCAGGTTGTCCGGTGTCAATGGGGTCGCCACCGGCCAACCGTATCCCTTCTGACACCGCCGACTGTCGTAACCGGGGGGGAGATGGCTAGGCTGCGCCCGCATCGCACGGTCCGTTTTCCCCTCACCTAAGGCCGAGCCCGTGAGCAACGACAACCACTCCGCGACATCGTTCGACCGAATGCGCAGCATGCTGATGCGCGCGGCTGAAATCCGGGACAGCGAGCAGCAGCAGGTCTTCGACGCGCTCGACGAGATTCATGCCCGGCTGGCCCCGCTGGAGTCGCTGGGCTCGGTCCGCAAGCGTCTCTCCGAGCTGCCGGACCGGACCGAGGTCAGCGTGCTGGCCGAGCGAATGGACGAGACCCTGGCGAAGCTGGACGGGCAGGACAGCGCGATCACCGCGCTGACCCGCGTCGTCGAGTCGATCGTGGACAAGCTGGCTGCCCCGTTCGCCGAGCTCGGCGGGCGACTGGACGGCGTGGCGGGCCGGTTCGAGGGCGTCGCGGGCCGGATGGACGGCCTGGAGGATCGGATCGCCGGGCTGCACAAGCGAATCGACGACCTGGACCATCACCTGGACAAGCAGGACGGCAGGCTGGACGGACTGCCCGCCGCCGTGCACGGCCCGGTGCGGGACCGGATCGATACGGCCGAGACGGGTCTGCGCAGCCACCTCGCGGAGGTCGACGAAGGCGTCCACGAGCACCTCGACGGCGTGCAGCGGTCCCTCAGCGAGACCGCCGACAAACTGGGCAGCAGCCTCAGCGACACCCATGACGGCCTGTCCGGCGCACTCGACGCGCAGACCAGCCACCTCGATCCGCACCTGCGGCTGGAGGCACTGGGCGGCACGCTGGAGATGGTCACGGCCTGGATGGACACCCTGTCGGCCCGGCTGGACGGGCTGGAGAAGGTCGTCGAGGGGCGGATCGGCACGGTGTCCGAGCGGCTGGGCGCCCTGGACGGCGCACTCGCCCACCGGCCGGACGCCGACTCGCTGGCCGACCTGGTCCGCCAGGCCAATGAGGAGTCCGAGGTGCGCCACGCAGGCCAGCTGGACGAGGCGATGGCCACCTTCGCCGAGATCATCATGGGCGGGACCGCGGCTCAGCTGACCGCTGCCGCCCCCGCGCCACCGCCCCCGCCGCGGCCGGCACCGCGGCGGGTCCGCAAGCCCGCCACCAAGTCCAGGGACTCCGATGATCAGGACATGAGCGCCGAGGAAGCCGCCGCGTCCTGAGCCACGCCGCTCAGCGGAGCACGTCGAGCACCAGCGGGCCGCGCACCGCGGCATCCGTGCCGATCTGGACGGCACCACGCAGTGCGTCCAGTGCGGCGGACACGGCCTGCGGTGTGTCGGTGTGCAGCTCCAGTACGGGCTGCCCGGCCGCCACCGGCTCGCCCGGTGAGACCAGGCAGCGCACCCCGGCCGCGGGCTGGACGGGATGCTCCTTGCGTGCCCGGCCTGCGCCGAGGCGCCAGGCGGCGACGCCGACCGCGTAGGCGTCCAGTCCGCACAGCACGCCTGCCGTCGCGGCCGGCACCCGGTGGATGTGTCCGGCGATCGGCAGCGGCGCCGTCGGGTCGCCGCCCTGGGCCCGGATCATCCGGCACCACGTGTCGTAGGCCGCGCCCGAGGCGAGCACCGCCGCCGGGTCGGCATCCGAGATCCCGGCCAGCCTCAGCATCTCCCCGGCCAGTGTGACGGTGAGTTCGGCGACGTCGGCGGGGCCGCCGCCGCGCAGCACCGCGACCGCCTCCGCCACCTCGAGTGCATTGCCGACGGCGCTGCCCAGCGGCGTCGCCATGTCGGTGAGCACGGCGCTCACCCGCAGGCCGTGCGCCCGGCCGATCCGCACCATCGCCTCGGCGAGCTCGCGAGCCAGGGCGGGGGTCTTCATGAAGGCACCGGAGCCGACCTTGACGTCCAGCACCAGCGCACTGGCGCCGGCCGCGATCTTCTTACTCATGATCGAGCTGGCGATCAGCGGGATCGACTCGACGGTGCCGGTGACGTCGCGCAGCGCGTAGAGCTTGCGGTCGGCGGGTGCCAGTCCTTCGGTGGGTGCGGCCACCACCGCGCCGACGTCGCGCAGCTGCGTGGTGATCTCGTCCATCGCCAGCCCGGCCCGCCAGCCGGGGATCGACTCCAGCTTGTCCAGTGTCCCCCCGGTGTGCCCCAGCCCGCGCCCGGCCAGGTGCGGGACGGCGGCACCGCAGGCCGCGACCAGCGGCGCCAACACCAGGGTGATCTTGTCGCCGACGCCGCCGGTGGAGTGCTTGTCGACGGTCGGCCCGTCCAGGTCGTCCCAGCTCAGCCGATCCCCTGACTCGATCATGGCGAGGGTCCAGCGGGCCGTTTCGGCTCCGTCCATGCCGTTCAGCAGGATCGCCATCGCCAGCGCAGCCATCTGCTCGTCGGCGACCACACCCCGGGTGTAGGCGTCGACCACCCACCCGATCTGCTCGTCGCTCAGCCGCCCGCCGTCGCGCTTGGTGCGGATCACGTCGACCGCGGTCATGGCTCGCTCAAGCCGAAGGCATCCGGCAGCAGCTCGTGCAAGGGGCGCACTCCCCGCGGGGTGTCCAGCAGGCAGTCCGGCCCGCCGAGCTCGTGCAGCACCTGCCTGCATCGTCCGCACGGCATGAGCAGGTCAGCGGTGCCCGATCGGCAGGCGACCGCCACGAACCGGCCGCCACCGGAGAGCCGTAGCTGCCCGGCCATCGTGCACTCGGCGCACAGCGAAAGACCGTAGGAGACGTTCTCCACGTTGCATCCGGTCACCACCCGGCCGTCGTCGCACAGTGCCGCGGCACCCACCCGCAAACCGGAGTACGGGCAGTAGGCCAGCGCCGCGGCCGCCACCGCGGCGGCCCGCAGCGCGTCCCAGTCCACCGAGGGGATGAAGTCCACGACCGATAGTGTCCTGCACCGTGCGCAGGGTGAGTTGGTCGCTAGGGTCCGGCCGGTGCGCACGATCCGGCCTAGAACCGTCGCGGCCCTGGTGGCCGCGCTCGGTCTGACGACCCTGCTCGGCACGGTACCCGGCTACGCCCAGCCCACCACCCCGCCGACCACGCCCACGGCGACCACGCCGGACACCTCGGGATGTCCGTACCGGTACGCCCCACCCGCGCCGGTCGACCTCTCCGAGGTGCCCGCTCCCGGCACCCCGGCCCCCACGCCGGTGCCGGTTCCGGACCAACCGGTGGGCGGGCCCCGGATGAGCGAGTGCGGGATCATCCTGCCCGCCGGTGCACCTGCCCTCCCGGACGGGATCAACGCCACGTCCTGGGTGCTGGCCGACGCCGGATCCGGCGAGGTGCTCGCCGCCAAGGATCCGCACGGCCGGCAACGCCCCGCGTCGACGATCAAGCTGCTGACCGCGCTGCTGGCCGTCGACCGGCTACCCGCCGACAGGGTGGTGACCGGCACGCTGGCCGACGCCGACCAGGAGGGCAGCCGGGTGGGTATCGGCCCGGGGGGCAAGTACACCGTCCGGCAGTTGCTCACCGGTCTGGTGCTGGTCTCCGGCAACGACGCGGCACACGCCCTGGCCGAGCAGCTGGGCGGGGTGCCCGCGACCGTCCGGCAGATGAACGATCTGGCCGCCAGGCTGGGCGCGCTGGACACCCACGCCGCCACCCCGTCCGGGTTGGACGGCCCGGGGATGAGCACGTCCTCCTATGACCTGGCGCTGGTGTTCGGCCACGTGCTGAGCCGCCCGCTGCTGGTCCAGCTGCTGGGCACCCGGCAGGCGGACTTTCCCGGCTACCCCGGACGGCCGGGGTTCGTGGTCAGCAACGACGACAAGCTGCTCTACGAGGACTACCGCGGCGTGCTGGGCGGCAAGAACGGGTTCACCGACGACGCCCGGCACACCTTCGTCGCGGGCGCGGTGCGGGGCGGGCGGACCCTGATCGTGTCGCTGATGCGCGGTGAGCAACGGCCGGTGCTGATGGTGGACCAGGCGGCCCGGCTGCTCGACTACGGATTCGCTCTGCCCCGGGGCAACTCGGTCGGGCAGCTGGTGGCCCCGGGACCGCCCGCCGGCTCGCGGCAGGCCCAGACCCCCACCGCAGCTCAGGTCGCCCCAGCCGGTGCCGGTGCCGCGGTTCAGCGAGGCCCTCTCGATCGCGACGGGCTGGTCAAGGGGTTGCTGTGGCTCGCAGCGGCGGTTCTCGTGCTGACCGTGCTCGTGGCCCTGGTGCTGCGCCAGCGCCGCCGAACGTAGCCCGCCGTGTCCGCCCCCCATGCCCGGCCCTCATCCGGACTGCGCGAGCGGACTGAGCGGGGCGTGCTCCTCGTCGAGGTAGGCCTGGGCCTGCAGGGTGAACAACTCGTGATAACCACCACCGAGGGCCATCAGTTCATCGTGGGTGCCCTGCTCGGTGACCCGGCCGCGATCGAGGACCACGATCTGGTCGGCGTGCCGGATGTTGGCCAGCCGGTGGGTGATCAGCAGCGTGGTCCGAGTCGGCGCCGAGCCGTCCGGGTCGGCCGGTCCGCCCACCCGGCTCAACGACTGCAGGGACTGGAACACGGCGAACTCGGCCCGGGCGTCCATCGCGGCGGTCGGCTCGTCGGCCACCAGCAGGGGAGCGTCCCGATAGAGGCCCCGGGCGACGCTGATCCGCTGCCACTGCCCGCCGGAGAGATCCTGCCCGTTCTGGAACTGCCGGGACAGCACGGTGTTCCAGCCGTCCGCGAGCTCGGCGACGACGGCGTCGGCACCGGACTCCGCCGCGACGGCGGCGAGCACGGTGCCGTCGGGATCAACCCGCTCGATGCAGCCGATGCGGACGTTGTTCTCGGCGGTCATCGGCCATTCGGCGGGGTTCTGCAGCACCACGGCGATATGCGAGTGCAGCTCGCCCTGATCGACCCGGGCGATGTCGACCCCGTCCCAGCTCACCCGTCCCTGGTCGGGCAGGTACAGGCCGGTGATGACCTTGGCGAGGGTGGACTTGCCGGAGCCGTTCTCCCCGACCAGCGCGACGACCTGGCCGCGCCGGATGGTGAGGTTCACCTGTGCCAGAGCCGGCTCGTCCTGCCCGGGGTAGGTGAAGGACACGTCCCGGACCTCGATGAGCTGTGGCGCGCGCGGGAGCGTCAGCACCGGCCCGGGGCGGTGCTGACGGTGGGCCTCGGCCAGGCACTTGGTGAGCAGCTCCAGGTAGAAGCTGTGCTCGTAGAGCCGGTTGGCGGCGAATATCGAGGTGGACACCGCCGCGCTCGCGGTGCGCATCGCCACCGCCGCCGCGCCGGCCAACGCCAGCGGCATCGCCCCGATGTAGAGCAGCAACCCGAGCACGCCGTAGGCCAGCGCGGCACCGATCCCGGCCAGGCCACGTCCGGCCAGCCGAGTCGCGGTCTTGCGATGCTCGACCCGGACGGTCTCGGCGCACAGCTGGGCGGCGATCCGCCGGTGTTCGCCCAGCAGGATGTCCTGTGCGGTGAAGGCCCGGATCTCGGCCGCCTCGTACCGGCTGATGATCATCTCACTGGTGATGCCCAGCCTGCGCCTGCGCGAGATCATCCGGAGGAACGACTCGTAGGACAGCCTCGCCGCCCGCACGCTGGCCCATCCGTTGGGCACCGCGGCCAGCAGTACCACCGGGGCCAGCACGGGGTTGAGCAGGCCGGCGGTGATGATGGCCGCCGCGACCGAGATCACGGAGCTGAACAGGTCGCCGGCATCGTTGACCCCCTGCCGGACGCTGTTGAGCCCCTGCGTGGACGCCCGGCGCATCAGCTCCACGAAATCCGCGTCATCGAACGCGACCAGCTCCACCCCGATCACCGCGGCGTGCAGCTCGTCCTGGGCGCCCAGCTCCACCCGGGGACCCAGCACCGCGAGCACCGCCCCGGCCGCCGCGTCCAGCAGCCCCCGAGCCGCGTAGGACACCGTGACCATGGCCAGCGCGGGCAACGCCGCCACCACTCGCTGCGGGGTCGGGCCATGCTCCAGTAGTTGGGTGAAGACGTTGGCGGTGGCCAGTAGCCCGAACGCCGTGACGCATCCGACCAGCAGCTCCGCACCAGCGGCCAGCAACGTCAAACGCGGGGAGGTCTGCCAGGCCAGGCGCACCAGCAGGCCCAGCGCAACCGGCGCCGCGCGCACCATCCGGCCCATGCCCGCGCCGAGGATCGTCTCGTCCACCTTCGCCCAGGACGGGGTCTGGATGTCGTCGGCCCCGATCAGCCCTGGCTCGTCCGCGCCGGGAGCGCCGGGAGCGCCTGCGCCCGCGGCCCGCTGCAACCTCATGGTGGCCTCCCCATCCTCCATGCGCGCCCCAGCGGCACCCGCCGCTGCGCCCCCGTGGTAGCCCCGACCACGTCCTGCTCATGATGTTCATACGGGAGTACGCAGCGCCCGGGAAGAGCGGCGGCGGGAAAGGCTGCGGTCAACGTCATGGGCCAGGTGGCGAGGCAGGCACCGCGCAGCGCTAGCGTGCCGTACGTGAGCGACGACGAGCGGGGTGTCCGGGCTGGGATCGTGGTCACCGGGACGGAGCTGCTCAGCGGCAAAATCACTGATCGGAACGGCCCCTGGTTGGCCGAGCGACTCGGTGAGCTGGGCGTCGAGGTGGCCCACCTGCTCTGCGTCGGGGACCGGCCCGAGGACCTGCGTGCGGCCCTGGACTTCCTGGCCGGCCAGGGCGTCGACCTGATCGTCACCAGCGGAGGTCTCGGCCCGACGGCGGATGACCTCACCGTCGAGGTGGTGGCCGGGTTCGCCGGTCTGGAGCTGAAGCTCGACGAGGCGATGGAAGCACAGATCGCGGCCATCCTCGCCCGGTTCGGCCACCTGGCGGGCTTCAGCCAGGACGCCCTGCAGACGGCGAACCGGAAGCAGGCGATGGTGCCCCGTGGCGCCGAGACCCTCGACCCGGTGGGCACGGCCCCCGGGCTGGTGGTCCCGGTCGAAGGGGGGCCGACGGTCATCGTGCTCCCGGGCCCGCCCCGGGAGCTGCAGACGATGTGGCCTGGCGCGCTGAGCACCCAGCCCGCCCGTGCGGTGCTGAAGCGGGCCCGGCCCTTCGAGGCGACGCGGCTGCGGCTGTTCGGACTGCCCGAGTCGGAGATCGCGGCGACGCTGCGCGACGTGGGCGCGACGCTGGACCTGACACCGCTGGAGATCACCACCTGCCTGCGGCGCGCCGAGCTGGAGGTCGACATCCGGCACCGGCCGGGCGCCGAGGCGGTCCGCACGGCGCTGGTCGACCAGATCACCGCCCGGCACTCCCGGTATCTCTTCTCCACCGACGGCAGTTCCCTGGACGACCAGCTGGCCGGGCTGCTGCAGGGGCACCTGGCCGGGTTCGGGGAGTCGTGCACCGGCGGGCTGCTGGCCGCCCGGTGCACCGAGCGGCCCGGGTCGTCGGACTATGTCGCCGGTGGCGTGGTGGCCTACTCCGACACCGCCAAGACCGGGCTGCTCGGCGTGCCCGCCGAGCTGATCACACTGTACGGAGCCGTGTCCCCGCAGGTGGCCAGGGCCATGGCGGACGGTGCGCGGGACCGCTTCGGCGCCGACATCGGCTGCGGGATCACCGGCGTGGCAGGCCCCGGTGGCGGCACCGAGGCCAAGCCGGTCGGCTATGTGTGCATCTGCGTGACCACCGGGGACGGCGCGGTACTGGCCCGCGACCCGGTCCTGCCCGGGGACCGCGCCGAGATCCGCGACCGATCGGTGACGCTCGCGATGCACCTGATCCGGCGGGTGCTGGCCGGGTCGGGCTCGCGTACTTCATGATGCGGTGCTCGCCAATGATGCGGGCGTGCCGCTGGCCGTCCCCCTACCGGCTAACCCCGGCACTCACCGGGGTAGCGCGTCGCGGTCCTTGCTCTTCAGTGCGGCGTACGCGGCGGAGCCGACGAACAGCACCGCGCCGATCACCAGGACCCAGAACAGCGCCTTGAACACCCAGCCCAGCACCATGAACCCGATCCAGACCAACGCGATGATCCCGAGCACCTTGATCAGGGTCTGCATAACTACCTCCTGTAGTCCCGCCGTCGAGACCAGTTCACACCACAGTGGCATCCCCGCGCATCGGGGATGACCCGGAGCCGGCGGCAAGGGTGTATCCGGCCTGCCGCCGATTCTCCACGGCGGTCGCCGCCCATGCGGTGATGAACAGCAGGAAGCGGGAGACGAAGTAGGCGAACACCATCAGGCCGATCACCGGGCCGAAGATCCGCCCGGTGGGGCTGGCGCCGACGCTGTCCAGGTAGATGGCGAAGACCTGTTTGAGCACCTCGAAGCCGACCGCGGCGATCGCCGCGCCGCGGATGGCGCTGCGCAGCGGGACCGGCGCCCTCGGCAGCCGCGCGATGATCCAGAGGAACACCAGCCACATACCGACCAGGGACACCACCAGGGCCAGCAGGTAAAATGCCAACCTGGCCCAGAGCAGATGACCGAGGCCGGCCAGGTCCAGCAGGACGCCGGCGAACGCGGTGCCCGCTCCGGTCAGCGCGAAGGACACCACCAGGGCGAGCCCCAGCCCGAGTAGCGCCAGCAGGTCCATCACCTTGGTGCGCAGGAAGCCCTGCGGTTCCTGCCGCTGGTCCCACTGGGCGGTCAGCGCGTCGCGAAGGTTGCTCATCCAGCCCAGCCCGGAGTACAGCGCGAGCAGCAACCCGACGATCCCGACACTGCTGCGGGACTTGATGGCCGCGTCGACGATCTGGTTGAGCAGCTCACCGAGCCCCGGCGGCGCCGCTGCCTTGATCTGCGCCTGCAGCTCACTCAACAGATGCTGGTCACCGGCCAGCACAAAACCCGCGGCCGCGAAAGCGATCATCAGCAGCGGCACCATCGAGAGCACGCTGAAGTAGGTGATCGCGGCGGCGTAGTGGTCGCCGTGGTTGCGGGTGTAGGCCTCCCCGCCCCGTACCAGGTGATCCAGCCACGGGTAACGCTGCCGGTACCGCTCGAGCAAACCCGGCTGCGGTGCTGCCTTCCGGTCCGTTTGCTCCGTTTGCTGCGGAGTTGTCTCCGACATGATGGGTACGTTAGTCGGAGCGCCCGATCCCAGCAGCGCGGAACGTAGTCAACGGCCGTAACACACGGTCACCGGGGCGTGTGATGATTCCACTCCGGTACTCGATGGACGGCAGGCTCTATGGCCGCTCGCTGATGCCGAGGTTCGGCGGTCAGCCGGTGTTCTGCCTGCGCTCTGAGCATCTCGGCCACCGCCTCCAGTGCTACTGCGAGCTCTAGGTACCTAGCCGTGTTGTACAGGCCTTTCGGCAGTGCGTAGGCCGCTTCGTCCAGCTCCCACTGAAGCCGCCTGGCCACGATCGCCAGCTGCGTGTCCCGGGGATCGCACTCAGCCACGGTGGCACCCCCCGCGGGACCGTCTGGCACCGCGCAGCGCGGACCTGGCAATGATCCACTCAGCAGCCAGCCACTCTCGCCATCCCAACACCGCTACCCCCTCCAACCGTTCCAACTGACTCATACGGAATATCAAGAGTATACGTATTATCGGGTGCAGTCGACCAGTGGGGAACATATGGGCTGCTTACGGTCGGCAGATGGTGCAGCGGCAACTCCTCACAAGCAGTGAGGTTGCGGACGCGCTGGGCCTGTCTCGGCAGACGATCGCCCGGTACGTGCGGGAGGGATGGATCGTCCCAACCCTGACGACACCCGGTGGTCAGTATCGGTTCGATCTCGACAAGGTCCGCGAGGAGTTGCGCAAGATCGCTGAGGACCGTCGTAAGGACCAGGGCTCGTGACCTGGGGTCCGGCTTGACCTAGACTCAGAGTTTCCGCAGCTCAGGGCCGGTTTAGGTGGCTCAGATCCAGGCGGCTCAGGTCGAAGGCCACCGTGACCGGCGCGTGATCGGACCAGCGCAGGCCATGGCTCGGAGCCCGCTCCACCTCCGCCGACACGGCGGTTGCGGCCAGGTCCTGGGTCGCCGCGTGGTAGTCGATCCGCCAGCCGGCGTCGTTGTCGAAGGCCCGGCCGCGGTAGGACCACCACGTGTAGGGCCCGGCCTGGCCGGGGCACAACGCGCGGACCACATCGACATACCCGGCCTCGCCGAACAGCCGGTCCAGCCAGGCCCGCTCCTGCGGCAGGAAACCCGAGCTCGCCCGGTTGGTCTTCCAGCTCTTCAGGTCGATCTCACGATGGGCGATGTTCCAGTCGCCGCACACCAGCACCTCGCGGCCCTCGGCGGCCGCCTTCTCCCGCCGCTCGGTCAGATAGTCCAGGAACGCGGCCATGAACCGCTCCTTGCCCTGCTGCCGCTCGGTACCGGCCTCGCCCTTGGGCAGGTAGAGGCTGCCCACGGTCAGCCCGGGCAGGTCGACCTCCAGGTAACGCCCTGAGTCGTCGAACTCCGGCTCGCCGAACCCGACCCGGATCGCTTCGGGCTCGGTCCGGCTGAGCACGGCCACCCCGCAGCGGCCCTTGAGCTCGCTCGGTGCGTGTGCCGCGAACCAGCCGGTGGGCTCCCGCAACTCTTCCGGCAGGGCCGCGAGATCGGCCCTGACCTCCTGCAGGCACACCACATCGGCGGCACTGGCGGCGAGCCATTCCGGCACTCCCTTACGCCCCGCGGCCCGCAGTCCGTTGACGTTGACACTCGACACGGTCAGCACCGGCGCAGCCTAACCAGGCCCGGCCGTCACCCAACCCGGCCGTCACCCAACCCGGCCGTCACCCAACCCGGCCGTCACCCAGCCCGAGCGTCACCCAGCCCGGCCGTCAGCCGGCCATGGCCTCGCGCAGCCCCTGGTCGATCTCGTCGAGGAACTCCTCGGTGGTCAGGAACGGGGTGTCACCGCCGACGAGCAGGGCGAGGTCCTTGGTCATCTTGCCGCTCTCGACGGTGCCGACGCAGACCTGCTCCAGCTTCTCGGCGAAGCCGATCAGCTCCGGGGTGCCGTCCAGCTTGCCGCGGTGCTTAAGCCCACCGGTCCACGCGAAGATCGACGCGATCGGGTTGGTCGAGGTGGGCTTGCCTTGCTGGTGTTGCCGGAAGTGCCGGGTGACGGTGCCGTGCGCGGCCTCCGCCTCGACGATCCGGCCGTCCGGCGTCAACAGCACGCTGGTCATCAGACCGAGCGAGCCGAAGCCCTGCGCGACGGTGTCGGACTGCACGTCACCGTCGTAGTTCTTGCAGGCCCAGATGTAACCGCCGGGCCATTTCAGCGAGGCGGCCACCATGTCGTCGATCAGCCGGTGCTCGTAGGTCAGGCCCGCCTCCTCGAAGTCGGCCTTGAACTCGGACTCGAAGATCTCGGCGAACACGTCCTTGAACATGCCGTCGTAGGCCTTGAGGATCGTGTTCTTGGTCGACATGTACACCGGGTACCCGCGGGCCAGGCCGTAGCGCAGCGATGCCCGGGCGAAGTCCTCGATGGACCTGCGGTAGTTGTACATCCCGAGGGCGACACCGCCCCCTTCCGGGAACCTCGCCACCTCGAACTCCAGCGGTGCTCCGCCGTCGTCGGGGGTGTAGGTGATGGTCACGGTGCCCGGCCCGGGGACCTTGAAGTCGGTGGCACGGTACTGGTCACCGTAGGCGTGGCGGCCGATGATGATCGGCTTGGTCCAGCTGGGCACGAGGCGGGGGACGTTCGAGCAGACGATCGGCTCGCGGAAGATCACGCCGCCGAGGATGTTGCGGATCGTGCCGTTGGGCGAGCGCCACATCTGTTTCAGGCCGAACTCCTCGACCCGGGCTTCGTCGGGGGTGATGGTGGCGCATTTGACGCCCACCCCGTGCCTGGCGATGGCGTGCGCGGCATCGACGGTGATCTGGTCGTCGGTGGCGTCCCGGCGCTCGATGCCCAGGTCGTAGTACTCGAGGGCGATGTCGAGATGGGGGTGGATCAGCTTGTCCTTGATGAACCGCCAGATGATCCGGGTCATCTCGTCACCGTCGAGCTCGACGACGGTCCCCACTACCTTGATCATTGTGCCCTCCTTCGTCGGGCTTGTGAGTGGCGATGCGAGCTATGACTCGTATCGCCACTCACGGGTTGTCCACAGGGGCGCGGGCATCACAGGTGCTGCACGTCGGCCTGCTTGGCCCGGACGGCCTCGGCGGCCTTGCGCAGCTCGGCGAGCTCGTCCTCGGTCAGCTCGGTCTGCACCACCCGGCGCACGCCGACCCGGCCCAGCTCGGCGGTGACGCCCAGGTAGACACCGGAGATGCCGTACTCGCCGTCCACCCAGGCGCAGACCGGCAGCACGGCACCGGAGTCCTCGTGCACCGCGCGCACCATCCGGGCCGCGGCCGCCGAGGGCGCGTAGTAGGCGGACCCGGTCTTGAGCAGGGCGATCACCTCGGCACCGCCGTTGCGGGTGCGGGTGACCAGGTCCTCGATCCGGTCGGCGGGCAGCAGATCGGTCAGCGGTGTGCCGTTCACCGTGCAGGCGCTGGGCACCGGAACCATGGTGTCGCCGTGCGAGCCGAGGGTCAGTGTGCGCACCGAGGACACCGGCACGGCGAGCTCCCCGGCGACGAAGTTGGTGAACCGGGCGGTGTCGAGTATCCCGGCCTGGCCCAGCACCCGCTCGCGCGGGAACCGGGTGGCGATCTGGGCCAGCGCGGTCATCTCGTCCAGCGGGTTGGAGACCACGATCACCACCGCATCCGGGGCATGGCGCGCGATGTTCTCCGCGACCTGCCGGACGATTCCGGCGTTGGTCTCGATGAGATCCATCCGGCTCATCCCGGGCTTGCGGGGCAGCCCCGCGGTGATCACGACGACGTCGGCGCCGTCGATGGCCTGATAGCCCGACCCGTCCCGGCCGGTGGTCTGGCCGACCACCGTGGTCTCGAAGCCCTCCACCGGCCGCGACTGGTTCATGTCCAGCGCCAGGCCCTCCGGCTTGCCCTCGACGATGTCGGTGAGCACGACGGTGTCGAAGACGTCGTACTCGGCCAGCCGCTGCGCCGTCGTCGAGCCGTAGAAACCGGCTCCGATGACGGCGACCTTCCCGGAACGTGCCATTCGTGGACGCAATCCTTTCTGCCCGCAACTCTTGCTGCCGGCAGCCATTTCTGCCGGCAGCCATTTCTGCCGGCAACGCCGGCGAGGCTACCAACTCCGGTCGCCTCAGCCGTCGGTCAGCGGGCCCCCGGTGATGGTCAGCGAGAGGGCCAGCACGAGCAGGCCGAACCCGCTGTAGGTGAGCACGTCCAGTCCGCGACAGCGGATGGCGAGCAGGCCGGCTCGCTCGGTGGAGAGCACCGCCCGCAACCCCGCCGCGAGCAGGAGGGCACCGCCGATGATCGCAGCACCTTCCCGCCAGTGGTATTGGACGATACGCACCAGGGCGACCAGCATCACGAGCAGGATCGCACCGAAACCCAGTTGGGCCCGCCAGTCCGTCCGCTCGGTCATGGCTCACTGGTCCGTTCGGCCGCCTCCACCACGTTGGTGAGCAGCATCGCCCTGGTCATCGGCCCTACTCCGCCGGGAACCGGGGCCAGATACCCGGCGACCTCGGCCACCGCCGGATCGACGTCGCCGCGCAGTCCGGCATCGGTGCGGGTGATCCCGACATCCAGCACCGCGGCTCCCGGCTTGACCATGTCGGGGGTGACCAGGCCGGGCCGTCCGGCGGCCACCACCACGATGTCGGCCCGGGACACCTCAGCGGCCAGGTCCCGGGTACCGGTGTGGCACAGCGTCACCGTGGCGTTCTCGGTACGCCGGGTGAGCAGCAGCCCCAGCGGGCGGCCGACGGTGACGCCGCGACCCACGATCGTGACCCGCGCCCCGGCCAGCGGCACGTCGAAGCGGCGCAGCAGCGTGACGATCCCGTGCGGGGTGCAGGGCAGTGGTGACCATCCAGCCGCCCCCGGCTCCCCGAGCACCAGCCGGCCCAGGTTCACCGGATGCAGGCCGTCGGCGTCCTTGGCCGGGTCGACCCGTTCCAGCACGGCGCCGGTGTCCAGGCCGCCGGGAAGCGGGAGCTGGACAAGGTAGCCGGTACACGTGGGATCGGCGTTCAGCCCGTCGATCACGCTGAACAGCTCGGCCAGGCTGGTACCGGCCGGGAGCTCGTGGCGGATCGAGGCGATGCCGACCTCGGCGCAGTCGTTGTGCTTGCCGCGCACGTAGGTGTGCGAACCCGGATCGTCACCGACGATGACCGTCCCCAGCCCGGGGACCACGCCGACCGCCCGCAGGGCCTGCACTCGCGTCCGCAGATCCGCGAAGATCTCGTCCTTGGTCGATTTGCCGTCGAGAACGGTGGCGCTCACAGGTGGCATCCTCGCATCGCGGCTCAGGTCCGAACTTTCGGCGCCCGGGGTCGCCCGGGCAACGCGGTCGGCAGCGCGGTCACGAGGACCGCCAGCAGGGTGAGCGCGGTACCGATCAGGGTGGTGACGGTGAGGTGGCCGTCACCCGCGGGCACGAACCAGTCCAGCAGCAACGCCCCGACGAGTTGCCCGGCCACCGCCCCGAGCCCCAGCAGAAGTACCCCGGTGATCGGGACGATCACGGCGGCGGCACCGATGATCAACACGCCTAACGGGCCACCGAGATAGAGCCATGGCTGCCCGGGTAGCGGGCCGGGCAGCCCGCGGATCAGCAGCTCCACCGCCGTGACCAGCACGAGGGCGAGCATGCCCACCCCGAAGTTGACCAGTGCGGCGGGCAGCATCGCGGACAGCGGATACCGCTCGTCGCGGGCGGCGGCCCCGACCCGTCCGTTCACCGCCTGCTGCCAGGCGATGCCGACCCCGGCGAGCGCGGGCAGCACCACCAGCCACAGGGCTCGCGGCGCGCCGATCCGGTCGGACACGGCCAGCACCACCGCGGCCAGCGCGAGGGCCGCACCCACCATCCGGTTGACGGTGACGGCCTGTGGTCCGCCCGGCCCGACACCGGCCCGGTCCACCAGCAGGCTGCTGGCCGCCTGCCCGGCCACGACCGCGACGGTGAACACCGCAACGCCGACGGCGGCGACGGTGAGCCCCTGGCAGGCCACCAGGAACGCCCCGAAGATCCCGCCGAGCAGCTGATAGGGCCGCAGCCGCCGATCCCGCAACGCCTCGCCGACCCTGCGCAACCCCGTGCGCATCTGCGGCAGCGCCGCGGCCAGCAGCACCAGCAGCACCAGCCCGCCGAGGAAGGACAGCAGGGCGGCGACCAGGCCGTCGTCGATCCGCCTGCCGAGCTCACCGTTGATCCGGGCCTGGACGGCCATCGCCATCCCGATTCCGACGGCCACCGCGATCCCGGCGCCGGACCTGTTCATGATCCAGGGTCCGCGCCCAGGTCCACGCGCAGCCCGTTGGCGACGGCGAAGCGGATCGCGGTGTCCACGTCGATCCGGGCACCGGCCAGCCGTGCCTGCACCAGCGCGTCGGCGTCCAGCCGGGCTCGGCGCAGGTCCGCGCCCTCCAGCCGAGCGCCCAGCACCCGCGCCCCGGTCAGGTCGGCTCCGGAGAGGTCGGCACCACGCAGGTCGGTCTCCACCAGGTTCGCCTCGGTCATCCGCAGCCCCGCCAGCACCACCTCCCGCAGATCGGCGCCACCCAGCGCGGTGAGGCTCAGGTCGACCTCGCGCAGCGTCCACGGCCGCAGCCGGCATCGGCTCATCGTGCTGCCCAGCAGGGAGCAGCCCTCCAGCACCGACTCGGCCAGCACGGCGCGCTGGAAGGTGCAGGTGTGGAACGCCGTCGCGCGGTGCCGCGAGACGCCGAGGTCGGCCCCGGTGAAGTCGCAGGTGGTGAACCGGCAGTTGCGGGTGCGCAGCCCCCGCAGGTCAGCGTCGGTGAACCGGCACTCGACGAAGGAGCACCCCTCCCACTGCTGGTCGGTGAACACCTGGTCGCTGAAGTCCTGGCCGGCGAAGTCCTCGCCGCTGAAGTCCTGGCCGGCGAAGTCCTGGCCGGTGCAGCCCTCGTCGCTGAAGTCCCCGCCGGCGAACACCTGGCCGGTGTAGCCCTCATCGCCGGTCGCCGTCACGCACTCACCTTGTCAGCCTGCTCCCGTGATCACCGTATGTGTGCGGTGAACGACATTTTCTGGTGCCGGACGCACCCTAACGGCGATCAATCTGTACCCGGGACCCACTGGCTCACCGGAAGTCCCGGGAGGTCGAGCGCACCCGCAGGTCCAGCGGGGTCGCGTGCTCGGCCATCACGTTGATCACCCCCTCGGCGATCTGCAACCTGCCGCGCAGCACCAACGCGGGACAGGCCCGCACCACCGTGCGGTACCGGACCCAGAAACCGGGTGAGCAGATCACGTTCACCATGCCGGTCTCGTCCTCGAGGTTGAGGAAGGTGACCCCGCCCGCGGTGGCCGGGCGTTGCCGATGCGTCACCGCACCCGCGACCAGCACCCGCTCCCCGTCGTGGCGTTCCCCCAGCTCAGCGGCGGGCAGCACACCCAGGCCGGTCAGCTCGGCCCGGAGGAACTGGATGGGGAAGCTGCCCGGTGAGACGCCGGTGGCCCACACGTCCGCCGCGGCCAGCTCCAGCGGGCTCATCCCGGGGAGGGCGGGCGCGGCGACACCCACCGCGATGCCGGGTAACCGGTCCGGGCGCTGCGCGGCCGCCGCGCCCGCGGACCAGAGCGCCTCGCGACGCCCGGGGGAGAACTGGTCGAACGCGCCGCCGGTGGCCAGCGCCTCGGCCTGGGCGGTGGTCAGCGTCACCCGGTTCGCGACGTCGGCGATGCCCCGGTAAGGACCGTGTGCGGTGCGTTCGGCCACCAGCCGGGTGGCCAGCGGCTCGCCCACCGTGCGCACGGTGCACAGTCCCAGCCGCAGCGCCTGCTCCGGCGCGCCCTCGGCGGCTGGTTCCAGCCCGGCGTACACCCCGCTGGTGTTGACGTCCGGGCCTCGGACGATGACGCGGTGCCGCCTGGCGTCGGCGATCAGCGACTGCGGGGAGTAGAAGCCCATCGGCTGGGCGCGCAGCAGCGCGGCGCAGAACGCCGCCGGGTAGTAGTGCTTGAACCAGGCGCTGTAGTAGACCAGTGCGGCGAAGCTGATCGAGTGGCTCTCCGGGAAACCGAAGTTGGCGAAGGCCAGCAGCTTGGCGTAGATCTTCTCGGCCTGCCCGCCGGTGATGCCGTGCCGGGCCATGCCCTCGAACAGCCGGTCGCGTAGCCGTTCCATCCGCTCGGTGGACCGTTTGGCGCCCATCGCGCGGCGCAGTTCGTCGGCCTCGGCGGCGGAGAAGTCGGCGACGTCGATGGCCATCTGCATGAGCTGTTCCTGGAACAGCGGCACCCCCAACGTCTTGCGCAGCGCGTTCGCCAGCAGCGGGTGGTCGTAGTCCCAGTCCTCCTGGCCGTTGCGGCGGCGGATGTAGGGGTGCACCGAGCCGCCCTGGATCGGGCCGGGGCGGATCAGCGCCACCTCGACCACCAGGTCGTAGAACTTCCTCGGCTTCAGCCGCGGCAGGGTGGCCATCTGCGCGCGGGACTCCACCTGGAACACCCCGATCGTGTCGGCCCTGGCGAGCATCTCGTAGACGGCGGGGTCGGTGGGCTGCAGGTCCGCGAGGTGCACCCGGTGCCGGTAGTGGCGCGCCACCAGATCGACCGCGTAGTGCAGTGCGGAGAGCATCCCGAGCCCGAGCAGGTCGAACTTGACCAGGCCGGCAACGGCGCAGTCGTCCTTGTCCCACTGCACCACCGAGCGGTTCTGCATCCGGGCCCACTCCACCGGGCAGACCTCGGCCACCGGGCGGGAGCAGATCACCATGCCGCCGGAGTGGATACCCAGGTGCCGGGGAAACCCCTCCAGCTCGGCGGCCAGCGCCAGGACCGGCTCGGGGATCTCGTCCAGATCAGCAGCGGGGGAGGCAGGGGCAGCAGCGGCGGCGGGGGCGGCGGCGGCGGCCCCACCCGCGGCTCGGAGCGGCCCCCACCGGTCGATCTGCTTGCCCCAGGCGTCCTGGGTGCCGGTCGAGTACCCCAGCGCCTTGGCCACGTCCCGCACCGCCGAGCGGGCCCGGTAGGTGATCACGTTGGCGACCTGGGCAGCGTGGTCCCGGCCGTAGGTGCGGTAGACGTACTGAATGACCTCCTCGCGGCGGTCGGACTCGATGTCCAGGTCGATGTCGGGGTAGCCGTCCCGGTCCGGGGCGAGGAACCGCTCGAAGAGCAGGTCCATCGCCACCGCGTCGACGTTCGTGATGCCCAGCGCAAAGCAGACCGCTGAGTTGGCGGCCGAGCCGCGGCCCTGGCAGAAGATGTCGGCCTCCCGGCAGAACCGCACGATGTCGCGCACGATGAGGAAGTAGCCGGGGAAGTTCTTGTCCTCGATGACGGACAGCTCGTGTTCGATCTGGTGATAGGCACCGGGACGCTCGTCGTAGCTGCCGTAGCGGGTGGCCGCGCCGAGCCAGGTGAGCTCGCGTAGCCAGCCGGCTTCGGTGTGGTCGCCGGGGACGTCGAACGGCGGCAGGTCCGGCGCCACCAGGTGCAGGTCGAACTCGCATTCCCGGCCCAGCGCGGCGGCCCGCTCGACGGCTCCTGGCCAGCGGGCGAACCGATCGGCCAGCTCCGCGCCGGAGCGCAGGTGTGCTGTTGCCGCGGCCGGGAGCCAGCCGTCCATCTCATCCAGGCTGCGCCGGGCCCGGACCGCGGCAAGCACGGTGGCCAGCCGGTGCCGGGAGGGGGTGGCGTAGTGCGCGGCCGTGGTGGCGACGGTGCTCAACCCGGCGGCTGCGGCCAGCGCGGCGAGTTCGTCGTTGCGTTCGGTGTCGTCCGGGATGCCGTGCACGGTGAGCTCGACGACGACGTGCTCCGCGCCGAACAGCCCGGTCAGCCTGCCTAGCTGGGCGGCCGCGGCGGCCGGGCCTTCGCGGCGCAGCGCGCGGCGCACCGCCCCCTTGCGACAGCCGGTGAGCACCACCCAGTGCCCGCCCGCGGCAGCTGCTACCACGTCCAGGTCGTAGACCGGCCTGCCTTTCTCCCGGCCACGGAGCTGCGCGTCACTGATCACCCGGGAGAGCCTGCGATATCCCTCGGGATCTCGGGCCAGCACGAGCAGGTGCTCACCCTCCGGGTCGGCAATCCCGTTCTGTGGCGCCGTCAGGCCCAGGCTGAGCTCCGCCCCGAAGATCGTCTTGATGCCCAGCTCGCGGGCTGCTTCGGCGAAGCGCACCACGCCGTACATGCCGTCGTGGTCGGTGAGCGCGATAGCGTCCAAACCGAGCCGGGCAGCCTCCTCGACCAGCTCCTCGGGGTGGCTGGCCCCGTCCAGGAAACTAAAATTAGAGTGGCAGTGCAGCTCGGCGTAGGGGACACGCGGCCGGGTCTGCGCGAACCCAGCCTCTGCGAACTCAGCCTCCGCGAACTCAGCCTCCGCGAACTCAGCCTCCGCGAACTCAGCCTCCGCGGCCAGGGACAGCGGCGGCGGTTCGTAGCGGTTCCGGTGTCGCGTCCACGCCGGGCTGTCCCCAC